>JABFXY010000133.1 GCA_013361525.1 Polyangiaceae bacterium | reverse complement strand
CGGGCTGCGGTGATTCGGGCATCGGTGGCAGCGGCGGCGGCGGCGCCGATGCGTCGGGCGGCGGCGGGGCGGGCGACACCGGCGGCGCCGGTGCGTCGTCGGGTGAGGGTGGCTCGGGCGGTGTGCCCGCGCCGGAGCCCGGCCTTCGCGCCGAATATTATGCCGGCTATCTCGACCTCGTGCTCGCGCGGGTGGAGCCCGGGGTCGACGTCGTTTGGGGCGCGGATGGGCCTGCGCCCGACGTGGGTGTCGACCGATTCTCCGCTCGGTGGACGGGCACGCTGACGCCGCCCGAGACGGGGACCTACACGTTGATCACCGACACCGACGACGGCGTTCGTCTGTGGATCGACGATCAGCTCGTCATCGACGATTGGCACGGCCATTTCGTGACGCGCAATACCGCGGACGTGGAGCTGACGGCGGGCGAGCCGGTGTCCATTCGTCTCGACTACTTCGAGCTCGACCTGGATGCATCGGCGAGATTGCTATGGTCGAAAGACACAATCGTCGAAGAGGTGATTCCGACCGAATACCTGCTCGCCGCGCCCGAGGTGAGCACCATTGCCTCGCCGAAGCCTCCTTATCAAAACCCGGTCATTCCGTTCGATTGCCCCGACCCGGGCGTGCTCGCAACCGATGATATCGATCCGCCCGGTTACGTGGCCGTGTGCACGGGCGGCTCTTTCCCGGTCCGCTCGTCGCGCAGCCTGCTCTTTTGGGGTGACACGGGGGCGGCCATTTTGCCCGATGGAAAGCCGCCGTGGGCCGCGAATGGCAATCGCAACTGGGCTCCGGAGATTCATAGGGTCGGTGACCATTACGTCGCGTACTTCACGACCGTGAACGGCGGTAACGTGCTGTCGATCGGAGCGGCATCGGCGGACTCCCCCCTCGGGCCGTTCGACGTGTCGGACGGCCCGCTCGTCGAGCACCCGCAGGGTGTCATCGACGCGACGTTCTTCGAGGACGACGACGGCGCGCGCTACCTCGTCTACAAGATCGATGGCAATTCCGTCGGACAGCCGACTCCGATTTATGCGCGCGAGCTCACCGAGGACGGGATGTCGTTTGCGCCCGGCAGCGACCAGGTCGAGCTCATTCGCAACAATGGACTCACCTGGGAAGGTGGTGTCGTCGAGGCTCCCTGGATCGTGAAGCGCGACGGGACCTATTTCCTCTTCTACAGCGGCAACGTGTACGACCACCGCTATCGCACCGGCGTCGCGCGGTCGGCGTCGCTTCTCGGCCCGTACGAAAAACACGGCCCGCCGATCCTCGGCAACAACGAGCGCTGGGTCGGGCCCGGCCACGGCTCCGTGGTGACGGCCGGCGGATCCGACTACTTCGTGTACCACGCGTGGACGAATGCCGGCGACGGCACCAATACGGGAGGCCGAAATGTCCTCGTCGACCGAATCGATTGGATCGACGGCTGGCCCGCCGTTCACGACGGCTCGCCGAGCCGCACGCCACAACCCTGGCCCGGCTCCGAATAGTCGCTAAAGCCCGAGGCGCTTCCTCATCGCCGCCGTTATCGACTGCTTCGTTTCCAAGAAGCGCGCCCACGGGTCCTTCTTCAAGGCGTCGAGGCGAGCCGGCATGGATCGCAAGGTGAGCTCTTCGGGGCGGATTCCGTCTTTGAGCTCGTCCCAGCCGATGGGCGTCGCGATCGTCGCGTTCGGGCGCGCGCGCGTCGAGTAGGGGGCAATCGCGGTCGCTCCGCGCCCATTGCGGAGGTAGTCGATGAAGACCTTTCCTTTGCGGCGCGCCTTGATCGGGTTCGTCGTGTATCGATTCGGGCGCGCCCCCTCGAGGGTCGTGGCGACCGCCTTGGTAAAGCCCTTGAACGCTTCCCAATCGAGCCGCCGTGTGACGGGAAAACAGACGTGGAGGCCTTTGCCGCCCGTCGTCTTTACCCAGCTATCGAGCCCCAGCTCTTCCAGCAGTGCTCGCATCTCGAACGCGGCCTCGGCGACGGCTTTCCACGGAAGATCAGGATCGGGATCGAGATCCATGACGACGGTGTCGGGGCGCTCGACGTCGTCGATGTGACATCCCCAGGTGTGGAGCTCGAGCGAGCCGAGCTGAACCGCGGCGAGGAGGCCGTCGCGATTCGAAATGGCCATGTAGTCGTCTTTGGTGCCGCCTTCTTCCTCGATGGGAACGCGAATGATGGCGTCGGGCGCGTGGGTCTTCGCGTGCTTTTGATAAAAGCAGAGCGTGCTCTTCGGCTTCTGGTGCACCTCACCCTTCGAGGGCGCGCCGTCGGGACATCGGACCAGGGTCACCGGCCGGTCTTTGAGGTACGGCATCATGTACGGTTCGACGATCGCGTAATAGGCAATCAGCCCCGCTTTGCTGAGGCCCTGTTCGGCATAGAGGATCTTGTCGAGGTTCGTGAACGAGACCGTCGTCGGGATCTGGCTCACGAGGTCGCGCAGCTGCGTGCGCTCGGCAGGCGTCGTCTCGACGCGGCTCGATTGCCAGGTTCGTTTTCGGTCGGACGCGATCTCTTCCATGCTGCGGCCGGTGACGACGCTGGTCTTCTCCGTCTCGATGGGCTCCTTCTTCGATTTGGCGGTCGCTGCTGCCGCGTCTTTCCCTTTGAAGAGGAGCCAGCTCTCGGATTTGTCGCCGGGTTTGCGCCGCGTGCGCACGAGGTGAAAACGCCCTCGGAGGCGCTCGCCCTCCAGCGAAAATGCCAAGTGACCTTTGTCGATCGCTTCGTGGGGGTCGCCCTCGGGCTTCCACGTCCCGCGATCCCACAACATCACGGTGCCGCCGCCGTATTGGCCTTCGGGGATGACACCCTCGAAGTCACCATATTCGATCGGATGATCTTCGGTACGGACCGCGAGCCGGCGCTCTTCGGGGGCCAGGCTCGGGCCTTTCGGGACTGCCCAGCTGAGGAGCACGCCGTCGAGCTCGAGCCGGAAGTCGTAATGGAGGCGGCGGGCATCGTGCTTCTGGATCAAATAGCCGAAGCCGCCGCGCTCGAGGGTCGGGCCGCCTTTCGGCTCGGGCGTGACCTCGAAGTCGCGCTTCTTCCAATACGTCGCGAGCTTTTGGCTGTCGGAGCGCTTCGTTTTGCTGCGTGCCACGCGCTTCGGCGCCGTCGCCTTCGCTCGACGCGGCACGGGCGCGCGTTTCGTCCGCTTGGCGGACGCACCGGCCCCCTTCTTCGAGGTGGTACGGGTGGTTTTGCGAGGCTGCTTCGCGGGCATGCTCGAGGGCTCGTGCGACGCTGGTTGGTGCGATGGGTTAGGCCGATTTGTGCGCTCGCGAGGGGCGCTTCCGACTCGGCTTGCTCGCGCCGCGCCTCGGCGTCGCTGCTCGGCGCGGGGTGCGCGCGGCGCGTTTCGCTGCCTTTGGCCGCTCTTTGGAAGGCGCTTTCGAGGGGCCTTGTTTCAAGCTCGCCTGCAGCGCGGCCATGAGGTCGGTGGGCGCCGTCGTCTCCGGCTCCTCCGCCTCTTCGCCTTCGAGCGGAGGCGCTTCGCCGAGCTCGCCGCTCTTCACCTTCTTCTTGATGTAGTCGCGAAGGGCGTCTTGGTATTCGTCGCGGTACTTCGACGAGTCGAACGGGCCGGTCAGCGTCTCGATGAGCTGGTCGGCGAGATCGATTTCCTTCTTCGTGGCTTTGACGTCGGACTTGCTCGACGACAAATCAGCGAGCTCTTCGATCGCCTCGGCGTCCCGCAGCTCGGTGTCGAATCGAAGATTGGCGAGCACCAGGACGTCGTCCTGGATGGTTACTGCGCACAAGTGCTCGCGCGTGCGTATGACGACTTTCGCCACTCCGACCTTGCCGCTGCGGCGCAATGCCTCGCGCAAAACGACATAGGGTTTCTTGGATGCCTTCGGATCGGGCGCGATGAAATACGCGTTCGACCAACGAAGCGGCGCAATTTCGGCGGCGTCGACGAAATCGGTAATCTCGATCGACCGCGTCATCTTCGGGTGCGCCGCGCGCAGATCCTCTTGGCCGATGACGACGTATTTGCCCTTCGAGACCTCGAAGCCGCGAACGGTCTCGTTCCAGGGGACGACCTTTTTCGTCTTCTTGTTGATTCGTTGATATCCGACCGGCGCGAGGTTCTTGCGGTCGAGCATCGTGAAGTCGATGTCGTCTTCTTGCGTCGCGGGATAGAGCTGGACCGGAAGTTGGACCAGCCCGAATCCGAGGTATCCCTTCCAGCTCGGACGCGCCATGACAGACGCTCGCTGCATGGCACGTACCAGCGAGCGTGGCGTGGGCTACAGCCCGAGCAACCGCACGCTCTCGGCCCAGAGCCGTGAGGCTGCGGCGTCGTCGCGCCCGGCGGCCGACGGCTCTTTCGGCGCGGAGTCGGACCAATATCCGCCGTTCTTTTTCCCGGCTTCCTCCGAGAGCACGCAATGCAATGTCGTTTTCGCGCCGTCGGCGGGGCTGATCATGAATGGACGCGCGAGCTTCGTGAAGAAGCCGAAGATGCCGCCCAGATCGTCCGAGCTTCCGAAGTCGGTCGCGACGACACCGGGATGGAGCGCGTGCGTGACGACGCCCGACCCTTCGATGCGACGCGCGAGCTCACGGGTGAAGAGCACGTTTGCGAGCTTCGAGTGGCAATAGACCTGAAAGCTCACGTAGCGGCGGCGCTCGACCATCAAATCGTCGAACCAAATTCCGCCGACGCGGGTGTGCGCGCGTGAGCTCACGTTGATGATGCGCGCAGGGGCGCTCGCCTTGAGGCGGTCGAGCAGGAGGTGCGTGAGAAGGAACGGGCCGAGATGATTGATGCCGAACGTCGCCTCGAAGCCGTCGGCGGTGGTTTGCCGCTCGCCGAGGACGAGGCCCGCATTGTTGACGAGGACGTCGATGCGCTCGCACGTGCCGAGGAGCTCTTCGGCTCCGGCGCGGATGGATGCTTGCGACGCGAGGTCGAAGAGGACGAGGCGGACATCGTCGTTGCCCGACGTTCGCTTCACGTCGGCGACGGCAGCCTCCGCCTTTTGCCGGTTGCGCGCGCAGATGACGACGCGTGCCTTTTTTCGAGCGAGATCTCGGGCGGTCTCGAGCCCGATTCCGGTGTTCGCACCGGTGATGACGACGGTCTTGTTTGCGATTTGCGAGTCCGCCATTTGCGCGGCGGATGCTCGCATCAAACGGTGCTGCCGAAAAAGCCTCAGGCGACCATGCGCACGGTGCGCTTCGGATCCAGCAGGTAACCTTCGTCACGGGTGAGCAGCAGGCCCTCGAGGCCGAGGGTGCGGAGCGTCCAAACCGCGGTGTACACGCGGCGAACCTGGGACTCGTAGGGGATGCGCTCGCCCGGCCAGCCGATCCCGAAGAGCTCGTCGACCGTCAGCGCCTTGCCGGGGGACTCGAGGCGCGCGTGGCTGAGGCCGGCCAGGATCCTGCGGACGGCGCCCCGTCGGGCGACGTCGACGCGCCCTGCCTGCGTTTGGAACCAGGTGCCGTCGTCGGCCACCATCAGCGCGTCGATCGCGAGATCGCGGCTGTCGATAGCGGCGCCGAGCGCCTCGAGGAGGTGGCGCGCCTGGTTGAGCTCGGCGCGTGCGCGCGGGCTGAGGCCCGGCCCGATGTGGACCGCCGCCATCAGCTTTCGAGCGGCCACCATCAGCTCCGTCAGAGGCGCTTCGATCGGGTCGTGCGCCGGAGCCGGGAGCGTCGGCACGTCCCGCTTGGAGGAGTTGAAGACGAGATCGGTCGAGGCCATCGAGGTCGAATCCGCGTCAAGCATGGAACGTTTGAAATTCGAGAATCGTGCCAGATCGTCACGACCTGAAATGATTGATCATTTTCATGCGTCGACCAGGCATCGTCAGCCTTGTAACGGTCCTTGGGCCCTCCCGAGCGTCAGCATCGTCGACCTCGGACCCAGCTCGCGGGTCCTCGATCGGGTCGCCGTGCGCTGTCGCCGAACCGGTGCGACAATCGGCCCGTGTCCGCTGAACCGGGGACGGTGGTTGGCAACGACTTCCGCATCACCGAGCCCATCGCCGAAGGGGGGATGGGACAGGTCTTCGCCGCCGAGCAGATTTCGACGGGAAAACGCCGCGCGCTGAAGCTCCTGAAGCGCGAGCTGCTCCACGACGACGGCCTTTTGGCTCGGTTCGAGCAGGAGGCGAAGATTGGCGCGCAGATCGACAGCGACCACGTGGTCGAGGTCGTGGCTGCCGGCGTCGATGCCGAGCTCGGCGTGCCGTGGATCGCGATGGAGCTGTTGCAGGGGGAGACACTCGCCGCCCTCCTCGCGCGGCGCGGGCGGTTGCCTCCGGACGAGGTGCGCGTCCTCTTCGCGCAGATCGCGCACGCCGTCGGGGCAGCGCATCGCGTAGGCGTCGTGCACCGCGATTTGAAGCCGGAAAACGTCTTCGTTGCGCGCGTCCAGCCGACGAGTGCCGACTTCAAAGTGAAGCTGCTCGACTTCGGCATCGCGAAGCTCGTCGACGAGGCGGGACCCTCGAAGGCCGGGATGATGCCGCTCGGGACGCCGCGGTACATGGCTCCGGAGCAGACCGGTGGGCAGCCGATTACGCCGCAGACCGACGTGTGGGCGCTCGGGCTCCTCGCGTTTCGCGTGCTTACAGGTCGGCATTACTGGAAGCACGCGGAGGGCTCGCCCGAAGACTCGATGACGGGGCTGGTGCGCGAGATCCTCTTCGAGCCGCTGGTGACGGCGTCGCGCCGCGCGACCGAGCTCGGGGTCGTGCATCTTCTACCGCCCTCGTTCGATGCGTGGTTCGGCCGCTGTGTCGCGCGTGAGCCGAGCGACCGCTTCCGTAACGCGACCGAGGCTCAAACAGCGCTCGATCCGCTCCTCGCGGGGTTCGGCGGAACGCGCGCGTCAGCACCGTCGAACGGTGGGGTCGCGGTGCAGGTCGCCCCGGGGGACGCCACGGTCGATGCGGGGGCACCCGAAAAGATCGAGCCGCGCCGACCGAGAAGGCGCCTGGTCGTGATCCTCGCAGCGGTGCTCGGTGTTGGGGTCGTCGCGGGTGGTGGGTACGGCGTCGTCCACCACTTCACCAAACAGAACCGCGCGAAACGCAGCGCCGCCGAGGACAAAAAGAAGGAGCGTGCCGCCGAAGAAGACCGCTCGCTGCCCGCGAACGTCAGCGGCGTTTACGACATCACCAAGGGCACGTTCCCCGCGAGCCTGGGGCAGGCGAGCTACGTCGGCACGCTCACCCTGACGAGCCGGACCGAGCCGGACATCTTCAAGATCTCCTGGTCGAGCGGGACGGAAGGTATCGCGCTTCGATCCGGCAACGTGATCGGCGCGGCCTGGGGCGTGGGCCCATACGGCGTGGCCGTCTACGACGTCGAGCGAGGGACGCTCACCGGACGCATCGTCACCGACACGCACGACGTGGTCGAGTCGCACGTCCTGCGCGGCGCCGAGGGCTTGAGCGGGGTGTACCGGATGGAGGACGCGAGCCAATCCGGCGGCTCGGTTCGCATCATGAAAACGGGCGATACCTACTCGGTGAAATACGTGTTTCCGACGGTGAGCTTCGAAGGAACGGGGCTCGCGGCGAAGAAGAAGCTCGTCGTCGGGTTCAGCGGCGCCGAATCGGGAAGTGGAGTCGCCATCATCACCCGGAAGGGCAAGACGTTCGAGACACGGTGGGCGATGCGCGGCGCGGACGACGTCGGAAAAGAGACGCTGAAGAAGAAGTGATCAGCGATCAGCTGTCAGCGGTCAGCGATCAGCGATCAGCGGTCTCGTCGTCGCGCCGCTCCGGACAGAATCTGAGTGCTGAAAGCTGAAAGCTGAAAGCTTTTCTCATCGCTTCCGCCCTTCTTTCTTCTTCTCGGCCTTCCGCTCCGTGTCGCGCACCTTCGCGCGCTCCTTCGCCTTCTCTTCGCGCATGCGGTTCGCGGGCATGTGCGCAAACGTCGCTGCGAACGTCATCTGCACGGAGCCGGAGACGGTGAAGCGTGCCTCGGGCCGATCCACCGCCGCGAGGTAGGTGTTGGCGTTGTTGGTGTCGCCGCTCTTCAAGAGCGCCTTCGCTTGTGCTTCGAGCAAGGTTCGCGTGACGGCGCTGCTGTCGGCGTCGCCCGAGGCGTCCTCGATGGAGGCGAAGAGCCGGGCGAGGCGCTTCAATGTGCGGTCGACGTCGCCCTTGCGGTCGGAGGAGACGAGCGGCTCCGGCTCGAATCGCAGGAGGACGCCGTCGACGGTGAGGTGCGCGTATTCCGCCGCGGTCCAACCGCGCTCGAGCTCGACGAAGAGCGGCCGGGTGGTGGCGATCTCACTGAGCGAGAACTCGTCCGTCGTGCCGGTGAGCGCGACCGCGCGAAGGAGCGGCTCGGTGGTGGGCTCGTGAACCAGCATGCGCGTCGCGGTGTCGCCGCGGCTCAGCAGCGATCGTGTGATCACGAGGACGTCGGGCCGGCGCCCTTCGATGAGCGTCGCCGACAGGAGGCGCCACGTCGTGCGCGGATCCCCGACGACGACCGCGGACTGCGGCGGCAAGCGATCGAGGGCGAGGTCCGTGTATTCCTCCGCACCGAAGGCTTTCGCGCGATCCGCGACGTCGGTCGCGTATTCGACGGTGAGCGCGACGACGGTCGCAAAGAACGCCACGACGAGCGAAGCCGCTGGCCGGGCGAGCGGGATCCGAGCGCGCATCAGCAGGCTGAAGAAGGCGTGAACACCGACGGTCGCGACACAGGCCGTCCAGCCGAGCGCCGCGAGCCGAAGCCCGATCGCTCCGTCCGTCTCGCCGAGCGTGCGCCGGACGAGCAAGTCGCCGGCGATGGCGACGAGCGGCGCCGCGAGCCACCATCGCGTGCGCGCTGTGAGAGCGAGCGTCACCGTGCCGAGGCACGCCATCGCCATCGCCGACCAGCCGAGCTCGTTGGTCCACGCCGCGAAGAGATCGGTGCGAACGAGCTGCGTGTTCGGCAGGAGCGAGCCCCAGAGGTACGGCCCGCCGAAATCGATCTCGGCTCGCGGCGCCATCGCGCGAAGCAGACCCGGGAGGGAAAACACGGCGAGGCCCACAAGCGCCGCAAGCGAAGCGCTGCGCGCGACGCGAAGCGGAATGAGCCAGCGGCGCCGGTCATGGGCGCGTCCGAAGAGCGCGACGACGGCCATCGAAATCGCGCCGCACGCGCCGACGACGGCGTTTTCCGCCGTCACCGCGCCGAGGACGAAGCCGAGCGCGACGAGGCCGCGGTGGGGAAGGTCGCCCGGGCCGCGATCGATCGCCGAAAGGACGCGATTCGCGACGAAGAACCCGAGCGCGACGGCCAGCATCACGCCGCCGCCGATCGTCGCCTCGGATTGGAACGCCGGGGTCATCGTCGCGAGCAAGCTGGCGATCGCGCCGAGCAGAGGTGCTGCGTACCGCGACGGCTCCGCGCCGGTTGCCGTCTCGACGGCTCGAAGCATGCGAAGCGCGATGCCGAAGAGGGCCGAGCCCGCGACCGCCAGCGCGAGGCACGAGACCAAGGCCGCGCGAAAAGTGACGGTGCCGAGCGGAATGAAAAGGGCGATCTGTGTCAGCGACGTCGAGAGACCGCCGCCCCAGCCGATTCCGCCGAGCGCGATGTCTCGGACGGCCGCGACGTCACCGCGCCACTGCGCATGTGACGAGGCTCGGCACAGGGCGATCGCAAATGGAAACGCCCAGGCCGCAAAGCCTGCGGCTCGCTCGAAGCGCGTGGGGCCAGCCGGACGCACGCGTCGTCAGCTCGCACTTTCTCGAGCGTACGGGCAACTTTGTTTCCCGTGCGCCGGTAGCCCGCGCGCGCCATTGTCCGGCGGGTCAGAAGGCTCGACGCGGAGGCGTCACCTGGAGTAATCGCTTCTTCCCCGATCTGCACGCGGACGCGGGAAAACAACCGTCTCTGGAGGAGAACGTGAGCCGATTCATCGACGAACTCAAGCGGACCCATCGATGTGGTGAGCTACGCGCCGCCGACGAAGGGAACGTGGTGGTCCTCTTCGGCTGGGTCGCGTCGCGGCGCGATCACGGGGGATGCGTCTTCGTCGACCTCCGCGACCGAACCGGCATCACGCAGGTCGTCTTCGACCCCGCTTACGCCGGGGCCGAGCTCTGGACCGCGAAGCACGGCAAGCTGCCGGAGGACTTCGACCCCAAGTTGGCGCTCGAGGCTCACGGCATGGCCGAGCAGATGCGCACCGAATGGGTCATCGGCGTGCGCGGCATGGTGGTCTCGCGCGGGAACAACAAGACGACGAAGATCGCGACCGGCGACATCGAAGTGATCGTCCTCGAGGCCACCATCTTCAACAAGGCCGAGACCCCGCCCTTCGAGATCAGTGACGACGTCCAGACGCGCGAGGAAATCCGCCTCGAGAAGCGATACCTCGACCTTCGCCGACCCAAGCTTCAGCACACGCTGATCACGCGCCACAAGATCAACCAGGCGACGCGTAACTACCTATCGGGCCAGGGCTGCCTCGAGCTCGAGACGCCCTACCTCGTGAAGTACACGCCGGGCGGCGCGCGCAACTTCCTCGTCCCCGCGCGTATGGCGCAGGGGAAGTTCTTCGCGCTGGCCGAGAGCCCGCAGCTCTACAAACAGCTTTTGATGGTGAGCGGCTTCGACCGCTATTTCCAAATCGTCAAATGCTTCCGTGACGAGGACTCGCGCCTCGACCGCCAGCCCGAGTTCACGCAGATCGATATCGAGCTGTCGTTCACGAACCAGTCGGAGATCTTCCGCCTCATCGAAGGCCTCATCTTCGCGATTTGGAAAGAAGCCCTCGGCATCGATTTGAAGGAGCTCTACCCGAGTGGGCAGTTCCCGGAGATGCCCTACGAAGAGGCGATGGGTAAGTACGGCAGCGACAAGCCCGACCTTCGCTTCGACCTGCCGCACGTCGACCTGACCGACCTCATCCTCGAAAAGGGCGGCGGCGGCGTCCCCTTCTGGGCGGAAATCGCCGACCGCTACAAGTCGGGCGCGCTCCGTGCGGATCTCAAGCCGGAGATCGTGAAGGCGCTCGTCATTCCCGCGGCTGCGAATCTTTCGCGTCCGCAGCTCGAAGAGCTCGAGAAGGGCCTACGCGAGATCAAAGGCTTCCGCGGCCTCGCCCGCGCCAAGATCGCCGAGGACGGCAGCTGGACCCAGTCGCCGCTCGCGAAGTCGATCACCGACGAAGCGCGGCTCGCGATCAACGCCGCGTGCGGCGCCAAGCCCGGCGACGTAATCTGCTTCCAATTCGGCAAAGAGACCCTCGTGCACACCGTCATGGCGCGCCTGCGCAGCGATGTCGCGAAGCGCATGGGCCTGATTCCGGAGTACGGCCACGGCGGAAAGTGGAGCTTCCTCTGGGTCGTGAACCCGCCGCTCTTCGAGTACGACGAGGAGACCAAGACGTTCGCCGCGGCCCACCACGCCTTCACCCGTCCGGTCGACGAGCACATTCCGCTCCTCGAGACCGATCCGGCGCGCGTGAATTGTTATCGCTACGACGTCGTCCTCAATGGTTTCGAGATTGGCGGCGGCTCGGTGCGATTGCACGACCCCGACGTCCAACAGCGCGTCTTCAACGTGCTCGGCATTCGCGATCAGGATGCGCGTGACAAGTTCGGCTTCCTGCTCGACGCGCTCAAGAGCGGCGCGCCCCCGCACGGCGGCATTGCCCTCGGTATGGATCGACTGGCGATGTTGCTATCCGGCGCTCAGACTCTGCGCGACGTGATTCCCTTCCCCAAGACCAACCAGGCGACCGACCTCCTGACCGGCGCGCCCGTCGAGGTCGATCCGTCGCAGCTCGCCGAGCTGAAGATCAAGTCGCTGTCATGAACCGTCGATGGTCGTTGCTCCTCGGGCTCTGTTTCGCCTTTGCGTGCAGCGACCTGAAGACGTACGCGCTCTCGGGGCAGGCTTACGACGAAGCGAACGACTGCCTCGAGGAGGACCTCGTCATCGACGTGATCGAAGGCGAGGCGAGCGGCACCTGTGAGGGCGTGCGCTGCATTCGATCCCTCGAGACCGGTACCTATTACGTCACCTCGCATTGTGAGGTCCCGACCGCGTACGAGGACCTGACCGATCAAGACGAAGGCCCTTGTGCGCTCGCCCTCGCCGCTTACGAGCTCGGCGAAGAGGCCCAATGCGAGTGAGGGCGCTCGTCGCCGCGGCGCTGCTCGTGTCGCTTGCGGCGTGCGCGAAGAAACGGCCGGCCGTGCAATATGGTCCTGCCGTTTATGCTTCGCCCTACGAGCCGGCGCCGGTGATCCCGCAAGGGGAATTGCCGCCGCCGGTCGTCGAGGCGCCCCCGGTCGTGTCGAGCGCGCCGGCCGAGCCCCCGCCGACCGCGGAGCCGGCCGCGCCGCGACGGCACGCGACGGTGCGTCTACTCGGCGTGCAAATGGGGCTGGGCAAAGCGGACGGCACCGCGTGGGATTTCGATTTGGGCACTGCGCCGACACCCGACGACGCGCGCGCCGTGACGAGCATTCTCGACAAGCAGCTCTCCGGCGACGACAAGATCGCGGAGCTCAAAAAGGTCTTCAAGCGACCCACCGCGAAGGTCGTCTCCAAGCCCGATGTCCAAGGGTCCGGCGCATTGCTCGTCGACGGCACCGTAACCCAGACCGTGAAGCTTCCTCTCGCCAGCGACACGTTCTCGCCGGCGTGGAAGAAGATCGAGTGGAAACACGTGCCGGTCGACGCGACCGGCCGCATTCGAATCATGCTCGCCGAGAACGATTGGAAGACGGACGAGTCCGTCGCACCGTTCGAGCTGACCCACGCGCACGTCACGGCCGCCCTCGAGTCGTCGGGGAAGCCGCATTCGGTATTGGTCGCGGATCAGACCGGACGTGAGGTCTTGTTCGCGACGATCACCGCGACCGAGGAGTGACCTCGAGCGCGGCGGTGGCGTCATTCGACGGTGACGTTGCCCTCGACGAAGGACGATGCCGGGATCTCCTCGTCGAGCGCATAAAGATCGTTCGGCGGAAGTGTCGTCTGCTCACAGGTGCCGAACGCGTTCGTGTACGCCGATTGCGCAGCGCTTGCCACGCGGGCGCCCATCGTGAACAAGCGCATTCGAGAGGGCTCACCCCCGCCGCAATCGCCGACGTCGCCGCCTTCGACCACGTTGCCGTACTTCGGCGGATCACACCCGACCGTCACCAACACGACGGGCTGATTGCATTGCGCGTCGACGAATAGAGAAGCGCCGCTCGAAGGCGGAACGCATCGAAGCTTTCCGTCGGAGGCCGTCGAGAACGAGCAATCTTCGTCGCGCTCGTCGTCGTGGAAGCCCAAGAACTGCTTCGACCCGTCCGCGCCGCCGATGAACCGAGCGCGCAGCCGTGAGCCGCTCACGAACCCGTCGCCTTGGTTCTGCGGCTGGCCGTTGCCGGTCGAGCCATCGTCCGCGCCGTCGTCATTGCCATCCGAAGGATCCGGCCCAATCGGCTCGGAGCAGCCCATCACGGCTGCGGTCAGCCCCACGATCGCCCAACCCAGTCGAAGTGCTCCCATCGGTCGACCTCCGGCGCGATGTACGTGGCAGGGGAGGGCACCTTCCCAGGGGTTGGAATGGTGCCTTTCGGGGGCACCCGGGGTTGCGGGCGAGTCGGGCAGTGCGGGGTCGTCGATTGGGTTCGCGGGTTCCGCCGCGGGGGTGAGAGGGGTCGGCTTAGAGGTAAGGCGGTTCGGGGTCGGGGGAAGGAGTGGTCGGGGCTAGGAAAGGAGGTTTCCCGCTAGGGGAAGGAGGGTTCGCGCTAGCGGGAAGGAGGCTTGGGCTTCGGGGGAAGGCGGTCTCGCCTTGGAGGTGGGCAGGGTTGCCGGGGGCGGGTTCCGCGTTGGCGGACCCGGAAGGTGAGGGACGCGGGCGAGGCGGCGACGCGAATCACCCTTCCCTGAGAACCCTCCTCAAGCTGGCGTCGGGGAGCTCGAACGCTTCGGGCTCGATCAAATCCCCGTGCGGCACCAACAAGCCCGTTGCGCCGAGGAGCCTGACGAGGACGCTGCCGGCCTCTTGGGCGCGGCGTTCGAGCTCGACAGGGGAGAGATGTTGGTCGATGCCGCTCGCGCGAAATTGGTCGAGGACGCAGCGTTCGGCGAGTGCCCGCATCTCGCTGGTGGAGATTCGCTTGGTCGCGGCGAGGGCGCGCAGGAGGATGCCGGCGGGATCGGCGGCGGCGGCAATTTCGGATTCGACCCACACGCGGACCGGGGAGCCCCCTTGCTCTTCGCGCTCGACGGCGAGGCGCGCGCCTTCGATTCCGACGTTGACAGCGCCTAGCGCCCCTTGCTGCGCGCGCTCACCGTCGTAGAGGCCGAGCGTCGCGGAGCCGAAGCGGCGCAAGACGAGGGGCATTCCTTGCGATTGTGTGACGAGGTGCTCGAGCGCCTCGTCGGTGAATCGAATACCCTGCCTGGCACCGAGGCTGCGCATCATGGTGCGCGCCGCGTCTGCGGGCAGCGCGGTGACGAAGACGCTTTCGAAGCTCGCCATGATCGATTGATGCGCGAGGACGTCGAGCGGTGCCCATAGCACCGGATGCAATGCGCTCGCGAGGACGACGCCGATGCGGGCGCCGGAGGGTCGCGCTTCGTCGCCGAGCGCATTGCGCAATCGCCCGATGACGATGGCGAGGACGTCGATGGCGTGGCCGATTCGGTCCGCGCCGACGCCGATGGCTTGCTCGATCTCGTCGAGGATGATCATCGCAGGCAAGGGGCGACCGCGGTTTTCCTCCGCGACGGCGCGCCCGAGGCGTCGAAAAAAGTCGCCGAGCTCGGCCGCATCGACCTCTTTCCCCTTCGGCGGCGCTTCGGGAAACTTGCCTTGTGGGAGCTTCGATTGGGCCGAAAGCGCGAGCTGCGCGCACACGTGCCGAAGGATGGCGTCGGCCGCGCCCGACGGATTGCGGCTGAATGCGATTTCGTGGTGGAAGCCCGCGAGGTCGACATAGGCATAGGGGCCCGGAACACGGCGGGCCACCTCCAATGTGAGCGACGACTTGCCGAAGCGGCGCAAACCGGTGACGACGACCCAGCGCCCTGCGTGCACGCTCGCGAGCAGGCCCGAAACGAGGCGCTCGCGATTGAAGAATTGGCTCGACGACGTAATACGTCCCCGAACCTCGAATGGGTTGCCTCGAAGGGAGCTTTCTTCGACGAGGTCGAGCAAGTCTTCTGCGCTGGAGGCCCACCGCAGCCGCTCCATCGACAAGAGCAGAACCTGCACCGCTTTCGATTTGCCGCGAGCGGCCCAGTCGAGGACTGCACGCACGCCGCCGAGATCTGCCGAGGCTCCGTCCTCGTGGACGATGACCGCCACCTCTGCCCCGGCATTTCGGGCCCTGCTACCAGCGGTGTTGACGTCGTTTTCCGCGACGGTGGCGCCGCGCCCGACGACGAGCAAGCCTCGCGAGCCCCAACGCTCCCAAGCGGGGATGGCCGGCAGCTGGAAAGAGAGCTCGCCCAGGCGAGAAGGCAACATGGCTCGCGCGACGCTCGACGGGGCCGTAATGCCGATTCGGTCGAGGTGACCGCGCACATGGCCGAGGACGCGACCATAGCGACGATACGCTCTCACCCACCGCGAGAACCACAGCCCGAAGGCGAGGAGACCGAGCGTTGCGCCGAGCCCGATGTACGCGCGTCGCGTTCGAGCGCTCCAATCGTGCTCGATCGCCGCGAGCATGACGCAATCGTACGGTCCGTCGCCGCCGCTCGGGCACGCTCGGCAGCGGTCGTCCCCCAATTGCAAGATCGAGCAAGCGCTGCCATTCGATGCGAAATGCTCGAGCCAGGCGCGGTCGTTGGTCGCCGCGTCCGCGCGCGTCTTTTCGACCGGCGTCATCGATTCTAGATCGACCAACCACGGGTCGGCGTTGGGCGCCTCCCCGAATGCGCGCGCGATCGTGGCCAGAGCGGTAACGTCCGCGGGAAAGGCGGAGGCATCGCTCGTACGCCGATCGCGGCATACCGATCGGAGCTCGGCAATGCGTGTCGGCGCCCCCTCGACGACACGCACCGCTTGATCGACCACCGGCGGTGCGTCGAATCGATCGGCAATCGACGCGACGGAGCCCGCAAACAGTGCTCGCGAATAGCGCGCGCACGTTCGGAGGGCGAAGCTTGCCTTTGCGTCGTCGGCGCGCCCGAGTTGCTCGGACCACGCGGCGAGCGGCGTGAGCTTCGTCGTTTCGAGCTCGCAGGACGAGGGCTGCTCGATGGTCTGCAGCGCCCGCGTCGCGAGGGCGCACGTTTCTTCCGCGCTCGATTCGCCGAACCGGTTCGCGATCGACGAGACGCGCGACCGCGTTCCTTCGTCCAATTCGGACGGGGCAGGGAGGCGATCGCGTGCCCAGGCGGCGAATGAGTCCTCGGCCGAGGCATCGGATAGATAACAAAGGAAGAGCTTGTCGGCGGCCGCATCGGCGAGCGCCCTCCACCCTTCCTGCTCGAGGTGCGGCGCGGCTTGTACCCAGGAGGCCGTCTCTTCCGGTTCGAGCGCCTGGCACGGCGTCTCCCAAATACGCTGAATGCGATGGGTGAGCATCAATGGGCCGCGCGTGTCGATGAGCTGCGAGAGCTTCCTCGCGGCGGCGCATTCGCTGCCGTGTGCGCCGTCCCCGCAGCGGACCAGGGATTGATACGCAAGGACGAGCCGCTGCGCGCGCACCAGGCTCGCGACGGAGCTCGGCTGCGAGAGGCTGTCGTGCACGAGTGATTGCACCTCTTGCACGATCGCCACTGGAAACGGACCCGTCGCGGTGAAGAAATCATCGACGCCGCGAGGCCCACCCCGCGCAATGTCCGCCCAAGCCACGGGAGAAACCTCGCGCAGCGCTTCGACGAGCAGCCGCCGATTGAGGAGCTCGGTGCCCCGGCCCGTCGCAATGAGCTGATCCAGCGATCGGCTGGCGGATGGTCCGCGAAGCCCCGTCGCACGTGGAAGCTCGTTGGTCTCGCCGAGCAGATAGGAGACGAGACCTTGGAGCCCGACATTGGACTTCTTCGCGCCGTCGAGATCGAGCTCACAAGCGGACTTCTGACTGAGCGCACGCGCGCGGTCTGTCGTGGCGTCCGTGAGCTTCGATTGAAGGGCTTTGACGCTCGACTCCACGTCGGAGCAGGCATTCGCGGGCGCCGCAGGGGGAGCCGCTGGCGGAGCCGCAGGTGCTGCGGGCGCGTCGTCGCCACCCGCCTGTGCGAGGAGCGGTTGCGCAAAGACCAAAAGAGCCATTGCGATCGGAATCGAGAGGAAACGAGAGCGGTTCATCGGACCTCGTAGGCGCTGCAAGGTGCCGACTTGCAACGAAACAAGAAGGTGACCCTGTCCCCCATTTCAGACACGAGCGCGCTGTCGTCGGCGACGACGGCAAAGCGAATGCGATCACGTGTAATCGAGGCCGCGAGCTCGTCGCTGGTCGCGTGACGCGACCAATGGACGGCGCGGCTCTTCAAATCGCCTCTCCAAACCAAGTACGGTAGGTCGAGGCTCGAGTCGAATGCCACGCCGTCACCCTCGGCAAGTCGATTGCGCATCTCCACGAAGCTCGTCGGTCGGCCGTCTGCGCCGACCGATCGCTCTCGCTCGGACCAAGGCATCGCCCAATACCGATCGAGCGTCGGGCCTTCACCGTGGAGGCCGCTCGACGCGTGCGCGATGGAGACGATGCTCGCGAGCGCGGCCGCCCAGAGCACGCGAAGCCGAGCGTTCGTCGTCACGCCTTCGAGGCCGGACGCGACGACCGCCAACGCGATGCCCGGAAGCGCGAGGACGTATCGGCACACCGCGGGATCGGGTGAAGCGAGCGCGCCGAGCCACAAAATCCCGAGCAGCCAGCGCCTGTCGCGCACGAGGTAGAACGCGGCGATGGGCAGCGACAAAAGCCCGATCGGGCCGAGGCCGCCGATTCGCATGTCGAACACCGGTGTCGCGTAGAGGCGCGACCACGACGAGACGACGCGAGCGAGGACCGGGCCGTGAGCCCTCTCGGTCGCGGGGCCCGATGAAAGCACCTTCTGCATCGTCTCCGTCCCGGGCAGGTGAATGGGCCCCTCGTCGACCTGCACCGGCCAAACCGGATTGCCCCAGCGAAGGAGGCCGGTCAGGTAGCTCTCCGCGCCGAGCAGCAACACCAAGCCACAGCTCACCGCGGCGGCGTCGTAGCGACGAATGCGATGGGCGCGTTCGATCAACACGGCGCCGATCAACACCGTCGCGAGTGGTGCGTTCGGCTTCGATCCTAGAAAGATCCCCGCTGCCGTCGCCGCTGTCAGGATCGACGCGAAGCTCGGCGGACGAAGGAGAAAATAGACGGCGACGAGATACGAAGCGGCGGACGCGACATCGATGTAGTTGGTCGGCAGTTGGAGCAAGACGGCCGGCAGCGAGAGCCACGCGACGCCGGCAGCGAACGCGGAAGGTGCGCGCGCCCCCAACGTCTTCGCGATGCCGAAGATCGCGCCTGCGCCGAGGAAGCCGAAAGGCAGCTGTGCCAGATCGATGAGCCGGTCGTCGAAGAGCGACGCGCGCATCGCGACGTAGGCCCACTCGATCGCGTGCGGATACGTGCCGACGTACGCGAGGTCCTCCGGGACCGCGCGCGTCGACCCTTCTTGAAGAATGAAATTGACGAAGGGAAGGTGATATCCGAGTGAGTCGTATTGCCACACAGGCAATAGGTAGGCCGCAATGATGGTGAGCCCACTCGCAATCACCAGCGCGAAGCCGAATCCCGCGGAAGAAGCGTCGATTGCCGGAGGAAGCGCCCAGCTCGGGCGAAGGTGGCGCCGGCGTGTCAGCCATGTTGCAAATGCGACGAGCGCGAGCAGCCCTCCGAGCAGAATCGGAGGACGAGCGAGCGCGAAGGCCGCGAGCAGCCTCGTGCCGCCGCTCGCAATCGCTGCCACGAACGTCGCGCCGCCAATCCATTGCGTGGTCGGATCGTCGTGCGGAAATGCAAGGACACCCAAATGCGCCGCGAGAAGCAGCGTGAGGCACATTGCCACGGGCAAGAGCCCGATTGCAGGAATCCAAGCTCCTGCGCCGAGCAGAAGAACGAGCACTGCAGGCCCTACGGCCCGGCGCACGTCCGTGCGCGACAATCGCGTCGTTTCTCGCATATGCGCCTCGTACAGCGAGCGCAGCCATCAAATCTGGCGGAGGATTGGCGTCACGTGCGTTCGCGACGACGATGCGTTCATGCCAAAAAATCGTTTGGGCTCCAAGCAACTTCGAACTTGCGGGCGTGTCCTCGTTCGGCGCAAGGTCTCGCTGTCGAATGAAGCAGCGCTCTTCCTCCGTCGGTTCGTGGTTGGGATCGGCCCTCGGGCTCGCGCCGCTCGCAGGTGCCGTCGCGAGCGCGGCTTGGATGTTGGCGTTCGGCGCGCAAAACAGCGGCGTCGCAGCCGTCACGATGGTGCTCGTCGCCGTGGTGCTCCTCCAAGGGGCCTACTCCGCGCTGCAGAGCGTTTTGTGGTTTCGATACAGACCATTCGTCGCGCCCCCGAATCCGAAATGGCCGCGCATCAGCGTCGTCATTCCGGCGTTCAACGAGGGGCCGATGGTCGAGCGGAGCATTCGCAGCGTCGCGCGCAGCGACTATCCCGCCGAATTGCTGGAGATCATCGTCGTCGACGACGGATCACGCGACGACACGTTCTTTCACATGCGGCACCTGCGCTGCGAGCACCCGGAGCTCGTCAGGCTCCTTCGCTTTTCGGGTAATCGCGGCAAGCGGGCCGCGCTCGAGGCTGGGTTCGAGGCGGCGATTGGTGACATCGTTGTCACGATCGACTCCGACAGCGAAGTCGAGCCGGACACGCTTCGCGAGATTGCGACGCCGTTCCTGGTCGACCCGAAGATCGGCGCGGTCGCCGGGCGTGTCGCCGTGCTCAATCGCGATAGCCTGATCAGCCGCATGCTCGAGGTGCAATATGCGCTCGCGTTCGACTTCGGACGCGCGGCTCAATCGGTGTACCGCGCGGTCGCCGTCTGCCCCGGTGCTCTGTCTGCGTTTCGTCGCGAGGTCATTCTTCCGCACCTTCCCGAGTGGTCGAGCCAGACCTTTCTCGGCAAGCCGGTGAATCACGGGGAGGACCAAGCGCTCACCAACATCGTGCTGCGCCTCGGCTACGACACGGTGTATCAGCGCTCGGCGGTCATCAACACGCTCGCGCCGACGACGTACGGCCAGCTCTCGAAGATGTTCGTGCGCTGGGACCGGAGCTACATCGTCGAGGGGCTCAGCTTCGCGAAGTTCATGCTGACGCGTTACCGCGATCGGCACCGCGTGCTGCCGGTCATCGGCTTCGTCATCGGCAATCTGCGCCTCGCGATGCTGTTCTTCGGCCTGGCGACGCTCCCGATGATGATGTCTGCGGACCTGTCGCGCGTCCTTCACGCGAGCGCCGCGCTCCTCGTCGGCGCGGCGTTCTCCGCTTGTTATTACCTACGCCTCGAGAAGAGCCCCCGTTTTCTCTATGGCGTCGTCTACGCCGCCTACAGCTTCCTCCTCCTGCAATGGATCCTCCCCTGGGCGCTCCTCACCGTTCGGGACGAGCGCTGGGGGACGAGGTAGCGCGGCAACTCGGAACGCGAGGGGACTCAGCAAGCGCCGGAGCAATTCACACCAATGGTGTGGATCTTCACTTCCTTCTCTTTGGCGAGCTTGCGGACCGCCGCGCGGGAGTGCTTCTTGTCCTTCTTGTAATCGTCGTGCGGTGGGGCATCGCCGATGACGAGGATGTGGTGGGAGGCCTCGTCTCTCCACGGTTGGTCTTTCAATGCCTCGACCAGCCCCGCATAGACGTGCTCGGGGAAATCCCCGCCGCCGTCGGCCTTGAGGCGATCGAGCGACCGCAGCACCTTGCCCTCGCCCGCCTGCAGCTTCGTGTACGTCTTTGCGACGTAGACGTCGTCGAGGTCGCGATAGGCGACGACGCCGACACGATGATCCGGGTTTCGCTCGTCGAGGGCGCGCACGATCTGCTTCATCTTTCGACGCGCTTCGTCGATGTCGTCCTGCATCGATCCGGTCGTGTCGACGACGAACACGAGATCGATCGGTTTGTCCTTCGGAACGCCGCGCTTGAAGACGGTGATGATTTGGTCGGGCAGCTGCGCGGCGCCCTTCGCTTTCAGCGAGACGCCTCCCGTCTCGGTGGAGATCTCGCCGAACGACTTGACCGTCGTATTGGCGACGCCGTCGACGTCGACGGTGATCTTCGGAGCGCGCACGCGGACGGAGCACGCACACAGTTGGACGGCGAGGATGGCGGCGACGATTGAGCTAAGTTTCTTCATCGGCGATCGTTTACGGTATCGGACGCGAAAAGCTTCGCGCTCGATTCCTCACGTCGCGCCGTCGATTCGCCGCAGTTTTCCCGACCGCAGGCTAGGCATTTCAAGCACTTCGGGCTTCGGAGCAGGTCGCGACGGAGACCCCGACGAGCGTCGCCAGGGTCAGCCCCATCCACAGCACGGATCCGCCGAGGTAGGCGACGACGAGCACGACGCCGGCCGTGATCGGATACGCGACGGCGTCGACCATTCTACGTCCGTGTGGGCGAACGTGAATGAGCCACACGCTGAGCAGGTAAATGGCGACCGGAACCGCAATCGATGCAGCGGCCGCGCGAGCCGAGACGTGGGCGGTGCCGCCTACCTGATCGACCGCGACGGCGAGACCTGCGCCGACTGCGGCAGCCGACGCGAAGATGAGCAAATGGCTGTAGCCCCACAGGAACGCGACCTTCATCGAGCGGAGGAGGTGGTGCGCGGGATAATCGAAATACAGCCACCACATCGAGAAGAGGACGAGGAGCCCGCCGACCGCCGCCTCCAGCGTTGGGGCGAGGGACGCACCCGCATCGAACGCGGATTGGATCGCGAGCGTCGCCGAAAGGACGGATTCGCCGAGGACGATGATGGTCATCAAGCCATATCGTTCGGCGATGTGATGGGCGTGCCACGGGGTGCGGCCTGCGCGCTCCGCCCAGATCGGGACGGCGAGCTCACAGGGGACGAGCACCAGCCAACCCCAAAGACGAAGCTCTACCGGAATGAATAGCAGGCCGATCCACCCCAATTGGCAAATGGTGACACCCACCGCATAGCGGAGCGCCGTGCGCCGGCCGGGGCGATCGGAGGCTGCTGCGCGCAGCCATTGCGCGACCAAGCCGACGCGCATGATGACGTAGCCGACGGTGATGAGGACGAAGTTGGCCTGGTCGAGCCCGCGAGGAACACCCGCGGCGAGGACGAGGATGCCCGCGATCTGAACGAGGACCGTGAGCCGATAGGGCGCGTCGTCGGTGTCGTAGGCCGACGCGAACCAGCTGAAGTTCATCCAAGCCCACCAGATAGCGAAGAACACGCGGACGAACCCGAGGACCGATTCGAGCGTGTGACCTGCTTCGAGCCCGTGGTGCAGGCGCGACGAAGCTTGCGCCACGGCGACGACGAAACAGAGATCGAAGAGCAGCTCGAGAGGCGTCGCGACGCGGTGGTGCTCGTCGGGGTTGCGCGACACCATTCGACGTCGCCAGCGGTACGCGGTCTGGTGCTCTGCCGCTCGTTCGCTCATAGGAGCGTTGTAGTCGAATCGTCGCGTCGCCAGCCGCCCGAAGCTCACCCCCCCCTTGCGTTCGGCTCGACGACGGGTCAGCTGTGGCTGCGCTCGTCGATGCTCGCTCTGCCCGCGCCGAATGCGACGACCAGCAATAGGCCGCCCATGATCGCGAGGTTCTTCATGAACTGAGCCATCTGCGCCTGGCGCTCCGGACCCGCGAACGTCCAGAAGTCGTGGAAGATGTAGGTCGTCGGAATGAGGAATAGGAAGAGCCCCATGGCTGCCCAGCGAGCCTTGAAGCCGGCGAGGAGCGCGAGCCCACATCCGAGCTCGACGAGAATGGCGAGCGGTAGGAAGAGCTGAACCGCGACGATGCCTTGCGCGTTCATGAACGCGGCCGTCTCTCCCCATCCGGCGAGCTTGCCGATACCGCTCGCAATGAAGATGCCGCTGATGAGCGCGCGTCCGATTGGAGCGGCCCACGTGCGTGCCGACACGGATGATTCCGCCGCTACGCCCGTATGTTGCCGTTCCCAGGTGCCGTATACCGGCGGGTTCTTCGCGATTGCCATGGATACCTCCGCTCAATGTCACCCAAACTTCGAGTGTCGTTACTTCTTGCGGCCGGTCACCTCCGCGAACGCGGCCATGAACTTGGTCAGGCGCGCCCGGATGGCCTCGTCGACGAGGCGACCGGATTCGTCGAATACCTTGCTCGCTCCGCCGACCATCAGCCGAGACCCGAACCAGGCATCGGCACCGAGCGTGCGAAGGACCTGGAGCCACGCGGTCTGCGAAAGCACGGTCCCGAATTGACCAGGGCTCGCGCCCATCAGCGCCACGGGCAAATTACCGAATACGCGTGGGATGTCCGCCGATGGGCGAGACATCCAATCAATGGCGTTCTTGAGGACGCCTGGAATGGAGTTGTTGTATTCGGGTGTGACGAGGAGAAGCCCGTCGGATTGCGCGAGCTTGTCTTTGAGCACGCGCACCGGCTCGGGGATCCCCGATGCTGCTTCGACGTCTCCGTCGTAGAGCGGAATGTCACGAATGGTCGCGATTTCGACCGCGAGGCCGGGGGGCGCGACCTCCACGGCGGCGCGGAGAAGCGACGCATTGAAAGATGCTTTGCGAAGGCTACCGGCGATTCCAATGATGGTCGGCATCCAAATCCTCCACTCGTGTCAGCCGCCCTCGGGCAGCGGAATGCGCTCTTCGTCGTCTCCGGGAATCGTCGGGAATCGTCCCGCTCGCCAATCCTCCTTCGCGCGCTCGATGCGCTCTTTCGAGCTCGAGACGAAGTTCCACCAAATATGCCGAGGTCCGTCGAGCGTGGGGCCACCAATCAAAAGGACGTGGGCACGCGACTCGGCGCGTAGGACGGGCGCGGTGCCTTTCTCGAAGACGAACATTCGCCCGGCGCTCGCGTGTTCGGCGCCGCACGCAATGGTGCCGTCGACGACGTAGACCGCGCGCTCTTCCTCGTCGGGAAGGTCGAGGCGGGATCCCTCGGGCATCGTCGCTTCGACGTAGAAGAGGCTGCCGAGGGTCTCGACGGGTGAGGTCACGCCGTAGGCCGAGCCGGCGAGGACACGCAGCTCGACGTCACCGACGATGGTGCTCGGCAAGGTGTCCGCCTCGTGATGACGAAACGTCGGGTCGGACTCTTCCGCGGCCTTCGGAAGCGCGACCCAGAGCTGGATTCCGTGAAGGCGGGAGCCGCTTTCGCGCAATGGCGGCGGCGTTCGCTCCGAATGCACGATCCCTCGTCCGGCGCTCATCCAGTTGATCGCGCCGGGTCGAATGGTCTGCTCGGAGCCGAGGCTGTCGCGGTGGACGATCTCGCCTTCGAACAGATACGTGACGGTCGCGAGATGGATATGCGGATGGGGCCTTACGTCGATTCCATGGCCCGCGGGCAAATCGGCCGGACCCATATGATCGAAGAACACGAATGGGCCGACTGCGCGGTTTTTCATCGACGGTAGGACGCGGCCTACCGTGAAGCCGTCGATGGCCCGGGCGCGCGCATCGATGATCGTCTTGATGCTGCGAGTCGACTCGCAGGACGAGCACGCGGGATCTTCGGCGGGGAAATAACTCATGCCTCTTCTCCTTGCCGAGCAAAGCTAAGACCGTTCCACCGAGCGGATTTGTGCGGTGAATGGGACGAGCTGTTCCACGGAGGCGAGCAATGCTGCCTCGCCATGTGGCTCGACGGATTGAATCGGCGGTCCGACGGAGGTCGGCTGGCTATTTCGTCGCGCTGGCCGGCTTCGTCTCCGGCTTCTTCTTCGCCGGGAGCTTGCCGCGCACGTATTCGGCGGTGATGGGACCCTGCCGGAGCGTGAAGCCTTTCGCCTTCTTCTCCGGCTTCTTCGGGTCGCCGAAATCAGGCGCGAGATCGACCGCGAGATCACCATTGAAGAGGACGCCGTCCTTCGCTTTGCGAAGGCCGAAGCGCCCCTGACCGACCGGCTTGAAGGTGAGGGCGCCGCTCTCCCATTTCACGTCCATGCCTTCGATGGACTCGAGGACCGGCTTCGGCATTTTCGCGCCGAGATCGTCGCGCGACTTCTTGGAGAGGATGTATTCGCCCGCGACGCTCTTCGCGAAGGCTTCGTCGAGCGGGGTGATGTCGCGCTCGTTGATCGCGGAAACCGTCTCGCCGGAGAGCGCCATCTTCAAAACCGCGCGCCCGGCGCCCGTCGAATCGAACTCCATCGTGTTGGAGAGGAAGACGACGGCGAGGCCCTTTTCGGGTGCGCGCGCGAAGAACGAGCTGAAGCCGTCGATGGCGCCGTTGTGCCATTCGACCGGCGTGCCCGCGACCTTGTCGAGGATCCAACCGTAAGCGTAATCGCCGCCGCACTCCGGGCACTTCGAGCCGGGCTTGAAGATCGCGTCCTTCGAGGCGCGCGACAGGACGGTGTCGCCGGCGAGGGCGCGGTCCCAGCGCACGAGGTCGCTCGCCGAAGAGCGCAGATAACCGGCCCCGAACGGCACCGAATCGCTGACGGCGTCGGCAGCCTTCAGCTTGCCCGCGGGATCACGCACGTAGCCGGACGCCGTATTCGTCGTGTCGACGCCCGTCAGCTTCATCCCCGAGGGGGTGAGCACCTGATCTTTCAGAACGGCGGCGAGCGGCTTCTTGGCGGCTCGCTCGACCACGAGGCTCAGGAGGTAGTAGTTCGAGTTCGAATACGAGAAACGGCTGCCGGGCGCGAAATCGAGCGGCTTCTTTCCGACCCAGCCGATGATGTCCGCGTTCGGAACGTTCTCCCCTTTGCGCGCGAGGATCGCAGGGTCGTCCGTGTAGCTCGGGACACCGCTCGTCTGATTGAGAAGGTGGTGGACGGTGACGGGCTCGAACGTGTCGGGCAGCTCTTTTACCCATTTGCGAATCGAGTCGGTGGTGGCGACCTTCCCCTCCTCGACGAGCTTCAACACGGCGGCCGCGGTGAACTGTTTCGTCAGCGAGCCGATGCGGAGGGGCGTATCGATCGAAAAATCGGTGCCCTTTTCGCGATCGGCTTTGCCATAGGTGCGAACGACGATCGGTTTGCCCTGGTCGGCGACGACGAGGACGCCGCTCGGCGCATAGGCTTCTCCCCATTTGGCGCCGTACCCGGCCATGTAGGCATCGATGTGCTTACCGAGCTCTTCCGGCGTCCCGTACGAAGCAGGCGCGGGCGCTTCCACCGTGGGCGCCGCCGTTGCGGTCGCCGTCTGCAGCGGGCGCGGCGGCTCGTACTCCGGCGGCGGGCCGCTGTAGGGCGTGTTGCCCGAGCACGCCAGCGCAGCGAGGGACCCAAACAACGCGGAGAGGATCGCGGGAAGGTTTCGCATTGGGAGCGGCGGTTTTCATAGCACCCAGGTAACCGCGGGCGTATGGGTTTCGGCCACGGGTCAACACCGGTTGGAGGACCTCGCGTGCCCCGGATCCTTGTCGTCGACGACAGCCCCACGATCCTGAAGGTCGTGAGCGCGATCCTTTCGCGGGCCGGGCTCGAGTCCCTGACCGCTCGAGACGGCGTCGCCGGCCTGAAGCTGCTCGCGGATCACGGTCCGTTCGATCTGATCCTCCTCGACTTCGTGATGCCGCGGATGAACGGCTATCAGTTTTGCCGCGAGCTCCGCAAAGACCCGTCACTCAAAGCGCTTCCAGTCGTGTTGATGAGTGCGAAGGGCGATCGCATTCGCGCGCAATTCGTCAATCAGACCGGTGCCGTCGACGCCATCACGAAGCCGTTCGACGCGCGGGCGCTGGTCGCCGTCGTGGAGGGTGTGCTCGCCAAGGTGAAGGCCGGGCGCGCGCCGGCTCTGCCCGAAGGCGAGACGATGCCCGACGAGGAGTCGCTCGGCGAAGACAGCGAGCCGAGACCGAGCCTCTTGCCGCGGCAGCTCGAGAGCCGCGCGCTCACGCAGCTGGTCGGTCACGTCAGCGCGGCCGTGGTCCCGGCGATCATGTCCCTCGGCGGAACGGAGCTGACGAAATCCGATGCGCTCCGGGGGGCGATCGCCCGCGCGCTCGAGACGAGCCCGCTCGATGCGCTTCTGATGACGCTGCGTGAAGCGACGAGCGCGTCCGCGCGGGAGGTTCTGTCGGGGGACTTGGCGTTCGTTCCGCTGCCCGAGGTGCTGCAGCTCCTTCAGATGCAGCGACAGACGGGGGTCCTCCGCGTCGTGAGCGGCAGGCGCTCGGCGAACTTGTTCATGCGCGACGGGCTGGTCGACCTCGCTGTGGCGACCGGCGAAAAGGCCGAGTTTCGGCTCGGTCGCTACTTCATCGAGATGGGCCTCTTGAAGCGGGCCGACGTCGAGGCCGCGGTCGACGCGGCAACGCGCAGGAACGCGCGCCTCGGTGATCACATGGTGCAGACCACGAAGGTCACCGAAGCGAAACGTAACGACGCCCTCCGCAAGCAGTCGTGCGAGATCGTCTACGACCTCGTGCGCTGGCCCCATGGGCGTTTCTGGTTCTCGCGCGACCCGCACACCGCCGAAGCGGAGAAGGCGCGTCTCGCGCTGGGGGTAGGCCCGCTCGTGCTCGAAGGTTTCCGTCGCGTCGACGAATGGCGCGTGATGGAAGGGACGATCGTCTGGGAAGACATCGTCGTCGTGGACGAGGCCGTGCTCCAACAGGTCGGGGAGAACCTCAACAACGCGGAGCGGATGCTGCTTTCGGTGGTCGACGGCAAACGCGACGTGAACGAGATCGTCGAGGAATCGGATCTCGCGCGCTTCGACGCGCTGAAGATCATCTACCAATTCTTGAGCTCGCGCGTGCTCCGCGGCATCAAGCGCGCGCGTCCGTCGGAGCCCGTACGCGCTTCACAGATGCCGCCACCGCCCCGGCCGGTCGAAGAGTTCTCGACGACCGAGGGGAGCCTGGACTCGTGATTGGCGGCGCGGTCGTCGAGGCGACCGACGTCCTTCGGTCGGCCTTCGGCCTCGATGCGAGCGCACGGCGATTCTTCGTTCGAGCCGACGATGCGCGAGCGCTCCGTTATCCGACCGCGCTTCGCTGGCTCGGGCGCCTCGGGCCGCTTCGAATCGGCGCCGCGGTCGTCGACGGGCGGATCCTCGCGTGTCTCGACGCCGCGCCGTCGAGGTCCATTGCGAGATCGAACGAAACCAGCGTAGCCGGGCTGGTGCTTTATGCGCACGAGCGAGGCGACAGCCTGGTCCTCGTCGGCGCCAACGTCCTGCAGATCGGGGTGTTCGATCACGCCGGTGAAGGTGCGGTGCGCGCGTTCGACGAGGTCGTCACCGTGGCGTCGGTCACGCGCTGCTTCGACGAGATCGAGCGAGCGACGTTCGAGCTCGGCCGCGCAAATCGAGCGCCGACCAGCGACGAGAGGAGAGCAACTTCGTGAGCGCACCGAGAACACGCCGCCGCTGGCTCGAGCTTCTGCGCCGGACGGCCGGCATCTCCGAGCCGACCGGCGCGATGGACGACGCGCACCTTTGGGAGGCGCGCGAGCGCGCGGCGAAGGCGACACAAGAGGCGGAAAAGCTCGGCGAACGCGTGGTCGCGACGACGGCGCGCCAGCGAACCAACATCGAGGCCGCGCTGGAGCGAGCAAACAACGTGCTGAGCCGCCGCGACGCTTTGTCGAACCGCTTGAAGCACGTCGAGGACGCGCTCGAGCGGCTCGGCGTGGTCGGTCTGAACGCCGGCCTCGAGGGAGCGCGGACGACCGAGCCGCTCGGTCGCGGTCTGACGCTCGTGGCCGAAGAGGTGCGCGGGCACGTGTCGCGCGGCTCCGACGCGGCGGGAGATCTCGGTGGCCATATCCACGAGCTGCTCGAGGTGGCAGGTGATCTCGCGCAGCGGATCGAGCGCGTGCAGCGTGACGCGCAGGAGCTCGCGACGGACGCGACGCAGCTGAAGGTCTGCGTGCAGGCATCTCAGGCCGGGTTGCAGGATCTCGAGTCGCGCCTGCGCAAGGCGACGGGGCTCGATCCGGAGACGGCGAAATACATCGCGCTGGTCGGCGATCACGCCAAGGGTCTTCTCGGAGCTCTCTCGGCGCTCGAAGCCTCGGGCTCACGGCAGGCGGCAGTCGCGCTCGTCCCGCTGCTCGCGCCGGTGATGAAAGTCCTGTCCGGGATCATCTCGGAAGAGGCGGAGTCGGGCGGGTCCGGCTCGTCGGCCTGATGGACCCGGAGCTGCTCGCGCTGATTTCGTCGGAGATCGAGCGGCGCGTGGCGTCGCTCAAAGACGATCCGTCGATCACCAACGCGCGTGGCATCGCTCACGCTCTCAAGGGCGCGCTCGGTCTCGCAGGTGCGCGCGAGGCGTCGGAAGCGTGTGGGCGGATCGAGCGGCGCATCTCCGCGCGGGATCCGCGCGCCGTGACGGATCTGGAGGAGCTTCTCACGCGTCTCGACGCGCTGATTCGCGAAGGGCGAGGCCTGCCCGCGAGCACGTGGCCCGAGCCGCCGCTCGATCTGCGTGTCGGGCCGACGCCCGCGTCACATCCACCGGACTACGCGTCCGCCGTCCACGATCGTTTGTTGCGCATCGACGCCGCGCTCGCCGGCGCGCGCGATCTCGAGGCGGCGCGGGTCGTGTTTCGCGAGGTGCACACCATCAAGGGGGCTGCGCTTTCGGTCGGCGACGAGGTGATGGCGTGGTTCTGTCACGGCCTCGAGGAGCGCTTGAAGGTCGTCTCGACCGAGGACGCGGCGCCGCGCGCACTCGAGAACGTCGACACGTACCGCGGTGTGCTCGCCGAGATCGTCGATGCACCGGAGCACGCGCTGGAGACATTGCGTCTGATGTCCGGCGCGCCGGTGAGCAGGCCTTCGCGCGCTCCGCTTCAGACGCCTCTGCCGCTGCCGCCTCGGCGGCCTGCGCTCGAGATCCCGACGGAGTCGGATCCTCGAAGCCTCGGTGAAGCAGAGACGGTTCGTGTCTCCACCGGTGTGCTGGACGGGCTCTTCGAGCGCGCGGGCCAGCTCGGGCAGCTCCGCGCGCCGCTCTCGGGCGGATCGACGAGCTTGCAGCGCGCCGCACATGCTGCGCGCGAGGTGCAGCGAGGTGTGCGCGAAGCACTGCGAATGATCGGACCTCCGCGGCCGTGGGGCGCGCCGGCTGCAGCGATCGCTCGCCTCGAGGAGTGCGCGAACGGGCTGTTGCCGCTCGCCGATCTCGTCGACAACGCCGCCGGGCAGATGACGAACCTGTCTCGGCGTCTTTCCCGCGAGGGCGAGACGCTCTCGGCCGCGGTTCAGTCGCTGCGGACGACCTTCGCCGCGTCGCTGCTCGAGCGTCTCGCGCATTCGGCCCAGAGCGAGGCGAGCCGCGCCGGCAAATCGGTGAACGTGGCGATCGCCGGCGGTGACAAGCCCGTCGACAGGCGGATCCTGGATGCGCTCGTGGACCCATTGCGGCAGCTCGTCCGCAACGCGGTCGCGCACGGAATCGAGACGCCGGAAGCGCGACGTGCCGCCGGAAAGGCGCCGATCGGCGCGCTGCGACTCTCGATCGGCCAGCGTGCGGGCTTGCTCATCGTCACGGTCGAGGACGACGGCGCCGGTGTCGACCAAGCCGACGTGCGGCGGCGTGCGCTCGGTATCGGCCTCATTTCGCCCGCCGAAGCGGGTGCGCTCGACGAACGCAGCGCGCTCTCCCTCCTGTTCTATCCGGGGTTCTCGACGCGCGCCGACGCGGATCTGCTCGCGGGTCGCGGTGTCGGTCTGGATCTGACGCTCGCGGCGGTGCAACGGCTCGGCGGAACGATCGAGCTCGAGAGCCGTCGCGGCCAGGGCCTGACCGCGACGATCTTGGTTCCGGCGGAGGCGTCGCTCGTCCGCGTCTTGTGGCTCGAGTGCGGCGGCGACGTCTTCGGGATCCCGGTGCAGCACGTCGGGAGCATCGTTCGTGCGGCCGACTGGGATCGTCCGAGCGCATCGCTCTGCAAGCTGCTCGCGGACGCGATCGACGTCACCAAGGTCCGTGAAGATCGACTCGTCGTCGAGATCATGGCCGCGCCTTCGAGCGCACCGGTCGCGCTCGCCGTGGAGTCCGTCGGATCGATCGAAGAGGTCACGTTGCGCGCGCTGCCGCTCATGGTCCGCGCGATAGGACCTTTCGCGGCTGGCATCGTTTGGGCGGACGATCTGCGGCTGTCGCTCGATCCGCTGCAGCTGACACGTCAGGCGATGCGCGCGCTCGCCTGAGCGCGTCGAGTCGTTCGTTCGGCTGAGCAACCCCCCTTTCTGGGGGTATCAATCGAGGGGGATCCTCGGTGTTAGCTTTGCAACGCGAATGGTCTCCATGGGGCCGCGCGTGAAGGGGCTCACGATTCGCAACTGCCTCGCCGCGACGGAGCAGCTGCGTGGTCGCGAGGCATGCGAGCAAGCGGTGTTACGTCTCGAGCCCGAGATCGCCGACGCCGTTCGATACGGCGGCCTCGTCGCTGGTGCGTGGTATCCGCTCGCGTGGCAGAACGCGGTGCTCGCCGCCCTTGCAGCAGAGACGCACGGTGGCCTCCCGTTTTTGCGCCAAGTCGGCCGCGTCGCCGTCAAGCTGGGCCTCAACAGCGCACACCGCGTCTTCGTGCGCGTGCTCGGAGCGCATCGGTCACTTGCGGTGTCGGCGCGCTTCTTCAACCAGCACTACGAGCGCGGAACGTGCGAATTTCTCGAGCGTCGCGACGGGTATGCGCGCGCGCTGTGGAGCGGTTGCGACGGCTTCGACGCCAACATCTGGGCGACCGTCGCCGGCGCGGCCGAAGGGATCTTGGAGTCGGTCGAGGCGGAGAACATCCGCCTTCACGTCGTGTCGGGCGGCGGCGACAGGGACGGCGCGATGGAAGCCGAAGCGCGCTGGAACTGATTCGATGGAACGAAACCGGCCGAGCGAGAGGCGATTGCCTCCGGCTCGGCCGTGGTTTCGTGAGCTGGGTCTACGTCAGGGCGTGGGGTCGCACGTCACGAACGCGATGTCGGCGTCGCTGCGTGGCTCGAGCTTGTAGTTGTCGAACGAGTAGTCGAGCACGCCGGTGATGTCGGTGAAGGCGCTGCCGACCGGGCAGGTGTTGTCGATCGCCAAGAGGTACCCGTCGTTCACGCGGAGCGCGGTGCCGCCGAGGCTCGAGACGGCGAACTCGTCGTAGTCGAAGCCGGGGTCCGCGTTCATCGTCGTGATCGTGACTGCACCGAGGCTGACCCACATCGACTCGTAGGGTTCCGCGGTTGCAGCCGTCGCGAGCGTCGTCGTGTCCGCGATCTCGATCGCCGCGAACGGGATCGGCGTCGGCGGGGCGACGTCGGTGATCGTCGGCGAGGTGATCTCGGCGTACTCGAAGTACTCGTCGTACACGCCGGTCACGGTCACCTGATCACCGAAGGCCACGCCCGGCGACTGGTTGCCGGTGAACACGAAGATGGCGCTGAACGGGTCGGTGCTGTCTTGGATCGTGAAGCCGCGGCTTCCACCCGAGTCGGGGCGAACCGCCGTGACCCAACCCGAGACGGAGACCGACGTGCCTTCGGCCGGGTGGCCGGGGGCAGCCGGGTTCCGCACCGTCGCGATCGTGAGCGCGCAAGCCGCGGCGCCCGGGTTCGGATCGTCCGGGCAGGCGTCGCACGCGTCACCGTGATCGTCGCTGTCCGCGTCGTCCTGATCCGTGTTGGGGATGTCGACGCAGTTGTCGGCGGCGTTGATGACGCCGTCGCCGTCGACGTCGTCAGCCAGCGGCGCTTCGCAATCCTGGCCACTCGTGACCGGGCACGCGTCGCAGGAGTCGCCGACGCCGTCGCCGTCCGCATCGGCCTGGGCCGAGCCGTCGAGCGGGCGGATCGGATCGAACACCGTCGGGCAGAGGTCGTCTCCGTCCGCGATGCCGTCGCCGTCGCCGTCCGACGCCGTGACGCCGTCCGGGTACTCCGAACGCCAGGGAACACACGACGGCTCGTCCGTCGGGACCTCGTCGTTGCAGAAGAACAGCGGGTAGAACGCCTCACCCGCGGCGACGACCGCGGCGAGCGTCGTGCCGCCGCCGACGTCTTGCGCGACGCAGGCCTTCTTGTCGACGCCGCACACCGGCAGCGCTTCGCAGGCCTCGCCGCCGATCGCGCCTTCGTCGAGAAGGTCGGCGTCGCCGTAGAGCACCTCACCGCCACGCATGACCAGGACGACGTCCTCGACACCTGCCCCGATGACCGCGCGGAAGTCCTTCCGATCCGTCGCGTTGAAGACCGAGATGTCGGCCGTGTAGCCCGGCTTGAGCATGCCGATCGCCTGGCTCGTTCCCGTCGCGAACGCGGCGTTCTCCGTCACCATGCGCCAGAGGGCGAGGTCGGAGAAGTGGCCGTCGAAGCGCGTGGTGTTGAGCTCGTCGGCACAGTGGAGCTCGCGCAGGATGTTCATCGAGCCGGACGGCATCCAGTCCGTTCCGAGCGCGATGGGAACGCCCATCGCGTCGATCATCGTCACGCGCGCCGTGTCGCCGTAGAGCGAGACGTTGGAGCGAGGCGACCAGATGACCGTCGCGAGCTCCTGCTGCATGACCTGGAAATCTTCGGGCTTCATGCCGACCGCGTGGACGATCGCGGTCTGCGGCTCGATGAGGTCGTGGCCGTTCTGGACGGCGCTGTCGCTGGTGCAGACGAACTCGTTGCGCGCCTCGGGGCCGATACCCTCCGCGATGTGCGGCAGATATCCCGAGAGGCCGGCAACGTTGTTCTCGACGGTGGGACTGTCGCCGTAGTTGCAGCCGGTCGCGTGCATCGTGCCGTCGGCGTCGTCGAGCGGGAAGGTGTCGGAGTCAGCGGCCTGGACCGGGAGCGACTCGAGGTTCTGGGTGTCGAGGTTTCGGAGGAGGCCCGCGCGGCCACCGGCACCTGCAGTGCTCGTCGCGCCGCTCATGATGAAGCGCAGCTCGGCGAAGAGGACGACGTTCGCAGCCGCGCCGCTGTTCACGTTGATCTCCGGCATGCCGTTCGCGCCGGTTCGCCACTCGTGGCGGTGGTCGTAGCGCGTCGTGCCGACGTCGTACGGCGCGTTGTTCGCGTACGTGATGTGGTCGTGCGGGTTGATGAGACCCGGCGAGATCACGCCGTCGGGGCAATCGATGACCGTCGCGTCCGCACCGGTCGGCGTCGCCTCGCAGTCACAGCCGACGCACTCGATGACGCCCGTTTCGGAGACGAGGACGCCGCCGTTTCGGTAGAGCGCATCGGCGCCGAGCACCGTGCCGCGGATCAGGCGGCTGCCCGATCCATCCGTTGCAACGCCGCAGATGCCGGATGCCGGGGGCGTGAGATCGACGTCGCACGTGACCTCTTCGAACTGCGTGCCGCCGCCTTGGCCGCCGGAGCCGCCCTCGCCACCACCCGAACCACCTTGGCCGCCTTGCGCGCCGGTCCCGCCGGTGCCGCCGGTCGGAGGCTCGCCACCCTCACCGCCGTTCGCACCGTTTCCTCCATTGCCGGCTGTCGCGCCGGTTCCGGTGTCGTCGCCGCAGGCGACGGTCGTCGCGAGGGCTGCGAGGAGGAGCGATATCGAGAACGGACCAAGAGGAAGCCTGTTACGACGAAGCATAGGTACTCCTCGCCCCCAACACGGGCGCGCTTGATGAACGGCGAGCGGCACTCACCTCGGAGCACCGCTCGTGAAGGATGCGCGAGTATCCCCCGCGCCAACGCTCGTACTAAATCAGCGAGCGCGATTCCGCTACACGCCGCTCACCCTGACGGGTGAGGGTGCGCGGCGTTTTGCGGAATGCCCGCTCTCCGCTCGACCTGAGTTCTTTGCCCCTGATCGAGAATCGAGGTTCTCGATGTAGCCGAACCAACAGGCGGCGACTGCAGCAAGTTGATGACGATCGTGCGAACGACGCGGTGAGTCGGCGCCTCTGCGCTTCTGCCGGTAGGGCAGTTGCCTCGAGGCGGCACCGCGTCGGTGCGATCGGCCCGGTGCTATCGGGCGGAGAGGGCGGGATTCGAACCCGCGGTAGAGTTTCCCCTACGCGTGCTTAGCAAGCACGTGCCTTAGGCCACTCGGCCACCTCTCCAACGAGACGCGTAGCGCCCCGAAAAAAAGCTCGCGGAGCCTACACGAAAAAAAAGGGACCACAACGGGAAGTTGGGCCCCGCACCGACAAAGGCGGTCGACGGGGCCCGGACCTGACACGCGAGGCTCGGGATCTCTCTCTGCTCGCTCAGGCCGTCTCTTCCGTCAGTTTCACTCCGGCGTGCCGCAGCTCGCCCACTTGATGAGGTCGCTCTTCTCCGTGTCCGTGAGCGTCGGGCTGCCCGACGGCGGCATCAGACCCTCTTCGAGCTGCTCCGCGATCTCGTCGGGGTGCTGCTTCGCGAGCTCGTAGGTGTCGTAGTCGAAGCCTTCGGGGGCCGATTGGCGCTCGGTCGGCGTCGTCAGCTCGGACGAGTGGCAGTTCGTGCACTTGCTGATCGCGGTGCCGAGCTCGGCGTAACCCTTCACGTCGGTGCAGTCCGCCCCGCCGCCTTCTCCGCCGGTGCCGGAGTCGCCGCAGCCGACGTTGACGATCGTGAGCGCAGCGACCACCGCCGCGGCGATACCAGACAATAGAACCCGCGAGGAAAGACCGCGCAGCGATGAGCTGTTCACCATGATGGCTCCTTAGAAGAAAGGCGTGGGCCGGTGAGGCCCAGGTGCGGGGCGAACAAAGCAGCCGGAATACCGGAGTCGCCCCGCGGGCCCCTAACGGCAGGCCCTCGGCGCGCGGGAGTGTAGTCGAGGCGGTTCGACACACAACATATCGAAGCAATCCGAGGCCGAATCGGCCTGATACGAAGCCTCGAAGACCGCCTCCCCTGCAAAAATGCTCCGCGGTCGACACCGAGTCGTTGCCGAGGGGCCTGTCGCAGGGCGCAAAAAAGTCTGTAGGAGCGCCGCCCTTCCCACGTCCAAGCAAGCAACTCCGGCGCGTTCATCGAACTTACTGCGCCGGGAGCCCCTGCGAGGATCCCATGGCACGCTGGCTCGCCCTCATGGCGCTCGTCTCGCTCGTCTCTGGTTGCGCCGTCAAAGTCTCGAACGGTGCGCAGCCCAACTACGACCTCACCGACTACGAGACTTACGATCAGCCGCACGGCACGTCGCCTCGCTGACGAAACTACCCGTCGGGCGTGGCACCGCGTGCCGACGACGTAACGCTAGCGTCAGGTGCCGACTGCGAGCGGCTTGCCCGCCGGCGACTTGCGACTCTAGTCTCGCCGCGGGATGCCCTCACGCTTGCTCCGGCCGCTCGGTGTGTTGATTGTCGCGGCACTCGCTTGTGGTTTCATCGCGACGTCGCTGCCCCAATACGCGTCGCAATTGTTCATCGTTCTCGGTGTGATCGCCGCCGGGGTCGTCGTCGTCGAGGGGTCGAAGACCGGCGACTCCGGTCTGACGCCGCTCCTCGATGGTGTTCGTGACGCCCGCCGGGGGAAGCTTCCCCGGGCGCCAGAGCGCGCGACACCCGAGCTGACGGCCGCGTTCGACGATCTCACCCAGCTCGCCGAAGAGCGGGAAGAGCTCGCGCGCGCCAAAAAGGACGTGCAGGACGAGGTCGCGAAAGCTCGTCGCGAGGTCGAGGTCGAGGTTGCGAAAGCTCGCCGCGACGGCGAGGCCGAGACGGAGCGCCTCCGGCGTGAGCTCGAGGTTGCGCGCGAAGAGGCGCGCAAGGCGAAAGACGGCGGCGCGAAGATCGCCGAGATCCGCGAGCCGTTCGCGAACCTGCGCGAGTCGGTGACGGAATTCGAGGGCGCGCACCCGAACCTCGCGAAGGTCGCGACCGAGCTCGCCGGCCACGTCCGAGGCGTCAATCAGGCTCTCGTCGAGGTCTACCAATCGATCGAGACGCTCGCGACGAGCGCCGAGGAGTCGAGCTCGAGCATCCTCGAGATGACGACGACCAACGAAGAGGTCGCGCAGAACGTCGCAGAGCTCGGCGCCAGCGTGCGCGAGACCGCGACGTCGATCGAAGAGATGGCCTATTCGGTTCGCGAGGTCGCCCGCAACATCGACGCCCTCTCGCTCACCGCCGAGGAGACCAGCTCCTCGATGAACGAGATGGACGTGTCGATCGATCAGGTCCAGTCGAACGCGAACGAGACCGCGCGCCTCTCCGAAGAGGTCGCGCTCGACGCCGATCGCGGCGCCGAAGCGATCCTCAAGACGATCAGCGAGATCAACCGCATCCGCGACTCGAGCCACGAGGCGGTGGCCGTCATCTCGAACCTCGGCACGCGCATCGATGCCATCGGTCAGATCCTCGCGGTCATCGACGACGTCGCCGAGCAGACGAACCTCCTCGCGCTCAACGCCGCGATCATCGCCGCCCAGGCCGGTGAGCACGGCAAAGGCTTCGCCGTCGTCGCCGACGAGATCAAAGACCTCGCCGAGCGCGCAGGCGGCAGCACGAAAGAGATCGCCGAGCTCATCAAGACCATTCAGGCCGAGTCGCGCAACGCGATCTCCGCCGTCGAGCGCGGCGCGCAAAACGTCTCGCGCGGCGTCGAGGTTTCGAACGAAGCCGAGCGCGCGCTGAAGAAGATCCTCGAGAGCTCGCAGAAGTCGACCGCGATGGTCCGCGCCATCGCGCGCGCCACCGTCGAGCAGGCGAAGGGCTCGAAGCAGGTCACCGACGCCATCGGCCGTATCGCCGAGACGGTGCAGCAGATCGCGGCGGCGACCGCGCAGCAGGCGCGCGGCTCCGATCAGATCATGAAGAGCGCCGAGAAGATGCGAATGATCACGCAACACGTCGAGCGCTCGAGCCAAGAGCAGGCCCGCGGCGGACGGCAGATCACTGCGTCGATCGAGCAGATCTCTTCGATGGTGAACACGCTCAACGCCTCGCAGCGCGCGCAGCGAAGGAGCGGCGAGCAGCTCGTGGATCTCGCGCGGCACGTCGAGGAGCTCGCGCGGGCGCAAGGCGACTACGTGAAGATGCTGCGGACGAACTTCTCCCGCGTCGAGCGCAGCCTGAGCGGCCCGGCCCGCGAGGAGTAGCGAAGATGAGCGCCGATCTGCTTCTCGCGATCGATCAGGGCACGACCGGGACGACGGTCCTGGTCATGGATACGGAGGGTCGAACCCTCGCCCGGCACACCGAAGAGTTCGCGCAGCACTACCCCCAGCCCGGCTGGGTGGAGCACGAGCCCGACGAGATCTGGAAGAGCGTGCAGACGAGCGTCGCGCGCGTCGTCGAGCAGGTCGACGCGAAGCGCCTCGCCGCGATCGGCATCACGAACCAGCGTGAAACGACGCTCCTTTGGGATCGAAAGACCGGCGCGCCCGTGCACCGCGCGATCGTCTGGCAAGACCGGCGGACCGCATCGGAGTGCGAGCGACTTCGTGCCGAGGGGGCGGAAGACCAAGTTCGCGCGCGCACGGGGCTCGTGCTCGATCCGTATTTCAGCGGGACAAAGCTCGCGTGGATGTTGAAAAACGTCGACGGCGCGAGAAAGCGCGCACAGGACGGCTCGCTCGCGTTCGGCACGGTGGACACGTTCCTCATCCATCGGCTCTCAGGCGGCCGGTCGCACGTGACCGACGTGACGAACGCGTCGCGGACGCTGCTCATGGATCTCGCGAAATGCGCCTGGGATCCCGAGATGTTGGCGATGCTCGACGTCCCGAAGGGAGTTTTGCCGGAGATCGTTTCTTCGGCCGCCCACATCGCGACGACGAGTGGGTTTGCCGGGCTGCCCGACGGGCTGCCTATCGCCGGCATCGCGGGCGATCAGCAGGCGGCGCTCTTCGGCCAAGCGTGCTTCGCGGTCGGCGACACGAAGTGCACCTACGGCACCGGAGCGTTTGCGCTCACGAACGTGGGCCCGACGCCGAAACCGAGCCAAAAAGGCCTGCTCGCGACGGCTGCTTGGCGCGTGAAAGACGACACGGTCTACGCGCTCGAGGGCAGCGCATTCATCGCCGGCGCCGCGGTCCAATGGCTTCGCGACGGCCTGGGGATCATCGAGCGATCGAGCGACGTCGAGGCCCTCGCACGTTCGGTCTCGTCGAGCGACGGCGTCGTGTTCGTCCCGGCGCTGTCCGGGCTGGGCGCTCCGCATTGGGACCCTCACGCACGCGGCCTCTTCAGCGGCATCACCCGGGGGACGACGCGCGGGCACATCGCGCGAGCTGCGCTCGAAGGGATCGCATTCCAGGTCGCCGACCTGCTCCGGGCCATGAGCGACGACCTCGGGCGGCCGCTCGCGCGGATGCGCGTCGATGGCGGCGCGGCGGCGAACGATCTTCTCATGCAGTTTCAATCGGATGTCGCGAACGTCACGATCGAGCGGCCACGCGAGCTCGAATCGACGGCGCGCGGTGCCGCGATGCTGGCGGGCGTCGGCGTCGGCCTCTTCCCGAACATCGAGGCGGCGTCCCGGATGTCCAAGCCGGAGCGGACCTTCCATCCGTCACTGCCCGACGCGGAGCGCCAAGCGCATCTCGGTCGCTGGCAACACGCGGTGCGTCTCGCCACGCTGCCACGCTAGGGCGGAACGCTCGCGCCACAGAGCCCGCGGACCTGCGTTTTCGAGCGGGTTCGCGTCTTTTGCTTGGGTGCCGCGGCTCTGACGAGCAGGAAGCCGTCGCACCGCGCGCTGGCACGTCTTGTTCATATCTCCGCGTTCGTTCTTGGGGCGAAGCGCTCGGCCGGTGACCTCCGGGTGGCCGTAGCGGAGGGACACCTGCGCCGTTCCGCGGTTCAGGAGTGCCCTTTCGCGGAATGAAGCGAGAACGAGGGCGGTTGACCCCCGCAACGACGGGGAGAAGCGTGTTATGAATCGAGGAACGATCGCTGCACAGACCCGCGCGTGGGACGGCTCCCACGAGCCAGCAAGCAATCTGGTGCGTCTCGAACGAGGCCGCCGCATCCTGGATGTCGAGCCCGTGAACGACCCTGCCATGAGACCCCCGCTTCGACGAGTCGCCCGCAAGGATGGGCTCACCCCTGACTCGAGCGAGGACGCGATGTCGAACACCGATCGAGCGACGCTTCCCGAGAAAGCGCTCTCCGACAAGGCCGGCGATCGACCGGCCGTCGTGAGTGATCGACCGTCGGGTGCATCCGAGCGCGCCTCCGGCGCGACAGAAGGTGTCGCGTCGGGTCCGGTTCGCGATGTCCCCGTCGATTGGGAAGCGCTCGAGGACGCGTTCGAGAACAATGCGCCCGAGGTTCATTCGTATCTGCACCTCGTCACGGGCGACGTTCTTCGAATCGTCGACGGCGTCGCCGATCCGCAGATGCACGCGCGCATCGCCGCCGATCCGAACTATCTGCGCATCGACCCGGTGAGCTCGCGCGAGCAATACCGCTGGATGGAGCGCTACATCCCGATGGTCGAAGACCCCGAGCTTCAAGGGAAGCTCACGCAGGCGATCGACGGCAAGGGAGCGTTCCGCCGCTTCAAGGACGTGCTGATGGCCTACGGCCCGGAGCGCGAGCGCTGGTTCTCGTTCCGATCGGAGCGGCTCCGCATCTTCATGGAGGCATGGCTGTCCGCGCACGCCCTCGCGCCCGTCGCGCGTCCCGTTTGGACGACCGACTCCGCGCGTCCCGAGCCGACGCCGGTCGACGGTGTTCCGGCACCCTCGGCAGAGCCTCGCCCCGACCGTCGCGGACGCAGCGCAGAGAGCCTCCGCAAAGGTCTCCGTGAGATCGCCGACTCCCTCGGCCCGCGTGATCTCGACACGCTCGTTGCGTTCGCCGAGTTCATTCGTGCGCGCCGCGCAGCTCGTTCGTTCGCTCACCACTTCGGCGATACGCACCACGGCCACGAGGAAGAGGCGCCGAGCTCGCAAGAGGTTCCGGCCGCGCAGGATCGCGAGTCGCAGACGTAACGGCTTTTCGGCCCGCTGTTTGTTCCAGCTGGCCGGAACGGGCCGTTACTGCTGCTTCTTCGTCACCCAGGTGATCACGATCCGCGACCGCGCGTTTTGCCAAAACTCGTCGACGGCCGCCGTCATGCGCTGAGACAGCACCAAGCGCCGAAGCTTGTCGACGACGTCCACGAATCGCTCGCCGGAGTAGGGGGTCTTCCCGGCAGCGTGCATCTCTCGCAGCTCGATGTCCGTGGGATCGAGCAGCGGCGCGACCATGCGGTCGAGGTACAAGCTCGCGCGCGCGGTTCGTCGCAAGAGCGCGTCGACCTCGTCGACGGTCATTCGCTCTTTCTCGCGCGCCTTCTCGAGACGCTCGACGCCGCCGACGCGGGTCTCCAGCGCCTTGCGCGCCTTCGCTGCGCGGTCGGCGATTTCGGTCGGGAGCGGTGCACGATCGAGGGGCAGCTCCTCGAGGAGTGACTCGGTCACGTGGCGCGCGAGGGCCGCGCGGATGTGACGATCGGCGAGCTTGTCGGTCGGACCGTCACCGAGCGCCATCGCTTCGAGCCTCGCCTCGAACGCGAGCTCGCGCGCAAAGATGAGGTGCCCGCTTCCGCGGCTCTCCTGTTCGACCGTCCTCCATCGCGCGACGACACGATCGAGCACCAGCGGCCGCGCGGCCTTCGAATCGTCCTGCGCGATCGCGGGCGTGACGGTCGAAAGCGAAAGCAACACGCCGAGGACGATCGGCCGAGCCTTCACCATTTGACGAGGACCTGTTTCGGCTCGACCTCGATCTTCGTGTTCGGGATGTCGAGCAACACCTTCGCCATGACGCTGCCGGGCTTCGACAGATCGATGCCCTCCGGAAGCTCGACCCGAGGAACGATCTGATCCGCTTCGACCGCGGTAACGACGTCGGCCGCTCCGCTGACCTTCACGGTGACCGTCTCCGGGCGCGTCGTCGCTTTGGGTGCTCCGACGACCTCGACGCGCACCGACTTGAAGGGGATCTCCTTCTCGTCCGGGACGATCTCGGCGATGGCCGTGACGCTGCGCGTGTTGTACTCGACGTCCTGCGGAGGAAGCTCGATCGTGAGCTGGCGCTCTTCACTGGAGCTCAGCTCGGTGAGGTCGAACGTGCCGGCGCTCCTGCTCTGGATGAGCTCGATGATGGCGCGCGGTCCGGTCGCCGTGATCGTCGGTGGATCCATCACGATGTCGCCGCGCAGCTTGTAGCCGGGCGCCGGGATTCCGCTCGCGGTGACGGTGACCGGAATGGCGCGCGAGACGATGTCGTCCCAGCGGACATCGATGCGCGCGGGAAAGAGCTGCACCACGTCGACACCGGTCGGCAGGTTCGGGACCATCGACGGTGTGAGCTCGATGACCGACTCGTGCCCCGTCGACAGGTCGAGCGTGATGGTGCCGAGGTCGCGCGGCAGCGATTCGAGCTGCGTCTTCGGTCCGCGCAAGGTCACGCTGATGCCGGTGGGCGGCTCTTTGACGAGGATGCGCCGCGCCGACTCCGGCGGAACCGTGTGCGCGATGCCGACGTCGAAGCGCATCTCCGCCCGCTCCGAGCCGCGAATGAACACGAAGAAGCCCAGCGCGCAGAGGATGCTGATGAGCTTCAGCCCGACGTTCTCGAACAGCGCGTCGTAGATGAAGCGCTGAATGCCGCCCTCTTTGGTCACGTTTCCTCGGTGCGCGGGCGAACCGACTCCGCCGCGGCTTCATCGATGGAGGGTCGCGCCGAAGATGCGACGAAGCTCGGCCGCCCGGACGACGGCGGCTGGTCTTGGTCCTGTCCGTCCGCGTCTTTGTCCCCGCTCGAGGCCGAAGGCATCGGCTTCGTCGTGCGCGGCATCGGGCTGGAGACGGCCTTCGCGTGCGGAATCTCCGGCTCGGCGCTTCGAGCTGCTTGCGCGCGCGCACGTTCGAGCCTGCTCGCTTGCACGGGGCGCGGGATCGGGATCGGCGTGGACGTCGCGGGGATGGGCGAGGTCGTCGCGCTCGGCGGCGGAGGGGTCGAATCGCGAACCGAGGGCGGGACCTTCGCGGCGGTCGCTGCGATGCGTGCGCCTCGCTTGCGCGCGGGCTTCTGCTCGAGGAGGCCGATCAGCGTCTGGCGCAGGGCGGTGCCGTCGAGGTTCGGGACGATGTTGCCGTTGAAGCAGAAGCTGATCGTGCCGCGCTCTTCGCTCACGACCACGACGACCGCGTCCGTCTCTTCCGTGATGCCGAGTGCGGCGCGGTGGCGTGTCCCCATGCTCGCGTCGAGGCCCTTCGCTTCGGGCATCGGGAAGAAAACGCCCGCTCGCGCGATTTTCAGGTCGCGAATGATGATCGCGCCGTCGTGCAGCTTGTTCACCGACTCCGGATAAAAGAGCGCGACGAGGAGCTCGCGCGTGACGGCGGCGCCGATGACGGTGCCTTCGCCTTTCGTGAATTCGAGGAGGTTCGCGTCCTGCTCGAACGCGATGATGGCGCCGATGCGGTGACGGGCGAGCTCCGTCACCGCTGCGACGACCTCGTCGATCACGCGCGACTGCTCCATCCGCCGGCCGCGGCCGAGCCACGCCTGCCCACCGACGCGGATGAGCGCGCGGCGGATGTCGTTCTGGAAGACGACGACGACGATCAAGATGATCGACGACAGCACGTACTGCAGCATGCTCTGCAGCGTGATGAGGCCGACCGATTTCGACGCGAGGTAGAGAAGGAGAATGACGCCGAGGCCGACGCCCATCTGCATCGCGCGCGTGCCGCGGACGATCAGCAGCAGGCGGTAGATGAGGTACGCGACGATCGCGATGTCGAGCAGATCGCGCGCGATATCCCAGGCCGAACGGCCCGCGAAAATTCGCTCGAGCGCTTCAAACATGGGCGGCCGCCTCCTCGAACGCGAGGGCCTGGCGGACGCTCGCAGGATCATGAACACGGAGGATGGCCGCACCCTTCCGGGCGCAGAGCAGACAAGCGGCGATTGTGGCGCCGAGACGTTCGGACGGAGGTGCAGGGCGTTCACCGGCCGCCGCCGTCACCGCAGCAAGGAACGACTTGCGGCTCGCGCCGACGAGCACCGGGTGGCCGAGCGAGACGATCTCTTCGAGGCGGGCGCAGAGCTCGAGTGAGTGGTGCGCGCTCTTGTGGAAGCCGAGCCCGGGATCGAGCACCACGTCGTCGGGAGGAAGGCCCGCGTCGACGGCCTCGTCGCGTGCGCGCTCGAGCGCGCCCTTCACGTCCGCGACGACGTCGCCGTACGCGTCCTCGGGCGTCGACGAGAAACCGGGCATGTCCGCCATCGCGCCGAGGCTGTGCATCAGCGCGAGCGACGCGCCGCGGCTCTTCGCGACCTCGGCGAGCGAGCGAGCGGGCGCGAGCTCGACCGAGTTGACGAGCGAGGCACCGTCGTCGAGCGCACGTGCTGCGACCTCCGTCGACGTCGTATCGATCGACACGACCGCGCCGCGCGCGTGCAGCGCGCGCACGAGGCCGCCGATTCGCTCGAGCTGGTCGCGCGCGGGAACGCGCTGCGAGCCCGGTCGCGTCGACTCCGCCCCGACGTCGATAATGCGCGCCCCTTGCTCGAGCATGCTTTCGGCGTGCTGGAGCGCGCGGCGCTCATCGAGGAACTGCCCCCCATCGGAGAAGGAATCGGGTGTGCAGTTCAGCACACCCATGAGGAGCGGTGCCTCCCGAGCGCGAAGTAGTTCGCGCAGGTGGCCCACACGAACTGATTATCAACCTAGGTACGTCGGGGCAAACCAATCCCACCTGATTCGACGCGCTTCTGATCGGCTTCTGATCCGCTGGGTCGGCAGGGCGATTTCAGGCTTCGGCTCTCGACCCGATCGGAGCCCGACGAGCGGCGCAAGAACGTCTCACCTGCTCGCCGACGTCACTCGGCAGACTGTCCGCGGAGCAGGACCAAGAGGCCGATGAACAGGACGACGAGGACGGCGCCGATCACGATGCCGACGATGAGGGCCTTCGGACCGCTGAGCTTGCGACCCTTGGGCTCCCAAACGGGGAGGGCATCGACCTTCGGTGCGTCTCCAGCTGCGGCGGCAGCGCCCGACTCGTCGGAGAGGTGCACCGGGATCAGCTCGGACGTGGGGCGCCGCGCGGGTTTGTCGAGCGGGAGCGAGGCGCCCTCCACAGCCGGGGGACCGGGCGGTGGGCTCGCCGGGCCTTTGCGAACCGCGTCGAGGACCGCTTTTTCGACCTGTTCGGGATCGAGCGGGATCGTCGACGACAGGTCTTTCAGGCTCATCTGCGGCGACGAAGCGTGCGCGTTGATCGCCGGCCGCGGGCTCGGGGCCGGCGTAGGCGCCTTCGCGATCGGCGGCGGCGTGTTCGAGACGTGCGTCTTTTCTTGCGGGTGATCTTTGCCGGCGACGAGGGTCGGCTCGACGCTCTCGGGACCGGAGAACTTCGGAAGCCCCTGGCCGATCACCGGCGGCGGCGGTTTGGCGAGCGCCTTCGCCATCGCCTCTTCGGCGAGGGACATCCGCGCCTTGTCGGCTTCCGAAGGCTCCTTCAGAACCGTCGGTGCTTCTTCCTCCTCCTCGCTGGGCGGAGGCGGCGGGATCGAGTCCTCGGATTGGAGGGTCTGCGTGAGATCCTGTCGTTCTCCCCCCGGAACGACGACTGGGATCGCCGGCTTTGCGGGTACGCCCGCCGCGGGACGCGGTGGACCGGGCGGCAACGGCGCGCGCGGCACGGGCTTGTTCGCTCCGTCGAGGCGACGCGTCGGCTCGGGATCGGAGGAGAGCGGGCCCGTCGAGCTCGCGGCGCCGAGGCCCATCGCCGGGAAGATGTCGTCCGGGACTTCGATGTTGAGGGTCGGAAACGGTGACGGACCACCGT
>JABFXY010000089.1 GCA_013361525.1 Polyangiaceae bacterium | reverse complement strand
GGTCGCGGATCCGAAGTGGCCGGGTCGAGACTGCACCACGACAGATTGGATCGCCGTTACCGCGGAAACCCAGGCCAGAGCTGCTCGTTCTGCGCGGGAAGCCGTCTATTTCGCCATTTCGGCGATCCGAAATGGGTGCGTTCAGTCTCGACCACGCCACTTCGGATCGCGCGCGCCACGCCACTGCCACGCGTCGCGCCACTGCCACGCTCACCCCCGCGCGCCGTGCCTCCCCGCGCGGAAGGCAGGGCCCTGCTTCGGCCAGCAACCACCAAACGCGGAGGCGACAGCACGGGGTGTTGCTTATGGCATCTCTCGGTGGCTCATTCGCTTTTTGCGGCCCGCCACCAGTGCCGACCGCCGTTCTTTTCGTGAGTGCCCGACCACACCGGGTGGTTGCTGCGAGTGGATAGGCAAGTCGTGGTGACCGAAGTTGGTCGGTAATGGCTCGCCTTGATCGACCGCACGCGCGCGAGGTTGCTCGGGACCGCCGAAGCGCACCGGAGGCCTGGACATAGACTATGTCGAGCCCAACCGTGCGGGCGCCTCGCGCTCGCGCTCGCGCGCCCCGCGCCGATCGACAGTCAGCTCGCCGCTCCACCAAAACGTTGCTCTAATGGCCGGCTGCTACCGAAGTGCTACTTCGCGAGCTGGGCTGGCCGTTGCGAATAGGCCCATTGCCATGGCCTCATCGCCTTCTCGCCCGCCACGCGTGTTGGAGGCGGCGGGCGCCTCGGCCCGCTGATCCGAAGTGGCTCGGTTGAGGCTGAACCCCGCGAGCTCGGATCGCCAAAACCGCGTAAACGCAGCCCGCGCCCGCTTGTTTCGTGGGGAAGGATAGCTTTCTGCGGGTTTGCCGATCCGAAATCGGGTCGTTGAGTCTGGACACCCCGAGCTCGGGTCGCTGCCCCCGAGCCGAGCCGAGCGCGCCGCGCCGGTGGCGGCCACGTCCCCCACGCCGCGCTCCCGAGCGGGCCCCCAAATCACCTCGCCACGACCATCAACCAAACCGTCCCAATCAACGTCGTCGACAACGCAACAGGCAATCCGACGCGCAGATAGGTAAAGAAGCCGAGTCCGCCGACGGACCGCGCTCGCTCGGCAACGATGATGTTGGCGACCGAGCCGAGCAGCGTGAGGTTGCCGGCGAAGGTCGAGGCCATCGCGAGGAGTTGCCACGCGAGCCGGGGGTTCGCGAGCGTCCCCATTTGTTCGCGGATGACCAGGATGAACGGGACGTTGGAGACGATGTTGGAGCCGACGAGGAAGATCGCCGACAGGCGCGGGAGACTTTCACCCGCGGCGGCGAGCGGGACATGCTCGAACAGCCACGCCGGCACGCCACTCTTCATGAGGCCTTCGACGACGATGAAGAGGCTCGAGAAGAACAACAACACGGCCCATTCGATCTTCGGCCATACGTCGCTCGCGTCGCGTCGATGAACGAGCAACAGCGCGGTGAATCCGGCAACGGCGGTCCACGCGAGGTGAATGCCCGATAGGTACAGCGCGGTGGTTCCGGCGACGACGGCGAGCGTGATGGCGATCCGCCGGTCGACGAGCGGCGCGGACTCGGACCCGCCTCGAAGCTCACCGTCGAGGTCGCGCCGGTGAACCAGCGCGATGACGGCGTGGTTGATCGCGAGACCCACGACCGCGACCGGCAACATGGTGAGGAGATAGAACCGGTAATCGAGGTGGCCGAGGCTCGCGCACAGCATGTTCTGTGGGTTGCCGACGAGGGTCGCGACACTCCCGGTATTGGCGGCCGTCGCAAGCGCGATGAGATATGGCGCCGGCGGCAGTCCATGCGCGCGAATCAAGGCGACGACGATGGGCGCGCCGAGGACGCAGACGGCGTCGTTGGTGACCAGCGCGGCGGCGGCCCCGGAGCCCCACACGATGATCGTGAGGAGGCGACGACGGGTGCGGACGCGGAGCGCGACCCACGATTCGACGCGCGACGCGAAACCGTCGAGCTCGAGGAATGCGCCGATCCCCATCATGCCGAACAACAGGAGGATCGTGTCGCCGTCGACGGCGCCGAGCGCTTCGCGCGCCGGAATGACGCCGAGCGCAACGCATGCGACCGCGCCGAGCAGCGCTGCGCCGGGCCTACCGAGCGGGAAGTAACCCAGCCGGCGGACCGAGATCAGGACGTACGTAATGGCGAAGACGATGGCGCCGATCATGAACGTCTACGCGGCTGCATCGAGTACGTCGCAACCGTCGATGCGACGCAGGGTAGCAGGCGCGCGCTCGACTGCGCGCTCTCGCCACGCACGCACGCTCGACGCAGGCTCGCGCGGGAGACCGTGTACGCGGACCGTCGGGGTCCGCCTGGTATCGACCATGCACGTTCCATACATGGATCGCGCGCGAGCGCGGACGGGAGCGACGTATGGGCATCCTCAATGGCGACGGGCGGCGCGCTCGCCGCGAATCCGAGCCGGGAACGGGCCCGTCGTTGGCGGAGCCGCTCCCGGTTCTGCCCCTGACCGACGCGGTCATCTTCCCGGAGACGCTCGCGACCATCCACTTGTCCGATAGCAGCGAGATGCTCGCGGACGTTCTCGAGCCGGGGCGACACGTCGCGTTGCTCGCGCTGCGTGAAGGCAAGCGCTTGGTGCGTTCGAACGAGGACGTTTATCAAATCGGCGCGCTCGCTCGCATCCACGCGGCGATGCGTCAACCCGATGGCGTCTTCCACGTCGCCGTGCAGGGGCTCTCGCGCATCCGGTTGATCGAGATCGTGACGTGGGATCCATTCGTGCTCGCGCGCGTCGAGCGCGCGCCGGAAATCGAAGAAGGTGGCCTGGAGGCCGAGGGGCTCGCGCGCGCGGTGAACGATCTGTTCGCTCACCTCGTCGCGATGGACACGGATCTACCCGACGAGCTCGTCGGCGCGAGCCACATGTTTCGACGCCCGCTGCAGCTCGCGAACTTCATCGCGTCGGTGTCGTCCCTGCCGAAGACCCGACGCCAGGAGCTGCTCGAGATCGATTCGACCGTCGCGAAGCTCCACCGGCTCATCGACATTCTTCAACACGAGCTCGCGGTGCGCGAGCTCAGCCACAAGATCCGCGACCAGACCAAGGTGCAGATCGAGCGCGCGCAGCGCGAGCACATCCTCCGCCAGCACATGGAGTCCATTCAGAAGGAGCTCGGGGAGGGCGAGCCCGACGAGAACGAGGCGCGGGAGCTCCGCGAGCGGATCGAGATGCTCGAGCTCCCGGACGACGTGCGCAAAGAGGTGGAGCGTGAGCTCGCGCGTCTATCGCGAACCCCGTCCGCGAGCCCCGAGCACGGAATGGTGCGCACGTATCTCGATTGGATCGTGAAGCTGCCGTGGGGCAAATGGACCGGCAAAGCGATCGAGCTCGACCTCGCGCGCGAGATCCTCGATCAAGACCATTACAATCTCGACACGGTCAAGACCCGAATCGTCGAGCACCTCGCCGTCAAACGCCTTCGCCAGGAGCGTTATGGTGGTATCGAGACCAACTCGCCCGGGACGGAGCCGATTCTATGTTTCGTCGGTCCGCCCGGCGTCGGCAAGACCTCGCTCGGCCAATCGATCGCGCGCGCATTGCGACGAGAATTCGCGCGCGTGAGCCTCGGCGGGACGCACGACGAGGCGGAGATTCGCGGCCATCGAAAGACCTATATCGCGTCGATGCCCGGCCGAATCATTCAGGCGATTTCGCGCGCCGGCGCCGCCGATCCGGTCTTCATGCTCGACGAGATCGACAAGCTCGGCTCGGGCTACCAGGGAGACCCCGCCGCGGCGCTGCTCGAGGTGCTCGACCCTGCCCAAAACAACACCTTCGTCGACCACTATCTGGGTGTCCCGTTCGATCTGTCGCGCGTGATGTTCATTTGCACCGCCAACACGATCGATCCCATTCCGCGCGCGCTCCTCGACCGGATGGAGGTACTGGAGCTCGCGGGATACACCGATGCCGAAAAGGTCTTCATCGCGGAACGTTTCCTCATTCCGCGCCAGCTCTCGGCGAACGGCCTGCGCAAAGACGAGGCGACGCTCGACCCGGACCTGATTCGCCGTGTCGTGCGCGAGTACACCCGTGAGGCCGGCGTGCGAAATCTCGAGCGTCAGATCGGCGCCGTGATGCGGAAGGTCGCCCTGCGGATCGGTCACGGCGAAAAAGGTCCGATTCACGTCGGCGAAGAACACCTGGAGGAGTACCTGGGCCCGCAGCGCTTCTACAGCGAGATCGCCGAGCGACTCGATCGCCCCGGTGTCGCGACGGGCCTCGCCTGGACGTCGAGTGGTGGCGGCGACATCCTCTTCGTCGAGGCGACGATGATGCCCTCCGACGAAGAGCGGCTCGTGTTGACCGGAATGTTGGGGGACGTGATGCGGGAGTCGGCGCAGGCGGCCCTGTCGTACCTGCGGACGAGCGCATCTCGCTTCGGCATCCCCGACCACGTCCTCGCTCACAAAGTCGTGCACATCCACGTTCCGGTCGGCGCCGTCCCGAAGGACGGCCCTTCGGCGGGTGTGACGATCCTCACGGCGCTCGCGTCGATGGCCCTCGGAAAGCCCGTGCGTCACGACGTCGGCATGACGGGAGAAATCACCTTGAGGGGCAAGGTGCTCCCGATCGGCGGCGTGAAGGAGAAGATCCTCGCGGCGCACCGGGCGGGTTTGCGGACGATTGCGCTACCGCGCCGCAACGAGCGCGCGCTCGATGACGTCGCGGACGAGGTCCGTCGAGCCTGCGAGATCGTCCTCATCGACAGCGCCGAGGACATTCTTCACCTCGCCCTCGGCGTGACGGCCGAGCGTTCGACCACGATCGTCGAAGTGCCCGAGCTGAGCCCGCAATCGATGCACTAATGGAGGCTAATCGTCGTCCACGTCGAGGCCTTCGTCCTCTTCACCCTCGCGGAGCATCTCGATGATGCCGCGTGCTTCGGTCGCCGCCTCGAACTCCGGCTTCGACGCGAGGAATCGCTCGAGCGCGTCGACCGCCTCCTCCTTCTCGCCGGCGGCCGCGAGCGCCAGCCCGAGCGCGTGATAGGCCTCTCCGTCGTCGGGGAAGCGGCTCAGTGCGACGCGCGCTTGTTGCTCGGCGCCGCGTAGATCGCCGAGCTTCCGCAGCGTGTGGGAAAGGCCGAGGCGAGCCGCGAGGAAGTTCGGGCTGATGAGCACCGCAGCCTTGAACGCGTCGCGCGCCGGCTCCATCTGCTGCAGCTCCCAAAGCGCCGTGCCGAGGAGGTTGTAGGCGTAGGGGTTGTTCGCATCGTGCTCGATGACGCGCTTCAGCTCGGTGAGCGCGTCCTGGAAGCGCCGCTCCCCGAGCAGCTCGGAGGCTTCGTCCACATCGTCCCAGTGTTGCGCGTCCCGCGGGTCGGTCCCGCTCGAGGTCCTTCGGAGCATGGCGGGGCATTCTACTTTTCGTGGAGCGTTGTGCACGGGGCGCGTCGATCCTTGCCGTGCGTCCCAGGGCGATCTTCAACACAGCGCTTAGCTGGGTTGACCAGAAACAGGAGGCCCAGCGCTCACACATGCCGCAAGGGGTCGAGCAACCGGCCCACTCGCCCGTCAGGGCGGGCCGGGTTGCGAGGTCGACAGGAGCGAGCGCTCGGCCTAAAAAGGCGGCACGTTCCGCCACGGCCTCGTCCCGTTTCGCGCGCTCCTCGTCGCAGCGATTGCCCTCGCGTTCTGGGTACCCGCCGCGCGCGCGACGTGGCCCCATTTCCCCGCGCCACTCGACGACGTCTACATTTACTTCGATTTTGCCCGCTCGACGGCCCGCGGTTGTGTTCTGTGCTGGTCGGACGACACCGGGTATTCGTCGGGCGCGACGAGCCCGCTCTATGCGCTCGTCCTCGCGGTCGGTCACCTCGTCGGGTTTCGTGGCTTCTTTCTCGGCTGGTTCGCGGCCGCCCTCACGCTCGTGTGCCTGTTCGACTTGACGGGCTCCGTTGCGAAGCTGACCGGTCCACGCCCGTGGGTCTCCGGGCTCGCCTGTGCCCTCGTCCTCGGCGTCCCACTCCTCGACTGGACGCTCGTGAGCGGAATGGAGGCCGCCTTCGTCTCCGCCCTCATCGGGCGTGCCGTCGTGGCGGTCGAGCGTGCGACCCAGCTGGAGCCTCACCTGAGGGACGCGGGGCAGCTTCGAGCTGGGGTGTGGCTCGCCGCCGTCGCGGTCGGCAGGCCGGAGTGTATCGGTCTCGCGGCGGCGCTCGCGATTGCCATTGCGCACGGGGCAGGCAGCCGAAGCCTTTGGCGCTCGCTCGCGAGGGCGACCCTTCCGATCGTCTTCGCGGTCGGTGGGCTCATGATCGTCAATGCCGTCGCAACAGGTGAGGCATCGGCGAGCGGCGCCGTTCGAAAGCTCGTCACGCATGATCCTTATTGGTCGCCTGCCGACGCCGCGCTCGCGGTCGCGGTGAACGCATTGAGGCTCTATACCGTCGGTTTCGAGGTTGCGCTCGGCGGGACCGCATCGGTGGTCGCACTGGCGGGGCTCGCGATTGGAAGCGCCCTCGCTCGCTCGACGCGGCGTCTCGGTTTGCCCCTGATCCTCGGTGCGATTGCGTCGTTCGTCCTCGTCACGCTCAACAAGACGGCCCCCTTCCAGAACCTTCGATACATCGCGCCGACCCTGTTGATGCTGCTCGTCGCCGCGGGCCTGGGCGTTCGCGCGGCGGCTCTGAAATGGCGGCGCGCGGGGCTCCTCGTACCGGGTGCGGCCGCTCTCATCCTCGCCTGCGCGGCCCCGGAGCTCGCGGTTCAGACCGACCATTACGCGCGTTCGGCACGCAATATCGACGAGCAGCAAGTCGAGGTAGGTGAGCGCATTGCGCGGATGGATCCATTGCCTCGCCGCGTGTTCGTCGGAGATGCCGGCGCGATTTCATATGTGTCGGACCGGCCTGCGCTCGACGGCCTCGGCCTCGGCGGCTTTCGCGATTTGCCATTTGCCCGCGCGAGCGTGCACGGCATCGGCGCGGTGGTGGAGCTCATCGAGCGGCTCGACCCGAAAGACCGGCCCGACGTCCTCGCCATCTACGACGCGTGGTGGCCGGATCTCGGAAAACACTTCGGCGAGCGAGCTTTCTCCGTCCGCATCGAAGACAACGTCATGTGCGCCGACCCGGAAAAAGTCGTGTATCGCGCCGATTGGTCGCTGCTCGAGGACCGTGCAACATTGGAAAACGGCGCGCTGTTCCGATTGGACATCGGAGATCTCGTCGACGAGAAGTGGTTCGGCGTCGAGCTGCCTCGCCCGCATGGCGGATACGTAACCCAGGCGGCGCTCGTCGATTCATCCGGCCGTCGGCGATATGACGCGCAGCGTTTGCTCGCAGAGGGGCAGAGCCTGAGCTTCGCAATCCCGCATGAAATCGGGGCGAACGGCACGATGACCCTCTCGATCCAATCGAGCTCGCAGCCCGAAACGCCATTGCGCATCGAATGGGCGGGGCGAAGCACCGACGCAACGGTCGGAGCGCACGACGACGCCAGCTGGGGGCAGGCGACGGTCGTCCTGCAAGACGTGAGGGCAGGGGAGCGGATTGTCCTGACCGCGGCTCAGGGATCCGTGGAGATCGGTGCCATCACCGGGGCCAAGGTTCCGCTACAATGAGCGGATGACCTTCCAGCGCTCCAGGCTCCTCGGGCGTGTCGTGCCGGTGCTCGTCATCGTCGCCAGCGCGGGCTGCAACGACCAGGAGCCGACGGACACCGACCCAGGCCTCTATACCCTTCGACTCGACCACTATGAGACGACCGAGCCCCCCGGGCCGCTCGACATCGCCAATGAGACATTGATGCTTCCGCTCGGGCGGGGCGCGGTCGAACAGGAGCTGACGAGGGAGGCGCCGGGAGATCTCGTCGTCGCGTACACCCGTATCGGTTGCGACATCGACGACCTCGAAGGGCACATCGGCTCGGCAAGCGACGAAATCTCGGCTGGTCCGTTCGTGCGATTGCGAGAAATCTCGATTGAACAGGTATCGACGGGGGTCGCGGATCAGACGTGTTTCTCGTATCGATCGCGCGACGGGAGCTGGCATGCCCAGATTGCGCCCACCAGCGTCGACGACGACGGTGAAATCGAGACGAGCACGCTCGTGCTCGACGCCGACGAGGTCGACGCCGTCGCGATCTTCCTCCCGACATACACCGAGGTCACCGGCATTACCTATCGGCTCGACGATCATTGAAGCGGGCAGCATTCCCACGGCGAGGGGGGGTTGACCGGATAACAGGCGCGCGGCATTCATCCGCGCATGTCGGCCGACGACGATGATTTCGAGGATCGAGCGGCCATCCTCCGCCGTCGCGCGGTCTTCCTCGTTTCAGCCGTTGCTGGGATGTCGCTTTCGGGCTGCGGCGATAACCCGAGGCCCGAGCCCTCGTTGAATATGCCCGCCCCCGGCGCGGAAGAAGCTACGCCGCCGGAGACGGAGGCCGCGTTCGCCGATGCGGGGACCGAGTCGAGCCGGGGCGATTCCGACGCCGGCCAAACCTTCATCGTGCTGGATGCCGGCATGTTTGACGCGCCGCCGGCACCCTCGAACGCACCGAAAAGGCCCGCACCCGGGTGGACCTCACCCGTAGGGCCGACGGTCTGTCTCAACTTCGACGTGGGGGAGCGGCCGAAGAAATAAGAGATTGGCACGAGGCGGCACACCACCACGGGAGCGAGCGAGAACCGCGCCTTATGACGCCCAAAATGGCCGTGGTCCGTCGATTGCAGCGGCTCGCCGCGTGAGATTTGCTGCGGTTTGCTTTTCGGTCAGCGCGCTCCTCGCTGCATTTGTGTCAGCTTCGGGGTGCACCGCGACGATAGACGACGAAGACGGGAGCCCGGGCACGGAGGGGGCTGAATGCACGGCAGACGGGAAATGCGCGGCGGGACTCTCTTGTCTTTCCTATGGGTGTGAGGACGACCTCTGCCTCCCCGCCGATTGCGCATCGTTCGCCGGGCCGCCCGTATGCGGCCACGATGGAGAGGACTACGAGAATGCTTGCCTGGCGTACCGCGCCGGCGTCGGCGTCTTTGCGACCGGGGCATGCGCGCTCGCACGCGAAGGCAGCTTCCGTTGCGGTACTGGCGTCTGTGACGAGGATATCGAGTATTGCCACTACGCCCAAGACGATGGCGAGTGTGCGACGTTTGCTTATACGTGCACAGCCTTGTTCGACGGTTGCAATGGTGTTCCGAGCTGCGATTGTGTCGAGCTGCCGGAACCGTGCGACAACTACAGTTGTACAATCGTGGACGGGGATATGTTCGTAGAGTGCACGGTCTTTTGACGCGGTTTCGGCGAGCGCCGGTGACTGTTTGTGCGAATTTGCCACAGGCTCGGGCGGACGACGTATGCAAGCATGGTTGCCATGCTGTTCTCGAGAGGCCGCGTCGCGATCGTCTGTGTCCTCTCGACGACTGCATGTGTCGAGGTCATGGTCGATCCGAGCGACGGCGCGGGAGGTGCTGGGGGTGCCGGGTCGAGCTCAACCATGGCGACGGTGGGTGGCGGCGGCTCCACTCCACACACCGTCGCCGGGTGCGACACCCTTGAGTGGGTCGGAGAGCCATTGCTCATCGAAGTCGACGCTCCGCCGCGTGGCGCTCACCTTACGGTGCTTGAGGACGGCCGTGTTGGCGTCGCTTACATTCGTCCGCCTGACGATGTTCCCAATACATGGGTACGCACACTCAAAATCGGAGATCCGTTCGCCGCCTGGCCGCCCGCCGTCGGCTCTGCAGCCGAACACTCCGCGGAGAGTCTCTACCTCGAAAACCCATCTATCGATTCCCGGTCCGATGGCACTTTCGTCGTGGGGGACCAGGTTCACGGGATCTTCGATTTCGACGAGGTCGGTATCCTTCGCCGGTTCGACGATGGTGTCCTCGTCCTCGAACCGCGCGCGGGCGGTGGCGTGTACCGGGCGCGGTCCGACGCGATGGGATACATGGTTGCGCTCGAGTACTTTCCTTCGGCCGGGCTGCACCAAGAACCGACGGCACTGTGGACGTCTCCTATTTCCGCTTCGTGTCCCGAATTTCGACTTGCACCGCTCGGCAGCGAGCTACTACTCGTCGTTGGCCCAGAATCGCAATGCGGCGGGCAGGCCCCGGTAACGGATGTGCTCCGCCTCGGTTCGGATCGAGTCTCGCAGGTGACGGTGATCGACCTTCCATTCTTGCCGGTCAAGCAATGGTTATTGTCGAGGCCGGGGGGCTATTGGTACGCCGTCACCGGCGAGCCCGATGACGCATTGCGGGCCTTTCCGCTCGGACCAACGGGCGAGCTGGCTGGGGATCCGTGGGTGCTCGAGGCTGCTGATCGGTCCGCGCGAGGCGTCGCGACATGGCGCAATGGGCTCGCCGTGGCATCCAACGGCGCCGACGGCGCCCGCATCGCCGTTTTGGACGGCACGAACGTGACGTATGTCAGCGAGCCCGACCTCGGAGGGATGCCGTTTCCCGACGGCGATCTGTCCGTGATCATCGGAGGGTCGCAAGGACAATCGATCCTCGTCGCCTATCAAGGCAACGAAGGCGTACGCATTCGGCGAGCTGATTGTTCGGCTCGCTCCGAATGAGCCTCAGCGAACCGACATGACATAATCCGACAATCGCGAGAGCAGTTTGCGGTACCAATCCTCGTGGGTGTCAGCGGAACGTCGCTCCGGTTCGCGGAACGCATTCAGCAGCGTTTCGACAGGCTCGAATCCGAGATATTGCGCGGCCTCGCGCACCGCTGCGTCGGCCTCCTCGTCGCTTCCATCGTTGTCTTCCCAGATGCACAAGAGGGGCTGCACCAAAATCTGCGCCCATGACAGGCCCTCGTCGTCGGGCGGATCCCCGGGCGGACCCTCGAGTGAGAAGCGGAGGAAGCCCGGCCGCTCACCTCCAGTGCGATGGGCGGTGATGGTGTATCCCGTATGGTCCGCCCAAAGCGGGACGACGCTGCCGGGAGGATAGTCGTCGTGGTGTGGGATCGTCGCTTCGTCGAAGATCTCGTAGGCGTCGCGCATTGCCCACTTCAGGACATCGGGGACGCGCTCCCCGCGAAATGCGGCAAGGACGACGGGCGGAAGGCCTAGGTGCCGAGCTCGTTCGTGTGCTTCGTCCCATCCGATCCGGTTCACACACGAGATCGTACAACCGTTCTCACCGCGTCGGGCGTCGAGGGACCTCGGCCCTGGGTTTGCCGTGTCAGTTCCCATGAACCTGAACAAGCTGCCGACCTTCAAGCGTGACGGCGTCGTGCGGTGCGTCGTCGAGAGCCCGCAGGGCTCGACATCGAAATACAAATACGAGCCCGAGATAGAAGCGTTCGAGCTCTCGCGTCCCCTTCCCAAGGGCCTGACCTATCCGTTCGATTGGGGGTTCATTCCGTCGACGCTCGCCGCCGACGGCGATCCCGTCGACGTGATGATCATCCACGATGCGCCGTCCCATCCCGGGCTCGTCGTGGCCAGCAAGCTCATCGGCGTCCTCGAAGTCCTTCAGCAGGAAGGGGACGATGCACCGTTTCGAAATGATCGCGTCTTCGCGGTGCCTGCGACATCCCATCGCGAAGACGAGATCGGCGATGTGCACGATCTGCCGAAGCGCCTTCGAATCGAGCTGGAGGCGTTCTTCGTTGCCGCCGCGAAGCTCGAGGACAAGAAGCTCCAATTCCTCGAATGGCGCGGGCCCGCCGTCGCGGCGCAGCTCGTCGACGACGCGAGAAAGAGGCTCGAGAACAAGTTGCCGTAGTCGGACGCGATGCATCGGGCGTTCCGGAGCCGCGTTGCGACTCCGCGCAAACGTTCGGGCGGTGCAGGCGCTGCATCCTGCTTTCCATGGGCCGACCGCGCGGCGACAAATCGACGACGCTGGCGGACCTGTTGCGGGCTCGCAAAGAATCGATCATTCGGGAATGGGAGCGGCGGGTGCTCGCGGACCCGTCGGTGCCCGAAGCGAACCGATTGCCGGAGCCGATTCTGCGCGATCACGTCCCCGCGTTCATCGACGCGCTGGCTGCCGCTCTCGAAGGTATCGAATTGCGCGATCCGTCGGAGAACATGGCCGCGCGAATCGGCGAGGAGGTCTTCGCCGTGGTCCACGCGCGGGCCCGCTTGGCCCAGGCCTACTCCTTCGCGTCGACGTTGCGCGAGTGGGTTCACTTCCGCTCCGCGCTCATGGACTCACTGGCGTCCGAAATCGCCTCGCGATGGAAGTACGTCAACGCAATGCTGAATGCCGTCGACGCCGCCATGGTCAGGGCCGCCATGGAGGTACACGACGCCGATCTTGCGAGACGCCAGCAGCTTCAATCGGAGCGGGACGCAACGCTCGCGTTCTTGGAGACGTTGTTCACGACCGTCCCCGTCGGCATCGCGTTCCTCGACCGAGACCTTCGCTATGCGCGTATCAACGAGACGCTGGCGAACATCAACGGTGTCCCCGTGAATGCGACGGAGGGCCGCAAGGTAGCGGAGGTCGTTCCGGAGCTCGCGGATGCCATCGTCGCCGACGCTCGAGACGTACTCGGGACGGGCATTGCGAAGATCAACGTATCCCTTTCCGGAGCCACCCGCGGCACGCGCGGGGAGACTCGATATTGGCTGGCGAGCTACTATCCAGTTCGTAGCCCGACGGACGAGATCTTTGCGGTCGGCTGCGTCGTCATCGATGTAACCGATCGAGAGCGGGACGCCGCACAGCTTCGCCAAGTCGTGTGGCTGCGCGATCGGTTCGTCGCGATCTTGGGCCATGATCTGCGCACGCCGATCGGCGCGATGATGATGGGGGCCGCGCTCATACGAGCCCAAGCGCCGCCCGGACCGCTATCGGAGGTTGCACGCCGTATCGAGAGCAGCGGCAAGCGGGCGGCCGACATGATCCACGATTTGCTCGAGGTTTCGCGAGCCCAAACCGGGCAGGTGATGCCCATCGCCCCCGCGCCGACGGACCTCGGTGCCGTCGTCCGGCAGGTCGTCGACGAGCTCCGGCTCGTTCGTCCCGATCGAAGAGCGGTCGTCAGGATGTCGGGAGACTGTCGGGGACTCTGGGACCCCGATCGGCTCGCACAGGCCGTCTCGAACCTATTGAAGAATGCTTTCGACTACAGCCAGCCAGGAACCGACGTCGAGGTCGATTTGGAATGTTTCGACGACGTCGTTCACCTCAGCATCACGAACCAGGGGGATCCGATCGCGGCCGACGTTCAGCCGAACGTGTTCGATCCATTTCGTCGCGCCGCGCAGACGCCCTCGAACCCGGGCGGGCTCGGGCTCGGCCTGTTCATCGTGAAGCAAATCGTGGAAGGACACGGAGGCAGGATCGCGCTCATGAGCGATGAGACCGGCACGACGTTCTCGGTCTTCTTGCCGCGCCGCAGCGTGTCGGACGCCGGCGGCAGCGATTGCGGATGACGTCCCTCAGCCTGGGCCGACGACCAATCAGGACCCGTCGCGAATCGCCTCGGCTGGGGAAATTCGCACGTCGCTTGCGACCGAGCTTTGGACGTACCTTCGAAAATGCGAGGTGACGCAATGTTCGACTTCGATGCCCGTTCACGCTCACTGTTCGGGCGCAGCGTTGGGTCGAGCAAGAGCAAGCAGGCGACCGTCGAGCCCGGCGAGGTTCTCGTCATCTGCACCGTTCCCGCGGTTCTCGACGAGCTCGTTGCGTCGCTCGAGGGCTCAGGCTTCATCGTGACCGGCGTCGCCGACGTCGAAGGAGCGACCGCGCGCCTGCAGGCGGAGCCGGGCCGTTACGGCGTGTGCCTCGTCGACGCGGGCGACAGCGAGACGTCGCCAAAGGAGATCGGGCCGAGCCTGCGCGCTGTCGACCCACGAATCGGCATCGTGCTTCGGTCCCGCGAGGAGCGCCGTCCCCATCGGGAGATCGATGTCCTGCTTCAGGCAGGGCTGAGCCTCATTGCGGTCGCGAACGTGCTGACGGCGATGCTGTATGGGCCTTAGAGGTCGGCCCGCCGGTCGAGCTCGGCCATCAGATCGCCACGTGCACACGGGTGAGTGGAGCCTCGCACCAATCCTCCATGCGCTCGATGAAGCTCTTGCGGAGTGGTGTCCAGTTCCAGAAATGGAATCCGAGGTTGCCGAGCGCGCCTTCGAGGACGTTCCACTCCCAAAGGGGGCGCGCCCCTTCACAGGCCGGACACGCAACCCGTCCCCACGCGGATACTCCTGCCTTCAGCAGGCCGTACATGGGTCCTTCGTCCAGTGCTCGTTTGCAAGAGGAGCACGCAAATGATGGCTCGAAACCTTCACCCCAACCGAAAAGCTCGACCTGATCGGGGAGCTCGATTTCGAGCCCATTCACCCTGAGATTCGTGAACGACGTGTCCCGAACGGCTGCTTTCACATTGGGGCCGGGTGCGTAGCCCGAAGAACCGAGTGTGCAGTCCGTGGGGATTGCGCTCACGATTCCTGCTTCGACGAGACGTTCCAGCACGCGCGGTGCGACGGTCTGTGGTGGTTCGAAACTGAGACACACGAGGACCTCGGCGTGATCGCTCATCGAGCCCCCGTATCAAAGCCACCTTCGGAAGAGGCGCCTTGCTCCGACCACACGACGCACTTCAGCCCGCCGGGCTTCAGCTCGCTACTCATCTTCGAGACTCGTCGCATCAGCTCGTGGCGCTCCTCTGCGGGGACGCCGAGGTAGCGGAGCGCGGCCGCCGCACCGTCCGGGGAAAACGTCTTGATCCCCGGGTTGAACCACGAGAGCGCCGTGACGATCCCCCTGACCACCGCGCTCGACGTCACGACCGCCGTGCTCATGACGTCCTTGCCGAGCGCATCGTTCAAGCGGCCGCGCTGCAGCGTCGTCGGCCCGCCGCCTTCGGTGAACACGAGGACACGCGCAGGCCAATGCGTCCGAAGGAAGGCCAACATTGCGTCCCATTCGGTGTCCGACGGGGCATCGGCCGTGTGCACCATGGCCACCGTGTCACCGAACTGCTCGAATCGCATCGTGGGCATGGCGAGTCCTGTTGGGTGATTCTACGACGGGTGGCGTGCACTCGCGCAATTCCGGGCCGACCTCGCGGGTGTCACGGTCGCGCGGCCTGGTGGCTAATCCTTCCGACGAGGGGAGTCTCCCCACGAAGGAAGGACGAACATGAGAATCATTCGATCTGTCGGCTTGCTCGTTGCGCTCGCGTTTCCGGCGGTAGCCTCCGCATCCGATTGTCCGTGCTGCCCGGACTGCCCGTGCGACGACTGCCCGTGCCCGAACTGCCCGTGCGGTTGAGCTAAGCTGACTGGTGGTGCAGCCAAGCGATCGCAAGCAGCTCGGCATCGCCATGTCCGCGCTCGCGGACGGCGACCGCGAGGCGTTCGCGACGGTCTTCCGAGCGGCTCGGCCGCTCGTCGAACGATACGTCGGGCGCCTCGTTGCGGACGCTGCTGCGCGCGACGACATCGTGCAAGCGACGCTGGTCAAGGTGTTCGAGAACGCCCACACCTACGACCCGGCGCGGGACGCCGCGACTTGGATCGTCGCGCTCGCGTCGTGGGAAATTCGCTCGCATCGTCGCGATGTTTCGCGTGCGCGTGAGCGGTATGCCGGCGATCCGATCGTCGTGGGCATCGAGGCCGCGGACGACCCCGAGCGCGAGGTGTTCGCGCGCCGCGCGCTCGATGCGGTGAATGCGTGTGTCGGCGAGCTGTCGACGCGGGACCGCGATGTCTTGATGGCTGCGCTCGGCGATCAGCGACCGACGGACACGACATTCAGGAAACGGCTGGAGCGTGCGCTCGTGAGGTTTCGAGCAAAGTGGAGAGCCCGATATGGTGAAGAAGACATCTCCTGATCTCGAAGCCGTCGCGCGGCGAGCATTCGAGCGAGGTCGCGTAAAGTATGCGGCCCGCCAGCTCGCGTATCCGATCTTCGTGACGGTCGCCGCCGTCTTGCTCCTTCGAGCGCCGCTTGCGGTGGCCGTTCCGGTCGGGGTGTTGCTGACGGCGATCTACGGCTTTACGCAATTTCGCGGAACATCGCTGGCGCGCGGCGCGCGACGCGGGCTCCTTCTGGGCATGTTGCCGTTCTCCGTTCCGTGGCTCGTGCGGGCGAGCGGCTCGTGCATGATCGGCGGCTCGTGCGCGACGACGTGCATGTCGGCGTGTGTCCTCGCGGGGGCGACGACGGGCATCGCCGTATCGCTAGCGGCAACACGCGACGCCGCCCCTCGAACCTTCGGGATCGGCGCAGGTCTCATGCTCCTCATCAGCGCTGGTATCGGGTGCGCGGCGATCGGTATCGGCGAGTTCGTGGGCGTCGGCCTGGGCCTCGCAATCGCTGGGCTCGCGCACGTGTGCCGAATGCGCGTTGCTTGAGCCTGGGCTGCGCGTCGAAGGCTCCGTCAGCGACGCCTGCGTTCTTCCAGCTTACGCAATTCCGCAATTGCTCGAGCGGGGCTCTCGCCTCTCGCGGCGCAATCCCGATAACGGCGAGATTCCGCCCACCAACCCCCGTCTTCGGCGGGTCGGAGCCGCGGCGCGTCCTGTCCCTCGAGCTGCGTTCGTACGGTGAAGAACTCGGCGAGAGCCTCGACGTCGGACGTACCGTAGCCGATGCAACCGAGCAGATCCGGGAGCCGCGCGGCAATGCGCCCGTCCGGCTCCCTGGACACGCGAACACGCGCTCCCTTACGAGTTAATGGTAATCGCATTGAAACAGCTACCCAGCTGAATCCGAAAGCAGACAACGATCGCGTCAGCGCGCCGGCCCGCCCGCGCGCTTGGTGTCGATGAGCGCGCGGAGACTTGCCTCCTCACTCCGCAGACGGCCCGCCTCGCCCTCGCTTTCCCCGTCGAGGACGAAGGAAGATAGCTCTCGGAGCGCCGCCTGGAGCTCGAGGAGCGCCATGTGCGCTTCTCCGTATTGACCTCTGCCGACGAGGTCGTGGGCCCGAAGCGAGGCGAGCGTTCCATGGAGCAACTTGACGGCGAGCGTCGCGCTCCTGGTCGCCGAGCGACGGTCTCGATCCAATGGACCCGTCCGGTTCCCTAAGCCCATGGCAAACCACTCGATTGCGTTTTCATGAGTAAGCGCGACGTGGTTGATACTTCGAAAGATATACAGTCCACTCGGGCGCGGTGTCGACGTGGTGATTTGTCACTCCGTAACGCCCAATCGAGTGGTTCTGTGGCGCTATGACGCGTTCTGCACGGAGTGCAATGTGCGACGCGGGACCCGACGGAGGGCTTAGGGCGCCAATGCGTGTTTGGGTCGGCGGCTCTCCGTGGGAGAGTACGGAGCTATTGGCCGCGAACCGTTCTATTCGTCGTTAACGTCCTGTGCGCGTCGGTCATTGCTCGCAGGCTGGAGCAGGCGTCGAAGCCTCGCCCGCTGTGCATCGAGCTGCTCGAAATCGCGCCGCCGGTCCCCGGAACATCCGATGTCGTGCACCTGGTCGAGGGCGTCGTCGAGGAGCGCGAGCTCGAGGAGGGCTTCGTCATGGCGTCCGTCGTCGACCAGATTCCTGCAGCGCATGGAAGCGAGCGTCGCGCGCAGCAGCTGCGCGACGAGCAATGCGCCGTTCAGCGAGGGCTTTTTTGGTGCCGAAGGATCCGACAAGCCGTCCGCGGAGCTCATGGCGGACGGAGTCGCTAGCAGATTGTGTGCCAACTAGAGCGGCGAAAAATGCCGCTCAAAGCTGAGTGTTCGCGCTCCAGGCCTGGCGCAATCGGCCACACTTGTGGCGTTTGTCGCTCGGTACGTACGCCGCGTGATGGCTTCGTTCGCGGGAGCCGCCTTGGTCAGAGCCGCCCGCGCCGGCGGCGCGAATCACGGCGACCGACTGGTGCTCGGAACAGACCACACGACGCACTTCAGACCGTCGGCCGTCAGTTGTTTGCTCAGCTTCAACACCTGCTGCATGAGGTGTTCGTGAGCGTCGACGGCGACCCCGAGATAACGCAGGGCCGCTGGGGCACGGTCGGGCGTGAAGGTCTTGATGCCCGCGTTGAACCACGACAATGCGGTGACGATCCCCCGGACGACGGCGCTCGAGGTGACGACGGCCGTCTTCAATGGTTTTCCGCTGAGGGCATCGTTCAGACGGCCGCGCTGCAGCGTCGTCGGCCCTCCGCCGTCGGTGAACACGACGACACGCGCGGGCCAGTTCGCGCGTAGGTACACGAGCATCCCCTCCCACTCGTCATCCGACGGTGCGTTGGCCATGTGCAAGATGGCCAATGTGTCGCCGAACAGCTCGTATCGCATCGTGGCCATCGCCGCGTCTCATTCTACGCCGCATGACCCAACCACGCGCAATCCTTTGCGAGCTTCCGAGACCTCAAAGATCGAACTGCGACGCAGCGATCCTGCGCTCGACGTCAGGATCGCGCCGTCCGAGGGTCGACGGCTCAACCCCAGACACGCGTCTCTTTGAGGACGACGGGATCCGTCGTCCGCTCGATGGTGGTCCCGCACCGCCGGCACGTGTATTTGATCGCCTTGGGCTCGGCAGAGATCCCGATAAGGACGAGCACCCACCCCCAGAAGCCGTACTCGGCGTTCGGACTGACCATCACGTTGCCCTTGTCGTAGCCACAGGGGCATCTGCCAACGTCCTGGTCCATGGGCTAAATGCTGCACGAGCCGTACCCGCGTGTTTACGGCGTGCAGGGCGGGGGATCGGCCTCGTCCGTCTGCGCAATCTCCTCGATCGGGGATGTCTCGGACGCGATGAAGGCAAGACCTATCGAGATGCCGTCGCACGTGCGCGCGTGATCTTGGCTGCCGTCTCGGAGGATGTCGGACGTCTGTCGAACTTGTGTCTCGATTCCTTCATACCATTCGCCGGCGCACCCGAACAGGCGCTGGGCAATACGTTTGGACTCGAGCGCCGTCTCCTCCGTATCGAGGATACCGGCGATGGTGCCGGTCGTTTCGCTCCAGCCGTCCGGAACTCGCATCGTCACCACGGGTCGATGAATGTGGAGCTCGATGGTGGAGGCTGCCGTTGCGGGCGCCAGTCGCACCGTCAGGACGGCGTCGGGATCGGATGGCCGGAAGACCCAGGTCCCATCTGCGACGTACGACTCTGCGTCCCGCATCAGGCCGCTGTTCAATGCTGCCTCGAGCGGCGTCGCGTCCGGCTCGGCGAGGGAGCGACGGGCCACCGCCCAGCCGCCTGCCGAGCTTCGGCGCCCTTCGTAGATTACCCCGTCGATGGGATCGTAATTCGTTTGATCCCCGAGATTGCGCAAATGAAGAAGGAGCCCCGCTTCGCGGTTGCCCACTCCCTCGTTGATGGCGGACTCGAGGTTCGGGACCGTCTCGCCGAAAGCGGGCACCACAATAGGAAGTAGTCCGCGGCCCCATGCATTGTCGATTCCCCCTTCGCCGTCCGGAAATGCCTTGTTCGGGCTCGCGCCGCTGGTTGGGGTGCACAATTCGTCGAAGATATTCGTCGTGAGATGGTCGTCGAGATCGTAGCCGAAGGAGCGCCAGGCCTCGCTGTTCTCTTGACCGTCGAGCGTCGCGTTCCCGATCGCAAAGCGCCTGATCGCAAACAGGCGGCCGGGTCCGTTGCCGGCAGCCGCGTCGCCGGGCGGTGCCGGCGGCTCTGCCAGCGCCGGATCGGAAGAGCCGCCCGCACCTCCAGCTCCTCCTACAGCGTCGTCGTTCGCATTCTCGCGGTTACAGCCTTGAGCCGACAGGATTGCGATGACTGCAAAGGAGCGGAAGAGCATGTGCGGCCGTATGCAACTGCTGCGCCGCCTCGGCGAAGCTTCGCGCAAAGACACCGACGCCGGTCAACGAGCATGATCGCGTTGTCACACGGTGTCACGTGTATCACTCACTGGCGGCGATGTCCGACGCCGACACGAGCGCCGTGACATCTCGGGCTCTTGCAAAGTGATGGCTCGTGCGTGGGTACACCACCGACGGGTGACCCGCTAGCCTCGTCCGATGATTCCTCGCTCCAACATCCTTGCTTTCGTTACCCTGACGGTCGCATGTGACGATCCGCTGCCCAGCGTGGATCACCAACTCTTTCTCGACGCTACGAGCTCGAGGCTCGAGACGGTCCTCCCCGGGGATGGGAACGACGAGCGCCTCGAGATCCGGGCGGTGATGAAGGTCTTCGTCGACCAACGGAGCCGCCTTTCGATGGAGTCGGCCACCGTGACATGCTCGACGGAAGTCGAGACGACGACGATCGAAGACCCAGTCGTCACCTCGGAGCATCTGCCGCTGGGCGTTGCAAAGGGCACGACGGATCTCACCGCGAAGCTCGAGGTTCCCGCACCGCGCTGGCGCGACGATTTCCTGCGAGGCTGTTCGATTGGGACCGTCGAGGTCGATTTGAGGCTTCGGTTCGTCCAGGAGGATCGACGGGAGGGGACGATCGGGGCGACCATGATATTGCCCCTCACCAGCCCGGGCATTGCGCCCAATGTTTTCGGAACGCCCGGGATTATCGAGCTGTCCGATCGGCTCGTCGGGCCGCCGGAGCTCGTCCCCACGCCGACCGGTGACGTGCTTGCTTTGGTTGCCACCGAGGGGGGCACGGTTGTCGCTCGCGTCGATGAAGACAGCGCTTCGCGCGTCGGCGACGAGGTCCTGTGGCCGGACGGCTTGCCGCCGCGACTGACGACGACGACGGGCGGTGATGCGATCATCGGCGGCCGAATCAGCCCCACCTCGATTGTGTTGTACCGGTTCGACACGACGGGTAAGCACACAGTGGTCCGCACGATCGAGTCGTCCGGACCCGCCGACTTGCTCGAGCTCGCGGCCCTCGGTCGCGCGCAGGTGGGCGCGTTCGCGATCGTCCGATCCTCGACATCGCTCGTCCTCGACGGTGTCGAGTATCCTGCCCCGGCCGACGGCCCCTACGGCACATTCCTCATCGAGCTCGGAGACGCCTTCGAGCCGCTCTCCATCTCGAGCCTCGAGCGGGACGTTCTGTCGTGGGACGTCCTCGAAGACGGCACCATTATCGCAACATCCGTCGAGCTCGGGCATGTCGTCGATGGGGCACCCCAGATCGAACGGCGTGCCGCAGGCGGGAAGATTGTCTGGACACATACATTGCCCGAAGCGCCCCAGAGGCTGCGCGTTCGACCGCTGCCTGATGGCGGCGTACTCGCAGCGTACGACGAGCCATCCGGTGCCAATGGCGCCGAGGCCAAGTTGCGGTTCGTTCGCCTGGCGGGGCGTGACGGAGCTCTCGTTTGGGACTACCACGCCGTCGGCGCCGAGCCTTCGGTCGCCGCTCGGGAGGACGGCGGCGCCATCCTGACGTTCTTCGGGAGCGCCCCCGCGGCGCTCGATGTTTGGGGCCCCGTCCCGCTCTTGATCGAGGTGTCTGCGGAGGGCGAGGTGGTTCGCGCAGCGCCCGTCGGCTGCGCCGGCGCGGGCGCCGTCGTCGACACGAGCGATGGCTACACGCTCCTCGTCGGCGCCTTCGATAAACAGATGACGCTGGGAAACGAGGTCGTCGCGACCGATTACCGTTTTGTCGCGAGCCGTGTGGACTGATCAGGAGGCGACGTTGCGTGACTCCTTGTCAAAGTCGACGAAGCGCTCTGGGCCAATCGTATGCCTGGTCGGCATCGCGAGTCTTTGTATCGGGGTATCGTGCCAGGCTCCTCCGGCGAGCGCCCCTGCACGCGCGCCCGCGCCCCCGCCGCCATCGATGCCCGACCCATGCGACGGACTCGTCCCGCGCCCGTCGGCTGGCGGGGTCGCCGAGCCGTCCGTCGAGCTCGCGCTTCTGGCGAAGACCTTCGCTACGGCGCCAGCGAAGAAGTTCAAGCCACTCGATCTCGGTTCCTTCGATTTCGCCTTCGTCGGTCCAGCCGAGTCCGCCCGCGATCTCGATCGAGAGGTCGTCATCGACCCCGCCTGGACGCGGATTTCGTCGTCTCTGTTGAAAGCGCGGCTCGCGCCCGAAGAACGCGCCGCGTACGACCACTATCTCGAGGCGGAGCGCGCGGCTGACGTCGTCTTCGAGCACGACCCCCGCCCGACGCGAAATGCCGAATGCTTCGCTTCGCGGCGAGAGCGTCTCGAAAGGAGCGAGCGTGAGGTGCGAATGCAATTCTCCAATAGCGCGAACCCACTCGCGTGGGTGGTCGCCGCCGACTTCATCGGAGCGGACGCCCTGGGCATCGCGGATGCGCAACTGCGCAAGCACGAGCTGAGCAAAGCGCTGGAGCTCGCGCAGCGCGCGAGTGAATCGGTGAAGCTCGGCGATCCCGTCTTCCACCATGCGCGCTCGACCCTCGCGACGTTGCTCGATATGGACGGGCGGCGCCAGGAAGCCTTCGTCACCATGAAGACGCTCGTGGTCGCGCCGGGCTCACCTTTCGTCCCCGGCGAGACCGAGGCTCGGGCGGCGAAGTTCGCGGCGACCGAAGCCGACGCGATGTTCCTCCTTCGTCTGACGGTGGAGCGCGCGCCTCGCGGCTCGCCGATATGGACGTATGCGACGCATCGCCTCTTCGAAGGCGCATATCGCATCGGTGACGACGCGACTGCGCTTCGCCACGCCATTGAAATGGCGCAACACGCGGAGGGGCCCGCGCTTGCGCCGCTCTCCGCCGACGCTTTCGCGAAAGTGCTGCCAATGATTCCCGACTGGTTCGACCGCGTGCTCCCGGCGATACCGCAATCGGCATTTGTCGTCGTCGCCCAGGCGCTCATCAAGCGTGCGGAGGCGCGCGGCGACCTCGAGCTCGGCGGGCGGCTGCGCGAGGTCCTTCGGTCGGTATCGCCGGACGCCGCGGCGACGATGGCGTCGCCGCCGACGGCTCACAGCGAGTCGACCGTGGAGAGCCGTACTCGAGACCGGCTACGTCGATTGATTCGTCGCTGCGATCCGGGTGAAGACCCGCATGGGCACGTCGACGTCGCATTCGACGGAGCGAAGGCGACCGTGGTGGGCGACACGAACGACCCCGGACTGTTGCACGCGCTATCGACGTGTATGACCCGATGGGCTCCGGTCTACTTGCGCGGCCTGCCCCCGTTTCGAGCGAGCGTGCGCGTCATCGACCCGCTGATGTGAGGCCCGCGCGCTCCCGACTCGCACTCAACCCGCCTTCTTCATCGGGAGCGCACCGGTGACGGTGGTCGTGACGTCGATATTGCCGCGGGTGGCACGCGAATACGGGCAGACTTCGTGCGCCTTGTTCACGAGGTCTTGAGCGACATCGGCTGCGACCCCCGGCAGGTTGACGGTGAGGCGAGCCCCGAGCGCGAAATGGCCGTCGGTCGTCGAACCCAGGTCTACCTCGGTGTCGATCGCGAGCTCATCGGGAAGCGTGATCTTCCTTTTCTGCGCGATGAGCTTGATGGCGGACAGATAACAAGTCGACCAGCCCGCTGCGAACAACTGCTCGGGATTGGTCCCCGTGCCTTCGCCGGGCGCGGAGAACTTCAAGTCGATCCTGCCGTCATCCGTTCGAGACGTCCCTCCTTCTCGACCACCGGTCGTGTGAGTCTTTGCCGTGTAGAGCACTTTCTTGATCTGCGCTTTGGTTGTCATGGCGACTTCTCTTCTCGAGGAGAGGCGGCAAGCGTCATGCCCCGAATGCTCGCGCTTCGGGACGGGATCTCGGTCGGCCGACACACAACTGTCACACGGCGACTCGGGCGTCGTCGCTCGGATCGCCGAGTGTTGGGGCTCCGTCGCCGACGTATGGCAGGATTGCGCTCATTCCTGGAGAACAGACATGCTGACGGGCGCCCATTCGATCATCTACAGCGCGAACGCCGACGCAGACCGTGCGTTCCTGAAGACCATCCTCAAGCTACCGGCGGTCGACGCCGGAGATGGGTGGCTCATCTTTGGGCTTCCTCCGTCCGAGGTCGCGGTGCACCCGTCCGACAAGAACGACGTGCACCAGCTCTACTTGCTGGTCGACGACATTGCGGCATTCGTCGCAGAAATGAGGGCTGCCGGTGTCGCCTGCGCCCCGACCCACGATCGCGGATGGGGCCTGCTCAGCGAGCTGACGTTGCCTGGGGGCGGAAAGCTCGGCGTCTATGAGCCTCGACATCCGAGCCCCGAGCCATTGATCGGCAAAAAGAGCAAGAAGGGCAAAAAGGACAAGAAGCGCGACAAGGCCGAGACGACCGATGAGAAAAACGAGAAGAAGGCCGCAAAGAAGGTCCTGAAGCTCGCGAAAAAAGCCGACAAGAAGTCAGAAGCGCGCGAGGGCAAAGGCGCGAAGAAGCGCAAGTAGCTCCAGGAAGAAGAGGTGGGAACACTGCGGGCGGCGAGGCTCTCCTAACCGCAGCAAACGGTGTAGGGGTCGCTCAGCGTTACCTCTCCCGTCGGACTCGACGGCGTGGCGGTACAACCCGCCCCGGGATCGGGCGTGTAGCGCGCGCGCGGTTTGTCGCCGAAGCTTTCACAGCCGTCCGCGAACGGTGCGGCGACCGAGCCCTTCTTGTGCCCATCGCCGCATCCATTGCCTTCATAGAGATCGATGATTCCGCCGCACGAGCCCGGTGCGCAGCTGCATTCGGTGCACCCGCGGGTGTCGACGATGTTCGTGTAAACCACCGCGCGCGCGAGAAACGGCGCCGGGCAATCGACGTCTCCTGCGCGGGCGATACACGAGCCGGTGCTCGCGCCGGCGTCGGCTGCCAGGCAAAGCGTCGAAACCGTGGCCCAGGTGACATCGACCGTGGTCGGTTGTTGATTCGATGCCGCGCAAGTCGGCGTCGTCACCGTCGCACCGGTCGCGCTGTATTTCGCGCCGTTGTCGGAGCAGCTGGCAACATGGCGGAGATCCACGCAATCGTCCTGGGGAAGCGCTCTCGAGGCGGCGCACCCCTCTTCGCAATCGTCCTCACCCTGCCAGAAGGACAGCGTCGCGGAGCATCCGCTGGATTCGCAGCTGCACGCGGAGCAGCTCGCAGGAGGCGCCGATACGCTCGTGTAGCCGACCGCAACGAGGTCCGAGTAGGGCTCGGCGCACTCCGAAACCTCCGGCGAAGTATTGTGCATCACCGGGCCGATCCACCCTGGTGGCAGGTCCGCCGGGGTCTCGATGGGTCCCTGACCTCCTGGCCCCGACGAGCCGGTCGAGCCGGGAGGATCGTCGGTCGAGCAAGCGTTCTTCGGACATAAGCCGTCGTCGCAGCGCTGGCTCGAACACTCGTCGTCGTCGGTTTGGTCTTGAAACTCGTCGGCGCCGCCGATGGCCGTGCATCCGACCAGGAAGAACGTGAAGTGGCCGTAATCGTACGCACGCGTCGGCATATGCGCGCGGCGTCGCCACAAGCGTGCCAGGAAGGAATTGCGGCGATCGAACTTCGACGATGTCGCTCCGTGCCTCAGCCCGACGACGAGCTGCGGCGCGAGGCTACAATCAATACATGCCGATGAGTCACACGGGCGGCGTCAAGATGTCGCAGCCGACTTGCAGCCGACCGCTATTGTCGCCACGGGTTCGATAGCGCCGGATTCGTCAGGAAGGCTTCGTCCGTGAGGCTCTCGAAGAATGCGTGAAGGTCCGCGCGTTCCTCCGCCGTCAGCTCGAATCCGAGGATGAAGTTGCTCTTGTACGGGTTGTCCGAGCCGACGCCCGCGTAGGGGCCATCATCGATGGTTCGCCCCGCGGCGGCATAGTGATCGAGGACATCGTCGAGCGTGGCGACGCTTCCGTCGTGCATGTATGGCGCGGTCACGGCGATGTTCCGCAGGGTCGGGACTCGGAACTTCCCCATGTCCTCGGGGTCGCCGGTCATCGCGTAGAGGCCCTCGCCGCCCTCGGGGTACGCACCCGTACCTTCGATGTTGTAAAGGCCGGTATTGTGAAACTTGATCGACGCGAACGCCTGCCCTTCAAAGGTGACCGAGTCTTGGAAGTTGAAACCTTGATGGCAATGGAAGCACTCGAGCTTCTCCGAATTGAAGAGATCGAGGCCGCGCTTCGCCGCTTCGGAGATGGCCGTCGCGTCCCCTCCATACGCATAGCGATCGAAGGGTGAGCCGCCGGATATGACGGTTCGCTGAAACGAGGCCAGGGCCTTCGTCACGTTGCCGACGGCGATCGGCTCGTCGTCGTCGGGGAACGCGGCGGCGAAGAGCGCTTCGTACAAAGGATCAGCGGCGAGGCGCGTGACCAGCTCCTCCTCCACGCCATTCATCCCCAGCTCGACGGGCATCGTCCCGAAGATCGGGACTGCCGCTTGCGGCTCGAGGTGCAACAGAACGGGGTTTGCCCACGTCAACGTCGCGGAATATGCGACGTTGGCGATCGACATCGAGCTGCGCGGATGGACCTCACCGGTCGAGCCGACTGCGTGCGCCAAGCCGTCCGTAAACGCGAGCGCTTGGTCGTGGCAGCTCGCACACGATTGGGTCTGATTTTCCGAGAGGCGGACATCGTAAAAGAGCCTTCGGCCGAGCTCGACCTTATCGTGGCTCATCGGATTGTCGTCGGGCACCTTGGGAATGGGGAAGCCTTCGGGCAGCGACCACTCCCAACCTTGCGAGCTCGACCCGCCGTCGGCGCTGCTTGCGCCGCTCGAGCCGCCACCCGAAGCGGGGATGCCGCCTTGGCCTCCGCCGCCGGAAGGAGACGGCAGATATGGGTCTTCACATGCGCCGAGCCCAAAGGCTGCGGCCATCACATAGGTGATGACGGAGGTCTTCATTCGACGCTGAAGATTGTCTGATCCGGCGTGAGCTCTCCGGTCGCGTAGTCGATCCCGAACGCAGCGAACGGCGTCACGCACGCGGGCGTGTCGGGGAACGAGTGGCACCCGACCTCCGTCGAGAGGTGGGAGTCGACGAGGAGAGGCTCGAGATTCAACACCACGCTCGAGGTCGTCGGATCGAAGCCGTCGAACGAGAAGGCCGGGCGGTTGGGGCTCGTACAGCTCACGACCTCGCCGAGCTCGGGATCACCCGTGCATCCGGTGCTGCCGAGGTGGACGAAGTGCTGATTGGCGTCGCCACCCTTTATCGGTGTTGCCGACGTGATCACCGAGAAGAACACGTGACCGAAGCCCCAAGTCCAGAACAGGGTCGTCACGTTGAGCGGGGAGGGGGACGTCGCGACATCCTCATGGTTCAGCTCGAACGGGACGCCGACCCGAAACGCGATTCCTTGGTAGTCACCTGCCGGCACGGTGCCGCGGATTCGCTGGTTGAGCTCGGCCGTGCCGCCCTCGCACGCGCCGACGGCGTCCTCGAAATCCAGGAGCGCGACATTCTCGTGCTGCCAAGTGCCGTCTTGCGCGAGCACGACGGGGACCTCGGTGCCCTCGGCGTCGACCAGGCGCACGTCGTGGATATAGAATCGCAGGTCCGAAAGCTCGACGTCCGCAGGCTCGGCCCCCAGGGTCTCGTAGTTTTGGCCGCATTCGGCGGGAAGCGCGCCGACCCGCACCTCGAACGGGATCTCGACGTCGAGCGGCTCGGCGCCTCCGCCCCCGCCGCCACCACCCGTCACTTGCCCGCCGCCGCCGTCGTCGGACCCTCCACCGCCGGCGGGTGCGCCGCCGGACGGAGCACCCCCGGACGCGTCGCCGCCGCTTCCACCGCCGCCGGAGGCGCCGGTGCTCGAGTCGTCCCCACAACCGATTGCTGCAACCAGGGCCAGCCCGGAACACCAAGTCAAGGTTCGCATGCGGCCGAACCGTAACAGCTCGAAACAGGGCCGCCCTGCGACACGACGTCGCACCCTGCTCGGATTGGTGACGGATGTCTCAGGCGCACGCCCCTCGTGGCGGTCTGGCCAACACGGCTGTCACGACTTTCGAGCAAACGGGTCGTCACACCACATCGGCACAACCACCTCGCGCCGCATTTCAATCGGACGGCACGGTGCATGCTCGGGCCACGGCCATGTCTGCCGTCGACGGCTCGGATGGGAGCCAAGCAGAGCGTCTCGCGGAGGTCGGTACACATCGCGTCGAGGTGCTCGCCGCGACACATCTGATTCGCGCCACCACTGCCGGGTTACGATGCCGCGCGCTGCTCGAAGAGTACGACGTCGACGCGGCGCTGGATGAGTACCTGGCTGTCGAAGACGCCGTGCGAGAGCTCGAGTCCCTGGTGTCGTGCAGCGGTACGCAGATGCGCGACGAGACGGTCTTCTGCATCTTCCGAGCTCGCGCGCGCGCGAAGAAGCTCGGGCGGCTGCTGGCAGCTTGTCGCTGACGTCGGTCGGCGGCATGCGCAGGACGCTCGACGGCGAGCCGTAGTACACGATTCGAACGGGTGCGATCGAGGCGAGCACGCCTCGATCCGTCGGTCGACACCGTTCGAATCCACCGAGTACCAAAGCCGATCGGCTGGATTGCGGACGCGACGCACCTCGATACGATTCGGCGCCTGATGGGGCCGACCGACCATTTCGCATTTCTCGAGTCCGACCACGCGTTGATGCGGTTGCGCCCCTTCGAGCTCGTATGACGCTCCCGGCACCCGACTTTCGCGCCATCTTCGAGGCATCCCCCGGCCTCTACCTCGTCCTCACGCCCGACCTAACGATCATCGCGGTGAGCGATGCCTACGCTCGGGCGACGCTCACACAGCGTGAGGAGATTGTCGGACGAAGCCTGTTCGATGTGTTCCCCGACAACCCCGACGATCCGGCGACGGAGGGTGTCCGCAATCTGCGAGCGTCGCTCGAGCGGGTGATCCGCAGTCGCAAGCCGGACACCATGCCCATCCAGAAGTACGATGTTCGGCGGCCCTCGGAGGAAGGTGGCGGCTTCGAGGCGCGCTATTGGAGCCCCGTGAACTCGCCGGTGCTCGATCCATCCGGCGAGGTCTCGTGCATCATCCATCGCGTCGAGGACGTCACCGAATTCGTCCGCGTCAAACAGAAGAGCTCGGAAGAGCACGAGGCGAACGTCGCGCTCCATATGGAAGCAGCGAGGATGGAGGCGGAGGTTTACGTCGGCAGCCAGCAGGTCGCGGACGCGAGCCGTCAGTTGAAAGAGAGCAATGCGGAGCTCGGGCGGCTCTACGCGCGGCTCTCGGAGCTCGACCAACTGAAGAGTCAGTTCTTCGCGAATATCAGCCACGAGCTGCGCACGCCGCTCGCGCTCATTCTCGGCTATGGCGAGCGTTTGGCGCGATCACCGCGGCTCGACGATCGAGAGAGGCACGACGTCGGAACCATCGTGCAGAACGGCCGCATGCTGCTTCGGCACGTGAACGACCTCCTCGACACGTCGAAGCTCGAGGCCGGCAAGATGCGGCCGGAGTACGCCGACGTGAACGTGTCCGACGCGGTGCGATTGATCGCGGGCTACTTCGAATCGATCGGCTTCGACAGAAAGATGCGTTTCGTCGTCGACGTGCCGGACACTGTCCGTGCCGAGGTCGATTCGGAGAAGTTTCAACGCATCGTCACGAACCTCCTGTCGAACGCCTTCAAATTCACGCCGGACGGGGGGGTGATCCGTTGCAGTCTGCGTGTCGACGACGAGGCGAAGAACCTCGTTCTCGAGGTCGCGGATAGTGGCCCCGGCATCGCGCCCGAACACCGCGATGCAGTCTTCGAGCGCTTTCGACAACTCGCCGATCCGAGCACTCGCTCCTTCGGAGGAACCGGCCTCGGCCTGGCCATCGTTCGCGATTTCGTGCAGCTTCACGGCGGTGATGTCTCCGTCGACCGTGCCACCGAGGGTGGAGCGTCGTTCACCGTCAAGCTGCCGAGCCGGCCACGAGACGAGGTCACGGTCGTCGCTCGCCGCCTCGTCCCGCCGTCGGCCGACATTCACGCAGTCGTGGAGGAGCTGGCTCGGCCCGCGCCGGTGGAGGGCTCATTGGGGGATCCATCGGCGCCGTTGGTGTTGGTCGCCGAAGACAATGCCGAGATGCGGCGGCTCATTCGCGACGAGCTCGGGTCGTCGTACCGCGTCGAGCAGGCCTCGAACGGGCGCGAAGCGTTGGAAAAGGCGCTCCGCATGGAGCCGACGCTGATCGTGAGTGACGTCATGATGCCCGGCATGAGCGGCACGGAGCTGCTCGGGCACGTGCGTGAGCACGCCAACTTATCCCAAGTTCCCGTCCTGCTCCTCACGGCGAAGGCAGACGACGAAGTACGCGCCGGTCTCTTGCGTGCTGGCGCAAACGACATCCTATCGAAGCCGTGCTCCGGAGAAGAGCTGCGCGCCCGCGTGGACAACCTCGTACAAGCGCGCGTGTTGTCCGAGAAGAATAGGCGCCTCACCGAGCACCTCGAGCATACCAATCGCGAGTTGCACCAAGCGGTCGCCGATCTGAAAGAGGCCAATCGCGAGCTAGACAGCTTCAGCTACTCCGTCTCCCACGATCTTCGATCGCCGCTCCACGTGATCAGCTGCTTCAGCCGCCTCCTGCTACTCGATTACGGCAAGGTGCTGGACGACGAAGGTAGAGACTATATCGACAAGATCGGCGTCGCGACGACCCGAATGACCCAGCTCATCGAGGATCTTCTTCGCCTGTCCCGCATTACGCGCACCCATCCGCAGCGACAGGACGTCGATCTGACGTCGCTCTGTGGAGAGGTCGTCGCGTTGCTTCGAAGCAACGAGCCGAGCCGCACCGTCACCATCGATATCGAAGACGGTCTCCGAACGCAGGCGGACCCGGCGCTGGTGAAGATCGTTCTCGAGAATCTCATCGGTAACGCCTGGAAGTTCACGAGCAAACACCCCGAGCCGCACATCCGCATCGGCAAAAGCGTCGGTGAAGACGCGGGATTTTTCGTCGGCGACAACGGGGCCGGCTTCGACATGAAAGACGGCAGCAAGCTCTTCTCACCGTTCCAGCGACTGCACGACGAGAGCGACTTCAAGGGGACCGGCGTCGGCCTCGCGACGGTCCATCGGATCGTCGCCCGCCATGGGGGAAGGATCTGGGGCAGCGCGAAGCCCGGCGAGGGGGCGACGTTCTATTTCACATTGGGTTCGGAGGACTGACCTTCTTACGAAGGCGGTCGGCGTCGGCGGTGCCACCAATTCGCTCGATTCGCCTCCAACGCCGGGAGGATCTTTTCGAGCTCGTGCTCGAGATGATCCAGGCGCTCGTGCAATCGCCTGGTCTCGTCGTCGTTGGAATTGGGCGAGGGTAGGGCGGGCGTCTGTCCGTTGGACGTCAACGCGCGATCGTGTTGCCACCAGTTGATGCCGATCTCTCGAGCCTTGTCGACCGAGGTGATGAGCAGGCGAATCTTGATGCTCAACAACTCGACGCTGGCGAGCGAGACGGTGACGTCGCCCGCGACGACGATACCCTTGTCCAAGACGCGCTCGAGGATGTCGGCCAGGTTATCGCCCCGCCGCGTGGTGACGGTGCCTTGGGTCCGCGGCGGCGCCGGTCGTTGGGGGGAGATCGATTGGCTCACGTGGTCCTCCGTTGTGCAGTTCGCGATTCGAGCGTGTCGAGGTCCAACCCCGTTCTCGAACGATCAGCTCTCGGTCCGGCGAGGAAGGACCTCGCCCCGCGGGGCTCACGATCACCGTCTTCAACTTGCGTACCGCATTCACGTGCGATTTACGACGCGACCGTCGATATGAACGTATCAAGAGCCGCCCGCACGCGGGCACGGCTGGTGCTCGAGTCTCGATAGGGACGAGTGTCGACAACGAGTGTCGACAGGCACGATTCGCTTTCATCGACGGCGTCGAAGCCGGGCGCCAAGCCGTGAGGTGACCCATGGAAGTTCGCAACCAGGAGGGCGCTTTAGCGCCGGATCAGGGGACGGTTTCGCGTTCGCCTGCCGTCCGATCGACCCCGCGCGGGGGCACGCTCGCGGACGTTCTCGATGCCATTCTCGACAAGGGCATCGTGATCGACGCATGGGCGCGTGTATCGCTCGTCGGAATCGAAGTGCTCACGGTCGAAGCGCGCGTCGTCGTCGCGTCGGTCGACACATACCTTCGGTATGCCGACGCCATTCGCGCCGCCGAGCTCGCCGCACGGCCGCCGTCGGCAGAGGCCGCGCCTTCCCGGCAGATCGAGGTGAGCGAGAAGCCCAGCATCGTAACGCCACCTCCCGAGGAGGCGCCGGCCCTATCCGCGGACGACGTCGCCGGATACCTGGCGGAGCACACCGAAGGCCTTCGTCTCGATGATCTCGAAGAGCATTTCCACGCCGCTCGCGATGTCATCGAGCCGGTGATCGAACAGCTCTTGAGCGCGCAGCGCGCGCGCAAGAACGACGCGAACGTCGTCTTCCCGAAGCTCGGGCAAGGCGGCAAGTGACCCGACACGGAGACGAGACGCTCGCGTGGTGTGCAATCGACGAAAGCGGAGAATTCAAAATGGAAACGCAGTCCGCGGCGACGAAAACAGGGACGTATGTGTATTGTGTGCTGCCTGGATCGGCCAAAAAGGCGTCCTTCCACACATTGCCCATCGGGGCGAATGGCGCGAAGCGAAAGCCTCGTCTTGTTCGCGACGGCGACCTCGCGGCGCTCGTGAGCGACGTTCCGCTGACGCAATATGATCCCTCTCGGGCGAATTTGGCTGCGCATGAGGGGCTCGTCGACGAGGCGCTCGAACGCGGCGACGTTCTGCCGATGCGCTTCGGGACGGTTGCCGGCAACGATGGCGAGGTCATTCGCTTCCTGCGCGACAACCACGGCGCGTTGATGCGCTTCTTCGACACCGTGAAGGGCAAGGCCGAGCTCAATCTCAAAGTCCTGTGGGATCGCAATCGCCTATTTTCCGAGATCCTCGCAGAGGAGCCGAATATCAAGGGTCTCCTCGGCACCGCCGGGGCTGCGTCCAAGGAAGCGAACGACGACAAGATCGAGTTGGGGCGCGCGGCATTCGAGGCCATGGAGCGCAAGCGCGGCGCGGAGGCGGAGCGCATTCTCGACCAATTGCGCGCGCTCGCTGCGAACGTGGCGACGAACCGGCTGCTCGCCGACGACATGATCCTCAACGCGTCGTTTCTGGTCGATCGCTCGAAGATCCCGACCTTCGACGAGAAGGTCAAGGCGCTCTCCGAGGCGGAGAAGGATCGACTGATCATCAAGTACGTCGGCCCATTGCCTCCGTACAGCTTCGTCAATCTGGTGATCCCGGACCAGCCGCAATAGGTCGCTCATGGGACTTCTCAGCGACATCCTGCTCGCGCCGGTGACTGGACCGGCCCACTTGTTCGTCTCGCTGCTCGAAACGATACGAGATCAGGCGAATGCTCAGATGCCCAGTCAGGAGAAGCTCAAGGACGAGCTCGTTCGGCTGAATGCGCGTCTCGAGCTCGGAGAGATCGACGAGGCAGAGTTCCAAAAGCAGGAAGAAGAGCTGCTCGCGGAGCTGAAACAAATGCGCGAGGACGAGCAGGCAGCCGCTGCGGCGGAGGCCCAGGCCGCCGCGGACGAGGAGTCGCAATGACCGGTAAACATCAACGCCCTGGGCCGGGTGCTCGTCGTCGAGCACCCGGGGGGTCGCCTCGCGCCGGCGGCGGGGAGCGCGGGTATTACCTATACGGTATCGTCGCGACGCCGGCGGCCGGCCAGCTGCCGGTGGGGCTCACCACGGCCTGCTCGATCGAGCGGATCGTTGCGCGGGATCTCTGTGCCATCGTCCAGTCCGTCCCGCTGGCCGAGTTCACACACGAGGCGCTTGAAACCCGTCTTCGTGATCGAGCTTGGGTCGAGAGCGCCGTTCTGGCGCATGACGCGATGGTCGAGCGCATTCATCGGCATTGCGCGGTGCTGCCGTCGAAGTTCGGCGCCGTTTACGCCCGCACCGAAGATCTCGCGACGGCATTGGACACCGAGCACGACCGCCTGCTCGACGCGCTCGGCCGCATCGACGGACGCGACGAATGGCTGGTCGAGGTGCGCGCGAAGACAACCGATGTCGAGAACGTCGCATCGCGAGCCGTAGGGCGCACGCAACGCGACGCGAGGCCAGGGCACGCATACTTCGCGAAACGCCGCCGCGAACGCGAAGCGAGCGATGCCGTCGACCGCGTGATCAACGAGATCGAGGAGGCTTCCTACAATGCAATTCTGCCGGGCGCGGACGGGGGATGTCTGATGCCCCGTTCCGAACCGAGGTCGCGACGAGAGGTCGAGATCATGCGCGCGGCGTTCCTGGTCCGCCGGGGTGCCGAGGAGGCCTTCCTGAGGAGCCTTCACGACTTCACGATGCAGGATGTTCCTCTATCGTCGGAGTACACCGGGCCGCTTCCGCCCTACAGCTTCGCGGTCATCAACGCCGAGTCGTCGCCGTGAGGAAGTTGCAAGTGCGCACCCCGAACACGCACGCGAACGGCTCGCTCGTGGACCTGCTGGACAGGTTGGTCGACAGAGGGGTCGTGCTGACGGGTGATCTCATGATCTCGGTTGCGGATGTCGAGCTCATCTCGTTGCAGCTCAATGTGCTCCTGGCGTCGGTCGAGCGCCTCCATGTCGAGCCGCGGCCGATCCTCGCAGGATCGTCGAAACGTCGAAGCCGATGAGCCATCGTTATGTCTATGCAATCGGCGCGCGCGGGACGCGCCTTCCTTCGACCCTGAGGGGATGGAGTGGCGCGCCGATTGGCAATGTCGAGGCCGGTGAGCTCGTCGCGTTCGCGACGGCGGTCGACGCTTCTCACCGTCGTCCCACGTCGGAGAACCTCGTCTCCCACGAGCTCACGGTCGAGGACATTCGTCGCTTCGTCCCCGCGCTTCCGGCTCGTTTCGGCACGGTCTTGCCGACGGCTGAGGGCGTGCGACGGGCGCTTCTTGCACGCCACGACCTCCTGCTCGACGCGCTCCGGCGCGTCGGCGACAAGCTCGAGATGGGGATCGTCATCGTCGGCCCCGACGCTCACCACCCCGTTGCCCGAGGCATCTACGAGCGATTGCGCGCGTACGTCCTCGAGGTGAGTCGTGCCTGTCCCGCTGCGGCGCCGGTCCTCTTGCGAGGGGCCTTTCTGCTCGCGTCCGGGGATGTGGTGCGCCTTCGCCGCGCGTTCACCCGAATTACGCATGCAGAGGACCGCGTGCGCTGTTTGCTCAGCGGACCATGGCCTCCGTATTCATTCATTGTGACCGAACCCGAGCCGACCGATGTCTCAGCGCAGTATCCGAGCCGATACACACCGACAGCAACGCCGACGAGCCGCACTGGAAGGTGGCGGCCAGACGCGCGCCCGTCCGAAGGGCCGCCCGTTCGCCGATCGCTACGTCGGTGATCCGTCCGTGCTCGTCGAGCTCGCGCGGCAACCGCGCGCCACGACGGTGCGTGGCCCGCGGCATATTGCCGTCGACCCGGAACGGGTCGAGCAAGGCCTCGCGCAGCTCGTGCTCACCGTTGTCGAGCTCGTCCGTCAGCTGCTCGAACGCCAGGCGACTCGGCGAGTCGAGGCCGGCTCCCTGACGGACGAGGAGATCGAGCGGATGGGAGAGACGTTCCTCAAGCTCGACAAAAAGATGGCGGAGCTCAAGAGGGTATTTCGGCTGCGCGACGAGGATCTCAATATCGATCTCGGTCCGCTCGGAACCGTGCTCTGAGCAGCGCTCTACGCGTACGATCCGACTACCAAATATCCAATCGCTGAGCGGGTGAGACGATAACCGTCTGCTTCGTCTGCAGGCGGTCTGCCGACGCATGCAGCGCGGCCGCCGTTGCGCGGATTTCGCCTTGTGCTCGGATATTCGACTGCAGTCGGGGAGCTCGCAAATAAGCGAGCGCTCGCCAAGACCAGTGCGCCAGCCCACACGCGACCCTCGCTCCTTCAACGACTCGATGCCGCGCAGACGACCACAGCGATTGTGAAAAGATCATGGGATGGCTAAGAATATTCAGGCTCTTGCCTTTGCCAATGTGGCGTTGTGCGACCTCGGTCGTTTCCATTCTTGTTGGTGTTTTGAACGAGCGTTTCCGAGCGCCGCCACGCGTACCGCTTCTTCGCGTACGGCACGAAACCTGCGGGTGGTCGACTATTGGAGGTTCGCCATGCGTGCGTTGGTTTTCCACAGGCCCAAAAAGGTCACGGTCGACAATGTGGCGGATCCCAGAATCGTGGAGCCCACCGACGTGGTCCTACGTGTGACGGCGACCGCGATTTGTGGCTCGGACCTGCACATCTTCAACGGGCTGATCCCTCAGGTAAAGCCGATGACGCTCGGCCACGAGTTCATGGGCGTCGTCGAGGAAGTCGGATCCGAAGTGACGAAGCTCGAGAAGGGTGATCGGGTCTTCGTGCCGTTTCCGATCGCGTGTGGCGCGTGTTGGTTTTGCAACCGCGGCCTGCCGGTGCATTGCGAAGTCTCCAACAAGAATTACGGCCCCGAGGGTGGTCTGTTGAAAGAAAAGGGCGGTGGCCTATTCGGGTATACCGACGTTTACGGCGGGTACCAGGGCGGCCAGGCCGAATACGTGAGGGTACCCTTCGCAGACGTCGGCCCGCGCAAAGTACCCGATGCGATGAGCGACGAAAGCGTCCTCTTTCTCACCGATATTCTGCCGACGGGCTACAGCGCGATCGAGTGGTCTGACATGAAAGGTGGTGAGACCGTCGCCGTCTTCGGCTGTGGCCCCGTGGGGATCATGGCCATGAAGTGCGCATGGCTCAAGGGCGCCTCGCGTGTCATCGGCATCGACCGGGAGGCCTATCGGCTCGAGCGAGCGCGCGGCGCCGCCAAGGCCGACGTCATGTTCGCCAACGACGAGACCATCGAGCGTATCCGGGCGATGACGGACGGCAGAGGTGCGGACGTCGTCGTCGATGCTGTCGGAATGGAGGCGCATCGCACGCTCGGCGACAAGGTCAAAAACGCGATTCACGTCCAGGTCGGCACGATCGACGTGTTGCGCTCATGTGTGAGCGCCGTACGCCGCGGAGGCACCATTTCAATCGTGGGCGTGTATGGCGTCCCTTATGACAATTTTCCGATTGGGCAGATGTTCGACAAGGGGATTCGCGTGGGGATGGGGCAGGCGCTCGTCCACCGGTACGTCGACGATTTGTTGGAATTGGTCGTCGCCGGGAAGCTCCGCGCGGACGATGTCATCTCGCATCGGCTACCCCTCGCCGACGCTCCGCACGCATACGACATCTTCAACAAGAAGGAAGATGATTGTCTCAAAGTGGTGCTGCGGCCCTAGGGCGCGAAGCACCGGTTTTGAGGGCGCGTCCCATGGTCGACGTTCGCAAAGGGCAATATCCGGGTAGGCTCGATCGCGCTGCGTTTCGCCGGCGGTACCTCGAGCGGTTCGTCGACCCCGCTTTCGATGGGGAGCGTGACGCGATCGATCGGTTGGAGGCAATTGCGTATGACGCATACTGCAGAGGCCGGAAGGCACCTCTCACCCGCCCGGCGGGGCCGGGGTTCGCGGATCCGTCTTACGAGCTTTCGGAGGATTGGCGGGCGTCGCGAGCCGCGGTTCTTTCCGCCGCCGAACGCCACGCCGCTCCAGACGGTCCGGTCCGCGTGCTGGTCATCGTCGGCTCGAGCCGCAACGACGGTACTTGCCCCGGCGAGATGTCGAAGACATATCGCCTCGTGGAGGTCGCGATGGACGCGATCGCGGCGGACGGCGGGGCTGCCGACCGCCTCGATCTATCGCGGCTGGTTTCCGAGCCGCTCTTGCACATCCACCCCTGCAAGGCGTGTGTTTCGACCGCGATGCCGCTTTGTCATTGGCCATGTTCCTGCTACCCGAACCACGCGACGGGCCAGACGGGCGACGCGATGGCGGAGATATATCCGCTGTGGGTCGCCGCTCATGGCGTGTTGATCGTCGCGCCCGTGTACTGGGGCGAGGCGCCGAGCCCGCTGAAGCTCATGATGGACCGGCTGGTATGCGCCGACGGCGGCAACCCCGACCCGACGACGACGCAGGGCAAAGATGCTGCGCGCGCGAAGGCTCTCGAGCTCGACGGGTGGTCGTACCCGAAGCACCTCGCCGGCAGGGCTTTCGGTCTTATCGTTCACGGTGACGTCTCCGGAGCGAGCGCGCTGCGCACTTCGTTGCACGATTGGTTGACCTGGATGGGCCTCGTCCCGAGCGGAGCGCTCGGGGAGATCGAGCGGTACGTGGGCTACTTCGAGCCCTATGCGACGAGCCACCAAGCGCTCGACCGCGATCGGGCCATCCAGGAGGAAGCGCGCAACGCGGGTCGCGCGGTCGTTCGCGCCGCGCGAGCGGTGCGCGAAGGCGTGCTGCGCCAGCCGGACGCCGCGCTCACGCCTCCGCGAAAGAAGTAACGGGTTTTCAGCTCTTCTTCCCGGAGGACCGCTTCTTCCGGCCGGAGCTCGAGCTCTTCTTTTTCGGAACCTTTCCGCCGGAACGGCGCGCCTCCGACAAGCCTATGGCAATGGCCTGTTTGCGACTCTTCACCTTTTTGCCGCTTTTGCCACTCTTCAGGGTGCCACGCTTCTTCTCGTGCATCGCCTTTTCGACTTTGCTCGAAGCCTTCTTTCCATATTTGCGTTTGCCCGTGCCTTTTCGCGACGAGCCCTTTCGCGTTGCCATTGACAGCTCCTTTTCCGCGGTCCGAAAGATGATCGGGCAACGATCGTGCCCTGCGAGGGCACTGTGCGACGCACGGCCCGGCGATTGCAGCGCCTCGTCATAACGCGCCAAGCGAACCCTCGAGAAGGAGACGGCATGAAGGCGACCCAACTGTTGAAGAAGCAGCACGATGAGGTGAAGGAGTTGTTCGACAAGGTCGAGCGCGCGCAAGGCAAGGCCGACAAACGCCGTTTGTTCGAGCAGCTCGCTGCGAGCTTGGTCGCGCACGACGCCATCGAACGCGAGATCTTCTACCCCGCGTGCGAGGAGGCGCTCGGTTTGGTCGACATCCTCGGCGAATCCCTCGTCGAGCACGGCGTCATCGAGTTCTGTCTCTTCCGCGCGAATCAGAACTTGGACACGAAAGACTTCGACTACTACCTCACGGTCCTGCGTGAGACCGTCGAGCACCACGTCGACGAAGAAGAAAAAGAGTTCTTTCCCAAGGTCGAAAAGGCGCTCGGGATGCAACAGCTCGCCGTGCTAGGCAACGACATGGAGCAGCAGTTCGAGGAAGTGGTCGCCGAGGACTTTCGTCAACCGCTCGTCGACAACCTCCACGAGGTGCTCATGGGCTCGATGCGGACGACGCCGCAGGACGAGCGCGATGAAGGGCGAGAGCGCCCGACGCCGAAACGCACCGCGGCGAAGAAGAAGGGCACCGCGAAACATCCGACGAACGGCAAGACCAGCCACGTGCGGACGCACCATTGAGCCGTTGAGCGCAGGTGGCTGTATTTGCGAAGAGCCCCGTCCGTGACCGACGCGGGCTGCGCCGCGTCGCGTGCACACCCCGAGGTCGCTGCTATACCTCCTGACGCGCGTGTGAGGGCGGCCGGATGAGGGATGACGCTCCGAAGACGAGGAAGACGACGCGGAGGCTGTCGCTCACGCCCCAGGCATTCGCTGACGAAGCGGGGCGGCTCGCGCGCGTCTTGGACGAATACGCGGGGCGCACCATCAGCGTTCGCGCGCGCCACGCGCGGGCGCTCGCGACGAAGGTGCGTGAGCTGGAGGCCGAGCTTCGCGACACCGTCGCGACCAAGGCGGAAGATGTCGGTGCGGCGCTGCAACGACTGGCGGGGATGCGTGGTGCCGCCCTGAAGCTGCTCGGACGCGAGGGCGTGGAGCCCGCGCCGCCGAAGCCTCCGAGGCCTCAGGGCGGCTCGGGCGCCTGACCACCCTTCGACCTTACCGAGCCCCTCGGAGGCTGATCGGTCGCGAGTCTTACCCGCGAGCAGGGGGGAGAGTGCGTCGTGAGCGAAGGTCGGGCGTCCTGCAACCGATCCAGCCAAGCGGCCCGAGAGTTGCCGCCTGTGATCTGTTGGGTAGCGCGTAAGGAGACACCATGATACCGGCCGAACGTATTCGCGGTCATTCGTCGAAACCGCGACTGGACAATCGTGTGCTCTACTTGGCGATGATCGCCGCGTTCATCGGCGTCACGTTGTTCGCTGTGTATATGTTCTTCCTCTTCAATGAGTAGCACTGAGCGTGTGCGTCGGCGCTCGAGATCGCTGACGCCCACCTTCATCGCTTGTCGTACTCGTCGTGGCGCTTCCACCAGACGCCGCTCTCGTTGCGCCCCTTCGGCGCGCGGTCGAGCCACTGGTACATACCCCAGAGGGAATCGACCCCGCGCGCGTACGCGGAATAGGTGTGGTAGACGACGCCGTCGTCGACGGTGAACGCGCTCAGGCCGGGCCGGTCACGCGTATAGGTAGCCGCGTCCGTTCCGCACATGGACGCGAACTGGTCCTCAGGGCCGTTCCCGTCGCCCGCGCGCGGATCGAGCGGGGGCTCGCGCCGGTAATTGTATTCGATGCCGCCTTTGCGCTGCTGCTCTTCGTGGAACGCGACGTTGAAGTCGAAATTGAAATCGCCCCCGACCGAGGATGCCCAGGGGAACGTCCAACCCATTCGCTGTTTGTACGACCGCAGCTTCGCGAGCGGAGCACGCGAGACGGTCCAGAGCATGACGTCGTGGTGAGCTAGGTGCGTAACGAACCCGTCGTAGCCGTCCGCGATCGCCGAACAGGATGGGCAGCCCGCGGTGTAGTCGGGGCCGAACATGAAGTGATAGACGAGCAGTTGCGAGCGCCCTCGGAAGAGGTCTTGGAGAGAAGCGCCGCCCTCCTCCGTCTCGAATCGATACGGTTTGTCGACCCGCACCCAGGGCAACGCCTGCCGCTGCTGCGCGACCTCGTCGCCTCGATGCGTCAGCTCCTTCTCGGCCTTCAGCAGCTCCAGCCGGGCTGCGAGCCACTCTTCACGGGTCCCGGTCTTGTGCTTGGTCATCACCGTGTCTCCCTTTTGCTGATGCAGCGCCAACGGCCTCACCAAGCTAGCCGTTGAGCTGCCAGCGCAATGGGGGGAGTTGCCACACCGACCGCGGGACGCGCCCGCGGTCGGTACGGCGTGTCGCTCAAAGCGACTTCAGATATTCGGCCAGTGCCAGCTTCTCGTCGGCGGTCAGCTGCAAGTTGAAAAAGGTGTCGTAATGGTCGATGACGTCGGCGTACGTCGGGAATCGGCCATCATGATAGAAGCCGCCCTTTTCGCGGACGAAGAGCGCGCGCAGCGAGGTCGTGCGGTAGCGATTGTCGGGCGCGCGGGTCGCCTGAAAATCGTCGATGCCGATCTCTTCGGCTGTATGCATGTTCCAACCGGGCTCCGTGAATAGCGGCGGTACATGGCAGTTGGCGCACTGGGCCTTCCCGATGAAGAGCGATGCGCCCTGCATCGCTTGTACGGAGTCGAAATGGTTGGTGGGCGGCGTGGGGACCGCCAGCGCCAGCTGGTAGAGGTGCAGGTCCGCCAGCTTGCCCGAGACGAGGTCTTCGTCGGCTTTGATGTGCCCGAGTTGGTTCGCGGCCGCGATCGGGAATTTGTCCGGGTCGTCGAGACGCGGATCGTAAAACGTGCCTTTGCCATGCATTTCGAGGTTCGCGACGAACCCGTTCCAATGGGTGGTGGAGCCCCAGCCGCTATACGTGTGCAGATTGACGCCCGACTGACCGAACGCGGGCGGCATCAGGGTCGCCGCGGTTCCTCCGTCCGGTCGAAAGGCCTTTCCGTCGAGGATGAGCTCGGCGTCGAACTTCCCGGCGCCCCAGCTGTCGAGGACGGTGCGCACGGTCGCGTCATCCACGCCGAGTAGATCGGTGAAGGCGCTCAGGTCGGGGGCGGCAGCGATGATGGCGCCGACGTTGAGGTCACGATTGGGCCAGCCATCCAATCTGTGGCCGATCCCGGGGGCGAATGCTTCGTCGACCGTGGAATGGCAGAGCGCACACTGAATGCCCATCGAGGTGAGGTCGCCGTCAGCGTCGAAGAAGCCGGTCACACCGACGACGGCATTCAGTTGGAGGAGGGCGATGGTCGTCGCGGGACCGCTCAGATCAATCGTCCCGTTCTCGATGCCTGTCACGATATCCGTCGGGAGCGCGTCCTGATCGACCTTCAATCCGAGCTCGATCGCCGTGGTCGGGCTTACTCCCGGGCCGACGCCACCCAGTGTCTCACCCTTGATGGCGTCGTGGAGCCGCAGCTCTCCGCCCCAAAAAGCCTCGTCGCCGAATGTGTCGTACCGGAACGTCTCACGGCCCGCATCGAGCCTCACTTGGACTTGTTGGATGAACGCGTCGGCTTGCGCGCCTCCCGCTCCTCCTTGTGCCGCACCGCCCGCCGCGGCGCTGCCGCCCGTCGAAGGTGAGCCGCCCGTGCCGTTGGTCGTGCTCGGGGGACAATTCGACCCACCGTTGGCCGTCGCGTTCCCGTTGTTGCTGCCGCCGTCGTCATCGCCGTTATCGCCGCAGTCCACCATCGCGAAGATCGCCGCAGCAGCCAAAGCACCGGTCGTCGCGAGGTGGAAGAGCGTCGGCCTCCGCTCAGTTGAGGGCTTCGAGTCTCGGGCATCCATGACGGCTCCTTTCGCAGCCATTCGGAAGGCCGCGAATCGAAAGCATCACGTGTGCCGCAAGCACCCTGCTCACGTCCGCTCGACTATGGCCATTGGTCGGCTCACAAGCTCGAGTCGATGACGAACCACTCAATGCGCCACGGGGAGGAGGTCGCGATCGGCATGGCGCTCTGCTCGTCCTCGCTGGGCTTCAAGAGTTCCGCGAGCACCTGGGCGGCGAGCTGACCATTCCGCTCGTTCGCGAGCCGGGGACCGTCGTCGACGTCCACGAGATGGATGAGGACCGGGTGGCGGCCGCGATCGAGGTTTCTGCGGCGCAGGGCGCGGTAGGGAGTCGGCTCTCGGCAGCTTCGCCTCATCGAGATGCGATTGCGGGCAAATGGCGTGAGGCATCTTTGCGTCGCGATCGGTGGACACCGGTCGCGCGCGCGCGCCCCTCGCCACAACGTGACGGCCGACTACACTGCGCTTCGTTGCGAACGCGAGGCCCTCTCCACCTCCTGCTCGGTGGGCTGCTCGTCGCGATGGCCTGTTCGGCATCGACGGGAGCGCCCGTCGCGCTGCGACCGGTCGCTCCGAACGAGCTGCGCGCTCCATCGGACTTCGATCACATCGAGGATCGGACCGACCGATCTCGTGCGCTGTTCGTCGAGGCGAGCCGCGTCCTTTCCCACCCGCGGTGCGTGAATTGCCATCCGAACGGCGACGCACCTTTCCAAGGGATGAACCTCGAGCGACACGACCCACCGGCGATTCGAGGGCCGGAGGGCCACGGGGTCGTCGGTATGGAGTGCACGAGCTGCCACCAAGATCGAAATCAGGATCTCGCGCGCGTCCCCGGGGCGCCCAAATGGGCGCTCGCGCCGATCGAAATGGCGTGGGTGGGAAAGACGCGCGCCGAGGTTTGCGCCCAATTGAAGGATTCGAAACGCAACGGCGGAAAGACGCTCCAGCAAATTGTCGAGCACAGCGCGCACGACGAGCTCGTCGCGTGGGGTTGGGCCCCCGGCGTCGGGCGCGAGCCTGCACCGGGCACCCAAAAACAATTCGGTGCGCTCGTCGCGGCTTGGGTCGAGTCGGGCGCCGAATGTCCCGACGAGGAGGCGAAGCGATGAGCGTAAAGCTGCGCGTCAACGGCACCGAGCGCGATCTCGACGTCGATCCCGAGATGCCTTTGCTATGGGCTCTACGCGACGTGCTCGGGCTCACCGGGACGAAATACGGGTGTGGCCAAGCGCTCTGCGGCGCGTGCTCGGTTCACCTCGACGGTCACGTCGTTCGGTCCTGCGTCACACCCGTTCGTCGCGCGGAGGGCAAAGACGTGACGACGATCGAGGGGCTCTCCCCGAACGGGACACACCCGCTGCAAACCGCATGGGTCGAGCTCGGTGTCCCGCAATGCGGTTTTTGCCAGGCCGGTCAAATCATGACTGCGGCCGCGCTCTTGAAGGCGAAGCCGAAGCCGACCGACGAGGAGATCGATCAATCGATGGGCGGTAATCTTTGCCGGTGCGGGACGTACGGGCGGATCCGCGCGGCGATCAAGAAGGCTGCCGGCACCCCGGAGGGAACGCCGTGACGCCCGAAGAGCTGGGGCGACGTTCTTTCCTCGTCGCGTTGAGCGGCGCATTCGGCGGGCTCGCGATCGGGGTCGTGACGCGAGATGTGTTCGCCGACGACGCGAGCCGTGGTCCGTCCGTCGCGCCGGAGGCGCTCGAGGACCGCCGCAAAGGGCTCGCACCGAACGTGCTCGTCCATGTCGCCGAGGACGGCATCGTCACCATTACGTGCCCTCGCTCCGAGATGGGGCAGGGCATTCGGAGCTCGCAGCCGGTCCTCATCGCCGACGAGCTCGGTGCGTCGCTTTCGCGGGTCGTCGTTCGGCAAGCGGACGGTGACAAGAAATACGGCGATCAGAACACCGACGGTTCGACGAGCATTCGCAGATTCGAAGAGACGTCGCGCCATGCCGGTGCAGCCGCGCGCATGATGCTGATTTCGGCGGCGGCCGCGAAGTGGAAGGTCAAACCGGAGACGTGCGAGGCGAAGGACCATGCGGTCGTTCACGTCGCGACGAAGCGCTCCCTCGGGTTCGGCGAGCTGGCCGCCGCAGCAGGGAAGCTGCCGGTGCCCAAACCTGACACCATCGTTCTTCGGCCGCGCAGCTCGCTGGTGAATATCGCGCGCCCGAGCCTGCCGCTCCTCGATGGAGCGTCGATTGTGCGCGGCACGGCGCGGTTCGGGGCCGACGTGAAGCTCGACGGAATGCTCATCGCGGTGGTCGCTCGACCGCCCGTCGTGGGCGGTAAGCCGAGCCGTTTCGACGCGACGCGCGCGCTGGCCATTCCAGGCGTCCGCAAAGTCGTCGAGATGCCGACCCCCAAGCCGCCTTATGGGTTTCAGCCTTGGGGAGGGATTGCCGTCATCGCGGACAATACGTGGTCTGCGATGCGCGGGCGTGCGGCGCTCGATATCACCTGGGACGACGGGCCGAACGCGACCTACGACTCCGTTGCCTTCAAAGAGACGATGCTTCAGGCTGTCCGCGCGCCGGGCAAGACGATGCGAAGCCTCGGCGACGTCGAAGCCGCGTTCAAGACGGCGAACAGCGTCGTCGAGGCCGAATACGTGGTCCCGCACCTCGCCCACCTACCGATGGAGCCGCCGGTCGCGGTCGCGGATTTCAAGGACGGCAAATGTGAAGTGTGGGCACCGACCCAACACCCGCAAGCTGCGATGCAAGAGTGCGCGCGCGTTCTCGGCATCGCGGACGACAAGGTGACCGTGCACGTCACGCTGCTCGGCGGTGGATTCGGCCGTAAGTCGAAGGCGGATTTTGCATCCGAGGCAGCGTTCTTGTCGCGGGCCGCGGGCGCACCCGTTCGTGTGCAATGGACGCGAGAAGACGATGTTCGTCACGACTACTACAACACGACGAACGCGCAGCGGCTTCGCGCCGCACTCGACGGCACAGGCAAAGTCGTCGCGTGGCATCAGCGGACGGCCTTTCCGCCCATTGCCACGACGTTCGGTGCGCAAGGCATCCCCTCGATTCGCGACTTGCAGCAGGGGGTGCTGGATCTCGCGCTGGACGTGCCGAACGTGCAATCGGAAGCGTGTCCCGCAGACGCGCACGTGCGCATCGGGTGGTATCGCTCCGTCTACAACATCTTTCATGCGTTCTCGGCTGGGTCTTTCATCGACGAGATTGCACACGCAAAGAAGGCGGACCCGCGTGACGTTTGGCTCGAGATCATCGGACCTGCGCGCACGCTCGGCCTCAAAGACCTCGGCGTCACCGAGCTCGCCAACTACGGCGAATCCCTCGAGCGGCACCCCGTCGACGCAGGTCGCCTACGAAATGTAATCGAGCGCGTCACCAAGTCGGCGCGCTGGGACGAGCGGAAACAGTCGGGCCGTGCATTGGGCCTCGCCGCGCATCGCAGTTTCGTCTCGTACACCGCCGTCGTGCTCCACGTCGTCGAGGACCCGATTCACAAGGTTCGCGTCGAGGAGGCTTGGATCTCGATGGATCCGGGGGCCATCGTGAACCGCGATCGCGTCGCCTCGCAGATGGAGGGGGCCGTCGTGATGGGCATCAGCAATGCGCTCTTCGGCGGCATCACGATGAGAAACGGCGTCGCCGAACAATCCAATTTTCGCGACGCGAAGATCGCGCGGATCGCGCAGGTGCCACGCAAGATCCACGTCGACATCGTCCCGAGCGTTTCGCCTCCCGGCGGCGTCGGCGAGCCGGGCGTTCCACCGGTGGGGGCAGCGCTCGCCAATGCCGTGTTCGCGCTGACGGGGAAGCGGATACGCGAGATTCCGCTGATCCGTAGTGTGTAATCGACGAGACGATCGCGCGAGAGCCTCAGCGCTCGGCACCGTCGCCGGTCTCATCACGTTCGCGCACCGCCGCCCGTTGGCGTCGTTCGCGCCGCCGTCCGGGCTCGCGAGG
>JABFXY010000016.1 GCA_013361525.1 Polyangiaceae bacterium | reverse complement strand
GCGCCGTCGAGCACGACCTCACCCTCCACACCGACCTGATAGGCGGAGACCCGCCGCTCGAAGAAGTTGGTCACCTCCTGGACGTCCTGCAGATCCATGAAGGTGAGCGGATTCTTTCGGCCGTAACGTTTGCCGAGGCCCAGCATGACGAGCCGCTGATCGGCGCAGAACTCGAGGTAGCCGCGGATGTCGTGCACCGAGAGGCCCGCGACGCCGCGACCGAGGAGATCCTCGGCGAAGCTCGTCTCGCACTCGATGGCCTCGTCCACCATTTGGAAGACCGCGCTCGCGAGCTCGTCGTCGAACAGCTCCGGCTCTTCGCGGCGGATGGTCGCGACGACCTCGAACGCGAACGCCATATGCGCGCTCTCGTCGCGAAATACCCAGTTGGTCCCCGCCGCGAGGCCATGCAAAAGGCCGCGCGATCGTAGGAAATACACGTACGCGAAGGCGCCGAAGAAGAAGAGCCCCTCGATACACGCGGCGAAACAAATCAGGTTCAGCAGAAACGCGCGCCGGTGCTCGCGGGTTTCGAGGCGGTCGAGCGAATGGATCGAATCCATCCACCGCACGCAAAACTCCGCCTTTTGTCGAATCGAGGGGATGTTCTCGACAGCGGAAAAGGCGCGGTGTCTCTCGAGCTCGTCCGGGACGTAGGTGTCGAGCAGCGTGAGGTAGAACTGCACGTGCAGCGCCTCTTCGTACAGCTGCCGCGATAGATACATCCGCGCCTCGGGCGCATTGATGTGCCGATAAAGGTTCAGGACGAGGTTGTTCGCGACGATGGAATCGCCCGTCGCGAAGAACGCGACGAGCCGCTGAATCAGGTGCCGCTCGGCGTCGGTCATTCGGCTCCTCAGATCGCCGACGTCGGTCCCGAAATCGACCTCCTCCACCGTCCAGGTGTTCTTGATCGATGCGCGGTACATCTCGAAAAAGCGCGGATACGCCATGGGCCGCAGCGTGAGGCAGAGGCCCGGGTCGAGGATGCGCGAAGGCCTTCGAACGTTGCTCATTGGCAGGCCTCGCAGGTCTCGGGGTTCTCGAGCGAACATGCGACGGCGGCGCTGTCGCTGACGGCCGGCGGCGCCGGTGTCCAGCCCTCCGCCGCGCGCGGATTGCCTTCCGGATCCGGTCGCGGCTCGGACGGCGCCTCCACCGTCGCCTTGGCGATGCGGGTCGCAGGCCTCGAACGCAGGTAATAGGTGGTCTTCAGACCGCGGCGCCACGCATAGAAATACATGCTGGAGAGCTGCCCGATGGTCGGGCTCTCGACGAAGAGGTTGAGCGATTGGCTCTGGTCGATGAAGGCGCCGCGGTCCGCCGCCATATCGATCAGCGAGCGCATCGGGATCTCCCACGCGGTGCGGTAGATCGAGCGCAAGGATTCCGGCAGGTCGTCGAGGTTTTGGATCGAGCCTTCCGCCATCTTCAGCCGAGCGCGCGTCGCCTCCGTCCAGCGACCGAGCGCCTTCAGCTCGGCGACCAGATACCGATTCACCTGGAGGAAGTCGCCGGAGAGCGTCTCGCGTTTGAAGAGGTTCGAGACCTGCGGCTCGATGCATTCGTAACAACCCGCGATCGACGCAATGGTCGCGGTCGGCGCAATGGCGACGAGCAGCGAGTTTCGCAGCCCGATCGTGCGGATTTGCTCGCGCAGCGCCTCCCAGCGCTGGTCTTGCTCGGGCGTGATACCCCACGCGTCGAACTGCAGCTCGCCCCGCGCGGCGCGGGTTTCCCCGAAACCCGGGTGGCGTCCACGCTCCTTCGCGAGCTCGACCGAAGCCGACAGCGCCTCGAAATAGATCTCCTCCGAAATGCGGCGCGAAAGGGCCCGCGCCTCGGGGGCATCGAACGCGATGCGCATTTGGAAGAACACGTCCTGCAAGCCCATGATGCCGAGGCCCACCGGGCGCCAATGCGCGTTCGAGGTGCGCGTCGACGCAATGGGGTAGAAGTTTCGGTCGATGACCGCGTCGAGCTGACCGACCGCGATTCGCACGGTCCGCGCGAGCTTGTCGAAATCGAACCGCACCACGCCGTCCGCGGTTTGCGCGGTGTGCCGCCCCAAGTTGATCGATCCGAGGTTGCAGACGGCCGACTCGCTCGTCGAAGTCACCTCGAGGATTTCGGTGCAGAGGTTCGAGAGGTGGACCGTCTTGCCCGGCGCGGCGGTCTGATTGCATGCGCGGTTCGACTTGTCCTTGAAGGTCATCCAGCCATTGCCCGTCTGCGCGAGCGTCCGCATCATCTTCGCGTAGAGATCGCGCGCCGGGAGCGACTTCGCGGCGAGGCCTGCGCGCTCTGCCTCTTCGTAGCGGCGCTCGAAGGCGTCGCCCCAAAGGTCCGGAAGCTCGGGCACCGTTTTGGGATCGAACAAGCTCCAGGCGCCGTTTTCCTCGACGCGCTTCATGAACAAATCGGGGATCCAGTTGGCGAGGTTCAGGTTGTGGGTGCGCTTCGCCTCGTCCCCGGTGTTGTCGCGCAACTCCAGGAACTCTTCGATGTCGGCGTGCCAGGTCTCGAGGTACACCGCGCAGGCACCTTTGCGCTTTCCTCCCTGGTTGACCGCAGAAACGGACGCATCCAGCGTCTTCAGCCAGGGGACGATGCCATTCGAGTGCCCATTGGTGCTCGCAATGAGCGAGCCGCGCGCCCGGACGCGGTGGTACGAAAGGCCAATGCCGCCCGAGAACTTCGAGAGGAGCGCGACGTCGGTATAGCGGCGATAAATGCTCTCCAGATCGTCGCTCGGCGAGTCGAGCAGAAAGCAGCTCGACAGCTGTTCGTGCCGCGTGCCCGCATTGAACAGCGTCGGTGAGCTCGGCAGGTATTCGAGGCTCGAATAGAGATCGTAGAGCTCGATCGCCTCCGCCACGGTGTTGGTCAACGCGCAAGCGATGCGCATGAACCATTGCTGCGGCGTTTCGACGACGAGGCGCGTCTTCGGGTGCTTGAGGAGGTATCGGTCGTAGACCGTCCGAAGGCCGAAGTACTCGAACTTGTGATCCCGCTCCGGCCGGATGGCGTCGTTCAGCTTCCGCGCATTCGCGTCGACGACTGCTCGCAGTCGGTCGCTGATGAGGCCGAGATCGTGGGCGGCGGTGATCGATTGCGAAAACGCGAAAATGCCCTGGTTGTGGACCTCCTTGTCGACGTACGTCGACAGAAGCCTCGCCGCGAGCCGCGCATATTCCGGCTCTTCGACCACCAACGCGGCCGCCGTTTGTATCGAGAGCTGATCCAGCTCGCGCGTCGTCGCGCCGTCGTACAGGCCGCTGATCGTCTTGGTCGCGACACGCAAGGGGTCGACGTCCTTCAAGCCCGCACACGAGCGGCCGACCGCGCGAACGATCTTGGTCAGATCGACGGCCTCGGACGATCCATTGCGCTTCGTCACGCGCATCGTCGATTGGGTAATGGCGCCGGTAATGGTCTCGCTGTCGCGCGCGCGAGCAAAAGAGGTGGACGACGGCGCCGCGCCGTCGGCGTGATGGGTCTCGATTCGCATTGGGCTCCTCCGGGAATTCGAGAGCGGTGCCGGACCGCGCTCGGTGAGCCTGCGGAAGAGACGGCGCGCCGGAGGGGAATGGGTCCACGCAATGGCCGAGGACGCTCCGGCGACCTTCACCCCCGCGGGCGGCGGAAACTCCGGAGGAACGGGTCGGATGCCGGACCGGCGTATTCGCTACGCCAGCGCGGACCTCCTCGCCTCCCTCGAAGCTTCCAGGTCGAACCCGACCCCGATGAATCCGGTGGTCGGGCGTTGGCAGGTCTTCGGGCTTACGAGCGCTTCGGCTTGACGCCGGTTTCCTCGCTCCACCGCTTCCCGAACCGCTCGAAGCAGGCCAGTGCGACGTCGTGGAGCTCGTTCTCGATTACCGCTGCGGGGCAGCCCCGGAATCTCGCCGGGTTCCCTTTTCAGCCCCGGGCCTAAACCAGGAGCACCAACACGACCCCTACATATTGGGGGTCGGCCCTCTCCGTCAACCAAGATGTTGTGCATGCGCGCAGGGCGCGTCCGACCAGCGGTCTCAGGGCCACTCTTGGAAGACCGCCTCGCAGCAGCCGCCGCTCGTGTCGCAGTTGAGGTCGAGCTGCTCGCAGCTGCCGACGAGCTCTCCGCTCACGAAGCAATCGCAGAGCGCCGAGTCGTCCTCCCATTGGCAGAGCGTCTTCGTCTTGAGCCCGAGGCATTCGAAGTTGCTGCAGAAGAGGCAGCTCCCTTCACAGGTGCACACGACCTGCCCGACTTGGCATTCGGTCGTCTCGCACGAGACCATCGGCCCGGACGACGTCGACACATCGGTGCTCGTCGCGACGTCGGTGGCGGTCGAGACGGGGGCGCCGCCTGCACCACCCGATTGCGCCGTGCTCGTCACGGGGCTGGACGCGCCGTCGCCGAATCCACCTTGATTCGACGGACCATTGCCGCCGAAGTTTCCATCGTCGTCGTCATCGAAAACGACCTTGGCGCCACACGCGGTGAGCGCGACCGTGAAGCCGAAGACGAACAATCGAAGTTGGATCGACACGACGCTCGACCATTGCATCGTTCGAGAATACGCGACGTGCTCGCCGCTACGGCAGGTGTCGTGTAGGGTCCAAGCCGTCTCGACGCGACATTTGATCCTCCATGATGATCGATCCCCTTCGCCATCCGACGCGCGGGCACGGAATCATCCAGCTGGAGCAGAGCGGCGAGCGGACCGTCGTGGTGCGGGCGCTCGCTTCGAGCCCGCTGAAGTTTCTGACGCCCCGAAACAGCGGCCGCGCGGCGTGGGTCTTCACGACGACGTTCGGCGGGGGATTCGTCAGCGGCGATCGGATCGCCATCGATCTGCGCGTGGGGCGAGGCGCGACCGGGCTGTTCTCCACGCAATCGTCGACCAAGGTCTATCGCGCAGACCGACCGACCTCGCAGGAGGTCGTCGCGCGCGTCGACGAGGGCGCGACCTTGATCATGGCGCCGGACGCGACCGCATGTTTCGCGGGGGCACGTCATCGTCAAACACAGGAAGTGTTCCTCGAGCCGTCGTCGGGCCTCGTGCTCTTCGATTGCATCTCGTCAGGGCGATGGGCCAACAAGGAGCGTTGGGCCTTCGATCGATTGGAATCGCAGACGACGGTTTGGCGATCCGATAAGCGCATTCTTTACGAATCGCTGCTCCTCGACCAAATGCACGGGCCACTCGAAGCGAGGATGGGTCGTTTCAATGCGGTGGCGATGCTGGTCGTGATCGGCGCACCATTGCAGAGCCTCGCCGAGGATCTGCTCCGCGAGGTCGGCGCCAGACCGATCGATAGCGGTGACGTGGTGATCGTCGCGAGCCCGCTGTCGGCACCCTCGCCGGGCTCGCCCACGAGTGGCGCGCTCGTTCGGATCGCGGCGACGACGACGGAGGCGGTGACGAACGCCGCGATCACGCGACTGCGCCCGCTCGTTTCGCTGCTTGGTGATGACCCCTGGGCGAGAAAGAGGTAAAGACGCGTTGCGTCATGCACCTCAGTCCTCGCGAGATCGACAAGCTCGTCCTGCACGGGGCGGGTTTTCTGGCGCAAAAGCGGCTTGCCCGCGGTGTGCGCCTCAATTACCCGGAGGCCATTGCGCTGATTGCCACGCAGCTCCTCGAGCTGATTCGTGACGGGCGCTCGGTCGCCGAGCTCATGGATGTCGGGCGCCGCATCTTGGGGCGAAACCACGTCATGCCCGGCGTCGCCGCGATGATCGAAGAGGTGCAGGTGGAAGGGACGTTCCCGGACGGCACCAAGCTCGTCACGGTTCACCACCCGATCGTCCTCGGTCGCGCCGATTGCACGCTCGCGCTTTATGGAAGCTTCCTTCCGACGCCGGCCGACGACGTATTCGGTCCGGTCGACGACGAGGAGAACGTCCCCGGCGCCGTCACGACCGCCGAAGGTGAGATCGTGTTGAACGACGGGTGCGAGACGGTCGAGATCCCGGTCGAAAATCGCGGCGACCGCCCGATTCAGGTCGGCAGCCATTACCATTTCGTCGAGACGAACCGCGCGCTCGTGTTCGATCGCGGCCTCGCATATGGCATGCGCCTCGACATCCCCGCCGGGACGGCGGTTCGCTTCGAGCCCGGCGAGCGGAAGACGGTTCGCCTCGTCGCGATCGCGGGCAATCGCGTCATTGCTGGCGGCAATGGCATCGCCACGGGGCCGTTCGACGCAGCTCGTCGCGCGGCCGTCGTCGCGAATGCGGTGAACCGTGGATTTGGTCACCAGCCCGCCGCGACCCCTGCCGAGGAGTCGAAATGAGCCGATCGATCCAGCGCTCTCATTACGCATCCATCTTCGGCCCGACCACCGGCGACCGCGTGAGGCTCGGCGACACGGCGCTCGTCGCCGAGGTCGAGCAGGACTTCACCGTGTACGGCGACGAATGCAAATTCGGCGGCGGCAAAGTCCTCCGCGACGGAATGGGGCAGGCCGCGGGCGTCTCCGAGGAGGAGGCGCTCGATTGCGTCATCACGAACGCGCTCGTGATCGATCACGCCGGCATCTACAAGGCCGACATCGGCATCAAAAACGGCCTCATCGCGGGGATCGGCAAGGCCGGTAACCCGGACGTCATGGCCGGCGTGACGCCGGGGATGATCGTGGGCGTCACGACCGAGGTGATCGCCGCCGAAGGGCTGATCGTGACCGCGGGCGGCATCGACGCCCATATCCATTACATCTGCCCGCAGCAGGTCGACGAGGCCATTGCGAGCGGCGTGACGACCTTCATCGGCGGCGGGACGGGGCCTGCGACGGGCACGAACGCGACGACGTGCACGCCCGGGGCACGCCACATCGAGCTGATGCTCCAGGCGACCGACGCGCTGCCGATGAACTTCGGATTCACGGGGAAGGGAAACACGTCGCTGCCGCAAGGACTCGTCGAGCAGATACGCGCAGGCGCGATCGGGCTGAAGCTCCACGAAGATTGGGGCACGACGCCAGCCGCGATCGATTGTTGCCTCGGCGTCGCCGACGACCACGACGTCCAAGTCACCATTCACACCGACACGCTCAACGAGTCGGGGTACGCCGACGATTCCATCGCGGCGTTCCGCGGTCGCACCATTCACACGTACCACTCGGAAGGCGCAGGCGGCGGGCACGCCCCCGACATCTTGCGCGTCTGCGGCGAGCCGAACGTATTGCCGAGCTCGACGAACCCGACGAGGCCCTACACGGTCAACACGCTCGACGAGCACCTCGACATGCTCATGGTGTGTCATCACCTCGATAAAAACCTGCCGGAAGATGTCGCCTTCGCGGAGAGTCGAATTCGCGGCGAGACGATCGCGGCGGAAGACGTGCTTCACGATATGGGCGCGATCAGCATCGTCTCGAGCGACAGCCAGGCGATGGGCCGGGTCGGTGAGGTCGTCTGCCGGACGTGGCAGACGGCCCACAAGATGCGGCTGCAACGAGGGCGCCTGGCGGAGGAGCAGGGCGACAACGACAACCGGCGCATCCGGCGATACATCGCGAAATACACGGTGAACCCTGCCATTGCACACGGCATTCATCACCTCGTCGGATCCATCGCGCAGGGTAAGGTCGCGGATCTCGTCCTGTTTCGGCCTGCCTTCTTCGGCGTGAAACCGGAAATGGTGATCAAGGGCGGGTTCATCGCGTGGGCTCAAATGGGCGACGCGAATGCGTCGATTCCCACACCTCAACCGCTTCGAATGCGGCCCATGTTCGGTGCGCTCGGTCGCGCCATCGGTGGGACGAGCTTCGCCTTCGTTTCGCAGCTCGCGCTCTCGTCCGGCGTGGCCGCCGGGTACGGGCTATCGAAGCGCCTCTCGGCGGTTCGTGACTGCCGCAACATCGGTAAACGCCACATGATCCACAACGATCGGACGCCGCGCATCGACGTCGATCCCGAGACGTACGCGGTCAAAGCCGACGGAGAGCTCATCACGTGTGAGCCCGTCATCTCGTTGCCGCTGGCGCAGCGTTACCACCTCTTCTAGCGGTCGAATCGATGGATTGGCTCGTCTTGCAGCTCGCGGACTCCGCGTTTCCCGTCGGGGGCTTCGCTCACTCGGCCGGGCTCGAGTCGTGCGTGCAACACGGCGTCGTCCGCGGCCGCGATCAGGTCCTACGCTTCGTTCGCGACGTGTTGTGGCAGACAGGAACCGGTGCATTGCCGCTCGTCGGTGCTGCCCATGACGCCCCGGACCATCTCGGCGATCTCGACGAGCTCTGCGACGCGTTCTTGTCCAATCATGTGGCCAATCGCGCGAGTCGGACCCAAGGCCTGGCGTTCGCGGCGACGTGTGATCGCGTCTTTCGGCGGCCGGTGCTCGCAGCGCTCTCGGAGCGCATCCGAAGCGGCGCGCTCCGAGGACATCACGCGCCGGTGTCGGGTGTCGCGTTTCGCGCGCTCGATATCGCGCGCGAGGACGCGCAGCGAATCTTCCTCTATTCGGCGCTGCGTGGGGTCGTTGCGGCTGCGATTCGGCTCGGTCTCGTCGGGCCCCACGACGCGCAACGAATTCAGCAGGAATGCGCAGGGGAGCTGGACCGTGTCATGCTCGCTTGCGCCGGGCTTCCGCCTTCCGAAATCGCGCAGACGGCGCCGCTCGTCGATCTGCTCCAAGCAGCGCACGATCGGCTCTATTGCCGCCTCTTTCAATCGTAATGGTTCGTCCGATGGGTCACAGACATCCACACGATCACGATCGCGAACACCATCACCCGCACGACCACGTGCACGAGACCTGGACCCATCCAGGCTTTTTTCACGAGAGGGATGCGCCGATCGATCGAGACTATCGCGCGCGTCCGTTCACGGTCGGCATCGGCGGGCCGGTGGGTAGTGGCAAGACGGCGCTGTTGCTTGCGCTGTGTCGAGCGCTCCGTGATCGATATTCGCTCGGGGTCGTGACCAACGACATCTTCACGAAAGAGGACGCCGAGTTTTTGATTCGACACCGCGCGCTCGAGGACGGCCGCATTCGCGCCGTCGAGACGGGCGGCTGCCCACACGCCGCGATCCGCGAGGACATCAGCCACAACCTGATCGCGCTCGAGGACCTCGCGCGGACGCTGTCGCCCGACCTTCTCTTCGTCGAGAGCGGCGGCGACAATCTCGCGGCCCAGTACAGCCGCGAGCTCGTCGACTACACGATCTACGTCATCGACGTCGCCGGGGGTGACAAGGTGCCGCGCAAAGGCGGCCCCGGCATCACGCAGTCCGATCTACTCGTCATCAACAAGACCGATCTCGCGCCGCTCGTCGGAGCCGACTTGTCCGTGATGGAGCGCGACGCGAAGCGCATGCGCAACGACGGCCCCTTCGTGTTCGCGCAGGTGACGAAGGACGTGGGCGTCGCGTCGATCGTCGATCACATCCTCCACACGTGGCAGCAGGCGCTCAAAACCGTGGCAGACCCAGAAGCTCCCGCGCCTTCTCCACCGCACGACCGATAGCCAGCACACACGGGTCACACGCGCTCCCGCAGCAGAACAGCCAGTTGGCAGGATCCTGATGCAGATACTCGCGGACGTAGCCGTGCTGGCTCTCGTCGAGACCGGCGAAGCGCGCACCCTCGGCGACCGCGCGGGCTTCTTCGGGTGTGAGGGGCATGCTCGGATCTAGTGTCCGCGCCGGCGTCGGCGCAATGCCTTCGCGGTTACTGTTCGCTCGCCGGCCGCCTGATTGACTCGATCAAGCTCGCGATGCCCTCGCCGCCGTGGCCCGCTGCGACGCGCCGGCGAAAGAGCGCGGCGATCGGCGCGGGAACGTCGACGCCGATGCCCTGCTCTCGGCTCGTGCTCACGAGCATGTCGAGGCCGGCCGCGTTGAGGGCGAGCGTCGATACGTCCGTCTCGTAATGGCGCCGGTCGATGTCGCGCGCCATGTCTGGAAGGAACGTCCCAATCGTGCCGAGCCACGGTGTGACCATGGGCAAAAACGAGGTCGCGCTGACCTTCTCCGTCTCGAGCAGGGCAACCGAATGGAGAAACCCGCTGATCGCGGACCACATGACGCCCAGCAACGCGAAGTCGTAGAGCGCCGCCATGCCCGCGTCCGCACCGAAGTAGTGGCTCGTCCCGAGCACACCGAGCGTGCGCTCGTGCGCTTCGAACGCGCGATGAGACCCCGAATAGAAGATCACCGATTCGGGTCTGCCGATCCCCTGGGGCACGGCCATGATCGCGCCGTCGACGTAGTCCGCGCCGGCAGCCGTCATCCACACCGCCGTCTCGCGCGCCTGCTTCGGTGTGCTCGACGTGAGGTTCACGATGGTGCGGCCGGCGAGCGAGCTCGAAAGCGGCTCGAGCGCGTCGCGGACGGCGTCGTCGTCGAACACGCAAACGACCACGAGCCTGCTCCCACTCACCGCTTCTTTCGGCGTCGAAGCGAGCTTGGCTCCCTGCGTGACGAGAGAATCCGCCTTCTTGGAAGATCGATTCCACACCGTCGTCGGATGTCCTGCCTCGAGGAATGCTCGCGCGAGCGCGCTGCCCATCAGCCCTAGGCCGATGACGGTGACCGGCTCTCGCGTCTCGTTCTGCGCACGATGTTTTTCTGCTGCGTGTCTGCTCTCGCTCATGACGCCTCCTTGAAAAGTGGTCGAGAGCATGCAAATCGCGATGTCCACGGGCGCGCACGATCGGACGATCCCGCAGCACGAGCGGCTGCCCGGCGCCCTCGGACGTGCGGCGCGCGAGGTGGTGCCTATACTCCCCCGCTATGCGCGACGACCGGCTGCGAATTCCGATCAGCGTGGAGCTTCGAGCGACGCCCGCCGGGGTCATACGTCACGCGGCTTCGTCCGACCATTACATCAACGTGCACGCCGGTGAGCCCGTTCGCGTCGCATGTCACGCCAACACCGTTCGCTCGATTCGCGCGCGCGGCGACGTGAGCCTTTTGCCCGCGGGCACGAGCGATGAATGGGTCGAGGACGACGAGGCCCACGCCGTGGTGCTTCGTCTTCCTTCGTCGCTGGTGCGCATCGCGGCGCAGGATATGGGGATGGATCCGGATCATGTCAGCATCGAGCCGCTCCATCACGTGAGGGATCCGCAGATCGAGCACATCGCTTGGGCGCTCGAGGCGGAGCGGCGCGCCGACAACGAAAACGGGCAGCTCTACCGCGAGAGCCTAGGAATGGCGCTCGCGGTGCATCTGCTCGCGCGTTATCGACGTGTTCAGCGCCCCCGCTCGGGCCTGGCGCGAGAGCAGCTCCAGCGCGTGACGGAATACATCGAGGCGAACGTCGATCGCGATCTATCGCTCTTGCGCCTCGCACGCGTGGCCGGCGTCAGTGCGTCGCACTTCAAGACGTTGTTCAAGCGGTCCATGGGCGTTGCAGCGCACGAATACGTGATTCAACGCCGGGTCGAACGCGCCCGCAGCCTGCTGGTGGAGAGCGAGCTACCGGCCAGTCAGGTCGCGCTCGAGGCCGGTTTTTCGCACCAAAGCCATATGGCTCGATGCATGAGGCGTGTGCTCGGCGTAACGCCCGCATCGGTCGTGCGGGCGCGGGCTTGAGGTCGCGCGCGATTACTTCTTCGCCGGCTCCGCGTACGTGAGCGTGCGGCAGAGCTCGAGCACGGCTCGCTCTTGATCGAAGGTGAGGACCTGGCCCTCTTTCGCGAGGAGCGGATTGCAGCGCACCGTCCACTTGCCGAGCTTCTTCTCGAACCAGCCTCGGTAGTACTTCTCGCCTTTCTTGTTCTCGACCTCGTAGAGGAAGGCGTCGGGGTCATCGAAGGGCTTCGACTTGATGTTGTCGATGTCCGCCTTCTTGCCGAAGTCGACCTTCACCTCGTCGGTCAGGACGATCAGGCGGTATTCGCCGTTTTTGGCGCCGGGCATCGAGGCTGCGCACGCACGCGCGCCCACGAGCGTCTCGAGCTTCGTGCCCTCCGGCAGCTTCATCGAATAGCCCTTGAAGCCGTAACACTTGTCGAGCGCGGTATCGGCGAGCTTGATGTCCGGTCCGCCGCCGGGATCCTTCCAAGAGCCTGCCTTGATCGCCGCGAGCGTCGGCGGATCCGCAGGTTTCTCCTCGACCGGCGGCGCGCTCGCGCTCGCGGCGGCCGACGCCTTCGCTGGCTTCGAGGCTTCGGCGCTCGCGGACGCCGATCCGGAAGCGCCGGCTTCCTTCGAGCCGCATCCAAACAGCGAAAGACCGAACACGACCGACGCAGGAAGGAGCAAGGCTCGCGGGTTCATCGGGACCTCGAATCGTTCGGGTGGCTAATTCGCTGCCGTGCTACGCGCGCCGGCCGCGATTCTACCCGGTCGAGCCTGGTCCGCCCGAAGGGCGGCCACGTGAAAAATGAAGGGCTGTCCAGACTTCGGCGTTCGGCTCGGCGTTCTGCCCGGCCTTCACTTGCGTGCGTCAGCGCGGGCCGGGCAGAACGCCGAGCCGAAACTTGGGACAGCGCCTAGTCGTAAGCCTTGTCCGCGAGCGCTTGCTCCGCGAGCTTCTTCGCGGCTCGAAGGACGTCGTCGCTGAGCGGCGTGCCGGCGACCGCCCGCGACAACGTCATCGCGCCGACCATGAGCGTGATCAGACCGAGCGCGCGCTCCCGATGCTCGGGGCCTTTTCCGAGGACTTCACCGAATTGGCGCGCGAAGTCGCCGACGACCGACTCGAGCGCGCTGCGATAGGGCTCACCAGCGCGTGCTGCTTCCGGGGCCGCGCTCGGAAGGATGCACCCTTCTTCAGGTGTGTCGCGATGCGCGCGCGAGACGTACAGGCGAACGATGCTCATCGCGCGCTCGCGCACCGACTCGCCGCGCGCCGACTCGAGGAGCTTCGTCCAGGTCGCGCCCGTTCGGATCGCGTGTTCGAACAGGTGCTCTTTCGACTCGAAATGGCGATAAAAGCCGCCGACCGTGAGGCCGGCGCCTTTCATCACGTCGATGACGGAGCTCGCCTTGATGCCGCGCTCGCGCAAGAGGGCGGTGGCCGAAGCCATGATGGCTTCATGAGACTTCTGCCGCCGCTCCTCTTTCTTGTTCATCGTGCTTGTTGGATCAGATGCGCTCGAGGATCGTGGCGATGCCTTGGCCGCCGCCGACGCACATCGTGACGAGCGCCGTGCCTTTGCCCGTTCGCTCCAGCTCGTCGAGCGCGGTGCCGAGCAGCATAGCGCCCGTCGCGCCGAGCGGATGGCCGAGCGCGATCGCGCCCCCGTTCACGTTCACCCGATCGGGATCGATGCCGAGCTTGCGCGTCGTCTGGAGCACCACCGCGGCGAAGGCCTCGTTGATCTCCCAGAGATCGATGTCCTTCGGGGTCATCTTCGCTTTCTTGAGCGCCTTTTCGCTCGCGGGTGCGGGCGCCGTCAGCATCAAGAGCGGCTCGCTGCCGATGGTCGCCATCGCACGGATGCGTGCGCGCGGCTTGAGCCCTCGCTCTTCGACGAAGCGCTCCGACGCGAGAACGACCGCAGCCGCGCCGTCCACGATGCCGCTCGAGTTGCCCGCAGTGTGCACGTGTCGAATCGCGCCAGCGCTCGGATACGCCGCGACGGCGAGCTGATCCAGGGTCTCGCCGTTCGGTCCGACCTCGGCCTGGCCCATTCCGACGAACGACGGAGCGAGCGCCGCGAGCTTGTCGAGCGTCGTGTCCGGGCGCGGGAACTCGTCGCGTTCGAGCGCGATCGCGCCCGTCTCGGGATCCGTCACCGCGAACAGCGACCGTGCGAAGCGCCCCTCTTCGATCGCGTGCGTCGCGTTCTTCTGAGAGCGGAGCGCGAGCGCATCCACGTCCTCGCGGGAGAGCCCCTCGAGGGTCGCGATGAGATCCGCGCTGATCCCCTGCGGCACCTGAAAGACCCGCTTTCGCAGGTTCTTGTTGTTGCCGTCTTGGCCGCCGCCGTCCGCGCCCATCGGCACGCGCGACATGCTCTCGACGCCGCCCGCGACGACGAGATCTTGAGCGCCCGACGCGACCGCCATCGCGCCGAAATGGATCGCCTGAAGGCCCGACGCACAGAAGCGATTCAACGAGACGGCCGACACCTCGATCGGCCAACCTGCGGCGAGCACCGCGTTACGAGCGATGTTCGCTCCCTGCTCGCCGACCTGCGAGACCGCGCCCGCGATGACGTCGTCAACGTCGGCGGCCGACCACTCACCTCGGCGGGCGAGCGCGTTCAGCGTCTGCGCGAACAGCTCCTGAGGGTGGATGCTCGACAGAGCGCCCTTGCCCAACTTTCCCCGGCCACGCGGGGTTCTTGCTGCATCTAGAACGTAGCTGACGGACATACGCCGACCTCCGATGAGATTATGGAGATCATATGATGTCGATAATCTAATCCGTCAAGGGCTCGTCCGATGCGACGAAGTGTCTCAACTCTTCAAGCGATATCCACTCTTTAGGAGCCACCGCACGGCAACCAGGCAAGCGATCAGGAACGCGCTGGTCATGCCGAGGCTGAGCTCCACGCCCACGTCCGCGGTGCCGAAGAAGCTCCAACGAAAGCCGCTCACGAGATACACGACCGGGTTCGCCAACGTGATCTTCTGCCAGAGCGGCGGGAGCATCCGGATGCTGTAGAAGCTGCCGCCGAGGAAGGTGAGGGGCGTGACGATCAGCATCGGCACGAGCTGCAGCTTCTCGAAGCCGTCGGCCCACAGGCCGATGATGAAGCCGAACAGGCTGAAGGTGACCGACGTGAGGACGAGGAACGCGACCATCCAGACGGGGTGCGCGATCTCGTAGGGGACGAAGAGGCGCGCGGTGATGAGGATGATCGAGCCGAGCAGGATCGATTTGCTGGCCGCCGCTCCGACGTAGCCGGTGACGATTTCGACCCACGAAATAGGCGCCGAGAGCACCTCGTAGATCGTCCCCGCGAAGCGCGGCATGTAGATGCCGAACGACGCGTTCGAGATGCTCTCGGTGAGGAGCGACAACATCGTGAGGCCCGGGATGATGAACGCGGCGTATGCGACGCCGTCGATCTGCGTCATGCGTGAGCCGATCGCCGAGCCGAAGACGACGAAGTAGAGCGACGTCGAGATCACCGGAGACAAGATGCTCTGGAGCAGCGTGCGGAAGGTGCGCGCCATCTCGAACATGTAGATTGCGCGGATCGCGTGTCGGTTCATCGTTTCTCCGCCACCAGGCCGACGAAGATCTCCTCGAGCGAGCTCTCGCGGGTCTGCAGGTCTTTGAATTCGATGCCGAGGTCGGACAGCTCTCGCAAGAGCGTGGCGATCTTCGATTGCCCGCGATCGGCCTGGAACGTGTAGACGAGCTCACAGCCCCCATTGGAGATCTCCAGCCCGTGCTCGGAGAGCGCGTCGGGGATTCGATCCAATGGATGCTGGAGGAACAGCCGGAGCTGCTTCTTTCCGAGCTTCTCCATCAGCTTCGATTTTTCCTCGACGAGGATGAGCTCACCTTTGTTGATGACGCCGATGCGGTCGGCCATCTCCTCGGCCTCCTCGATGTAGTGCGTCGTCAGGATGATGGTCACGCCGGTGTCGCGCAGATCGCGGACCATCCTCCACATGTCGCGCCGGAGCTCGACGTCGACGCCCGCGGTCGGCTCGTCGAGAAAGAGGATCTTGGGCTCGTGCGACAGCGCCTTCGCGATGAGCACGCGGCGCTTCATCCCGCCGGAGAGGGCCATGATCTTGGAATCGCGCTTTTCCCAGAGGGAGAGGTCGCGCAAGACCTTCTCGATGTGCGCAGGGTTCTTCGGCAATCCGAAGAGGCCGCGGCTGAACGTCACCGTCGCCCACACCGTTTCGAAGACGTCGGTCGACAGCTCTTGCGGGACGAGGCCGATCTTCGTCCGCGCGAGGCGCGCGTTCTTCACGATGTCGTGGCCGTCGGCGATGACGGTGCCCGAGGTCGCGTTGACGATGCCGCAGATGACGCCGATAAGCGTGGTCTTGCCCGCGCCGTTCGGCCCTAACAGCGCGAAGATCTCTCCGCGGCGGATCGTGAGATCGACCTCTTTCAGCGCTTGGAGTCCGGAGGCGTACTTCTTCGAGAGCTTGTCGACGACGATGATGGGCTCTTCGGTCGGCATGGTTTGGGAGTACCTTACGCACGCCCGCGATTTTTCAAGGCGTGTGCGCGTTCGAGGAGCAGCTTGCGTTCGCGTTCGTTGCGCGTGAGCGACGCGGCCCTCTCGATCTCGCTCCGTGCGTCGTCGAATCGACCGAGCTTCGAGAGCAGATCGCCGCGGACGCTCGGGAGCAGGTGGTAGCCCGTGAGCGCCCCTTGCGCTGCGAGCTCGTCGAGGATCGCGAGACCTTCAGCAGGCCCGTAGGCCATCGAGACGGCGACCGCGCGGTTCAGCTCCACGACGGGCGATTGCGTGAGGTGAACGAGGTCTTCGTACAGTGTCGCGATGCGCTTCCAATCCGTTTCGTCGGCGGTCTTCGCGCGAGCGTGGCAAGCGGCGATCGCTGCCTGGAGCACGTACGGCCCGAGCGCGACGCCGAGCGCCTCGGCGCGCCGCAGAGCCGCGAGCCCGCGACGGATGAGGAGCTGATCCCAGCGCGCACGGTTCTGATCGAGCAGGAGGATGGGCTCGCCCGACGGACCGACTCGCGCTTTCAACCGCGAGGCTTGGATCTCCATCAGCGACACGAGCCCGTGCACCTCGGCCTCGCGCGGCACCAGCTCCGCGAGGATGCGCCCCAGGCGAAGCGCGTCTTCGCAAAGCTCCGGGCGCACCCAGTCGTCTCCGGCGGTGGCGGCGTAGCCTTCGTTGAACACGAGGTAGATCACCTCGAGCACCGACGACAGGCGACCCGCGAGCTCGGTGCCGCGCGGCACCTCGAACGGTACCTTGGCCTCGGAGAGCGTGCGTTTCGCCCGCACGATTCGCTGCGCGATCGTCGGCTCCGGGACGAGGAATGCGCGCGCGATCTCCTCCGTCGTCAATCCGCCCAACAGGCGCAAGGTGAGCGCTACCCGCGCCTCGGTGGAGAGGATCGGATGACACGAGATGAACACCAGTCGTAGTAGGTCGTCGCCGACGTCGTCATCCATGGCAGCCTCGAGATCGGGAGCGGCTCGTTCCTGCTGCACCTCCGCCTCGCGCCCGAGCTCGTCGCGTTTGCGTTCGAGCCGCTTGTGACGACGAATTCGATCGAGGGCGCGGTTCTTGGCCGTGGTCATGAGCCATGCGCCCGGGTTCTCCGGCACACCCGACTCCGGCCATTTCTCGAGCGCCGTCACGAGCGCATCCTGCGCGAGCTCTTCCGCCTGTCCGACGTCACGGACCATGCGGGTGAGCCCGGCGATGAGCTTCGGCGACTCGATTCGGAAAATTGCTTCGATCGCGCGATGCGTGTCGGTTGCCGTCACGCTGGGGACTAAATCGCGGATCTCGGCGCGCGGCCAGCGCGGAGGTGGCCTCTTACTTCACGCGGGACATGGCATTTCGCTCCTTCGATCGGTCGACGCTCGAGGAGGCGCCGGATCGACAATCGGTGGAGCGAAATCAGCCGGGGAGGGCGCCGGTGTCGGACGCTTCGTAGAGCTCGCGCACCTCGACCTCACCCTCGTTGTCGGGACCGAGGGGGAAGGGGTAGGCCTTCACCCACTCGACCGCGGCCTGGATCGAGGGCATTCGCACCATCCAGAACCCCGCGACGAGCTCTTTCGCCTCGGCGAACGGCCCGTCGGTCACGAGGGTGCGGCCCTTCGAAAACTTCACGCGGGCACCGCGCGCGCTCGGTTTGAGCCCTTCACCGGCGAGCATCACGCCGGCTTTGATCGAGTCGCCGTTCGTCTGCGACATCCGCGACAGGACCGAGTCGTCGGCGACATAGCCCGTCTCGGTGTGGTTCGTCGTCTTCAGAATGGCGACGTAACGTCGATGACCTTCCGGCAATGCGGGTCGAGCAACCTCGGGCTCTTCGGGTGCGACGCCTTCGACCCCGCCGGGACAGCCCGTCTCGCGAATCTCGATCTCGACGTCGTGATCGCTGCTGTCGATCCCGGGCCATCGCTTCACGAGCTCGACGGCTTCTTCCTTCGAAGCGGCGTCGATCAAGGTGAAGCCGGCGACGAGCTGATTCGTTCCGGTGAACGGGCCTTCGACGACCTTCGTCTTTCCTCCTGAGAAGAGGACGCGCACGCCGGACGCGCTCGGCTTCAAACCTTCGGTCATCACCGCAGCGCGAGCCTTCTCGAGCTCGGCGTTGTGAAGCCCCATCGTCGAGGGCTTTTCGCTCGTGGGAAGAACGGCGGCTTCGGTCTTCGGGTCGGCCTTGCGGATGATCAAAAAGCGCATCGTCGTGCTCTCCGTCGCGGGGGCTGCGACTGTAGCAGCTGCACGGACGAACGCCTCGTCCCGCTAGTCGTCGGCCTTTCGAACGACGACCCGCCCGCGCGACGTCGCGCCGCCGGGAACGATCTCGACGACGATCCACCGCTCTCGTCCTGCGATGAAATCGTCGCCGACCTCGACCTGCTGCTTGCGGATCGTGCTGCGCTCGTCGATGTAGAGCGTCGCTGTCTGAACGGTGACGCGCTTGCCCTGTCGAAACCGTTGCTTTTGGACGAGAGGGCCGAGCCCGACCTCCACGTGGCCGACGACCGACGAGCGACTCTCGTCGATGCGCACGTCGGGCACGCTCGCGGCGCACGCGACCGCGCTCGCTCCGAAGAGCAAAGCGGCCGCGGCGATCGGTCGGACGGGAAACACGTCGCTCAGGCGGCGCCGAGGGTCGCCTTCAAGCTGAGGTTGGGCACGCTCGCGAGCGCCTTCGACACCGGGCATCCCTTCTTGGTCGCCTCGGCGACCGTCTGGAAGGTTGCGTCGTCGATGCCGTCGGCCACGACGTTGGTGGTGAGCGCGATCGACGTGATGGTGAAACCCTCTCCGTCCTTGTCGAGCTTCACGTCCGCCGTGGTGCGGATCGACTTCGGCGTCGCGCCTGCCTTTTCGAGACCGACGGACAGCGCCATCGAGAAGCAGCCGGCGAGCGAAGCACCGATCAGCTCTTCCGGGTTGCTGCCGGGCTTACCTTCGAAGCGAGAGCCGAGCGAATAGGGAACTTCGGGGGCATGCGCGGGCTTCATCACGCCCTTGCCGCTGGTCAATGTGCCGTTCCACTCTGCGCTGGCCTTGCTGATACCCATGGGTCGCCTCCTTCGTTGTGCGGGACTGCGGATCGTTCACGACTTTCTTCCATGAACGTGAGCTCGACCCAACCACCATCGAGCGCTCGCAGGCCTGTGGAAGAGTGCCCCACCTCTCAGCGCCGTGGGGAACCAGGAGATGCGCGGAGCGTGTCTCGCATCCAGCCGGCGATCACCATCGCATCCGGATCGCCGCTCGCATCGAGGTGATCCGCGGCGCTCGTGCGATCGACGCTCTCGCGGTTTTGACCGACCTTCCATTTGCCCTCGAGCCGGTCGATGGGCATCTCGAATACGACGATGGCGCGGAGCATCGACGAGATGTCTTCCTCGCCGAGGCCGTCCATCGTCCAAGGCTGGGGCTGGTCGTTCTCGAAGCGAGCGACGATTTGCTCGATGACGTTTCGCGCCCGATCGTCCGCGACGACGCGTGGTGTTCCGTAAGCGTGCACGACGGCGTAGTTCCACGTCGGGACCTGCCCTTCGGTCGTGTACCAGCGAGGGGACACGTATGCGTGTGGACCGTTGAAGACCGCCATCGCGTGCCGGCCGTCGTCGAAATGGCGCCATTGAGGATTCGCCCTGGCGACATGGCCGAAGAGCACGCCGTGGGTCGACCCGTCGGCGTGAAAGAGGAGCGGCAGGTGCGTGGCGAACGGCTCGCCGCCTTCGACAGTGACGAAGGTCGCGAAGGGCCGCTGCTCGATCAGGGTCCGCGAAGCATCCCCCCCGATCGGGGCGAACTGTTTGGGGACGTACATGCGCGCCATTGCTGCAACACCCCGACTCGGGTGGCAAGAATGTGTTGCTGGAGAGCTTCCCGACGCATCGTGGGTCCACTTCGCGTTCGCCGATTGCGATCCCGCGCGCTAAGGTGCGGGGCTCTTATGCAATACAAGAATCGAATCGTAACGATCGCAATGGGTCTTTTGGCAATGGGTCCCTTCGGAATCGGCTGTGGGGACGACAGCACGACCGGCGGCGGCGGCGAAGGTGGGGGCGACCCGACCACGACGACCGGCGGCTCCGGCGGCACTGGTGGCGATGGCGGAACCGGCGGCAGCGGCGGAGGGGGTAGCGAAATCGAAGCCCGCGTCGCGGATTGCCTTCGCATCGATGCGTGCGAAGCGGACGGCGGGACGCCCATCGGGCTCGAGGCGTGCCTCGCGTACGCGCTCGACGAGCAATGGCTGTGGGCCAGCTTCGGCTCGATGCGAATGTCGCTCGAGGCGATGCAATGCAAGCTCGCCGCGACGGATTGCGAGACCGTCCGGGCTTGTACGCCCGACGCCTCACAGTTCGCCACGCAGTGCGCGAAGGCGCCCTTCACGGGAATTTGCGTAGGCGACGTCTGGGTGCTCTGCGACGAGCTGGGTGCTCCGACCGGCGCGAGCGATTGTTCCGCCGCCGGGTTGTCATGCGGGACCGATGTCTGGGCCGGATGCGGTGCGGAGCCATGTCAATTCGGCGCGACCGAGCCGAGCTGTGACACCGACGATCCGCACGTCCTCGTCGAATGCAGCCCCGCGGGCTTCCTCACGCGGGTCGATTGCAGAACGGCGAACAACTTCGTCAACGTGAACGGCCCCGAAGGAGAAGAGGTCTTCACCATTGCAGGCGAGACATGCGGCATGGACGTCCAGCGCGGCACGCTAGGGTGCATCGGCACCGGCGATTCGTGCGACTTCTTCTCGCAGGCGTGCGACGGTGACGTCCTCGAGACGTGTTCGGGTGGCAGCATCACCCGCCGCGATTGCAGCGCGCTCCAGCCGGAAGGGCAAAGCTGCGGCTTCGTGCAGAGCGGTCCGTTCGCCGGCGGTGCCGCGTGCGGCCAGGTGGAGCCGACGTGCACGCTCGTCGAGTCCGACGAGACCTGCGACGACGGCGTGATCCATTATTGCGGGTTTGCCGGCGCTACGACGGTCGACTGCCGCGATGCAGGTTACGCTGGTTGCAACACGACGGAGAGCAATGGTCGAACCATTGCGTTCTGCACGCCGTAATCGTCCGCTTTAGAACCGACCAGAGACACCGACATAGCCTGCGGTCGGCGTGATGAACGCTTGGACCGCGGGCTTTTCGTCGGAGGCATCGTCCTTCGAGCCCGTGGGCACCAACAGGAGGATCAGCCCCGTCGTCGCCGCGGCTGCGCCGACACCGAGCAGCACGCCCTCTGCGATCTTCAGGTTTTCACCTTGGTTCGAGAGGTCGATGCGCTCTTGTCCGGTCGCCTCCTCGAAGTCGCTGTGTGTCTTTGCGACGAGCCCTGCCGTGGTCGCGAACCCGATGAGGCTCGCCAATCCGATGCCGCCGACGACGAAACCGGCGACATGTTGCGCCGGCATCGAATCGTCGACCGGCACCGGAGCCTGCACGACGACCGTCTTGGTCTCCGCCGTGGCGACCGGTCCGATCTTCACCGTCACCGTTTTCGCTTCCCCTTCGCCGACGGAAAAGGTCGTTTGCGTGTCGACGCGGCCCGACGCTCGCACCGTCATCACGTGCGAGCCCGGATCCGCCTGCGTCGAGGCTCCAATCTTCACGACCTCGCCATCGAGGAGGAGCTCGGCCCCCTCCGCCTCGCCTTCGAGCGTCGGCGTCACGTGGCCGATGCGGCTCTCCAGCTCGGAGCTGCGTTTCGTTGCACCGGGTTGGCGATCGTCCTCCGCCGGTAGACGCGATTGGCCGTCGCGCATCCAGAAGAGCGCCTTCACGAGGTGCCCTTGTCGCTCTTCGCAGACGGAGAGGTTGAACGCCTTGCCCGCCGTCTTGGCGGCCTCGTAGCTCTCGAAGAATTTGGCGCAGGCTTCGCGGAACTTCCCCGCGTCCATCAGCTTGCGCCCTTCGACGAAGGCCTCGTCTGCGGATTGAGCCGCGACCGGGCGCGCGTCGAAGATCGCGAGCGAGCCCGCGGCGCAGAGGGAAAAGATCACTCGAATGGCAATTCGCCGGGGGCCGTCAGATCGCATGCGTCGTCAATTGGGATTGGAAAGATCGAGATCGCCGGACCGCTTGGCGCTGGTCGCGCTGCGTGCTGGTTGGGTCGAATTCGAGCGGCGTCCCGACTTCGTGCCTGCGTCCGTATTCGATGACGTCGACGAAGCCGATGCGACGCCGACGGATGTCGAGGGCGCGGGCTCCACGGGCGTGACATCGGTCACGACCGTGGCCGTCGATGTGGCGGTGCTCGCGGCGGCACCGGCGTCCGTATTCGTGGGCTCCGGCGACGTTGCCGTCGACGATTGCGGCGCGGAGCCCGACGGCTCGTTCATCGAAAGGCGTACCGCGAAGATCCCGAGGAGCGCGATGCCGATCGCCACCCCGGAGGACAAAGCGATCAACATTCCGCGGCTGGATTTCGGCCGAGATCGAGCGGTCGGCGGATCCGACGAGACCGGCGACGTCGTGACGCCCATGCCCATCGGCTCCGATCGATAGGTTCCAACCGCTGTATCGCGCGAAGCCTCTTGGGCGCTCACGGCGGCACGCTGCTCGACGACCGAGATCACCGGCGGGCTCTTTGCGGTCGCGGCGAGCGACCACGATGCTCGCTGGCTGCGCAGCGTCCCGCCGGGGGTCGGGCGCGGCAGCGCTCGACGAAGCACCGAGTCGTCGGGCTCGGTCGGGGCGTCCAACATGAAGTCGCCGGGCTCGACGGTGACGGCGGCGCGGCGCAGCGCTTCGCCCATTTCTTTTGCGCTGGCCCAGCGATCGGCAGGCTTGTGCGCGAGCGCGCGATCGATGACCTGCGCGAGAGCGACCGGTGTCTCGGGGCAGACCGTTTGCAATGGGCGCGCGGAACGGGTCGCGACGGCGACGAGGAGCTCGGGCGTGGAGCGGGCCTCGTGCGTCAGCTCGCCGGTGAGCAGCGTGAACAGCGTGGCCCCCGCCGAATAGATGTCGCTATGGGTGCCGACCTCGTCCCAATGGGCGAGCGCTTGCTCGGGCGGCATGAATGCCGGCGTGCCCATCGCGCTGGACGTCGCGGTCATTCGCTGGGGGCTGTCCATCTCGCGCAATCGCGCGATACCGAAATCGAGCACCCTGAGCTCGCCATTCGACGTCAGAAATAAATTCTCGGGTTTGATATCGCGGTGGACGATGCCGGCCGAATGAGCGGCGTCGAGCACGTCCATGAGCCCGATCCCGATCGCCAATACTTCACGAACATCGAGTCGCTCTTTTGCGCGCTTGGATGCGACCGCCTCGACCGACGATCCGTCGAGCAGCTCCATCACCAGGTACACGAGGCCGTCTTCGGTCGCGTCCTCGTCCAGCACCTTCACGGCGCCGCGGCCGACGCGGTTCGCGAGATACCCTTCGCGGAGGAAACGCGTTCGCGCGGTTTCGTCGTGGGCGACGTCGGGGTGAAGGATCTTCACTGCGCCGCGGAGGCCATTGCGGTGGGTCGCCGCGTAGACGGTGCCCATGCCGCCGATCCCGAGGACGCGATCGAGCCGCCACTTGCCGCGAAGGACGCGGCCGACGCGCTCGAGTGCCTGCCGTGCCTCCGGATCCTCGCGATCCACCGGCGGATTCAAGCTCGACGGACCGCGTTGGTCAAGCGTCCGACAGTGCTCTGACTCCTCATTTCTCCTGAGGATTTCCGACGAACGTCAGGGCTTCGAGCTAGCCGCGATCTTAGCTTCCAGGTCGGCGGCTTGGCTGGGGTCGAAGCCCGCCCACCCGCTGCGAATGATTCCGTCGCGATCGACGAGAAACATCATCGGAAGCTTGTCGAGCTTGAAGGCGGCAGCCAGGTTGCCGCTGCCATCGTGCACCACGGGCGTCTTGAATTTCCGCGCGAAGGCAGTGACGGCGCCTGCCTCCGACGCCTCGTCGACGGCGATCGCGACGAACGCGACCTTCTTCGGATCCAGCTTCTTTCCGAGGTCGTCGAGCACCGGGAACGCCCTTTCAGCCGGCGCGACGAAGGTCGCGAAGAAGTACAGGACGACGACCTTGCCGCGAAGTTTTTGAAGGGAGATCGAGTCTTGCCCATCCACACGCCGGAGCGTGAAAAGCGGAGCGGTGCGGCCCGTTTCTGTGTCCGGCGCGATCGTGGTGGCGGGATCGGGTTGCCCGCTGGTCTCCATAGGAGGAGGCGCGCTCGACACGCTCGAAGCAGATGTCGCCGAGACCGCCGCTTCGACGGGAGGTGACATGGTCGAAGCGGTCGGAGCGGAAGTGACGACGGTGTCAGGCTCGGCGACGTCGCGGGTTCGATGCTCGCCGCACGACACCGCGAGCACGCCCACGAGGCACGAGACGAGCGACGCGCGCATCGCTGCGAGGCTACGCGCGATCGGCCGGATGTGTCGTGCGGATCGTCGCCTCGGCCCGCTCCACGATGTTCACTTTCGCTCGGCGATCTGAGCGCGGAGCCTATCGTCCTGCGCCTTCAGCTCCGGCGTGAACGCCTCGCCGAAATCCTCGTTCTCGAACACCGGGCGAATCTCGACCTCGGACTGCACGCCGGTGGGATTCGGGCAGCGCTTGACCCACTCGATCGCTTCGGCGAGCGACTTCACCTGCCAGAGCCAGAACCCAGCGACGAGCTCCTTCGACTCGGTGAACGGTCCGTCGATGACTGTCCGCTTGGCGCCGTCGAACCGAACGCGCGCTCCCTTCGAGCTCGGGTGAAGCCCTTCACCGGCGAGCATGATGCCGGCCTTCACGAGCTCCTCGTTGTACTTGCCCATTTCGGTGAAGATCCGCTCGTCGGGCATGACACCGGCTTCGGAATCCTTGTCGGCCTTGATGATGACCATTACGCGCATGTTCGTTTCTCCTTCAGGGGGTTGTCGGTCAGCGCGGGTCTCAGCCCGCTTCTGTCTTGGCAACGAACACCCCGGCATCGGATCGACAGGGCTTTCATTTTTTTTCGCGCGCGCACGACGGCCCGGGTCATGGATCGTTTGATGCTGTGACGGGGTAGCGAAGATCCACCCCCTGCGACGACATAGGGGGTGTTTTCGGATGTTTTCGCACCGGCACGAGGCGTGCTTGGCGCCGCCCCATGCGTCTGCCCCGCTGGCTTCTCGGTCTCGCGCTCCTCGCCCCGCTTGGTTGCAGCGATGTCGCCCAGAATGAAGAGGACCTCACGAGCGTCCGCGCTCGAGCGCGCGAGCTGAAGTTCGAGGGCCGCGTCTTCGTCGAGCCGGGCTCTTCCGACGACGACATCTTGTTCGTCGTTCACCAGCAGACGAAGACCGCGTTCGGTCCGCTTCGCACCAGCGAAATCTCCGTCAACAACCGTGAGCTGAAGGGCGTCGACCCCGCGACGTTCGTGAAGCGCGACGTCGTTGTCGTCGACCCCGAAACCGGCGGCGAGGGCGTGCCGATGGTCGAGGTTCGGTACACGTACGTCGACGACGCCGTGGTGCCGACGCGCATGTCGAGCCGTTCGACGCTCGCCGGCGCCGTGCTGCGCCCCGATTACCAATCGGAGCGCGACCGCATTCTGAAGGAGTGCACGCCGAACGACGCGCACGCTCAGGATTTCGCGAGCGCCCTTTGGTACGTGTTCGAGCCGTCCATCGATTCGTGCGGCGAAGCCATTCAAACCGAGCAGGCGGCGATCGACGAAGCCCGCGCGAAGCTCGTCGATCCCGACACCGAGATCGCGAAGATCGATGCAGAGCGCCTCTATCTCCCGGTGACGTTCGCGCTCGGCGCCGACAAGACGAACGACGGCAAGAGCTACCCCGAATACGACCGGTTGTTCTCCGGCGGCGTGCAGGACGACAAAATCGTCATTTCACTCATCAATGGTCTCATCGACCACGACGCCGGCGACCTCCACGAGGACAGCGGCTATGGCGAGTGGCTCGACACCCTGCACGAGGTATTCGAAGCGCGCCCCGGATTCGGCGTCGTCGAGGTCGAGGGCGACGAGGACATTGCCAACTACGAGCTAGACAACGGCAAGAAGGTGACGCTCACCTTCGAGGACATCATCGCGCTGAACGACGGCGACGTTCCGGAAGGCGTGAGCTTCTCCGAGCGAAGCGAGCTCGAAGCGATGGTGGCCGAGCGCGTGGCCGATCGATGGATCACCTTCGAGCTGCCGGTGACCGTCTCCGTCGGCGACGAGGCGAAGCGCGACTTCGGCATTCGAATCATGGCGTTCTTCGGTCACGCGGAGACGACGACGCCGTTCAAGCACGCCATCAAGAACAGCGACGTCTTCATCTACAACGGCCACTCGATGATCGGCTCGGGCCCCCTCGACCCGAGGAACTTCACCAAAGACGATTTCCCGTCGAGCTATCAAATCCTCTTCATCGACGGGTGCGTTTCCTACAACTACTACGAGGCCGATTACATCCCGCTGAAGGAAGGCGGGACGAAGAACCTCGACCTCATCACCAATGGCATCGAGTCGCCGGCGTTCCGCAGCGGGTTCGCGCTCGGGCGTTTCATCTCGACGCTCGTCGACGGCGAGGGCGCAAGCTACCTCGATCTGTTGCAGAGCGCGGAGGCGACCGGGTCGGGTCTGCGTGTCGTCGACGGTGAGCTCGACAACACGTACGACCCGGGCCGCGATCCCATCGTCATCGAGGCGCGCTGACCTCCATCACACCGACGAAAGCGCGACGGATCGGCCGACGAACGCGGAGCTCTGCGCGGCCTCGGCGAGGAACCGGCCTACCTCGCGCCGCGAGATCTTCATGCTCCGCGTCTCGCCGGCAGCGGACGCGAACGCGGGGCCTTCGGTGACGGCGTCGGTCAGATTGACCGGCTGCGCGAGCACCCAATCGAGGCCGCTCGCGCGGACCTCTTCCTCCTGGCGCTCGGTGTCCGCGATCTGCTGCTTCAAGAGCATCTTGAACATCAGATCGTAGATGAACGGCAGCTTGGTCTTGGTCTCGCCGACGCCGAACGACGTCTGAACGACGAGCTTCTGCACGCCGTGGCGCCGCATGGCGCGAATCACGTTGCGCGTGCCCGCCGAGCGCACGTCGTCCCGCGTCTTCGCTGCGCCGAACAGCCGAACACGGAGCGCGCTCTCGCTGATCCCGAGCGTCACGACGACGGCGTCTTGGCCCGCGATCGCGCGGTCGAGATCCTCTTCGTTCATCACGTCGCCGTTGAGCACGCGAATGCTGCTCGAGATTTCTCGCAGCGGATCGGCATTGCGCGAGAACGCGGTCACCTCGTGACCTTCGGCGACGAGGCGTTCGACGGCTGCACGACCAGACCCACCCGTTGCACCGATGACGACGATCTTCATGACGAGCCCCTTGGTTCAGGATTGGAGTTCGACAGGAGGACCTTCGCCCGGTTCGGGCTCGGTCACCCCTGCACGACGTCCAATCTGAGGCCGCCTGCCTGGACGCTCAATGACCGGGCGTCTCGTGTTCATGCTCGTTCGTCTCTGGAGACGCTCCGAGCAGGATGGGCCCGAGCTCCCCGGGAGGGGCGGGGCCGCGCACGGCTTCGGTCAACGTCCGGCGCCCGCTGACGAGCACCTCTTCGCGACCGTCCTCGCCGACGCGCCGGACCAGGCGATACGTCGTGTTGCCTTCGGCGCGCGCGACCTCGGGCGCAGCGATCAACAGCTGCAAGTCGAGGTTCTGACAGAGAGAGAAGAGGACGCCGAGGTTATCTTGCGAGAGGCGATTTGCTTCGTCGAGGAAGAGAAAGCGCATCGACCCCGCCGGCATCTTCGCTCGAAGAAGGTTTCCGTCGCGCTCCCATTCGGTGAGGACGACCATCATCAGCGCAGCGCCGACGCCGATGGCCTCGCCGGTCGAGAGGCGGGTCGGGGAAGCCGCCTCCCACTCCTTTTCGGCGCTTCGCTGGATCTCGACCGCGAGCTCCGCGTATTCGCGATAGTCGAGGATCTTCTGTCCGCCGGATCGACCGCCACCATAACGACGGAAGATTTCGTCGAGCGCCTCTTCGATCGGCAACGTGCTCAAAAAGAGGAGCTCTTGGGCCGCACCTTCGCGGAGCGCCTTCAGCACGGCGTCCATTCGCTCGACGCGCTTCATATCGACGCGAATGCCGACGATGTTGCCGAATCGGATTCCTTGGAGGCTCTGATTCAATCGTCGCACCTGCGCCTTCGCGCGACGCAATCGCACGTCGATTCCGCGCGCGACGTCTTCGGAAGCACCGCGGAGATCGGACTCTTGGTTGCCGAGGCGCCGCTCGAGCAATGCGAGGTTGTCGCGCAGGCGCGTGAGCGCCTCGAGCGGATCGTCCACCTCGGCGATTTGTCCGGGAAGCCGGCGGCGCAGCCATTCCCGCGTCGCGACCCACGCGTCGAGATATTTGGCAGCAGGGAGCTCGCCGGGTGCTTTGCGGGCGCGATCGTCCCCGAGGCCGAGCGTCGATTCGACCTCGGCAGCGCCGTCGACGCCGCCTCGCGCTCGTCGCAATCGCTCGACGAGCACGAGCGCCTTGCTCTGCGCCTCCGCCCACAACGTGGCGCTTCCGCCTGAGGCGCCCTCCGTGCGTGGATCGGTGAGGCCGCGTTTGAGCAGGCCTCGCGCGCCGGCCGCCGTCTCGACCTCGAGCCACGCGGTCTGCGCCGGCCGCGCTTGTTGCTCTTTGTCGGCGAGCTCTCCCTGTGCGGTGTCGCGGGTGCGCTTCGCGAGGACCTTTCGCTCTTCGAGGAGCGCGAGCGCCGTCGACAGCGCGCGCTCTTCGCGCTCGAGATCGGCGCGCTCGTTTTCGCGTTCGGTCGCGGCTCGCTCCGCGCTCGCGAGGGCGTTGTCGGGCAGGTCGGAGAAGCCTTGCTCGTCGATCTCGGTACGCAGCTGTTGGACCTGGCTGCGCGCGCTCTCGAAGCGAGCCTGCTCGCGCTGCCACGCAGCCGTCGCCTCTTCCCACGCGGACTCGGCGTCCGAGAGCGACGCTTCATGCTCCGCGAGCGCCGCGCGAGCTGCATCGAGCTGCGCCTGAAGCGCGGGCGCGACGGCGGCCTTCTCCTCGAGGGCGCGCTCCGCATCGTCCGAGCGCAGCGCGATGGAAAGGCTCGGCAGGTTCGCCGCGAGATCTTCGAGCGCTTCGATGATCCCGAACAGCCCGTCGCGCTCGGCATCGAGCGCTCCACGTCCGACCCGTGCGGCAGCAATCTCTTCGTCGCTCGGCGGTGGCTCGCGCAGCTCGTCTTCGAGCTCGCCGAGCGTGCGGCGATCTTCTTCGGTGCGCCGAAGCTCTTCGCGTGATGCCCGCGCTTCATCGAGCGCCCGCGCGATCTCCGCGGCGCGCTCGGCATGATCCGGCGGATCGAGCAGGAACGCGTCCGCGAGCAGCGCGCGCAGGCCCGAGACGCGGGTGCGAGCGCTCGTCGCGCGGCTCGCGCTCGTGGCTGCACGCTCGATGCAAGCGTCGGCCTCCGCCTCGAGTCGGTCGGCTTCGGCGCGCGCGCGCTCGATCGCCGAGGCGGGCTCTTCGATCTCGAGGAGGTCACCCTCCGATACGACGTCCTCGGCGGCGCTCGCCAAAGCGTCGAGCTCGTAGAGACGCTTCAACGCAGCGTCGAGCTCGGCACCGAGCTTCTCTGCTTCCTCGCGCATTGCCGCGGCCCTGCGCTCGCGCGCGACACGTCCGATCGACGGCCGCTCCGGCATTCGGGTGAGGCGTGCGCCGTATGTTTCCTCGACGACGACGTCTCCCGCTGGTGCAGCGGTGCGGGGCTCTTCTTTCTCGCGTTCGCCTGCGGCGAACCGAGCCTCGTGGGAGCCGCCCCGGCTGGTCTCGCTTCGCTCGACGTGGCCTGCCCCACTCGGCTCCCGTCGCAATAGCGCTGCGTCCGGTCGCACCAGCCAGAGATCCGACAGCTCGCGCGGAGATCCGGCGAGAGCCCGCGCCGCGGCGACCGGGTCTTGCACGATGAGCGCTTGCGCGAGCGGACCGAGCGCGGCTTCGAGCTCCGCGGCCTCGGAGGGATCGAGATCTTCGAAGCGCCCGGCGAGGAGCTCCGCGTCCAGCTCGTCGCGGATTCGAATCAGATCCGGGTGAAAGGCGCCGCCGGTGGCTTCGAGCTCACCCGCTTCGCGGAGACGATCCTCCTGCCGTCGGCGCAGGTCTTCGACGAGCGAGCGCTGCCGTTGGCGATCTTCGTCGACGCGGGCGCGCGCAACGATCGCCTCGTCGCGCGAGCGCACCTCGAGCTTCGTCGCGGCGGCGAGATCGGCGGCCTTCGTACGACAACCTGTCCATCGCGCGAGCGTGCTCTCGAGCTGCGCGATGCGGCTCCGTCCCTCGGCAGCCGCGCGTCGCTTGTCGTCGGCGCTGCGTTCGCTCGAAAGCGCGTCGAGCTCCGCCGCGCGCACTTCCGCTTCCACCTCGTCCAGCGCGCGGCCGACGACGGCACCCGCTGCGCGCGCTTCGGACTCGTCGTGGTTCGCCGCGATGCCGAGCTCCTCCGCACGTGCGCGCACGTCGCGTTGGCGTCCGACGAGCTCTTCGTGACGGGCGAGGCCCGACGCGAGCTCCGGGATGCGCTTCGTGAGCGCGTCGAGCTCGACGAAACGAACACCGATGGCACGAGCGTGTTCGAACGCGCGGGCCGGGTCTGCGCTCTCGTCGATGCGCCGGAGCGCAGCGAGCGCCTTCGCGTGGCGTTCGCGACGCTCGGCCGAGAACGACACGGCTCGGTCCGCGCGCGCCCGCGCTGCGTCGACCTCGACGAGACGCGTTCGCGATCGATCCAGCGCGAGCTCGACGCCGCGTTCGTCGATGTTCGGATCGGCGAGGCCGGCGCGCACCTCGTCGAGCCGACGCAGGAGCCTCCGCCGCGCGTGGACGTTCTTGTGCAGCTCGTCGAGACCGCTCTGCAGATCGCCGACGCCGTAGGCCGCCCGATCGTATGCCTCGCGCGCTCGCGCGCTCGCCGCCTTCCACGTCTCGCGCTCGGTCGCGCGAAGCTCGCGTGTCGCGAGGGCCTCGTCGGCGCGCTTCTTCGCGAGCACCAGCTCCGGCTCCAGCTCGGCGAGCTTGCGGATGGAGATCTGCGCTCGCGCGATCTTGTCCTTCTTCGCCGCCGCTTCGTCCCGTGCGAGGCGCGCCGTCAACACCCGTGCCGCGACCGCACCGTGCTTGAGCATCCCTTCGTCGATCGCTCGCTCCGCCTCTCGCAGGTCGCGCGCGGCTTCGTCGCGCCGAGCGCGCGCGACCTCGGCATGGGCACCACGCTCCGCCGCAGCCTCCCGCGCGGCGACCATCGCGGCCGTGAACATCGCTTGTCCCGCGTCGAAGATGCCCGCAATCTCGCGCTCGAGGCCACGTGACTCGGCGACCTCGGTGCGTGTTCGATGACACGCGTCGAGGTTCTTTCGCATCCGCGAGAGCGTGTCCGAGAGACCCGTCTCCTCCTTCAACAGAAAGGATCGAAGCTCCGTCGTGAGGTGACGAGAGATCCCTCCCGTCATGCTCGTGCGAAGCATCTCGTTCAGCTTGTTTCGATCTTCTTCGGTCGCGAGCCTCAGCGGCGTGATGCCGCGATCGAACAGAGCCGCGAAGTACTCCTTCGCGGATGCAAAGACGGTGAGCTCACCGCCCCGCTCGGTGACGGCTTGTCGGATCTCCGACAGCTCCGGCACCTCGTCGTGCTCGCCCTGCGTTCGCAGCAGCACGTCCTTTAGATGCCCACCGAGATCGACCCCGCTCACGAGGAACGGTGTCACCTCGATCGTGGGCTCCGCTTTGCGCTCCAGCTTGACGCCGGCGATGACACGCTCGCCCGCGACGTCGATCTCCATCGCGGTGTAAGACGGCCTGCCCGGCTCGCCGAGCCTGCCCCAAATTCCACGGTCGCCGCCGGTTGCGCCGCTCTCCCCGAGGTTCGTGAACCGCAGGCGCGACATGTCCGGCAAGAGCACGACGTACGCGGCGATCATCACCGTCGTCTTGCCCGCGCCGTTCGCGCCCTCGAGGACCGTCACGTGGCGGTCGAGGAGGTACCGCTCGTAGAAGACCCCCTTCCAATTCACGAGAGCGAGCGCGGTGGCCCGCGCGCGCGTCATCGATCGTCCTCCCCTTCGCCGTCGTCGGCCTCGTCCCGGCTCGAAAAGAAGTCGCTGTGAAAGAGATCGTCGAAGCTCGGCTCGTCGCCGTTTTCGGAGGGGAGCTCGTCGTCTCGCGCGCCGTCGGTGTGCTCCACGACAGGCTCCGCCGGCGCCTCGGGCTCCGGCGCCTCGGGCTCAGGCACCTCGGGCTCCGGGGCCATCGGCTCGACAGAAGGCGCGGTCGTCTCCACAGCAGGCCCGGTCGCTTCTGCTGCAGGCTCGGTTACCTCCGCCGCGGACTCGTTCGCGTCGGTCGCAACTTCGCTCGACGCGTCATCATCATCCGCGTCCGCGTCATCCTCGCGCTCCGCGTTCGGCTCGGTGAGCACGATCTCTCCTGCCGCGACGAGCCGCTCGAGCGCCGCTTCCGGCGCCGCGCTTCCGCGAACCGGCTCGGCGAACCGCATCAACGACGGGCGAAGGCGGATGTTTTTGTCGTCCACCATCTCGGCGAACCCGAGAGAGGCGAGGCGCCGAACGCTCTCGATCACCTTGTTGCGCGCCGTTTCTTCGGCGACGCGCGGGTCGTGCTTCTTGCGCTTCGGGTTCATCGCGTACACGAGCGCGTCGGTTCCCATCACGCCGGCGAGGTGTCCGAGGAGCTGCTCGCGCGTGATGAGCCCACCGTTCTGGACGGTGACCGGGTCGAGATAGAGCAGCGTCAGGCCCTGACCGATGAGCATGTCGATCGCCGACAGATGCCGTCTACCGAGCAGATCGTTCGTCGGAAGCAGGTAGAAGTACCCTTCGCTTCGATGCACGAGCTCACAGCCGTAGCGTCGATAGAAGAGCTCGAGGTGATCCTGCGCGTCGGTGATGAACGCGTACCACTCGGGGTCGTCGCGATCGACGTGACGCCCGCGTCGAAGCGCGAGGTCCACCTCGGGAAACAGGTCGTCGAGGACGACGTCCTCGAGCCGCGCGTGACGAGGCTCGGTCACTGCTCGACCTCCTCACCGGCTCGGATCGGCCCCGCACCCCACTCTTCGATCATCAGCCCGCCGTCGAGCGGCACCCACGGCCGCTCTGCGTTTGCGCTCGGATCGCAGAGCTCCGCCATCGTCTGCGCGATCCGCCCCGCCATGAGAAATCGCTGAGGCGTCTCGAGGTCGACCGTCAATCGCTCGGTCACGTCGTGCAAACCCGATGCTCCGGCTTCGAGTGCCGCGCGAACATGCGCCTTCAAGATGGCTTGTGGATCCTCCGTCGACACTTCGGTCGGGTCCTTCTCGCGCTCTTTGCGCGGCCTGCGTACCGGGGGCTGCTCGACGGGCGGCACGGCCGTGGTTCGAAGCAGCCGAATCGGTGGGCTCGCCGCAATGGTGAGGGCGAAAGGTTTGCCGCTTTTGCCTGTGAGCTGCTCACGAAGTCTCTGCGTCAACATGCGTGACGGGTCGAGCCGCACGACGTCGCGCAGGTAGCGGTGCACGTATTGGTAGTAGTCCGACCAAGCTCGCTGGCGGGCAGACCCCCACGCGGCGATTCGATCGATCTGATCCGCCGTCTCGCGAACGGCCGCGTCGGTATCGGCGATTGCACCGTCGTCGTCGGCGCTCGCATTGGACTCTGCGATTCGATCGAGCACATCCTGCAGCCGAGCCTGCGCCTCGTGCGTGTCGCGCAGCAGAACCTGGTTCAGGTCTCGCAGGGTCGTGCTGGTCGTCTCGAGCAACGCTTGGCTCTTCTCGATTGCGCCGAACCATTCCGCCTGAAGCAGCGTGCCGACCTCGCGCTGCAGCTCCGCCTGCTGAAGATCGAAGCCGCGCTGCCGGCGCTCGATGCCGGCGGCGAGATCGCCGACGATCACGCGCAGCGGTGCTGCGACGCCGAGGCGCCAATCGTCCGCGCTCGCGGCGCGCTCGGCGCTCGCGACGACCTCCCCGAGGCTCGAGAGCAGCGTGCGCATCAAGAGCGTCAGGCTCTCCCGCGTCAGAGCCTCTTCCTCGAGAAAAAACTCGACGATGCCGGTCGCGAGCCGCGTCAGCGCGTATTCCCCCGCCCGAAGGACGCCCGCGCCGTCCACCCGCGTGAGGAGCCGCTGCTCCCGAAGCCTTCGGATCGCGTGACCTGCGCGTTTTGGGCTCGCCTCGCCGCCGGGGTGGAGAGCCGTGACCATCTGCTCGAACACATCGACGAGCTGGTCCTCCTGGAAGGAGGGCGTCGCGGTCGTCGTCGCCCGAAGGTGAAGCGCGGCGACGAAGCACAGATCGACGGTCTGCAGCTCGAGCGACGGCTTTTCGCGCGCCAAAAACGTCAGGACGCGGTTCGGATCCGGGTGCACCAGGGCCCCCTCATAGCCCCGAAGCGGGGAAGCCGCGACCCGGTACAAATGTCCTTTCTTTGCGGGCGCGAACTTGGGCGTCACGGGCCGACGGCACCGTCCAGCACCAGCGTCCGGTTCGCCGTCGAGGGCGGCGCGTTCGCCTTCGCCAAGCGCCCGTCGAAGACGCTAGCGCATCATTTCTTGCACGTGGTCGGCTGCACGTTCTTCCGAAACGCGCCTTCCATGTTGCCGGGCGGATCGTAATTGCAGACCCAGATCCGCTTGTCTTTGCAGGTCACCGTCCCGCATCCGAGCTTTTCGCTGCCTTTCCACACCAGCTGTGTGAAATGGCCCGAGCCCATCGAAAAGCCCGTCTTCGAATAATCGTGCGCCTTGCTCTCCTCGTACCACATGGCGGCGGCGCGATCGGGGCCCATGACCGAAGCGGTCCCGCCTGCGAGGTTCTCCCCGAGCTTCGATTGGCTGTGCTCGAGGATGCAGCCCTTCTTCGCTAGGGTATCGGCCCATTTCTGCGCGACCTTCGCGAGCTCCGGCGACCATTGCAATGGTGGTGCGCAATGGGCCGCGCGGTATCGATTGTGCTCGTCGAGGACAATGCCCATTTCACCGCCGGGTCCGCCGGCCGGTTTCGATTGCGCTTCCGTGGGCTGCGCTGTGTCTGCGGTGTCCGTCGGCTGATCGCTGGGCACCGTGGTCGACGGGGGTGCGGCGTCGGATGTCGTCTCGGTTTCCCGCGAAGGTGACTCGGAGGAGCCCTGCGTCCCGGAGCACGCGGTGAGGCCGATCAGCAGCGCGACGATGCTTCGCATGGACGCATCCTACACCCGTGTCGATCTGCGCTCCCGGGCAGGCCCACGTTTCGCCGGCGGCTGTCTCGGCTCGGCAGCCTTCTTCGTTCGGTCGACGAACGCACCCGATGCCGCGGCGCGGAGGAGGCGCCGGAACGTCGGACATTCCATATGGCTCGCCGCGGGACACGCGGCTGCGTGCCGAAGGCCTTCGCGCATGGCGCTGAGCTTTTGGATCGTCCTGTCCAGCTCGTCCGCCTTTGCGGTCAACATGTTCCGATCGATGCGCGGGCGTCCGTCCGGCGCGAACATCAGGGCTACCTCATCGAGTGAAAACCCTGCTGCGCGGCCCATTGCGATCAGGGCGAGCCGCTCCAGCACGCCGGCGTCGAACAGACGGCGCAGCCCGCGCCTGCCGATCGATCGGATCAGGCCCTTCTCTTCATAAAATCGCAACGCGGAGGCCGGGATGCCGGCCTGTTGCGCGACCTCGGTGATGTCCAGTGTCGGCATCGCTTGACCTCAAGTCGACTTCAAGATGCAAGCTGCGGCATCCGCTTGCTCGTGGCAAGCAGAAGGAGCCGACGATGGATACCCCCGACAAGCCCAATGATGCTCAGACGACCCTTTGGAACGGTACCGCCGGTCATGCTTGGGTCGACGCGCAGCCGGTGCTCGACGGGCTCTTCGAGCCGTTGCAGGAGCTGCTCGCCCAGGCCGCATCCGCCCAGTCCGCGCGCAGCGCGCTCGACGTCGGGTGCGGAACGGGCAGCACGACGCTCGCGCTCGTGCGTGGGGACGTTGCCAGCAGGCACGCCGTCGGCATCGATCTCTCCGAGCCCATGATCGCAATGGCTCGCCAGCGCGCCGAACGGGAAGGTCTTCCAGCGAGCTTCATTCGCGCCGACGCCCAAACGCACGCGTTCGAGCCGGGGAGCTTCGACCTGATCGTCTCGCGTTTCGGCGTCATGTTCTTCGACGATCCCGTCGCGGCATTCGCGAACCTTCGGCGCGCTGCAATGGTGGGCGCCGTGCTCCGGGCCATCGTTTGGCGCACCGCTTCCGAAAATCCATTCATGACGACGGCCGAGCGCGCTGCGGCGCCGCTTCTTCCGAACATGCCGGCGCGAAAGCCCGACGGACCCGGCCAATTCGCCTTCGCCGACCGAAGCAAGGTCCAGGGCATCTTGGAAACGTGCGGCTGGGTCGACATCGATCTGCAAAGCATCGACGTCACGTGCTCCCTGCCGAAGGGCGAGCTCCTCCGCTACATCACGCGCCTCGGTCCGCTCGGCCTCTTTCTCAAGGAGGTGGACGAACAGACCCGCGCCGAGGTCATCGAGAAGGTGCTCCCCGCCTTCGATCCCTTCGTCGTCGGTGACGAGGTTCGGTTCACTGCTGCCTGTTGGATGGTGGGCGCCCGAGCGCCGTCGGCGCTCTGAGAGCGTCTGAAATAAATATGACATAAGGCTGTCAGCGGCGGTTGCTAGCTTCCAACTCGTACGAACCCTCGCTAGGAGCCGAACGATGGAAGAACGAAGCGCAAACGCCTCCAACCTCAGCGGCAAGAAGACGTACAAGGGGAGCTGTCACTGCGGCGCCATTCGTTTCGAGGTCGAGCTCGACCTTGCCCAAACGATGGTCGGTCGCTGTAACTGCTCGATCTGCACGAAGGTGAGCCCGACGGGCGCGATCGTGAAGCCCGAGGCGCTCAAGATCGTCGCCGGTGAGGACAAGGCCGGCCAGTACAAGTGGGGACCCGAGATCTCCACGCGCTACTTCTGCAAGAACTGCGGCGTCCATTGCTATGGCCGCGGCCACCTTGCCGAGCTCGGCGGCGACTACGCCAGCGTCAACCTCAACGTCATCGACGAGATCGACGTCTCGACCCTCAAGATCGTCTATTGGGACGGCCGTCACAACAATTGGCAAGGCGGCCCGAAGGACAAGCCGTGGCCGATTCACACCGGCGCGTGACCTCGGGACGACGCTGAATCGAAGGCCCGCGGCAACAACGCCGCGGGCCTCGTGCATTCATCACCCCAAGACGATATCGAACGTCCCCACGAGCCCCGCCTGACGCCCCACATTCCCGTTCGCCAGCGGGATGATCAGCGACTCCTTCACGTACGGATCCCCATCGATATAAGGATCCCCCTCGAAATAGAGCTGCGTCGTCAGCGCCAACCCGTCGGCGTGGCTCACTTTGTAATGGATGTGCGCCGGCCGATACGTAGCGCCATTCAAGTACCAGCCCGGCTTGATCGTCACGAAGCTGTATCGACCATTTTCGTCGGTCTCGATCTTGCCGCGTAGCGTGAAGCCTGCATTGTCGTACGCGCCCTCGGAGTCGGCTTGCCACACGTCGACGATCGCGCCCGCGAGCGGGGTCTCGCAATCGCAGCCGTACACGACGCCCTGAATCAGCATCAGATCGCCCGGAAGATCGTCGGCGATGTTCCCGTCGAATGGTGCGCCGGGCTTGTAGTAGGGGCCGAGGATGTTGTCCTCGGTGATGTAGCAACCTTCGGTCGGCCCGCGCTGGTGGCAGGTCGCGAACGGATCACCGCCGCCGCCCGCACCTCCGGTGCTGGGCGATCCGCCGAAGCCGCCCATGCCGCCCGTCTCGTCGGGCCCGCCTCCCGCGCCGCCGCCTGCGCCACCGGCGCCGAGGGGGCCGCTTCCTCCGCCACCCGAAGGATTCGTCTCCTCGTTGTTGCAGCCTACGGCGAGCGCCGAGGCTGCGAACATCCTCACCACCTGACGGCGCGAAAGGCCGCCCCTGCGCAATAGTTGGTCCGATCGCATGGCCGTCTCAGGGGTACCCCTGCTCCTCGATTCAGAGCGTAGGCAACGAGCTCGGGTTCAACAATCCGAACGATCGAGACGAGACTGTACGGTGATGCCGAACGCTACGTACCAGGGTCGAAGAGCGAGATCGGGATCTCGACGACCCGGGAGCGAAGAAACTCGCCGAACGCCTTCGCCTGTCGATCGAATCGAGACGACGCCACCGCTCCGCCCCGGAGGATCCCGCGAACGAGGAAGTTCAACCCGCGCAGGTTCGGTAGCTCGTACCGATCGACGGCGAACGGTTTCGCCTCGGGCACGAGCTCGACGAACCGTTCTGTCGTGAGCTCCGACCGGAGCCATTCGAATGCCAGGTCGGAGCGAGCCCAGACGCCGACGTTCGCGTGGCTGCCTTTGTCGCCGGAGCGCGCGTCGACGATCGTTCCGAGCGGCGCACGACGGGTCTCACCCCAGGAGCGCGGCGCTGGCGCCGGGGTCACGACAATGGTCGCAGGCTGGAGGACCGGCGGCCCGGCCACCATTTCCTTGGTACCGTCGGGCAACGTGACCTCGTGCAAGAGGCGCGATTGCGAGATCAACGTGGGCCAATAGCGACCCGCGTCGTTCGCGGGGCCCGGCGGCGCAATGGCGAAGACACCCGGATAGCTCGACAGCGCGAGCTCCACGAGGGCGCTCGAGAACGCGCGGCCGGCATCCTGTTCGTTCGTCGACGTCGCGACGACGCGCAAGAGAACCGACGCTTCGTCCTGACGATCCGCGTCGGGCTTCACGGTTCCGATGCGCTGAATCTCGATCGTGGCGTTCGAGCGCTTCAGCAGATCGCGAACGCCTCGCTCGAACAGCGCGATCTTTTCCTCGATGTCGAGGCCGACGGCGACGAACAACATCTCGTTCTTGAAGGAGCCGCGGGTCGTGACGGCGACCTTCGTCGTCGGGGGCGGAGGTGATCCGCGGACGCCGCGCATCGCGATGCGGTCCGGAGCCTCTTCGAGCACCTGAATCGACTCCACGTGCAACACGGCGTCCGGGTTCAGATACCGGGGCGAATCGATTTCATAGAGCAGCTGTGCGGTGACGGTGCCCACCGTGACGCGGCCGCCGGTGTTCGGGTGCTTCGTGATGACGCTGCTGCCGTCGTCGGCGATCTCGGCGATCGGAAAACCCGGTCGCAAGAGCGCGTCGAAGCGCGCGTCGCCCACCCCTTTTGGTCCCGCCAGCTCCAAGAAGCCTGAGAAGTTGCCGCCTGTCGCCTGCGGGCCGCATTCGATCACGTGTCCCGCGGCGATCGCGCCCGCCAGCCGGTCCCAGTCGTCGCGTTTCCACCCGTGCCACCACGCAGCGGGGCCCACAGCCAGCGATGCGTCCGTCACGCGCGGGCAAATCACGATGTCGGCGCCTGCCTCGAGCGCCCGCGCGATGCCCCAGCCGCCGAGATAGGCATTCGCCGTGCGCACGAATCCGGGATCGGACGGAAGCGCTTCGCCGGTCTCGAGGTTCGTGAATGTCTCCCCAGCAGCCGTCAGCTCCGCAAGCCGCGGCGCCAGATCGTCGCCGTGCACCGTCGCAATGCGAACGGTCAGGCCCAGCTTCTGCGCCAGCGCGGTCGTGCGCTTGGCGAGGCCATCCGGGTTGAGTCCCCCCGCATTGACGACGATCTTCACCCCTTTTTCGATCGCCTTCGCGAACGCGGGCTCCAGGTGATGCAAGAAGCTCGCGGCGAACCCCAGCGACGGATCGCGGTCGCGTTGCTTGGCGAGGATCTGCATCGTGATCTCGGCGAGGTAATCGCCGGAGACGACATCGATGTCCCCGCCGAAGACCATTTCGGCGAGCGCGCTGGCGCGGTCGCCGAGAAACCCCGAGGCATTGGCGATCCGAATGGGTCGTTTCGGCACGAGCTATTGGAGCGTGTAGGTCGAGACGCGGTTGCCGGCGGCATTGATGATGCTGACGCTCGCGCCGTCGCTCGTGTATTGCGATTGCAGCTCGACCTCCGCCGGGCAATCGAACGTGAACGTGAGGATGTTGTCGGCGGTGGCGTAGGTGCCCGAGCCGGTCGTCTCCGGCCCACCGTTGGTGGAGTTCACGCTCGCGATGCTGCCGCCGGCGAGCATGAGCGTCTCTTTGATCGTCGTCGGGCCGGGCTGCGCGCCGGCGTACACGACGACGGTCGTGAGCGCGTACGTGCCGTCGGTGATCGGGCCGCCCGTCATCGGGGGCGCAGCAGCGTCCGGGAGGCTCGTCTCCGGTACGTCCGCGCCGACGTTCGCGAGATCGTTGCAGCCGCCCATCATGAAGCCACCGCCGGATCCGCCTTCACCGCCGACGTCACCACCGCCGGTCGTCGGGTTGGATCCACCGCCGCCCTCGGGTGCGTTGCCGCCGTTCGAGGCCGTGCCTCCCTCGCCGCCGACGTTGCCGCCACCGGTGCCCGAATCGCCGCAGGCTGTGCCGAGCGCAATCGAGGCAACGACCAGCAAAGACGACCCGAAAATGCGAAGCGAGCTCATGGCGATCCACGGTATTCGGCGGCGTCCGAATGCGCAACCTGAGGCACCGAGTTTGCACGACGGATCCTCTCATCGGAGGTTTGGATGTCGTCGATTCACGCGATGCGCACGGCTTGCTTCATTGCCGCGTTCGGGTCGATCGCCGCGGGTCACGGTTGCGCAGGTGAGCCACGCCCCACTCCTGCCGCAGGCAACCTCGAAGTGACGGTGACGAAGACGGACGAAAGCGAGCTCGTCTCCGATGCGCGCGTAATGGGCAAGATCGACGAGGTGGGCGACAAGACGATCGCCGAAGCAACGGCCGCATCCCTCGTGGCGCACGACGATCGTGTTCGAGCGTTCGCCACGGAGCTCACCGACGAGTATCGCGGTCTGCGCGAGCGACAGAACGCCCTCGGTATTTCGCTCGGGTTCGTTGCGCTCAAAGGAACGCGCGCAGGCTCGTTCGAGCGTGAGGTCGAGCGCGACGTTCTCGCGCTCATCTCACAGCGGGGTGAAGGTTTCGATCGCGCGTATCTTCACCGCGTGATCGGCGAGCACGAGCGCGCGATGAAGCTCATCGAGACCAGGCTGTTGCCGCAGGCTCGCCAAGACGAGGTGCGCGCCAGCATCAAGGAGGACGTTCGTCCCGTCCTTCGCAGAAACCTCGAGAAGGCGCAGTCGCTTCTCGCGGCCATCGAAGCGCCCGGGCCGAACGCGACACCCAGCGTCATGCCGTGACCCATTCGTAGTAGCCTCCGCGCCGATGCCGAAGGCGACCTTGTATTGGAAAAGCACGTGCACCTCCTGTCGCGATGCGCGCAGCGCGCTGCGTGACAAGGGCGTCGCCGTCGACGAGATCAACTACGCGAAGTCGGGCCTCGACGAAGCGACCGTGCGAGCGATCGTCACCGCGGTCGGCTCGGTCGCCGCCGTGTTGAACACGCGGCATGCGATCGCCAAAGAGCAAGGCTGGGGCGAAATGCCTCCGAGCGTCGACGAGTTCTGTCGCGCAGCGTCGGAAGAGGTGAATCTCCTCCGAAGGCCCATTCTTCTCCGTGGCAAGACCATCCTCGTCGGCTTCGACAAGTCGAACCGCGATCGTTGGGCGGCGCTCGACTGATTCGACGCTTCAGGAGAAGCGGCGCTTTCTGAAACGCACGATACACGGCTCGGCGGAGCGCGCGACCGCGCCGAGCTGGCTCGCTTTCGGGGCAGCAGACGAAAACAGCGGCTCGAGCTCGAGCCCGCCGACGAGCTCCGCGATTGCGGTTCGAATGGCCGAAACCGCGAAGCGCTGGCCCGGGCACGCGTGGACACCGTGGCCGAACGTGCTCACGACCTCCGGCGTAGGAAGGCCGACGCGCGCGGCGACGCGGCTCTTTTCATAATGGTCGGGATCGAAGCGATCGAGGCCCGGAAATGCCGAGTTGTTGACCGAGAGCATCGTCGCGACGAACACGCCCGGAGCGAGCTCGAACGAGCGCTCCCCGTCGTCGAGCGTGCACGGCGCGACGACTTTGCGAAGCGTGATCGAGCGCTGCGCGATTCGAATGGATTCGTGCGCGCATTGCTCGATGAGGGCGAAGTCTCCCGATCGCACGCGCGAGAGAAGCTCCGGCGCGAGGAGCAGGTTCACGAGCGTCCACGACAGCGCCGCGTAGAGGTTCGCGAGCGACGCGAGCTGCAAGATCATGACGTCTTGCGCGACGCGCGCGCTCCTGACCTCGGTGGGCTCGGCTGCGTAGAGCTCGTGCAGCGACTCGAACAGGTCGCCTTCACGCCGGCCTTCGCGGGTGCGGCGCTCCCAGATGTCGTCGAGGATGGCGCGCACCTTGGCGAGCGCGCGGCGCTCCGGCGCTTTGCGCGTGAGCACGGTGAGGAACGTCTTCGCGGGGTGGACGAACGCCTCCTCTGGATCGAGCTGCTCGAAGAGCGTGACGAGGCGCGCGAGATAACGCGGCGTCACGGCCTCGCGCCCGGCCCAGCAGCGAAAGCCCATGCGATGAACGATCTTCTTCATGTGCGAGAAGATCTCGAGCTCGCCCGCCACCGGCAGCTCGGCGAGGTCGGCGCGGACCGCGTCGACCATGTGCGACAGGTATCCTTCGACCTGGCTCCGTCCGAACAGGTGATGGAACATCGACATCCCCGCTTCGGAGGACAGAAGCTCCTCCGGCAGCTTGAAGCCGATGAGCGTGCGTGTGGCCTCCACGAAGCTCGCCTGCCGCTCGGGCAGTTTGTAGAGGCTCCTCACGCCGGCCGGTGAGAAGACGAAGAGCAGTTTGAAGCCGAACGCTTCGAGTAGAAACGTCTCGCCGTGCTCGACGCGCGCTCGCTTCAAAAGCTCCGTCGGATCGCGCAGAAAATCGAGGCCCGCGCCCACGTAGGGCACGCGGCCGGAGACACGCTTCGGCGGGGGTGAGACGAGCTCGGTCACCATGCGCTGCGAGCCTACGCCCGAGGAACGGGGCCGGTCGCAACGAATCACGGACACCGTTTCGGCCCGTCCCGCGTAAGCTTCGCGCCCATGGTTTTCGTAGAGAAGCTGCGATCGCGCTACGACGGCGCGTTCGTCGCGACCGTCGGCGGCATCGTCGACCGCTTCAAAGCACGCAACGCGTCGATCGAAATCCAGGACAGCGATCGATTGGACGGCCGCGTCGGCCTCGTCACCGGCGCCAATCGCGGCCTCGGGCTCGCGATCGCGAAGGCGCTCGCGGCGCGCGGTGCCGATCTTCGGCTCGCCTGTCGAAGTGGAATCGCAGCCGCCTGCGAGGAGGTCGGCCGGGCCGTGACGCGCGACGGAAATGCGCGCGGCGAGCAGCTCGATCTCGGTCGCCTCGATTCGGTCGAGTCCTTCGTGGAAGACCTCGCGAACGAAGGCGTGCGTTTCGACCTCGTCGTGCTGAACGCGGGGATCGTCCCGCGGGAGGCGCGCCGCACCGCCGACGGGCTCGACGAGAGCTTTCAGGTGAACTTCCTCTCGAACGTGCTGCTCGTGCGTCGCATGCTCGAGCGCGATCTGTTCGCGCGCGGGGACGGCCCGATGCCCCGCATCGTCGTCGTGTCGTCGGAGTCGCACCGCAGCTCGCCGCCGATCGATTGGGAAAATTTCGGCAGCTATCGCAAATGGGGAATGCGCGAGGCCGTCGAGCAATATGGCTACGGAAAGCTCCTGCTCCAGACGTTCACCGAAGAGCTGATGCGCCGCACCGAAGGCCGCATCTCGGTGCATTCGCTGTGTCCCGGTGCCGTCCGCACCGATATCGGACGGGAAGCGCCGACGTGGGCGAAGCCGCTGCTCTCGGTATCGATGCGCCTCTTCTTCGCGGAGCCGGAGGTCGCTGCGTTGCCCGTCACGTACCTGTCCGCATCCTCCGCGATCGAGGGCAAAACGGGCATCTACCTACACGGAAAACAGCGGAAGGACGTACGAGACGACGCGCGCGATCCGGCGCTCGGCCGCCGCATCTGGGAAGCGTCGGAACGAAAGCTCGAAGAGCTCGGACACAAGGTGGGGGGCACGAGGGAAGGCGCATGAGCAGCGATACGGATCGACGAGTCATCGACGGCACGAGCTGGAACGAGCTCTGCGACGCTCTCAAGAATGCGGGCAACGTCATCCTGTCGGACCAGCCGTCCGACCCCCTCACGCGCGCCGAAGGTTTTCGCTACCTCTCGCGGCTGACGCGGGCCGCGCTCCAGACATTCGTCGAGCACAACGATCCGCGCGCGCCGGTTCTGCAACGGGTCGTCCACGAGACGGCCAAGATGGGCGCCGACAACCCCGACATCGTCTATTCGAATGCGGCGCTGAGCGGCGAATACAAGTATCGCATTCGCGGTCGGCGCGGGTCCGTCCATTACATTTCGTTCGCGACGCAAATCGGCCATTACGGTCGAGGCGCCGGGATGCCGCCGACCGGGCAAATAGACACGAGCTCGCTCCGTGTCCGACGGGACGGGACCTTCGAGATCTTGCTGTCGACCGAGCCGCCCGCCGAGCTCGCCGCCGGCCAAAATCACCTGCCGATCACGAAGGACACGGGCACGCTCATCGTTCGCCAAATCCGGCTGCAGCCCGACGAGGTCCTCGCCGATCTGAGGATCGAGCGAACGGGAGGCGACCCGCGACCGGCGCCGCTCACTGCCGAAATGGTCGACGCCGGTTTTCAGAGCACATCCATGTTCGTCAGCGGCGCGGCCATGCTCTTTGCGACCTGGTCGCGGATGTTCCAGGAGCACGAAAATCGCCTGCCGCGATTCGACCCCGAGCTGTCGAACCGCTTCGGCGGCCTCGCGGACGTCGCCTATTACCATTCCTATTGGCGGCTCTCGCCCGACCAGGCGCTGGTGATCGACGCGCGCCCGCCGCACTGCGACCATTGGAACTTCCAATTGAACAACCATTGGATGGAATCGCTGGATTATCGATACTTCCGCGTCCACGTGAACAGCGCGACGGCGGTGTACCGGCCCGACGGCAGCGCGCGAATCGTCGTCGCCCATCGTGATCCCGGCGTACCGAATTGGATCGAGACGGCCGGCCATGCGTTCGGCACGATGTGCCTGCGCTGGGTCAGGCCGGAGGGTGATCCGCCCGAGCCGGGATGTCGCGTCGTCCCGCTCGCGGACGTGCAGGGGCTACCGTGAAGCGCGAGACGTCGACCGACTATCGTCACCCATTTCGGCCGAAGCTCATTCGGTTCGCCAATACCGTCTTCGGCGCTCTGCCGCAGCGCGGCCCTTTTCACGTCGAGCTCCGAGCCGACAAGCTCGTCGACGCCGCGAAGCGAAAGACGGGGCTCGACGACCTCGGCGATCCCTCGTTCATGGAGCCGCTCGAGCGCCTCTTGCGCTCCATCGACGACGAGGCACGCCTGCACGGCGTGGGACGTCTCATCACGCGGACGCGCATCGTTTCGATGCTCGCGACGCGCCTTCGGATCGAGAAGCTCTACCGAGAACATCCGGAGATCGATCGCCAGCCGCTCACGCGGCCCATCGTGATCGTGGGCCTGCCGCGTACGGGCACGACCCTCTTGCATCGCTTGCTCGCGAGCGACGACACGCGCATCCGCGCTCTGATGAGCTGGGAGGCGTTGATGCCGGTCCCCGTGAAAACATCGGGTGATCCAGCGTCGCGCGTGACGGCAGCCCAACGCGCCGAGGGGGCGCTCCGCTACATGGCGCCCGACTTCTTCGCGGTTCATCCAATCGATGCGACCGGCCCGGAAGAGGAGGTGCTGCTCCTCGACCTGGCCTTCCGAAGCACGGTCCCGGAGGCGACGATGCGCGTCCCGTCGTTCGCGGATTGGCTCGAAAACGCCGACCAATCACCCGCGTACCGCGGCATGGCGCGCGCGCTGAAGGCGCTCTCTTGGCAGCGCGCGCCGTCGGCACCGAGCTGGCGCTGGGTGTTGAAGACACCCCATCACCTCGAATGGATCGACGAGCTCCCGAAGGTACTCGAAGACCCGGTGATCGTATGGACGCACCGCGCGCCGAACGAGGTCGTCGGCAGCTTCTGCAGCATGATTGCGCATGGTCGCGGTGTGTTCAGCGACGACGTGGATCCGTTCGAGATTGGCCGCTTCTGGTTGCGAAAAGGCAAGCGAATGGTCGACCGCGCGATGGAGGCGCGGGAGCGCGTCGGGGCCGATCGCTTCGTCGACGTTCGCTACAAGGATCTGATCAAGGACCCGGTCTCCGTCGTGCGACGCATTCAAGAGAAGGCCGGCCTCACCTGGACGGAAAACACCGAAAAGGCGATGCGTGACAGTCTCCAGCACGAGAAGAAGGATCGTCACGGCATTCACCGCTACGACCTTTCTTACTTCGGCCTTACCGAGGACGCGGTCGATCGCGCCTTCGCTCCGTACCGCTCGACGTACGCCGTGTAGCTGTCTGCGCGCCTCGTTTTGCGGCCGTTTCGGGCGATCCTGCGGCCTGTAGATCGCGTGGTTCGGCGCCCCAAGCGAGGCGCGGTGCTGCGCGTGGACGCACAGCCGTTCCGGTCGATGCGTCGAGTGATCACGAGGGACACGCTGATTTCGGTTCCGTCGAGTGCCCCGATTGCCGGGCATACGGAGTGCAGAATCGCGGAACGCCATGCTCAACCGAGATGCCGGCCTGCGACACCTTTTCTGCGCCGAGCACGTGGCGCGGCTCGCATGTTTGCTTCTTCGCGCCGACGTCGGTTGTTGCACCCTTCGGCCGAACAGCTCCGAGGTCGCCATTTGGGCTTCGACCAAGCCCTTTTGGAACCTACCTCCGTGGGTGAACGATCTCGCCGCGCTGGTCGAGCAGCTCGGCCGCCCGGGCGGATCGTCGACGGGGATCAAGAAGCGAGCGGTGAGCTTCCACTTCGGTCCCCTGATCGCGCTGCCCGTTCTACGCGAAGGGGCCGTATTGGGAGCGATCGGCGTGGCCACCCAAGAGCCTCGCCTCTGGGCCGGGCATCAGCGTGAAAGGCTCGAGGAGGTCGCGCGGTACGCGGCCGTTCAAGTGAGTGACCGGCCGCCGCTCGCGACCCCCGTCCCCCCACCGTCCGGCCGCCCCATTCAGTGAGTCACCAGCGCGAGAAAACGAGTCAACGCCCGGTGAAACGAGCCTCGCGTCGCTGAAGGAAGCTCGCGAGGCCTTCGGCGGCGTCTTCGCTGTTCATCACCCGAGGCAAGAGCGTCGCGAGGTGATCGACGGCGGCGCGTTGCCCTTGCGTGGCTGCGACGCGCGCGTTCGCGAGCGTGCCTTGGACGCCCCGCGGCGCCTGTTTCGCGATGCGCTTCGCGATCGCGCGGGCCCGATCGACGTGCTGTCCCGCCGGGACGACCTCCTGAACCAAGCCGATTCGTAGCGCTTCCGCGGCGCCGAACTCGTCGGCGGTGAGGAGGTATCTCATCGCGTTGCCCCAGCCGAGCTGCGCGGTCGCGCGGATCGTCGCGCCGCCGAACGGCAAGATCCCGCGCGCGATTTCGAGCTGCGCGAAGCGCACGTCGTCCGCTGCGATGACGACGTCGCAAGCGAGCGCGAGCTCGATCGAGAGCGTGAATGCGATCCCGTTCACGGCCATCACGACCGGCTTCGGAACTTGGTCCTTCCAAATGCCGAACGGGTCGTAGGCGTGTGAGCCCGCGAGCGCGTGCGGACCGCGCTCGGCGACGGCCGGTCCGACGTTGCCGAGATCGAGCCCGGCCGAGAAATGCGCCCCGTGTGCGAAGAGGACACCCGCCCGCAGGTCGTCGTCTTTGCCGAGCTTCTCGTACGCCGCGGCGAGCTGCTCGATCGTCTCGAGATCGAACGCGTTTCGCTTCTCCGGGCGATTGATGCCGATGACGAGCACGTTCTCGTCACGCTCCACGGTGATTCGCTCGCTCATGGTTTCTCCCCTCGTTTCCGTCGCGCGCTTCACGCTGCCCCAACCGACGCGCGCGCGAAAGGCTGCCCGGGCGTTTTCGTCATCGACATTACGTGCGACCATGCCGCCCGCCGACTGGAGGTTACACACATGGGCACGGCCTATCGTTTCGCGTTCGCGGTGAGCTTCATGGCCCTCGCAGCTGCTTGCGGCGATTCGGGCGAAGATACGAATTGCACGGAGTGTGATTCCCCGGAAGGCGGCTCGTCAGGCGATGGCGGCTCGACGGGCGACGGCGGAAGCGTCGCAGACGGCGGCTCCGGTACCGGCGGTCAGGACAACCTCGATTGGCAGACGCTGATCACCGGTGAGTGGGATCTCGCGCCCGGCGGGGAAATCACCTCGGACATCCACACCATCACGGCGGACCGCGACATCTACGTCGGCGCGATTCGACCGATTGCGCCGCCGGGAACGCACCACACCGTCCTGGCGCTCGGCAACCTCGGCACCGGCAACATCATTTACGCGTCCGGCGTGAACACGAACGCGCTGGTGTTTCCCGAAGGTGTCGGCCTGAAGATCCCGGCGGGCGAGACCATCGTCCTTCAGCTCCACCTCTTCAATCCGACCCCGGATGCGATGTCCGAATTGTCGGGCATCGAAATCGTCGAGGTTGCTCCCGAAGACCTCGTGAACGAGGCGGATCTGTTCCTTCCCGGACCGATGAGTCTGAACATCCCGCCGAATCAAGAGTCCACGGAGACGGGCTCTTGCACGGTCAGCTCGCCGCAGACCCTCTTCGCGATCTTCCCGCACATGCATCAGCTCGGGAGCCATTTCAAATCGACGGCCACCGTCGGCGGCGAGACCATCGTCATTCACGACGACGATTACTCCTTCGACCACCAGGCGTTCTTGCCGATCGAGCCGATTCAGTTGAACCCCGGCGACACCATCAACACGGAGTGCACGTGGAACAACACCACCAGCGAGACCGTCAATTGGGGTGAGAGCTCCACGACCGAGATGTGTTTTTCGATCGTGTATCGATACCCGGCGCAGAACGACGCCGGCTTCTGCCCCTGAGACGATCAGCGGTCGGCGATCAGCCGCCAGCGATCAACCGTCGGCGGGCTCGACTCGCTTCCGGATGGTGTCGTAGGCACGCTCGAGCGCGCGGTTCTTGGGGTAGCAGCACTCCCCACGCCGCGCGTCGCAGCGCATCGACCGCAACAGCTTGAGCACGCGCAGCGCGCGTTCGTCGCCCTCCTCGGCTGCGCGTTCGAAGTAGCGAGGCTTCTCCTTGCAGCTGGCTTCGCGAAGCTCCACGGCGACCTCGAGCGCCGGCGACAGCCGCACGCGCACGTCGGGTCGCAAAAGCCGCTCCCAGGCGAGGGAAGCTCCGCGCGAGCCACCCTGCCCTTCGATCATCGCGTAAAGCACCTCCAGCCCATCGTGACCGGCCCGCTCCGCGAGGGTGTCGAACAGAGCCTCGACGCCGGGGAACTTCCCGTAGGCGGCTCGCATCGCCACTTTACCGGCGCGTTCCTTGTCGGGGTCGTCCGCAACGGCAGCCGGGTCCGCGTCGAGCGCGTTCTGCAACGCGACGGCAGCGGTACGCCAGCGCTCTTCCTCGACCTGATTGCGGAACTCCATTCGAAGGACATCCGGATCCGGCGCTTCGACCTCCATCACCGGCGGCGCAGGCAGTGTCACGACGGCGGGCGAGGTACGAAACGCGGCGGCGCGTTCCACGTCTCGGGCGCCGCTTCGCATCCCGGAGAGACCGAGCACGAGCATGGCCGCCGCACCGGCCGCCACGATTGCGATTCGAATGCGGCGCGACGGCCTCGGAGGCAGCAGCGGTGCGACCGGAGCCGGCTCGTCAGCCGATTCCACCTTCGCGGCGGCGTCGTGCGGCACGACCGATTGCGACGTGGGTGCGACCGAAATGACGGCGTTCTGCAAAGACGATCCGGTCGAAGAAATGGCGGGCGGCGGCGGTGGCTTCCTCGGCAACGGGGGAGGGAGGCGCTTCGGCGGGTCGCACGCGGTCTTCAGCGCAGCGACCACCTCCGCCGCCGATTGGAAGCGATCATCCGGGCGCTTCGAGAGAAGACGCATCACCACCGCCTCGACCGCCGGGGAGACGGTGACGTCGGGTGCGCGCTCGCGCATCGACGGTGGAGGCATCGCGCGGTGATGGAGAAACAGATCCGTCGGATCCGTCACCGAAAATGGATGTTTCCCCGCGAGGAGCTCGTAGAAGATGACCCCCGCCGCATAGAGATCGCTGCGCGCATCCACCGCCTTCATACCGAGCGCCGTCTCGGGCGCCATGTATGCGAGGGTGCCGAAGACGATGTTGTTGGTCGTGAGCTGCTGCTCGGTCGAAATCTCGTCTTCCGGATTCGTCGGGCGGGCTTCCTCGCCGTTCAAGCTCTCCGATTTTGCGTGCGCGAGCCCGAAGTCGATGAGGATCAGCCGGTCCTCCGGATCGAGCATCACGTTGCGCGGCTTGATGTCGCGGTGGACGACGCCCCGCGAATGACACGCATCGAGCGCAAGGAAGAGCTGCCGCACCATTGCGAGGACGCGCGCCGGAGGAAGCGGCCCCTCCTTCATCACGTCGCGCAGCGTCTTTCCCTCGATGAGCTCCATTGCGACGAAGCGACCGCCTTCTTCCGTCGTTCCGTAGTCGAAGGCGCTCACGACGTTCGGATGTGAAAGCTTCGTCCCGAGCAGGCCTTCCCGCTCCATTCGTGAGGCGAGAATGTGGAAGCCCTCACATTCGGGGAAGAGGATCTTCAATGCCACGCGGTCGCTCGATTGCAGATCTTCCGCGACATAAACTGCACCAATGCCGCCCGTGGCAATGATGTCGTGGAGTCGATAGCGCTCCGCGACGACGCTGCCGATGCGCGCATCGATCTTCGTTCGCCAAGAGTTGCTTCGTCCGAGTGGCTGGGTGCTCACGATTGTGAAACGCGTCGACGGCTCGATGAAACCGAGGGCACGGCGTCCTCTCGCGCTCCCCGGAACATTCCAATTGTAGCAGTCCGCTGAGAATGTCGACCGCGACGCACCCGTTGCCGGCGTGATCGAAAGGTGCGGTTGATCGCAAGGCCGGGCGCCTGGCATGCTGGCGCGCATGTCGGGCTCGCCCAGCGACGACGAACCCCCGCCGCCGTCGATTGCCTCACTCGGACTGGACCCAGCCGAGCTCTACAACCTCAAGGTGCTGCAAGGCGTCAGTCTCGGCGCCGTCGAAGGCTTGCTTTCGGGATGCGCGCTGCGGTCGCTCGCCCCAGGGGAGGTGCTAATCGCCCTCGGTCAGGAGAATCGCACCATGCACATGGTCCTCTCCGGGCGGCTCCGCGTGCACCTCGAATCACCCGAGAGCGAGCCGGTCGCTTCGCTCGGCGCGGGGGAGACGGTCGGTGAGCTCTCGGTCATCGACGCGCGCCCGGCGTCGGCGTTCGTCGTCGCGGCCGAGCCGACCCGCCTCCTTTCGGTGGAGGAGTCGAGCTTCTGGCAGCTCGTCAACGCCTCCCACGACTTCGCCATCAACCTGCTGGTGCTCTTCGCGCAGCGCCTGCGATCGAACAACTCGACGGTGTCGACCAACATCCGGCTGCAGCGCGAATACAAGAAGAACGCGATGATCGACGCGCTCACCGGCCTCTACAACCGGCGGTGGCTCGACGAGGCGTTGCCGCGGTTCGTCCGCCGTTATGGCCGGGGCATTCCGCCGCTATCGCTGCTCGTCCTCGATATCGATCATTTCAAGCGATTCAACGATACCTATGGGCACCCGGCGGGCGACGCCGTCATCGTCCACGTCGCGAAGTGCATTCAAAAACACCTGCGACCCACCGACCTCGCCGCCCGATTCGGAGGGGAAGAGTTCGTGGTGATCCTCCCGGACGCCGATATCTCCGGTGCCTTCGTCGCCGCGGAGCGGCTTCGTGAAGCAGTCAAACAGAGCGCTGCCGTCGGCCCGACCGGAGAGGTCCTGCCGCAGGTGACCGTTTCACTCGGCGCGGCGCAGCTCGAACGCGGGCAGGACGGCACCGCGATCCTGTCGGTCGCCGACGCCGCTCTTTACCAATCGAAGCGAGGGGGCCGCGACCGCGTCTCCATCGGAAAGGCGTCGTGACATGCGGCGTACCCGCTGGTTGCTCGGGTTCTTGGGCCTCCTCGCGAGCGTTGCGGTCGGATGTGGCGACGACGGCGCGTCGACGGGCGGCGTAGGAGGCTCCGGTGGTTCCGGCGGCGGGGAGGCCGGGCCGCTCGTCGTCGAGACGGACAAAGGTCCGGTCGAAGGTGGTCTCGTCGGCAGCTCGCGCGTCTTCTTCGGCATCCCCTATGCGGCCCCGCCGGTGGGGGATTTGCGCTGGCGGCCGCCCGCTCCCCACGACGCTTGGACCGAGGTTTTGCCTGCGATCCAGCGCAAGCCAGCGTGCTCCCAAACGAGCGTCCTCACCCACGTGTACGACGACAACACCGTCGAGGACTGCCTGACCCTCAACGTTTGGACGCCCAGCTCCGTGTTGGACGAGCCCCGGCCCGTCCTCGTGTGGATTCACGGTGGCGCGTTCGTCCTCGGTCAGAGCGCCGAGCCGGCTTACGACGGCCAGATCCTCTCGGAGACCACGGGGTCCGTCGTCGTCACCGTGAACTACCGCCTCGGTCCGCTCGGTTTCCTCGCGCTGCCCGAGCTCGACGCCGAGGACCCGTCCCACCCGTCGACGGGCAGCTACGGCCTCGAGGATCAGCGGGCGGCGCTCGAATGGGTGAAGGCGAACATCGCCGCATTCGGCGGCGATCCGTCGCGCGTGACCCTCTTCGGGGAGTCTGCGGGCGGCATCAGCACCTGTTTTCACATGGTGTCGCCGCCCAGCGAGGGCCTCTTCCACCGCGCGATCATCGAGAGCGGCCCGTGCGACACCGCGACACCGAAGGCCGACGCGATGGCACAAGGAGAGGAATTCGTCGCGGCGCTCGGATGCGACACCGACGCGGATCGGCTCGCGTGCCTTCGAGCAAAGGACACGCAAGCCATCATCGACGCGCTGCCGGTCAGCAACGATTTCATCTTCGCCGACGGGCCGAATTGGTTCCCGATCGTCGACGGCTACAACATCCCCGATACCCCGACGAACCTCTTCGCGTCCGGAAACTTTTACGACGTGCCGACCATCGCCGGCGCGAACAGCGACGAGGGGTCGCTCTTCTTCCGCCTCGCGGGCAAGACCGGCATCGTTCCCGACGAAGCCGCGTTCGAATCGCTCGCCGAGCAGCTCGTGCCCGAGCACGGCGCCGAGATCGTCGCCGCCTATCCGACCGCCGAGTTCGGGACAGCCCAGGCCGCGGCGGAAGCTGCCTTCGGCGACGCCGGGTTCGTCTGCCCGACGAGGCGTTTCGTCCGGGCGCTCGGTGCCGCCGGCGGGAGCGCGTACCTCTACCATTTCACGCACGCACCCGAAAACACGCTGTTCTCCGACCTCGGCGCGTACCATTCCGGCGAGGTTCGTTACGTCTTCGGCAATCCGGCCCAGCTCGTCCCGTCGATGTTGACCGAGGACGAGCGCACCTTCTCCGAGTCGATCATGGGGTATTGGTCACGCCACGCCGCCAATGGAGATCCCAATGGTAATGGCGCCCTCGAATGGCCCGTTTATAAGAGCGCGACCGACGAAGCGATGATTCTCGACTTCGAGCAATCGGTGGAGGCCGGCGTGCGAGCCGATACGTGCGACTTCTGGGACGAGGTGTTTCCGGGGTCGCTTTGATTGGCGCGGGGCGAGAACAAGAAGAGGGGGTTTTACAAACCCTCTTCCTCCTCCTCTTTCTCCCCTTGGCGCCCTTGGCGACCCCTCTGCTCTCCGTCAGCCCGCCGGCTTGACGGTCAATTCGACGGCGGGCTCCGTCACGGCTCCCGGGCCGAAGACGAACTCGATGGGCTCGTTGACGAGCCAATTGGGCAATAGGTTGTTGTAGAAATCGCTCTCGCGGTGGAGGTCGGCGCCGCCGGGGAGCTGGTAGACCATGCGTGGGCCTTCGGGCGTCGCCTCGATGACGAGGCGCAGCGACGGGCCCGCGGAGAAGGCGAAATTCCACGGGTCGCCCTCGTCCGGGGTGGCGCGATTGCGCGGGTTCGCGACGTTGACGGTGTAGAGCGCGCCGGGCGCGGCGTGGGGGCCGTCGTTGTACGACGCGACTCCGAAGTTGTCGTAGATGCTGCGGAGGGTGAGGGTGTGGATGCGGCCCCATCGCCACGCGTTGGGCTCGCCGATGGCCGCGAGGCCCTGCGCCGCGAGCGTGACGCCGCGGAGCAACGTTACGTCCCGCGTCTCGACCGTGCCGGCCGTGGAGACGTCGTCCCAGAAGAGGTCCCCCGAGGCGATGCTCGACGGGTCGCGGAGGGCGCGAGCGACCAGGTGGAGATCCCAGCGCTCGCCGTCGAGGTCGACGTCGGCCGCAGCGATTTCGTCACCGAGCGCAGCATTGACGATGGCGAAGAGGCTCGCGTGGAACGCGGTGCAGCCGATCGACTCGGCAGCTGTCGTCGCATCCGGGTCGTCGCCAGCCGCCACTGGATCAGAGCCGTCCAGGCCGGTGGGGCACGTGTAATTCCAAGCCGCCAATGCATCGATGACGTCCTGCTCCTCCGCGGTGAGGGTCGCGCCCTCGGCCGCCGCGAGGATCGCGGGAACCACGAATTCGCCATAAAGCGAGAAGTCGTCGCCCTGAATGGCGGTCATCGTCTCGACCGAATGCCCATTACCGCCCTCGGCGATCAAATCCAAAATGCGCTGCTCGCGCGTGCCTTCGGCCTTGGAGAAGGCCTGCAACGCGGGCTCGTTGTCATTGAGCATGTTGCCGTCGGCGCTCGCGCCCGAGAGATCCTGATTCGCCGTTGCGATGGCGCCCGCCGGCGGATTCGTGAGCTGCGGCATGTCCGCAATGGCGACGGGATCGCCCCATTCCGCCTCTCCGGTGCCGGGGAGCGGCAACCACGGCGCGAGCTCCGCCGACGCCCAGGGACGCTGCGGGACCTTCGCATAGGGGTACCAGCCGATGTTGCCGTCGACGTCGATGACGACGAAGTTCTGATTTGCGCTCGAGACGAGCTCGATCCCCTCACGAGCCGACTCGACGCTGTCGGCGCGCGCCACCGCGAAGAAGGCATCCATATCGGTGCCCGCGTCGTGCCCGCGCCATCGAATGGTGACGGCGGTGCCTGCGTCGGGATCCTCGCTCACGATGGGGCCGTGGTGCGGCACGTAGCGGAAGGTCTGCGTGGTCGTTTCGCCGGTCGACGAGTCTTCGAAGCTGAACTCGCGTTCGACGATGGCGACTTCATTGCCATTGAAGATGACGCTGTTGCCGTCCGCGGAGAGCTGCTCGACGTAGACGTCGGTGAGATCGTAATAGGCCGTCGTCACGCCCCAGCCGATCTTCTCGTTGTGGCCGACCATGATCGACGGCAACCCGGGGAATGTGCTTCCGGCGACGTGATAGACGCCGTCGCCGCTGCTTACTGCGTCGAGCTCGACGGGGAACCAGATGCTCGGATTGGTGAGGAGCAGGTGCGGATCGTTTGCGAGGAGCGCATTGCCGCCCGTCGTGCGGTCGGGGCCGACGACCCAATTGTTCGAGCCCGTCTCTTGCGGGTGGGTGAATCCGGCGCCGCTGCCGACGAGCGAAAGGCGATTGCGCGCATCCGCGAGGAGCGCTGCGGTCGAGCCGGATGCGAACGGGGCACCACCTGCCGTCGGCGACGGCGCTGCCGCGCCACCCGGGGTCTCACCCGCGGGCTGCGTGAATGCGTCGAAGACCGGTCGCGCGGAGAAAAAGTCAGGGGCCAGCGTCGGGTCGAACGAAGGCAGCGCAGCGGCCATCGTGATCTCGCTCGCGCTGTTGTTCGATAGATCGTTGAGGACGTACAGACCAACGGCGGCGCTGTCCGCCGGCTCCCACGTGCGGATGTTCTCCTTCACGATGAGGGAGAAGTCGTATTCGGTGGTGAGGGACGCGCCGTTCTCGCCGGCGCGCATGTCGTCGATCCACGCGTTGACGCCGCGGCCGTAGGCGTCGAAATACCCCTTAACCTCTTCGCTCGCGCTCGCGTACATCGCATCTTCGAGGGGCTCGCCCTGTGGCGTCGTGAAGAAGCGCCGATTTTCGTGATCACGATCGAGGACGACGTTGCCCGCTTTGACGAGACCGCCCAGCTTTCCTCGAACGAGGTTGCGGACGAAGTCCATGAAGAAGAAGCGATTCTGCGCGTGGAAATAGCCGAGCGCCGCATAACAATCGTCGTCGCTCGCACACGTCAGGTGCAGAATGCCGTGCTCGTCGTAGACGGCCGTGACCTCTCCATCGAGACCGGGAATCGAGAGGCCTTCACTCCCGCCGCCACCGCCGCCGCTTCCCCCGGCGTTGCCGGTTCCTCCCGTGCCGCCACCGGAACCACCTCCGCCGAGGTCCTCCGTATCGTCGCCGCACGCTGCCGTGACGGCCAGGGTACCGATGAGCAGACCGAGAGCTCGCATCGAAGAGCGTGTGGCGTAAGACATGACCCCTACCTTTACACCGTTGTCGGCCGGCGGCGAGCGAGAGCGGCGAACGTGAGGATGCTCACCCTGGACAATGCGTTTGGTGGGACTAAGTCCAGGCAACCGAGCCGAGTCGTTTTGTTTGATTGTCGCCCGCAGGGTCGACGAGGAAACCGCGTGAGCCTCCCTTGAGCAAGACGAACCGACCACTCACCGTCGCCGCACTCCTGCTTTCGATCTTTCTCGGCGCGATGGAGGCGACCGTGGTCGCCACCGCGATGCCGACCGTCATCGCCGACCTCGGCGGCATTTCGCTTTATGGATGGGTGGGTGCCGTTTACCTGCTCGCGTCCACCGTGACCGTGCCGCTCTACGGCAAGCTCGCCGACCGGCGCGGCCGGAAGCCGATCCTCCTCATCGGCCTCGCGCTCTTCATCGCCGGGTCGGGGGCGAGCGGTCTCGCGAGCAACATCCACCAGCTCATCGCATTCCGGGCGCTCCAAGGCGTGGGCGCCGGAGCCGTTCAGCCGATCGTCCTGACGGTCATCGGTGACCTCTACTCGCCGGCGGAAAGAGGCCGCGTCCAAGGCTTCTTCGGGGCTGTTTGGGGTGCAGCCGGCGTCATCGGTCCGCTCCTCGGCGGCGCGATCGTCCACGCGATGTCGTGGCGATGGATCTTCCTCATCAACCTGCCCCCGGGCATCGCCGCGATGATCGTGCTGAGCTTCGCTTACCGCGAAGCGCCCCACGCCCGCGCATCGGCCCCGCTCGATCTATTGGGCGCCGCCGCCATCACCGGCGCCTCGGTCTCGCTCCTACTCGCGGCGTCGGGCGTCGCTCCGTTTCCTCTCGCAGCATTGGGGATCGCAATGGCGATCGCGTTCGTGATGATCGAACGCCGTGCCCCCGATCCGGTGCTCCCGCTTTCGTTGCTTGGTCGCAGGCTCATTGCGGTAACGACGGTCGCTTCGCTTCTCCTCGGCGCAGCGATGATGTCGCTACTCACCTTCTTGCCGCTGCACGTCCAGGGTGTGCTCGGCCGCTGGCCGGCGGAGGCCGGCCTCGTCATCGCCCCGATGCTCGTCGGGTGGCCCATTGCTTCCGCCGTGACGAGCCGAATGATCGTCCGCATCGGGTATCGCCGGCCGACATGGCTCGGTGCCATTCTCATCGCGATCGCGTTGGCCGCCGTCGTCCCCCTGATTCAATCGCACGCGCCGGCTTGGGCGCTCGGCATGGCCATGTTCGTCTTCGGGACCGGAATGGGGTTCGCCAATACCGCGATGTTGATCGCCGTACAGGCGTCCGTCGGACATGGGCAACGCGGCGTCGCGACGGCCACCTCGATGTTCTCCCGGACGATGGGCGGAGCCCTCGGTGTCGGTGGTCTGGGCGCCGTTCTCGCGAGCCGGCTCGGCGCGTCGTTGCCGAACGAAGTGACGAGCGCCCTCCTCGATCCGCATACCAGGGCGACCGCGCTCGCGAGCCCCGGGGTCGTCGACGCCCTCGGCAGCGCCCTCGATCCGCTGTTCTGGTGTTGCGCTCTCGCCGCCGCGCTCGCACTCGTCACGTTGATCGCGCACCCGCGCGACGAAGCGTCCCCAGCCGCGTCGCCTTCCTGATCGCGCTACACTGCGCCGGTGCAGACTTACGGTGAGTGTCCGCGTTGCCGCGCGCCCGTGCCGCCGGCGATGCCGAGTTGTCCTCGTTGCGGGTCTCAGATGTATGCGCGCGCGAGCCGCGGGCCGGTGATCCCTGCGCCACCGCCGAAGGCCGCACGCGCCGCAAAAAAGGGGTTTCCCTGGGGCATCGCCATCGGCCTCGTCGTCGCCGCCGGGACGATCGTCGCGATCCTCGCGCTCGTCGTGTTTCCGGATTCCGGCGACTCGAAGGGCGGCAAGAAGAGCAAGCGCAAGGACAAGACCGCCCAGGAAGACGACGACGGCTCGAAGTCGAAATCGAAATCGAAGAAGGACGAATACAGCGCGGCGGCCGAGCCGGCGATTCCGCCGAGCGTGTCGGACGGGCGCGTCGACCCGAAAGAGCTGTCGCGCGGTGAAGGGCGGGCGGTGAAGCCCGACGCCAAAGAGGTCGACCTCGCGAACACCATCTCCTATTCGGCCGACAGTGATCCTTATTGCAAAGACCAAGCGCGCTTCACCGACATCTTGAAAGAGGTCGGTTACAACATCGACCGCGAGCTTCGCAGCACCTCCACCATCAGCGAAGCCGAAGAGATGACGATTGGCGACGCGGCATTTCAAGAGGTCACGAACGCCAAAGAATTCCGTGGAAAGATCGATACCCCCGCGATGGCCGAATACCGGCGCTACATCGCGGAGCTCGCCGTGCCATTGCTCGTGTCCGTCGAGCGAAAGAACATGGTGTACAAGTTTCACACCATCGACGATCCGACGATGAATGCGTTCGCCATCCCCGGCGGGCACATCTTCTTCTTCCGCGGGATCCTCGAAAAGCCGCGCCGGATCGAAAACGAAGCGCAGCTCGCCGGTGTGCTCGCGCACGAGATCAACCACGTCGACAAGCGCCACACCATTGCGATCTTCGAGCATTTGAAGCGGATTGGCGCGACCAGTCGAACCGGCGAAGAGATCGGTCGCATCGTCGTCGCCATGGCGCGGCACCCGTTCTCCACCACACAGGAGGACGAAGCCGACACCATGGCGGTGAAGTTCCTCATCAATGCGGAGTACTCCCCCAAACAGTTCGTCACGATGTGGCAGACCTGGGCCGAGCTCGAGAACAAGGGCCGCCGCAACCAGCCTGTCGATCCCTTGGAGGCCGAGCTCGAGGGCTTGTTGGCGACACATTCGCGCCCGGAGCGCCGGGCCTGCAACGCGATGCGCGTCACGATGCTCGACAAAAAAGCAGAGGTCGAGCGCTACTACGTAGGCTCGACCAACTACAAGCAGCGGACCACGAGGGCCCGTCGCCAGTACTAAGCTCGAATCACTCGCACGCGGGCTTCGGATCCGGGCACGATTCGCCGCTCGGAAGGGTCTGGTCGCAGCCGCCCATATCCTCGAACGTGATGCCGGGTTTGAAGTCGACGCGGTCACCGAGGTAGCCGAGCACGACGCCGTGGGACGAGCCGTGCGCGATCACGCTGTCTTGGATGAATGCGCTCGGCGGCTGCTGGCTGAACACCACGGCGCCCTCGTATTGGTCGATCGCGCTGCAGCTCACGAAGATGCAGCCACAATCGGCGCCGGTGTATTCGATTCGGACGTGCTTCAGGCTGTTGTTCGCGCTCGGAATGCCGCCGAACGCGAGGCCCTGCCAATCACCCGCCGCCGGTGTGGCCGCCGCCGACGTGAACACGATCGGGTCCTCCGCGGTTCCTTCGGCAATCAACACGCCGGAGGCGGCCTCGGGCCCGGTGTAGTGCTCGACCTCGAATGCAGCGCCCGGGTGCATTTCGATGTGCACACCCGGCTCGATCGTCATCGTCACCACCGGTGAATCGAAGCCGGCTCCGATGACGAGGCTGTCGGCGGGGAACGTCCCGACGACGTAGGGCACGCCGAGGTTCTTCATCGTGACGTCCTCCTCGAGGTGGAACGCCGGGTCGACGAAGATGGCGTCGTCCAGGTTGCCCGTGTAGCTGCCGCGCGGAAGCGTATCGATAGCGTGCTCGTCGATGTACATCGGATAGGGGGTCGTCTCGTCGCCGGACTCCGTAATGGTGAGGTTGTTGGACCCGTCGGCGAACCCGGCCAGGTTGTCGATATGGACGCCGGCGCCTTTCGAGCGGCGGATGGTGACGTCTTCGACGAAGACGTCGCGCTTCGTGGGGAACGTGCCGTCGCCGCGGATGACGAGCGTCGCACCGGCCGTGTCCTCACTGCCCCCGTTGTCGAACGTGGCGTGAGCAAAGCTGCCTTTGGCGCCTGGCGCGAGGAGGATGTGGCCCCAGCGCGCGCCGTCTTTCCCCTCGAAGGTGATGGGGTGCTCCGCGTCGCCTTCGGCGACGATCATGCCGGTGTTCGGGCTGGTCGGGTACGCGACCGAGATGCCTTTGCCCGCCGCGACCTGCACCGTGGCGCAGGGATCGATGGTCAAGGTCGCGCCGTTCCGGACCGTGACCCATTGATCGACGATGTGGGGTCCGTCTTCGGCGCGCCAGACCTCGTCCTCTTCGATGACGCTGTCGTGGATGGTCGGGCCGGCAGTCGGGACGGGGCACGCGACCGATTCACCGCCGCCCGTTCCGCCGGAGCCACCTTCCCCGTCGTCGCTCTGGGCGCTGTCGCCACACGCGATCATGGTGAGAGAAGCGACGATACCGATCGATGCGAAAATGCTTTTCATGGAAGCGTTCCTTCTAACAACGGGGCAAGCGGAAGACAATTCGACGATTGTGGCCTGGCTCACAGCGCACCGATTCACAGCGCACCTGCCAGGAGGTTCTGCATGACGGCGAGGCGGCTCCACGTCATGTCGGTGCCGGCGACGCAGTCGGGTTTGTTCGGATCGGGGTTGCTCCAGCCGCCGCTGATGTCGCGCGCCTGGTAGCCGACGCGAGGGTTACCGCCCGCGTCGAGCGCGATCGAAGGCGTGTGGAGGAACCAGGCGGCGACGTTGCAGTTGTCCCAGAGGAAGATCTCGTCCGGATCCATGTCGCTGCTGATTTCGACCGTTGCGACGTCCCACGGCGAGCTCTCCGCCGTACACGAGGCCGTCGAACAATGGGCGATCCCGATGTTGTAGTTGAACGTGTGGGCGATTCGCGGCCGGTCCTCGTTGTCGAGGGCGAGGTCGACGCCCGGTCCGATCTCCGAGCCGTCGAGGAGGATCGTGCCGGCCCACGCATTGGGATCCGTGCAATCGCCGTTGCACTCGAAATAGACGAGGTTCTTCGAGCCCGACGCGTCGCTAATCATTGCAATGCGCGGTTTCGCGTCGCTCGTCAGGTCCATCGTCATGGCCGGGCGCATCTGGACCGCCTCGACCTCGCTCGAATACGCGGGCATCAGGCCCGTTCCGACCCAGCTCTCCGCCGCGGTGCAATTGCCGTTGCAGCGAACGTACGCGCCGATGTCGGTGGTCAATCCGTTCTCGTCAGCGACGCTCGCGACCGTGGCGAGGTGAATGGAACCGTCATCGCCGAATTGGAGCTTGCTCGATTGCCAGATCTGATCGGCGACCTTGTATGCGTGCCAGCTCGCCGCATCGAAGCAATCGCTGTCGCAGGTGACGTAATGGGTCTCCGGGGCGTCCTGGCCGATGCCGAGGTACGCGACGTACGTGTGCATCATGAATCGGGGGCGTCCTTCGGAATCGAGCGCGAACGCCTCGCCCGTCACTTCCTTTTCACTGTCGTGGTCGAGCACGATTGCCATTCGCCACGAAGCCGCATCGGTAGGGTCGCCGTTCGGTGCGGCGTAATAGACTTTGCTGAACGTCGATAGCAGCACCTGCGGGCGTCCATTGCCGTCGAGCGCAATCATTGCATTGGCAGTTGTGCCTTCGGTGGGGAGCTCGACGACGGCGACGTCGTCCGCGCCGCTGCAGTCCGCGGCGCAATACGCGTAATACGCATTGCCGCCCGCATAAGCCGGATACACCGCGTGAATGCCGCCCTCGGAATCGACCTCGACCGTCGGTGCGCTGGTGTTGTCGGGCTCGCCAGTCGGAAGGAAGAACGGCGCGACGCTCGCGTTGTTGTCTCCGCCGCCCTCGCCGTCGTCACCATCACCATCACCGTCACCGTTGGACGTGACCTTGCAACCGGTGATCGCGAACGAGAGCGTGAGAGCCGTGAGGACCAGACCGCGCCGACGAGACAACATTCGAACCATCTCCATGGGAGCTTCGGTCGGCGCTCCGTGCGCCCGGACCATCGCTCGCGGGGTTCAGGTTCGTTCTCGGCGATGACTGGAGGATGACTGCAGGGCCCTTTCGAGCGCCCTCGTGGTCATCGGCCCCCGAGCACCGCCCGGTGGGGAAACGCAGAAACGACGGATCTTGCTGCGATTTCAGCGGGTTGGATGTGTGGTGCGGAAATGTAGGCGCGAAACGCGTCGCGATGACCAGCGTCGAGCCTGGCGCGGACGCTGAGGGCAAGCTCCGCGTCGAGGCCCCATAGGACGCCTTGCTCGACGGCCCGGCAGGCAGCGGTCGCGTCCGCTGCCGCTTCCTCGAGACGGCCCGTCGCGAGCCGAACATCCCCACGCCACGCATGCGCGCGCGCCTCGAGCGGCGCCAGCTCGAGCGAGCGTGCTACCTCGAAGATGGTCTCGAACAGCCGATCCGATGCTTCCGTTGCGCCTCGCGCCCGGAAACACGAGAGCGACGCTCCTTGTTCGGGGCTTCCGAACCGGGCGATGACCTCTGTGATCTTCTCCGGGACGTGCGCACCACGACGGGCGGTGATCCGCGCCGAAGCGACGGCTGCCGCCGAGCGGGCGCGGGCGTCGCTGGTCTCGTCTCGCGCGATTTCCGTGAGCTCACGAGCGCCGTCGTCGATCTCACCGACGAGGACGCGCGCCTCCGCCGCCAGCGTTCGAGCCGTCGCGGTGATCTCTTTCATCGAAGCGGGGACGCGCTCGAGGGCGTCGAGCGCACCCCGCGCGTCGTTGCGCGCGAGCAGAACGGCGGCGTGCGACAGCTGGACGAAGCCCGTCGCTTGAACGGCGCCGGTCGCGTCGGCGACGCACGTGCGCGCTTGCGTGATGCACGAAGACGCCTCGTCGACGCGACCCAACGGTAGGAGGCTGCGCGCGACGAAAGCCAAAATGCCGCCCTTTCCGTGAGGTAGCTGGCCCCAGCGCTCGAGCAACGCCAGCGCTTCTTGGAACTTCGCGATCGCCTCGCGATGACGATCCGCGAGCGCGAAGAGCTCGGCCTCGTAAAAGAGGATCGCCGCGATCGCCTCGGGATCGTCGGAGAGCAAGGCGGAGGCGTCGCGGAATATCACGAATGCTTCCTGGGCCTCTTCGAGCCGATTGGTGCGGATGTCGGCATCGAGCCACGCTTGAACGGACTCCGCCGTAACGAGCGTCTCGCCCGAGGCGCGGGCCAGCGGGTGCGCGCGTTTCGCGGCGTCTCGCGCCTCGTCCCAGCGGCCAAGCTCGAGGGCGACGTTTGCGCGGGTGCAGAGCGCACGGGCTTTGTCGCGGTCGGTCCGCGCCATGCGCTCGAGCCGCTCGACGATGGCGTCCGCTTGCGTCCCCATCAAACTGCGCGACCGCAGATACAGCGCCTCGCTGGCACATTCCATGTCGCCCGCGCGCTCGTACAGGACGGACGCGCGGTCGTAGAAGGAGCCAGCCTCCGCGATGCGAGACATCCCGCGCGCCGCGGTACCGGCCTTGACGAGGTAAGGCGCAGCCTCCGCCCCGCGACCACCTGCTTCGAGATGTTGCGCGATACGAGCAGGATCGGCGCCTTTGCTTGCGAGGTGCTCGCCGGTCTTCGCATGCAGGTGCTCACGTACGGCCTTCGGAAGGTTGTCGCGGACGGCCTCGGCGACGACGTCATGGAGGAAACGCGTGCCCTCGGCCACTTGGGCTCGCTCGAGCTCCGCGAGGGGGTCGACCAGATCGAGGCTGGACGCCTGCAGGACGAAGGAAGCCAGATCGAGGTCGAACTCCGGTCCGGCGACGCTCATGATTCGCGCGACGCGAAGCGCTGCCTCCCCGAGCCTGTCGAGGCGCCGCACGATCAAATCGCGCACGCGATCAGGCAGCTCGACCTCGCGCTCATCGGTGGCTTTGTTCGACTCCGCGATCGACCGAACGATCTCGAGCGCATAAAGAGGGATGCCGCGCGCTGCTTCGGCGATCGCGCCGGCTCGTGCGCCGACCTCTCCGATGTCGAGGGATCGAACGAGCTCTGCAATTTCGCTCGCACCGAGCGGCTCGAGGTGAAAAACCTCGAGGTGGCGCGCGCTTTCGGCGTCACGAAGATCCTTCGCGATGTTCGCTCCGAGCTCGGCCGTGCGATACGCGCAGACGATACGAAGCGTGAGCTCGCCGCGTGTCGCGCGATTCGCGACGTCGTGGAGGATCTCCCAGCTCGCGTCGTCGACCCATTGCAAGTCGTCGACGATGAGCGTGGTATTCGCCGTCGTCGCGCGCGCGAACACGTGCGAAACCGCCTCGAAGAAGCGGACTTTCGAGCGCGTCGACGGCACCGGGAGCTCTTCGTCGCCGAGCAGCTCCGGCAAGACACGCGCGAGCTCGGCGCGAGCCCACGGCGGCAGCACCGCGCCATGTCTTGCGCCGAGCGGGCGAAGGCAACGCGTCAGCGTCGAGAACGGAACGTCGAGGTCGCCGGGGCGACCTTCGACGAGGATCACGTCACCGCGCCGATCCGCGAAGTCTCGAACGAGGCGCGACTTGCCGACGCCCGGCTCGCCGTCGACGCAAGCCCAACCTCTCGCGTCGACCGCGGCTTGAAGCCGCTTCCACTCGTCCGCACGCCCCACCCATTTCGGCCGGAGCGCGACTGTAGGCAGCGCGTCCGCGCCTCGAGCGGGGCGGGGCCGTCCCTCGCGAATCGCGCGGTACACCTCGAGCATCGCGGCGCTCGGCTTCATGCCGAGCTCGCGCGCGAGGGTGCGCTTGCAGGTGTCGTATGCCGACATCGCTGCGGACGCGTCACCCCGCGCGAGATGGAGGCGCGCGAGCTTCAGGTGCCCAGCTTCGGAGAGAGGCTCGGCCTCGACGATGCGTTCGGCCCACGGGATGGCCGACGTGAGATCGCCCGCCGCCTCGAATTCGGCGAGCGCGCCCTCGGCACCGCGCATCCACGCGCGCTTGACGCGTGTTCGTGCACCTCGAAGCCATACGTCGAAGTCGGGACAATCGTCGAGATCGAATCCGGCGAGGAGCTCGTGCCCCAACTGGGCGATCGCCGCGTACGCTCCCGACTCGACCGCGCGAAAAAGGTCCTCGACGTCCGAGCTCACGCAGCGAAGCGCGATCGCATCGTCGCCGTCGACGATCGGTGCGCCGCTTGCGTTCTTGAGCCGGCGGATTGCCTGCGCGAGGTTGTTGCGCGCGGTGCTCTCCTTCGAGTCCGGCCAGAGCAAACCGGCGAGCCGAGAGCGCCCCGTCGGCCCTTCGAGCGCGAGGTACGCGACCATCGACGCCGTCTTCTTCTCGAGGCGCGCGATCGCGATCGGTCCATCGAGGCTCGCCCCGCGGAGGAGCAAGAGGCGTCGCGGGAGGCCGGAACGTGAAGCGAGGGACGCAGACGACTCGTCCAAAATGCTTCGCAGCTTAGCGCTTCGCTGGCTATTCGATCAGGCGAACGCGAGCGTTGCGAAGCGCAGACGCGTGACCTGCATCGGCACCGTCGCGTTGGGGCGCGGCAGATCGTCGTCGTCGTCGTCTCGGCCCTTCGCCTTGTCCTTCAGGCGACCGAGGAGCGACGCGAGCCGCGCGATCGCGGTGCGTTGGCTGGCTTGATCGGCCCGGCGTGTGGCGAGATGCGACGAATCCATGGCGCCGCCCTTACCACAGCTGCCTACCCGGCCGGAAGTTCTTGGTTCAATCGGAGGAGGAATGCGCGCGAACCCGCTTGGTTTCCCCTCGGTGGCGCTTTTCGGCGAGCCGCCGCTCACGCGCCCCGCGGCTCGGACGGGTCGGCCGTCGCTTCTTCGGACGCACCAGCGCCGCGCGGATCAACTCGGCGAGCCGCTCGCGCGCAATCTCGAGGTTCCGCCGCTGGTCGCGGGTGTCTTGAACCACGATTCGCAACGTCCCATCCGCATCGAGACGTGAACCCGCGAGGCCTGCGAGGCGGCCTTTCGATTCGGCGTCGATCGCGCTCGTCGCCGCGAGATCGAAGCGCAGCTCGACCTTGGACGAGACCTTGTTGACGTTCTGTCCGCCCGGGCCGGATGCGCGAACGGCGGTCCACGTCAGCTCGCGCGCTGGGATCGAGTGGGTCGCGTCGATATCGAGAGAATCGCTCATGGCTTCGGCCTCGGGCAGCCCCTGACGCAGGACCCTCTCGGGGCCTGACCCAGGCGCGTGACGAAGGCATCGCGCCGAATCCACCCGCGGTTAGGACCTTTGCGGCCATACACGGTGACATTCCTGCCGCAATGCGATCTTTCTCCACGCATGCCTCGAGACCGCGGCACCTGGCATTTCTTGCGGGTTTCAGGTCCTTTACTGCCTACATTTTAGTGAGGCGCTATCGCACATCTGCGCATCCTTGTGGGGCACGGATGCGCATTTGAGGTGGCGCGGCCCAATATCGGGCTGCAAGGTCACCTTCCGCAACGGAGAGCCGGTGTTCACAGCCCGGCTCCCCAAACCAGAGATGAGTCGCCGGCAGCCCTGAGCAGCCTCGGCTCATGAACCGAGCAACCGACCCTCGCCCGCCTTCGTTGACGCGGTGACGAGCGAGGCCGGCGCTCTCTCCAGGAAGTTGCCAGTCAACCATGCGAAGAGTCAGTTCCATCCTCGCCGCGGTCGCCGTTTGTCTTCCTTCGGCCGCGTATGCAGCGACGTATCAGGTGGGGCCGTCGAGGCAGCACACCCAGCTAACCGACGTTGAAGCAATCCTTCAGCCCGGTGACGTCGTTGAGGTCGATGGCGGCGCGACGTATTCGGGCGATATTCATATTCGTCCGCAAAGCGCCGGTACGGAAACACAGAAGATCACCATTCGCGGTATGCCCGTGAATGGCCAACGGCCGATCATCAGCGGCGGCTCCCAATTCGGAATCGTCCTCCACGGCAACCACACGATCTTCGAAAACTTCGAGGTTACGGGCTCGAACGGCGCGTGCGTCATCAACAAGGCGCACGACCTCACGCTCCGTAATCTCTACGTCCACGATTGCCCTGGTCAAGGCATCCTCGGCACCGACAGCGATGCCGGCGACCAGACGATCGAATTCAGCGAGATCGCCCGCACCGGCGGCGGCATTTACGATCATCAGATCTATCTGGCCAACGATCAGACGCTGTACCCGAACGCGCGCATGCGCATTCAGCACAACTACATCCACGACGGCCTCGGCGGCAACAACGTGAAGAGCCGCGCCAGCCGCAACGAGATCTATTACAACTGGATCGAATCGCCGTATTACCACATCCTCGATCTCATCGGCGCCGACGGGCAAGATCCGTCGCTCGCTCGAGAGGACAGCGATGTCGTCGGTAACGTCCTCATCCAAACCAGCCAGTACACGATTGCGCGTATCGGCGGCGACGGTACCGGCAACTCCGATGGTCGCTATCGATTCGCGTACAACACGATCGTCACCTCGCCCTCGCAAGGATCCCTCTTCCGCGCGAATGCAGGTATCGAGAGCATCGCAATCCACGACAACGTGTTCGTGATGCCCAATGGCGGTTCGCCGAACTTCCTCGATAGCGGCGACGCCGAGTGGACCACGGGGTCACCTCAAATCGCCGCGGAGCGCAACTTCGTGCAGCAAGGCATGAGCGCCCCCTCGTTCTTCACGTCCACGGTCGTCGCGCCCGACGCGATGTTCACGGACTTCGCGAATGGCAACTTCACGCCGGCGACCGGCAGCCCGCTCATCGACGCGGGTGCTGCGGGCTCGGGCCCCTCGGGCTACGAGATCCCGAACCCGCTCGCGGTGCCGGAGTCGGTCCCGCCGGCTCGCACGGTCGGCACCGAGGCTCTGCTGCGACCGGTCGTCGGAACGCCGGACGTGGGTGCCTACGAGTTCGGTACCCAGGTCGATCCGGGCCCCGGCACCGGTGGTGGCTCGGGTACTGGCGGCGGCGACACGGGCGGCAGCGGCTCGGGCGGTAACGGCTCGGGCGGAAGCGGCTCGGGTTCCGGCGGAAACGGCAGCGGCAGCGGTGCCGGCTCCAGCGACGACGACGGAAGCGGCGTCGGCGCGGGTCTGCCTGGCTCCGGCGGCAGCGGTGGCAGTGACTCCGACGGCAGCGGTCTCGACGATGACGGCAGCGGCGGTGGTTCCACGGGTGGCGGTTGCTCGGCGACGGGTGCCGCGGCCCCCGGAATGGTGAGCTCGGCGCTCGTCGGCCTCGCGGCCCTCGCGGCGGGTCTCCGCCGACGCCGGACCGCGCGGAAGTAGTCGAAAACTCCGCGCGCATCGTGCGCGCGCGAGAAAACAACGCGCGCACAGGCTTGGGTGCCAAGTGCGACCGCAGGGAGCACCCTCCACAGGCGGGACCCGAGCCGTCGTGCGCGCGCGAGAAAACAACACATCGCGACAAAAGGCCGCGGCGCTGATGGGCGCTGCGGCCTTTTGCCTCTTCGAAACGGCGAACGCGCGGGCGTGCTAAGCCGGGGCTTCTGTTTTCAGGCTCGGTCGGCGCACCGCCCATTCGAGCCATGGCCAATCGATTGCTACCGAACGCCGAGCGCGGAACGTATGCAAACCATTCGTCGATCCAGCCCCGCCCCCCTCGTATTCATGCTCGGCAGCCTCGCGGCTGCCTGTACATCGTCGGCGCCGAACGGCTCTGCGGCCAACTTGGGCTCAGTCAGGCCGGTCGAGATCACGACCCCGCCGAAGGGCTCGTTCACCGCGAGCGAATGCGTGCACAAGGGGCCCGGCACGGACTACGAGGTCGGCCCGGGGAAGAAATACGCCGCGATCGGCGACGTCCCGATGGAGCAATTGAAAGCGGGCGACACCGTCCGCATTCATTACCGGCCCGAGCCCTACCGCGAAAAGCTCATGATCGGCGGCGTCGGCAAAGCGGACGCGCCCATTCGCGTGTGTGGTGTCCGAGGGCCGAACGGCGAGATGCCGGTCATCGACGGGGAGAACGCGACGACGCGCAAACAGCTCATCTTCCCCTATGACGGACATCAGGTCCGCGGGCTCGTCATGGTCGGGTGGAAACGCAGCGACCCTTGGCAGACCGGCCCCGAGCACATCGTCATCGAAGGGCTCGAGCTCCGTCATGCATCACCGCCCTACAAGTTCACCGACAAGAGCGGGGCGGAAGCCGCTTATACGCAGCCCGCCGCGGGCATCTTCGTCCAGCGCGGGAAGTTCATCACCATTCGCGGCAACGTCGTGCACGATAACGGCAATGGCCTGTTCGTCGGGACGGCGGGCGGCGAAGAGCTGACCGAAGACGTCCTCATCGAGGGCAATTACATCTACAACAACGGCAGCTCCGAGAATTACTACCACCACAACGTCTACAACGAGGGCAACCGGATTACCTATCAGTTCAACCATTTCGGTCCGCCGAAATCGAGCCCGCAAGGCATACTGGGCGCGAACATCAAAGAGCGATCCGCAGGCGTCGTCATTCGTTACAACTGGATCGAGGACGGTGCGCACCTCATCGATCTCGTCGATTCACAAGAGGCACGGCAGCCGAACGTGACCTCACCCGGATTTCACGAGAGCTGGGTCTACGGCAACGTCCTCGTCCGCGGGCCGACCGCGTCCGGCTCGATGGTCCATTACGGTGGTGATTCGGGCATGTTGGAGACGTACCGAAAAGGCACGCTCCATTTCTTTCACAACACCGTGGTGATCGAAAACTCCGCCTACAAGGAGTGGGAGGGCTCGGCCATTTTCGAGCTCTCGACGAACGACGAAGCGCTCGAGTCGCGGAACAACGTGTACATGAGCGACACGCCGTATCCCAATCGACCGGTCATGCTCCTCGGCAAACGCGACGGCGTCGTCTCCGGCGTGGCCTCGTTCGAGGGTGATTGGATTCGCGAGGGCATCGACACCTTCGCGACCGGTAAAGTGAAGCAGGTCGCGACTGCGAACGGCGTCGACGGCTGTACGCGCGGCGCCGATCCAGGCTTCTCTTCCCTCGAAAAGCGCGATTTCCACCTCGGCGAGGCGTGCCCGTTCGTCGGGAAGGGCGCCGCCCTCACGACGCCGAACGATTACGGTGTTCGGATGCAATACGTCCAACACGGCAAAGGGGAGCCGCGGCCGGCGGAGGCATCACCGACGCCCGGCGCCTTCGCTCGAAAGTGAGCGCTGCCTGCGCGCCGTTCATCGAGGCGCTCGCGTCAGTGCGTTGCGAGCGCGCGCTCGAGCTCCGCGAGCCGTGCGTGCTCCGGCGTTCGCTCGAGGAACGAGCGGCGTAGATCGAGGTTCGCGACGCGGGCAGCCTTTTCCTCCATACGTGCGCGCGCCGCGGCCGCTGCGGCGCGGGCTTGGTCGCGCTGTCCACAGGCGATCGACGCCTCCACGAGGGTGAGCCGCGCCACCATTTCGAACTCTTCGACGGAACCGAGCCGTCCGAGCACCGATGCGGCCTGGCTCGCGAGCGCGAGCGCCCCCCGGGGGTCGCCGCGACGCAGCTGAACGCCGGCGAGCGCGGCACAAGCGCCGACGCGAAGCGGCTCGAACCCGGCTTCCATCACGGGCTGCACCATTTGCTCCGCTCGATCGAGCTCCCCACGCGCAAGGAGGATGAGGGCGCAATGGACGCGCGAGGTCGCCTCGAGCCGTGGATCGCGCAATGCTGCGAAGCGCTCGGCCGCGCGCGTCTGCGTCGCCAGCGCCTCGGCGAGGCGGCCATTGCGTGCGTGCAGGGCCCCGAGGTTCTGCTCCGCGAGCGGTGCGATGGTCCCGAGGCCGAGCGTCTCCGCGACGGCGAGCGCATCGACGAGCACCTCCTCGGCGCGCTCGTATGCGCCCATTTGGACGAGGGCAAACCCGAGGTTGGCGCTGACGAGCGCCCCGGCCCTCTTGTCGTTGGCGGCCCGGAATTGCGCCAAGGCGGCTTCTTGCTCGCGGATCGCGACGTCGACCTCGTCGCGTGCCTGGGCAAACACGGCTCGGAGCTGGTGGACACGGGCGCGAGCGCGTGGCTCGAGGCCGAGCATGCGCGACGTGAGCGTCTCGATGCGGGCGGAGAGCGCCTCCGCCGCAGACTTTTCGCCGGCGTACAGCAGGTGAACGGCAGCCGGCACGAGCGCGGCGATCTGCGCGCCCTGCGCTCCGGGTTGGGCAGCCTGGCTCGCGGCCTTCTCCGAAAGCGCTGCGATTTGGTCTCGGCGCCCGAGGCGACCGGTCGCGGCGATTTGCTCGCGAACGGCGCTGAACCATTCGACCGTGCCCGGGTCGAGGCCTTCCTCGGCGTACGCGGCGGAGTCGAGCGCCATTTCCAATTCGCCGCGCCATCGCCGCGCCTCCGCAATGGTGAGCAGCAGCCTGCCCCGCGCACCCGCCGTCGCGCCATAAGCGAGTGCGAGCTCGGCGCATTCGATGGCGCCCTCGAAATCGCTGCCGACGAGCGCTTGTTCGGCCGCTCTTTCGTAATGAATCGTCGCGCGCGCGGTTTGTCCGGCGCGCTCGTAATGGCGCGCGAGCAGCGCTGCTTCACGCTCGCCGCGCGATTCGAGCCATTCTGCCGCGCGACCGTGACCTTCGCGCCGATCGTCGTCGGTGAGCATCTCGTACGCGGCGTCGCGCAGGAGCCCGTGACGAAATGCGAGCTCTTCCTCCCCTTGGAAGCGCGACGTCGCGCGGCGCTCGACGACCTCACGCGCGACGAGATCGCGAAGCGACGACGTCGTGTCCTCACCGGCGTCGTCGAGCGCGGCGGCGATGGCGCCCGGCCAAAACGCCTCGCCGAAGACGCTCGCCGCGCGGAGGATCCGCTTCGCGGAAGGGCCGAGCGCGTCGAGCCGAGCCTGCACCATGCCGAGCACGGTTTCGGGAAGATCCGACACCGAGCTCGGCGCACCCGACCGCGACATCACGGCGCGAAGCAGCTCTTCCAGATAAAATGGATTGCCGCCCGCGCGATCGACGAGTGAATCGACGAGCTCCTGGGTCGCACGGCCTCCGAGCGCGGTGCGCGCGAGCTCGGCGCTCGCACGCCGACCGAGCTTGCCGAGCCGAAGCACGATCGGATCGCGCGCATTCCATAAGCGCGGAAAGCGCGCGTCGAGCTCCGGGCGGGCCAGCGCGACGACGAAAATGGGGGAATTGGTGAGGTTTCCGAGGGCGCCGTCGAGGAGCTTCATCGAGGGCGCATCACCGTGGTGAGCGTCCTCGAGCACGACGCACAAAGGCTTCTCGCCGCTGAGCTCGCGGAGCCAATCTTCGAACGCGATGCGGAGCTGATCGCTCACGTACGCGCCGTCCTCGGCGCCTCTCATCGGCGCGCCGTCGATGAACGCGAGGCGGGCGACGAGCGGAATGATGGCGCTTCGATCGCGCGTGCGGACCGTCAGGCCGAGCTTTGCGCGCTGCTCGGCGACGGGCTCGTCCTCTTGAATGTTGGCGAATGCACGAATCGCCGCGCCGATCATGCCGAACGGCGAGCCCACCGCGATCGCGTTGCCGCGCGCGACCAGGAAGCGAACCTCGCGCTCGTGATGCGAAATCCGCGCTTGGAGCTCGTGACGCAATCGAGACTTGCCGACCCCGGGCTCGCCGATCACCACCGCGGCGCGGGCGACCGACTCGGCGGCCGACTCGTCGAACAACGCGAGCAGCTGGGTGAGCTCACGATCGCGTCCGACACACGGAATCTCGCGCCCCAGGAACGTTCGCGACGGCCCCGCGGCGATTCTCTCGCCCGCGAGCACCGGCCCGCCGTCGTCGACGATCTCGAAGCCGTCGCCGAGCATGCGGGCCGTCGCGCTGTCGAGGCGGATGCCACCCGCCGCGACGGCGAGACCGACGCCTCGATCGATCGCCTCGCCTGCGAGGCCCGATGCTCCTGCGAGCACGCGCCCCGTCGCGACGGCGACGCTCGCGAAAGGCAGCGCCGATCGAATGGCGAGCGCCGCACGCGCAGCCCGTTGCGCTTCGTCGCCTGCGGAGCGTTCTTCACCGAATACCGCGACGAACGCGAGCGACAGGAGCTTGTGCGCCACGCCGCCGGCATTCGACGCGATCCGCGCGAACGTGCTCCACGCGCCGTGGGATCCGACCGTCGATGCCAGCCGCACGAACACCGTCGTGACGATGCGTCGCTCGGTCGTGGCGAGAGAGCTCGGCCCGGACGCCTTCGTGATCGCGTCGTCGGCGACCTTCGCGGCTCGGTCCACGGCATAAGGCGGCGCGACCTCGAGCGCACGCGCCAGATCCAAGGCGGACGCGAAGCGCGACGAAGGGTCTTTCGCCATCGCGGTGGCGACGATCATCTCGAGCTCGGGCGGGACCTCCGGCGCGATCGAAGACAATCGAGGCGGGTCTTGGAGGGCGATTTTCGCGACGAGGCCGACGACGTCGTCGGCGTGATAGGGCCGCTCGCGCGCGACGAGCTCGAACAAGACGACACCGAGCGAGAAAACGTCGGACGCGGCGTCGACGTTCTGTTTCCCGAGGATTTGCTCGGGCGACATGTACGACGGGGTTCCGATCATCATCCCGTCGCGCGTCAGCTGGGTCGTCGACTCGACGCGCGCGACCCCGAGATCCACGAGGGTCACGTGGATGGCGCCGCGCCCACTCCAGCTGAGAAAGATGTTCGAGGGCTTGATGTCGCGATGAACGATGCCCTGCGCGTGAAGGGCCGCGACGCCCATCGCGGCCTGCCGCACGACCTCCAGCGCTTGTCGCCCGTCGAGTGGCTCGCGCTTCTGTCGTCGCGAGAGGTCTTCACCTTCGAGCCATTCGACGACCATGTAGGGTCTGCCCGTCTCGTCCGAGCCGTGCGCGACATAACGCACGACATGTGGATCATCGACGGACGCGAGCAGCTGAACCTCGCGCGAGAATCGATCGACGGCGGCCGCGTCCATCGGCGAGCCGAGCACCTTCACCGCGACGGAGCGTCCTGTGTGCTCGTCGATCGCACGGTACACTTCGCCGGACGCACCCTTCCCCGCGAGCTCGACGACGGTGAAGCGGCTCGCGAGGAGCGCGTGCAGCATGTCCGCCAGTATAGTCGGCTAAGTCAGTGCGCTTTCGGTCGCTTCGGTGACATCGCTCGAGCGACGAATCGAAGCCCGCCCTCGAGGCCTTTCCACTGGTCGGACCCGTGGCCGCCCTCGGTTTCGACGAGCTCGTGGTGAACCCCGAGCTCCGTGAGGCGCGCGGAGAATCGCTTGGTGGGCTCGTAAAGCCCGAACTCATCCCGCTTTCCAACGGTCAAATAGATGCGCCCGTCGAACGTCGCGCGGAATGCCTTGAGCCTCTTCGGGTCGTCGAGCAGCGCGACGGGTGATGCTGCTCGCCAGGAGGTCCAAGCGGGCGCAAGCGCGCCGGTCTCGAGATCGAACGGCCAAGCCGACCCCTCGGATGACCAAGCCGACGCGTAGCTGACGAACTGGCCCTTGCCTCCGACGGCGGCTTCGAGCCGCGTCCACGCGAGCCATTTGGGACCTATTTTGCCGTCTTCTGCGACGAGCCAGCGCTCGATATCGAGCCCGTCCGGCGCAGAGCTCGCGACGGCGCCGAAGAGCGTCGGATGTCGGAGCGCCAACGAAACGGCGTTGAATCCACCGGTCGAGTGGCCGACGAGGGCGCGGGCACGCGGATCGGCCAGCGTGCGAAGCCGCTTGTCGATCGCGACAAGGAGGCGTTTCTCGAAGAAAGCGTCCCATGCGCCGCCGCTCTTCGAATCGGTGAAATACGTGCTTCCTTCGAGCGTGCTCGTGTCGACGCCCACGAGGATGACCTCGTCGAGCCCTTCGCTCTTCAGGGCATCCGCCGTGTCGCGAAGGCTCTTTTTGCCGCCGAGATAAGACAGGTCCGAGCTGCCGAAGCCGGGCAACAGGTACACCACCGGGTATCGGCGTGTCGGCTCCTTCGCGTAGCTCGCCGGGAGGTACGCGCAGGCCCGGCGCTTCGTGGGGTTGTTGACTGTTCCCGCGACTTCGGGCGCGTCGATTTCGACGAGCTCGAACCGTTCGCCCGCGCAAGCTTCCGTCTTCGGCGGCGGTGTCGGGACGACCGAGAGTGTCACCGTCGCGTCCGCGGTGTGCTCGTCGACGACCGAAGCTGGTTTGCCCACGCCGATGAAGTTGCCCGCGCCGGCCCCGAACATCGTCGCCCAAAACGATCGATGCACGTCGGCGACGACGAACACGGCCGCGTCGCCGCCCGGGTAATCGAGCGAGAGCTCGAGGTCGCCGGCGGTGAGGTCGACACCTTCGACGACCCGCGCGCGCTCGAAGAACGCATCGAACAGCTCGAAAGGCGGAAGCCCGCCGTCGAAGCGCGAGAGCTCCTCCGGGCGGTACCAGACCATCACGACGTTGGCCTTCTGGTCGGCGCTCCGAACGCCGTTCGATGCGATCGTCGCGTGGATGCACAAACGGGCTGGTTGCTCGGCCGACCGAGGCCAGACCGACCGGCCGCTCGCGGGACCACATCGAACCGGCTTCGCGGCGGCGGTCGTCTCCGTGCGCGCGACGATCGGCTCCGACCGCGCGGCCTCCGGCGAGGGACCGCTCGAGCGCCCGCACCCGACGACGAACGCGAGGCCCAACGTCAGCGTGCCCGAGGATCGTTTGGCTCTCACGCGCGCTTCCGTCTCACTGGCAGGTGCCGCTGTCAGCCGCGAAAATCGCACGAGCACGTCTGCGCGCACGTCACGTGCGAAGGCGAGGCCGCGCCTCGCTGGACGCTCGTCCCAAGTCGTCGAAGCCCGTTTCGAGCCGCGCCTGATGTAGCATCCGCAGCGTGGGATCGTTCGAGTTCACGCTGAATGGCGAGCGCATCGTCGTCGACGGGGAAGACCCCGAGACGACCTTGCTCCAGTGGCTTCGCAAGACGGGCAGGACGGGCACGAAAGAAGGCTGCGCCGAAGGCGACTGCGGCGCGTGCACCGTCGGTTTGCGGGACCAGGGCGCGCACGGCAGCACCTACCGAGCGATCAACTCCTGCATCGCGTTTTTGCCGATGTTCGCAGGGCGCGAGGTAGTCACCGTCGAAGGCCTCGCCGAGGGCGAGCGCTTGCATCCCGTACAGGACGCGATGGTGAAGCACTACGGCTCGCAGTGCGGTTACTGCACGCCGGGCTTCATCATGAGCATGTTCGAGGGCTATTACCGCGACGATCTCAAAGGCGCGGATGGTCGTGCGGACATCGCGAAGGTCGTCGATCAGCTCAACGGCAACCTGTGCCGCTGCACGGGCTACCGTCCGATCCGCGACGCGATGCTCGACGCCCTCGAGGCCAAGGCGAGCCGGCCGAGCGATCTCTTTCAGCTGCGTTTGTCGAAGGACGCGCCGGCGGTGCCGCCTCCGCTTCGCTACGAGGCCGATGGGAAGGTCTTCTTGCGCCCGGGATCACTCTCGGAGCTGCTCGAGATCAAGCGCGAGCACGGCGCCAAATACGAGATCGTCGCGGGCGCGACCGAGCTCGGCGTCTACATGAACAAGCGAGGCACGCCTTATCCGAAGCTCGTCTCCGTCGAGAGCGTCCCCGAGCTGAAGGCGTCGAAGCGCGACGATCGCGGCTTCACCTTCGGCGGTGCGGTTCCACTCACCGAGGTGGAAGAGGTGCTCGCCGGGGAGCTTCCGCTCGTGCAGAAGATGCTTTGGGCGTTCGCCTCGCGGCCGATTCGCAGCCGAGCGACGCTCGCCGGCAACCTCGTGACCGCGTCACCGATCGGTGACATGGCGCCGGTGCTTCTCGCGCTCGGCGCCGACGTCGTGCTCGCGTCGGCGGCTCGCGGTGAGCGCACCGTTCCGCTCTCCGACTTCTTCACGGGGTACCGGCAGACGGTCCTCGCCGAGGACGAAGTTCTGAAATGCGTGTTCATTCCTCACGCGCCCGCCGGTCTGGACCGCCGCAGCGATTCCTTCAAGGTCTCGAAGCGCCGCGAGCTCGACATCGCGATCGTCGCGGCCGGGTTCGTCGTCGATCTCGATTCCGCAGGCATCGTGAAGAGCGCGCGTTTTGGTCTCGGCGGTGTCGCCGCGACGCCGTCACGCGCCCCGAAAGCGGAGGCGCATCTCGTCGGTCGCGCGTGGAACGTCGAGAACGTCCGGGCAGCGGGGGCGATCCTCGAGTCCGAGTTTTCGCCGATCGACGACGTCCGGTCCGGCGCCCCCTATCGCAAAGGCTTGCTCGCCTCGCTCCTCGAGAAGTTCTTCGCCGGCGAAAAGAGCCTGTCGCAGGACGAGCCGTTCTTGTTCGATCGCGGCACGCCGAGCGTCGTCGACGATCCGTCACGTTCGCTCGCCCACGAGAGCGGGCATTTGCACGTGACGGGTCGCGCGCAGTACGTCGACGACATCGCCGCTCGTCGCGACGCGCTCTTCATTTGGCCCGTCAGTTCGCCTCACGCGCGCGCGAAGATCCTCTCCGTCGACACCGCCGAAGCTGCGGCGATGCCCGGGGTGGTCACCATCCTCACGGCGAAGGATGTCCCGGGTGAGAACGACGTCGGCGCGATTCGAAAGGACGAGCCGCTCTTTGCCGAGTCCGAAGCATCGTTCGCCGGGCACATCGTCGCGGGCGTCGGCGGCCGATCGTTCCTCGAGGCGCGTCGCGCGGCCGCGAAGGTCCGCGTCGAATACGAGCCGCTGCCGGCCATCGTCGGCATCGCCGATGCGATTGCACAGAAGAGCTACCACACCGAGCCGCACGTCATTGCCCGCGGTGACGTCGACGCAGCGCTCGCCTCGAGCCCGCGAAGGCTGTCCGGCGAGCTGCACATCGGCGGGCAGGAGCACTTCTATCTCGAGTCCCATGCCTCGTGGGCCGAGCCCGGTGAAGACGGCGACGTCTTCGTGTGCTCGTCGACGCAACATCCGTCCGAGGTGCAAGCCGTCGTTTCCCACGTGCTGCACGTCGCGCGGAACAAGGTCGTCGTGGAGGCTCCCCGGATGGGCGGCGGCTTCGGCGGCAAAGAGACGCAGGGCAATACTTGGGCGGCGATCGTCGCGCTCGCCGCGCTGAAGACCGGCCGTCTCGTGCGTGTCCAGCTCGACCGTGACGTCGACATGATGTTGACCGGCAAGCGTCACCCGTTCTTCGGATCGTTCGACGTCGGCTTCGACGACGACGGCCGGTTGCGCGCGGTTCGTTGCGACCTCACCAACGACGGCGGCTGGGCCCTCGATCTATCCGAGTCCATTTGCGACCGTGGTCTCTTCCACCTCGATAACGCCTATTTCCTTCCCGCCGTGCGCTTCGTCGGCCGCGTCGCGAAGACCAACACCGTCTCGCATACGGCGTTCCGCGGCTTCGGCGGCCCGCAGGGAATGGTCGTCATCGAGGACATTTTGGACCGCGTTGCTGGCGCGACCGGGCTCGCTCCGGAGGTCGTCCGCGAGCGAAACCTCTACTGCGGCAGCGGCGAGACCAATACGACGCACTATGGTCAGGATCTGGTCGATACGCGCATCCAGCGCGTTTGGCCGAGGCTCCTCGCCGAGTCGAGGTTCGTGGAGCGCCGCGCGGAGCTCGAGCGCGAAAACGCGAAGAGCGAGCGCATCAAGCGCGGCATCGCCATCACGCCGGTGAAGTTCGGTATCTCCTTCACGGCGACCTTCCTGAACCAAGCGGGGGCGCTCGTGCTCGTGTACCGCGACGGCACCGTCCAGGTGAATCACGGCGGGACCGAAATGGGGCAGGGGCTCTACACCAAGATGCTGGGCATCGCGATGCGCGAGCTCGGCCTGCCCCGCGAGTCGATTCGCGTCATGCGAACGCGCACCGACAAGGTTCCCAATACCTCGGCGACGGCTGCATCGAGCGGCGCCGATCTCAATGGTGCAGCCGTGCGCGACGCGTGCGAACAAATCCGCGCTCGAATCGCCCCCGTTGCCGCTTCCGTGCTCTCCGAGCGGATTGGAGCGCCCGTCGATCCAGCGAGGCTCGTGTTCGCGAACGGCTCGATCGGCATTCCGAATCGCCTCGAGACCGTCTCCTGGGAGGCCGTGGTCGACCGCGCATACATGCAGCAGACACAGCTGTCCGCCACGGGTTTCTATCGCACGCCGGGCATCGGATACGACAAGAAGGCCGGGCGCGGAAAGCCCTTCTACTACTTCGCTTATGGGGCAGCGGTGTCGGAGGTCGAGGTCGACGGTTATTCGGGGATGAAGCGCGTCACGCGCGTCGACATCCTCCACGACGTCGGTGACTCGCTCAACCCGGGCGTCGATCGCGGCCAGATCGAAGGCGCATTCGTGCAAGGTATGGGTTGGCTGACCGGGGAAGAGCTCAAATGGGACAAACGCGGCAAGCTGCTGTCCCATTCGGCGAGCACCTACCAAATCCCTTCGATTGGTGATGCGCCCGTCGAATTCCACGTCGCCCTTCTGGACGACGCCTATCAAGACGGCGTCGTGCACGGCAGCAAAGCCGTCGGCGAGCCGCCGCTGATGCTCGCGATCAGCGTGCGAGAGGCGATCCGCGACGCCATTGCGCAATTCGGTGCGCCGGGCGGCCAAGTCGACCTGCCGTGCCCCGCCACGCACGAAGCCATCTTCCACACCGTACGCGCGCGTCTTGCCCAGCAAGACGAGGCGACCGTGCGGGCAGCAGAATAAGAGAGAGAAACAGGAAGACGGGAAGTTTGGAAGATCAGAGGTAACAAGCGGATGAATCGAAAACTCTATTCATCCTTCCTGTCTTCCCGCCTTCTTGTTTTTCCTAAATCTCTTTTACCCGCTGAGAGCCCGACGCCGATCGAGGCGGAACATGCCTCCGGCGGGGGCGAAGCCGCATTTGCGATAAAACGCTTCGACCTCGGGCCGGGAGTGCAGCACCCAGCGGACGGTGGGGCGCGGCTCGGTCAAAGCCATGAGCAGGCCGCGGCCGATGCCTTTGCTACGGTAGGGCTCATCGACGACGAAGCCGCAGATATACGCGTTCGTCACGCCGTCCGATATCGCTCGTATCGTTCCAATGAGGCGTGGTCCGTCCCAAGCGGTTACCACCCATTTCGAACCCGCGTATTGCTCGGCGAGGAGCGCCTTCGGCAATGGCTCCCAACCGGCGGCTTCCCGGATGCGCGTCAGTTGGTCGTAATCGGGGAGTCGTCCTTCGATGATCTCCATCCGCGGACGAGTCGCTCGGGCTGAGTGGGGCGGCAAGGGCGCGCGGCCGGGCTCACGAACCCGCGTTCTGTTGCCTCCAGCGCGAGCCAACCGTGTCGAACGAGCAGAGCCACCAGCTCGAGCGTCTTCAATCGGTCGCCGCCGAGGGAACGAACGAGATCGGCGACGGTCGGGCGGGACATCGCCAGCGCGAGCGCGCGCCCGTAGCTCGTGTGAAAGGGAATCGCGCCGGCGCGCGGGGCGACCCGCCGACGGAAGTCACCGATTCGTGCTTCGAGCGCAGCGATGCTGAGCTGGCGTGAAGTTTTCGGGCCCGCGATGTGGCGCGCGATCGGAACGAGCGCGCGCGGCTGCATCTGGGAGGGGGAGTGGGAGGCTCGAGGGGCGCTGGGGAGTGGGTTGCGTGTCATGGTCACCCCACCGAGCGGCCCGCCGGGCGTCGACCTTTAGCGTCGCCGAAATCCCCGCACAAAATAGGTGGCGCCCCAGCGTGTAGCCTACGCTGAGGCGCCGATGCGCGCTGTTCGAGATCCCCACGATGTCCGTTGAAGGGCGCGGCTCAGGTTGAAGACAGTCGTGTCCTACCGTTAGACGACCTCCCAGCCCAGGGCGCGACCGAGAGCGTCGCGCGCTCGGCTGGGAGGGCGGGAGATGAGCCCGCATCCGATGTCGGATTCCGCGTCCGGGCGATTGGGGATCCGCGTTGGTGGTTCAGCTTGGAGCGATAGATTGAGATTCGAGACTTACGACACGATTGATGCTGAGGTTGTGCTCATGGCCGGGAGCCGGGCTCCCGACCAAGCTCGTTCAGGTCGACGCTGGAGCGCGCGTCAGCCTTTGAAGACGTAATCGAGAATCGCGCGGCCGACCTTCTTCTCGTCGACCTCCGTCGCATTGGCCTTTTCGCGCGCGAACTTGATTGCCTTCTGAAGCTCTTCCGTCCGACGGAGCATTTCGTTGCGCTTCTGCGCGACGATGGCGGACGAATATTTGATGGTGGACCACGTGCCGGCCTGGACGTCCTCGGTGATCTCTTTGACCTGCGCCGGGTGCTCCTTCGTTGCTTCATAGAGCACCAACGCCCGGGAGATCTTCTTCGTACGCGCCGTCTGCACCGGCGCCGTCGCGAAGAGGTCCTGCGACGGGTTGTAGTCCCAGTTTTCGGTCGGGTCCAAGGTCGGCAGCTTGCGAAGGAACGTCAGCAGATCGTCGACCCGCTTCTCCAAGAACAAGAGGTGCGCGACCGGAACGTCCTTGAGGAGCACGCGGCCGTCGACCTCGACGTCCGCCTTCGCAACGCAGTTACCGAAATCGCGCGTCGCCGCGAGATCGTAATGCTCGACGAGGCGCTCGATCGTCAGCTTGACGATCGCTTCTGCGCGCGCGACGACCTTCTTGTGCTCCTCCGGGAGCTTCTCGCCGAGCGGCGAATTCGGGTCTTCATTGCGCGGCTCGTAGCGGCGCGAATGCCCGTTGAAGAGGTCGTTCTTCTGCAGGTCCTTGTGGGCTTCGGTCAGCTCCGCGGTGACGCGGTTCTTCACGGAGCTCTCGATTGCGATGTATTGGCAAAGCTTCTTCGTCGACATGGTCTCTCGGATTGTGATGACACCGAGCGACGCCGCAGAGAGCTGGGCCCTGACCTCGAGCCGCGGCGGAGGACGTCACGCCGCGACGAGCAACTGAGCCACGGCCGCGCAGTACAGCGTGAATCCGGCCACGAACAGGACGAGCGCAATCGACAGCGACCGGGTTTTCTTGTTCCGAATGGCCAGGCCCTTCCGCAACGTCGTCAGCGGATCGTTCGTGAGCGCTTGGGTGAGCCACTTCAGGCGAAGCACGCCGGCGACCGCGACGGCGGCTGCGAGCAGGACGACGACGAGCCCAGCAACGATGCAAACGCGGGCGACGAGGCTGGTCTGCGCGATCGCGCGGCCGGAGAAGCCGGTGACGGTGATGACGATGCCGGACAGCGACAGCATCACCTGCGCGCGCAATACCAGCACGCCCAGCTGCGCGTGGACCATCTCGAACGCACGCAGCCCGTCGCCCTTGCAGAGGTCGAGAATCAGTCGCGCCTCATCGACTTCGCTTCTCACGCGCCGCGCATAGTGTCGCCGGCACCGGGCGTCGAGCGGTCGGGGTCCGGGTCGATCTCACACCATCGTGCTGTCGGCGACGCTTCTCCGGGCAGCCGGGGGGTCGAAGACGAGCGTCAGCACCCCGCCCACGTTGACGCGTGCGCCCGCGGCGATCGGAGCTTCCTGCCCGCGTGCGACCCGTTTGCCGTCCACCTCCGTCAGGTTTTCGGCGAGCTGGCGAAGTACGAATCCATCGCCCTTGCGCCGCAGCTCGAAGTGCCAGCGGCTGATCTTCATGCTCGCCTGGTCGTCGTCCAGCGCGAGGACGACGTCGTTGCCGCGCACGCCCGGGGCGTTTGCCATCCGCCCAAACGAGATCGGGTCCGTCGCGGGAAGGGTGATTTCTTTTCCGGTCTCGATGATGCGGATGCGCTCGGGCACGCCGGACGGAGGCCGCCACTCGAACCGCACGAGGTCGAGAGCGTGCGGCAGGCCCTTGAGCACGGCCGGCGGCAAGGGCACACACGAGCCACGCTTGCTCGGTTCTCGCATCTCGTGGAACGCGTCGAGCGTGAGGCGGATGCCGTCGATCTCCGCCGAGCTCGCCACGCGCGCAGCGATGTTGACGGCTTCGCCGCTGACTTGGAGCCCGTCGGCGAGCGCAGGACCGAAATGGATTCCCACCCGCACGTGGAGCTGCGCGCTCGGCAGGCGAGCGGCGTTGTCCTCGGCGATCGTGCGCTGGAGCGCGACGAGGGCGTCGACCGCGCTCTCCACCGTCGGAAAGCAGAGGAACGCGCCGTCGCCCGCGGTGTCGACGATCCACGCGTCGTCGCGGCCCCAGAGCGCCTTCGCGAGGAAGTCACGGTGTCGCTGCTGGAGCTTGCGCCCCGCCTCGTCGCCATGCGTCGCGAAGTAACGAGTCGAGTCCACGATGTCGGAGAAGGCGACCGTGACCTTCCGCTCGAAGCGCCGCGTGATCTCGCGCGAGATGACGTCCTGGAGGCGGACGATCTCCGTCATGTTCATCGTCGCCACGACGCCGAGCACCGCCGTCACCCGCGGGTCTGCCGTGACCGTCGGTGGCCCGGCGTCGTCGCGATGATCCTCGGACATCGGCCGCAGTATAGCGGGCGCGCCGTCAGCGCGGTCGCACGGCTTCGCCCCAGATGCCCGCCCGCGCGGCAGAAGCCTCGATCGACGGCGAGGCGCCGAAGCGCGAGCGCGCGAAGAGCTTCTCCAGCTCCTGGCTGCTTCGATGACTCACGTTCCACTCGAGGATGTGCTCCATGAAGGGTCGATCGGGGTTGTCCGCGGCCAGCGTCGCGAAAGCGAACGTCCCGCCGGGGATCAGCGCGCCGTGGGCCCAGTCGAGCAGTCGAACGCACTCCCGATCCGAGAGGTACTCGAGCAGGCCGAGGGCATAGATAGCCTCGTGACGACCGAAGGAAACGGCGCTCGAGGAATCGCCCGTCGGGACGGCGTTCGCGTGCACGGATGAGACGCGGCTCCCGACGTCGAGGTCGGCGGCGACCTTCGCGCCGCGTGCCAGCGCTTCCTGGTCGAGGTCGATGCAAGTGAGGACGACCTTGCTCATCTGCGGATCGGCGAGGCGCTCGATCGCCTCGGTCGCGGTGCCTGATCCGAGGATCGCGACCGACACTCGGTCCCCCGGCATGACGGCGACTCTTTGAAGCAGCGCAACGGCCTTCTTTCGTGACTCACGGCGAAAACGGCAGACCGGACGCTGGAGGAACCACCGATCGAGCAGCGGGCCGGTGACGCCGTCACCCTCGGGATCGTCGGCGACCATCATCGCGATGGTCTCGTGATCTTCACTCAGCCCGCGCGGCTTGACGTGGACGCGCGCGATGGTCGCCGCCGACATGAACCACGAGAACGTCTGGCGGAACACGTAGGCGCCGATGCCGGAGGCGAGCGTCGCCGGATCGCGAAAGGATCCGAGATCCGCAAAGCCCGCCTCGAACAACGCGTCGGGCGCCGTCGACTTCACCATCAGCGCCATCAGTCGGTCGCAGGCGTCGGCGATCCTTCGCTCGGCGTCGGTGCCGGGTCGGGCCTCGACCGCGTTCATCTCCGCTTTGAACGCCTCGAGACCAGCGCGTAGCGCGGGCGGGATCTGCCGCTCGGTCACCTGTCCGAGCCGCGTCGATGGGGCGCGGCTCGCGGGAGCCTCCGTCCGCGCCTGCACGGGCGCGAAGTTCCGGTTTCGATCGCGCATGCGCTTGGAGAGGTGGACGGCGAGCGACCGATGGAAGCGCGCGGAGAAGCCCGGATCGGACTGCAGTAGCGCTTCGATCTGGCCGCGCTCGAAGAGCTCGACGGAGGTGTCTTCGTGGGCGATCACGGTGGCGCTCGCCACGGTGTCCTCGAGGAGCGACATCTCCCCGAAGACCTCGCCCTCGCCCATGTGCGCGAGCGTCATCGTAACCGTGTCGCGCCTCTGCTCGACGCGCGCCGACCCTTTGCGGATGACCATCACGCCGGGGGACTCCGAAGCCTCCCGGACGATCACTGCGTCGCGAACGAATTGTATCTCGCGGCTGTGTGCTCGGAGCGCGGCCCAATCGGCTTCGGTCAGGTAGGTGAACGGGTTGCTCATGATTCCTCTGCCCGAGCGGCGTTGCGCCGCCCCGCTCCGAACAGTGCTTCGACGATGCCGCCTTGCTTGGCGTCTCCACCTTTGAGCCCGCCTTCGACGATGCCGCGCTCGATCGCCGTCCCCGCGCGCACCGCGAAATCGTACCCGCGAGGGGACACCCTGCGAACAGCCTCGGTCTGCACGACCGCGGCGCGCAGGAGCGGGGTCAGCGCCGCGTAGCTGCTCGCGGGCAGTCCGAGGTCGTCGGCTCGCTGCGGCCCGAGAAAGAAGCGCGCGAGTGTGCTGAAGGCACCCGGGATCCAGTCGGTTCGTCCGAAGTAGCTCTGCCCGAGCACCGGAGCGGCGTTCACCAGCGCGCGGACGAGCGCCCTCGCGTCGTCGTCCGGGCGCTCTTGTGTCAGCTCGTAGAGCTCACCGAAGCGGCGCGCCTCTGCCTCCGTCGCGGGAAGGAGCGTGGCGTCGACGCCCATGAGGTGGCCTGAGTAGCGCCACAGCTGGATTGCCGCGTCGCGCTCGTCCGCCGTGAAATGGACGCCCAGCTTGCTGAGCCAACCGAGCGGGTAGGCCGAGAAGAGGACCGTCGCATAGGCCTGATCGACTTGGTTGATCGGCGCGCCCCACGCCGCGTGGTTCCACCCCTTCGACGCGAGGAGGAGCCGCCTCATCTGCGCGTGGACCAGCCGCACGCGGACGGTCGTCTTGAAGCCGTCCGCCCCAGGCGCGAGTCCGCCGGGTGTGCACGTATGCAGGTGGAAGCGCATCGTGTCGAGGATTCGGCGGGGAGCCATCTCGACCAACCTTCGTGAGAATGTCAGCGGCTTGTTCGCTGCAGGCGTCGCGTAGCTCAGCGGCAGCGAGCCCGCGCCCAGGGCAAACAAACCGAAGATCCCCGTCCGTAACATCGCCCTGCCGCCGACCGCGAGCTGTTCGGGGTCGACCCAGAACGGCGTTTCGTGCAGTTGCTCGAAGAGCGCGACGAGCGCACGTGGCGGGGAGGGCACGCGTTCGATCCCTTCGTCGAGCGCGCGGTCGAGGACCCGCTTTCCTTTGCCCGGCGCCATCTCCGAGAACGCCTGCACCACGGCTTCGGCGAGCGGATCGGTGCGGTGAAGAAAGCCCGCGAGGATGTCGGCGCGATGACCGAACGTCGCACGAGCCCTGTCGAGGTTGACGAGTCGCGTCGGGATCTCGGGGACCGTCGATATGGAGAGTGTCGGCGACACGGAGGGGACGGAGTGTCACTCGACGTCGAGGTCGGCGACAAGCTCCGTTGACGCGACTGCGAGTCGCAGCTCACATGGGACGATCCGAGAAATGCCGCGCGTTGCCAAAAGCGAGACCGTCGTTCCCAAACTGCTCTCTCCATCCGAGCAGAGCGCTCTCACCGACGAGCTGCACGAGCTCATTCACGAGATGTTCGGCGTCAGCCGAGACGACGTCCTGCACGGCGTCGTTGCCGCGAAGTCCGACCTGACGAAGCTCCTCGTTCACAGGAACGATGCCGGAAAAGCCGTCGGCTATTTCGCGATTCACTTCTTCGACAAGGACCTCGGCGGCGTGCCGAGCACGGTCGTGCGCGCCGGCGTCGGAATGCTCCGCGACTATCGCGGACAGAACAACAACTTGAGCTGGGCCTTGCGGGTCCTCACGGAGCACGCCCTCGCGAACCGTCGGAAGCGCTTCTACGGCCTCGGCACGATGGTTCACCCGACCAGCTACATGCAGGTCGACCGGTACGTCGACACCTACTGGCCCAGGCCCGGCGAAGCGGTCCCTTCCGACGTCCTGGAGTTCATGGTGCAGCTCGCGGACGAGTTCCGCATGCCGCTCGTCGATCCCTCGCGACCCCTCGTACGAAGCTCCTCCTACCGAACATTGCAGACGGACGCAGAGCGAGACTACTGGCGCCGTAGCGAAAACCCGGCCGCGCGCTTCTTCGTGTCGATGATCCCCGACTACGGCGATGGTCGCGGCATGCTCACGCTGTTTCCGATCACGGCGAGCATGCTGGGCGGCACCGCCGCCAAGTACGCACGCGACAAGGCCAAGCGCGCGGTAGAGGGCGCCCTCGCGACCGTGCAACGACTTCCGATCGGCGCGCGCCTGCTCCGACCCTCCGCGGTGAAGAAGCGGCTCCGCGCCGTCTCGCTCTTCAGCGCGCTCGAAGACGTGAGCCTCGCGAAGATCGCCGAACGCGCCGAGATCGTCTCGCTCCCGGGTGGCAGGACGCTGTTTCGCGCGGGCGACGAGGGCGACGACATGTACCTCGTCGCGCGCGGCGCGGTCAGCGTCATCCGCGACGGCGAGGCCGACGAGATGATCGATCAGCTCGGCGCCGGATCCCTGTTCGGAGAGGTCGCGATGCTGGCCGATCGCCGCCGCTCCGCGTCGATCAAGACGGCGATCCCGTCGACGCTGGTGCGTATCCCGGGCGCCGCACTGAGGTCGCTCATGGCGGAGCGCCCCGAGATCGGCGATGCGATATGGGCTTCCTTCTCGGCGCGGGTCTTCGACGATCACCTCCGCGCGGGGCCGGGGCGTGTGCCCACCATCGACCGATCGGCGCGCCAAGCCTGGATCGCGCGAGGCCGACACGCCGACGTCTCGTCCGGCATGACCGTCGCGACCGAGGGCGACGCGTTCCTCCTCGTGCTGCGCGGTGCCGTCTCGATCGAGCGCGCCGGGACGGTGATTCGTGCGCAAGCGCCGCTCGTGCTCGAGTCGGATCCGTCGGCGCGCGTGACGGCTGTCTCGCCGGCGCGGGTGGTGCACGTTCCGCTCTTGAAGGCCGCGCCGGGAACGGCGGCATGACCGCCCTCCCGCCCCCGCGCCGCAAAGGACCTCTCCGCCCGCTGGGCTTCGGAGTCCTCGCGGCGCTCCTATGGGGCGGCTGGGCGCTCTATGTGAACGCGAGCGCCGGCGCCGGGCCGGCAGCTCGCGCGACCTTGGCCCAAGCGCTGCTGAGCTTCTCCGCAACGGCCGGGCTCTCGTTCGTGCTCGAGCGGCTCTTCCGGCTCGGCCGCACGCCGTTGCGAGGTTTCTTCATCGCCGCCGTGGGCACCACCTCGATCAGCGCGAGCACCATGGCGACCGTGCACGCCATCGTCGGCACGCCGAGGATCCTTGCGACGGTCGGCCCGACGGTCGCGCTCGGAGCGACGTTCTTCACCGTGTACGCGTGGGGCCTGCGGAGCGCCGCGTCTCGCAATCTCCCCAGCTGAAACAATGCGCTCGGCTGAAGCGCGCGCGACACGACGAATGATCTGGACGCGCCTCGCCGCCGCGCGAGATCCTCGAAGCTTGCGCGCTCTGCCCCGTGAGGCGGCGCGAGAGGGGATGAAGCCGATGAAGACTGGAATTGGCGACGTGGACCGGATGATTCAACAGGTGCTGACGGAGGCGGCGAACCGATTCGGCGCGGCGGCGGTCGAGCGCATTGCAGCGAGCAAGCTGGCGGCTTTCGAGCCCGACACGTTCGCAGACGCGCGCCAACGGCCGACCTGGGTTCACACGCCCGGGCTCCGTGCGCAGCCCTGGTGGACCCGCGAACAATGCGGGCGCCTCACCGAGATGATCGTCGCGTTCGAGGAGTCGTTCGCGAAGATCCGCTCGGAGATCCTCAACCTCGACACCTCTGCCGCGACCGTGCCTTACGATCACCTCAGCGTCGATCCGGAGGCCATCCGTGGCTGGAAGAACCTGTTCTTCATCGGCGACTACAAACCCAACGACGATCTCCTCGCCAAGGTCCCGAGCCTGAAGGCCATCGTCGATCGCTTCAAGGTCGAGCAGCTCGACCGGTTCGAGCTCTTCCTGTCGATGCTCGAGCCCGGCACTCACATCCCGGCCCACTTCGGCGGTGGCAACGCGAAGCTGACGCTCCACATGCCCCTCGTGATCCCGGAGGGTGATTGTGCTCTCCGCGTCGATGACGAGACACGCCGGTGGAAAGAGGGCGAGATGGCCATCTTCGACGATACCTTCGATCACGAAGCCTGGAACCGGACTGGACAGCGCCGCGCGGTCATCCTGCTGAAGGGCTACCACCCCGATCTGACGGTCGAAGAGATCGGCGTGCTGGAGATGTTCACGCCGCTGCACCTCCAGGTGTACCGCCAATTCCTCAAGCAGAAGGAAGCGGCTCGCGCGAAGGCTTGAGCGCTACGCCATCGACGACCCGCCGACCGTCGGAGGCGCGCATCACAACCGGGAGCTGCTTTGCTCCGGCCAGACTACGCATCGCAGCCCGCCCGCTTTCAGCTCTTTGCTCAGCCTCGTGACCTTTTGCATGAGGCCCGCCTGGTCCTCGACCGCAACGCCCAGGTACCTCAGCGCCGCGGAAGCCTCGTTGGGTAAGAACGATTTGATGCCCGGGTTGAACCAGGAAAGGGCCGTGACAATCCCCCTGATCACCGCGCTCGAGGAGACGACGGCCGTTTTTACGATCCGCCCGGCGAGGGCGTCGTTCAAACGGCCGCGCTGCAGGGTCGTCGGCCCGCCGCCCTCGGTAAAAACGAGGACACGCGCGGACCAGTGCGCTCGTTGGGAGGCCAGGTACGCGTCCCACTCCTCGTCCGATGGTGGGTCGGCAGTGTGCACCATGGCGACCGTGTCGCCGAACTGCTCGAATCGCATCGCGGGCATCGTGTCGAGTCCTCTCGGCAACTTTACGACGGTCGCGCTCGGAATCGAGCGGCCATCAGGGGCTCGCGCATAGCGGGGCACGATTCCTTGAGCGCGGGGCCGTGGCGACGTGTCTACGTAGTGGAGCCCGAGATCTGGGTAACAGCCCCGCCTACGCGGCTCCGCTGGAAAGATCCATGAACACTCCGCGCGTGTTGTCTTCCACCTGTTGGGCTCTCGCCGTCAGCTCGACGATGCTCTTGCTCCTTGTCGGTTCGAGCTCGTGCACAGACAGCGCCGACGATGCGGACACCGACGATGGCGAAGGTGGCGCAACGACCTCGACGGCGAGCGCGTCCGGCGGGGCGGGCGGCGACACGTCGTCCGGTGCGGCGGGCGGCGACACGTCGTCCGACGGCGCAGGGGGTTCGTCTTCGTCTTCCCCGGGCACCGGTGGAGGCGAGACGACATGCTCGGACCCGGTCTTCACCACTTCGGATCACGACGGTGGCTGGAGCGACGGCGGTTACTACGTCCACAACAACATGTGGAATTGGCAGGAGGGCGGGCCGGAGACGCTCTACGCCTGCGCATACGACAATTGGTATGTCGAGTCGACGCAGCCGGATACGACTTCCGTGAAGACGTACCCCAACGTTCATTTCGACATCAACGACCTGAATGGCGAACCGCTCAGCAGCTACGAGACCATCACCAGCACCTTTGCAGGCGCCGGCCCGCAGGTTGGTATCTACAACGTGGCATACGACGTCTGGTTCAACGGGGTGGGGTGGGGCGGTGGCACCACCGAGCTCATGATTTGGCTGGAGAACTTCAACCAGTGGCCACTCGGCGAGCTCGAGGACACCGCCACCTTCGGCGGCGTTACCTATGATGCCTTCTATTACAATGACGGCGACGCCAACGTCGTCACCTTGGTCGCGCAGTCGACTCAGTATTCGGGCACCCTGAATCTGAAGGAGATGTTCGATTGGGCCATTGATACGAAGGGCTGGATCCCCGAGAACCCGACGGTGAATCAGATTGGCTACGGTGTCGAAATCTGCTCGACGGAAGACACGATGCAAACCTTCACGTTTACCGACTTCTCCGTCACGATGAATTGATGGGTGTCGTCGTCGGAGATCGTGTCGGCAGGGGATGACGAGCGCGCCGACGATGTCGGAGCATCGACGCCCGTCCGCCCCCTCCGTCGAAAAAAAAGTTCGAGGCCATGTCGATCCGGCCTCGGGGTGTTCGTCGCCCCGTTGAAAGCAGCGAAGGGCTGCCAACCAACGAGGACCAACGACCATGCACACGACCACCGCGATCCAGGCCCCCTCCCGCAAGATCAACGCCCTCCTCTGGACCCTTCAGGCCGGCCTCAGCCTGCTGTTCCTCTTCGCCGGCGGCATGAAGTTCGTCATGTCCGCGGCCGAGCTCGGTCAGGGCCCGCTGCCCGTCGCGTTCATCCGGTTCATCGGCGTCGCCGAGGTCGCCGGAGCGCTCGGGCTCGTGCTTCCCGGTGCGCTACGCATCCACCGCGAGCTCACATCGCTCGCAGCCGCGGGCCTGGCGTTCATCATGGTCGGTGCCACGGTGCTCACCGCGTCCGGCGGAATCGGGGCGGCCGCCTTCCCCGCAGTGGTCGGTGTGCTCTCGGCGTTCGTCGCGCTCAAGCGTTGGGAGCCGGTCCGCCGCGCGGCGCTCGCGCAGGCTTGATTAGGGCTTCCGCATCCACCAAACCTCTCTACCTTCGGTGAGCCAGGCCAGCGCACCTGGTCGACCGGAGGGCTCTCGTGCGATTCAAAGCCGCCGTTGTATGTGTCGGTCCGCTGCTGACGCTCGGATGCGCGCAACCCGATGCCAGCGGCCCCGGAAGCGAACACGCGGCGGTTGCTGCACCGAGCTCACCGCGCGCGACACCAACGGTCACGGACGACGTTGCCAGCCAGCCGCTGAGCGCTCCTCCTGCGAGCGCGCTCGCGTCGAGCTCTGCGAATGAAACGCAACCGATCCCGGTGGCAATGGCGCGCTGCAGCCTGCCGCCCACCCGACCAAAGGACTTCCGCGTGCGGATCGCGCGGCACATGATGCCCATCAGGCAACCCGACTCTTGGGATGGCTGGGAGGTGCATCCGGTCGGTGAACCATGCCCTATCGAGCCCGACAGCGAGGAGCGGCCGCCGTGCAAGGCGCTCTCCGCCGCGGCGCTCGACCGCATCTACGAGCAACTGCGGACTTCAGGCTTTTGCGAGCTCCGAAACGAAAACCCGCCGAAGGCGACCTCCCCGCACTACGGGAGCAGGCATATCACCACGTTTTTCGGCGGGCGGTCCTTTTCCATTTCCGACAGCAGCAGCGATTTGCTCGAGCCGGCGTCGCATCAGGGGTTCTATGCGATCTTCGACACCGTCGTGAACGAAGCGAACGCGAAGCCCTGATGCGGCCGTCACTCGGCGCCTCTCAGTAGGCGCTGTCCTGACTGAAGCGAACGGTGAACGTCGAGGCCGTCGCCGCGGTCGTCGCGGAAGCGGCGATTCGATTCGTTCCGCTGGAGACCAGGTACCGTGCGGCACCGATCGAGTAGAGGCGTACCTGCGTCCCATTCACGATAGGTCCGGTGCCGCTCACGCGCTGGATGACGAAGCGCCCGCAGTTGTTGGTCGCCCAGAAGTGATCGCCGCGCACGTTGCCCGTCCCGCTGAGGCAGCTCGCCATGAACGTCGGCTCGCGAGACCACTCGAAGGAGATGATGTCGTTGTCCTCGATGTCGCCTCCCGAATAGTCATGAACCCAGAACATCTCGTCCCGTGCTGCGTCGGTACCGATCGCCGAGGCCGTCCGGCGCGACAGAAGCCGCGTCGAGTCGAAGACGAACGCGACCCGCTGCGTGCCGACGTCGAGCGACACGGCTTGCCTGCGGTTTGGCTCTTCCATATAGAATTCCTGATTGGCGCCGATCGTGGTCGCGTCCGCTCGCAGCCCCGAACCGCCCCCGCCGACGGCCGTTACGTATCGATTCAGCTGTGTGTTCTTGAGCCGGATGTAATCGCCGGGCTGAACCGTCCCGGTGCCGTAATAGCGAGTCAGAATGAAGAACGAATAAGGGTCGTTATACGACGTGCCATCTGCGCGAATATCGCCCGTCGTCGGGTCTGCTCGAAGATAGTGCCCGTCCCCTGCGCGGATCTGGACCGTATTCGAGTTGACGAGCTCGCCCCTGGTGGAGTCGATGATATAGAATGTCTCCCAGTCGCCCGGGCCGGGGGAGTTCACGGTGACTGTGCTGCCACCGCGGTTCGTCGCCTGGATGAATTGGCCCCCCCACGTGGAGATCGCGACCCGATGACGAAGCGTCCGCGTGCACGTCGCGCCGGAGAAGCTGTCGCGGAGCGCGGGGTTGTTGTCGGTGGGATCGTTGGGAGCCGGGTTGTACGTCGTCGGCAGGTTTACGTGGTCCGGATCACACGACCAGAGATCGCCGCCGTCACGGTAGATTGCGCCGATGGCAGCGACCGCGCACTCCCCGATGATGTACGGCGCGCTCGGCTCGCCGTAAGCGTAATACGGACGGCCACGCAGGTTTTGAGCGCAGGTCTCGTCGTATACGTGGTCGTAGCCCTGCGTATGCGCGAATTCGTGTGCAATGGTGTCGGCGGTCGCATCCCAGGGGTACGCGGGGTTTGCCGCCTGCGTCGGGACGACGTAGTTGAACCAGTTGCTGCGCGTCCAGAAGCCGCCGATCGTGATCAACGTCGGCTGCCATTGCAGGTAGGTGCCGATCCCGGCGGAGTCCTGCGTCCCCGCGCAGAATCCGTCCTGGCAGTTGGTGCCGGCGGGGCACGCGCCGCCGACGCCACAGACGCCGCCTTCGCGGTTCGTGCAATTCAGGTTTATGTGAGTGCCCTGCGCGAGCGCGTCCAGCGCGCCGTTCGCGGCCTGGGCGTAGGTCGGAAATGACGCGTTGTCGTAACAGTCGAGATACGACTCCTGGAATCGATCGACGACGCACGAGCGAAATGCTGCATTGTTCACGAGCGCAGCGGAGATGGTCTCCGAGCGGTCGAAGAGCTGTAGACCGAACGGATTGCACTCGTCCGCATCGGTCCATCCGGTGAGCGCCTCTTCGGATGTGCCCGTCGCTTCCTCGGTCGAGTCGGCGCTCGTTTCCTCCGTCGTCTCCTCGTTCGTCGTCGGGTCGGAATCGACGCCGCAGCCACCACTCGCGCCGAGCGCGGCGAGGCACGTAAACAACCATTGGGCAATTCGTCTCGGCTTCGAAGACATGTCGTCCCCTCCTGTCGGGCGCACGAATGCCCCCGTCAGTGCGATGTTTCACATCGCGTTAACGGCTATTGACGAAGCCGGCGAAAGGTCGATCCTCTCGCCGAGTTTGGCCGCTTGTTTGCCACGCTGGGCACCAAACGAACAATGGTCAATCGGAGGGGGATGGCGCAGCAGGCGGCGGGCCCAACAGGGACGCGAGCTCCGCGCGGCCGCGCACGCCGAATCGTGCATAGGTCCCGGCGAGCTGATTTGCGACCGTTCGGACGGAGCGACCACGGGCCAACGCGATCTCGTCGTTCGACGCGCCGCCGACCGCCATGGCGACCACCTCGCGTAGCGCCCCGGCCAGCTCGCCCCAATGACGATGAGAGCGATCTGCTGCGCGCAGTACCACCGTTTCGCGATCGGGGCGGTCCACTGCTATCTCGGACTGCGGTGCGAACAGAGCCGCCAGATCGGTTCGTCGTGCGCCACCGAGCTTGCGCAATGCATCCCGTGCCGTCCGGTTGACGTTGCTCTCGGCGACACCCAGCGCATAGGCGATTTCGGCATTGGAGCGCCCGTGAATCAGATACTCGACGACCTGACGTTCACGACGCGTCAGTGCGCGCGGGTTGCCCACAACGAGGTCGTTCTCATGCGCGACGAGATAGCGGCGCCCGTCCGTGTCAATCCAGTCGATCACGCTCCATCGGCCGGAGACCAGCGCCGTCCACATCGCGAGCGCTTCGTCTGGACGGGTCCTTCGAAGGCCACCACGAGCACGCTCGATAGCGCGGACCGCAGCAACGAGCGATTCGCGCGGACGACGATTCGCAAAAGGCGCCTCCGCGTGATGAACCCGCCCGTGCGGATCCAGAATCGCCCATCGCCGCAGCGTCCTCTCATCCTCCAGCTTGCCGCGCAGGCGTAGCCCAGCGCCAACGTGGGACATGAGCCGAACCCACGAGCGTCGCTGCGCCGGCTCGAATCGACCCCGCTGCTCGGCAAATGCCGCGATGGTGACGCCCCGCTCGTGGCCGTCGCCTACCAGCCCGCCGACCGTGTCACCGATTGGACGCGCGCTTCCCGCGAATCTATCCATGAAGAATCGGTGCGTGTCCGGCTCGTCCGAGACACGCACGACCTGCGGCGGGCCCGTGAAGTGCCGACGAATGAGGTCGTGGGGAATGCCGTCGAAGGTCCGCGGGACGAGTCCGATGAGCTCGGGCGCCATCGCTCCGCGAACCGCGGATACGTCCACGGCGGACGACGCACGGCGCCACGACGCGGCATAGACGCCCAAGCCCTGATCGATACCGCTCTTGGATGCGCTCGCGAGCCCAGCGAGCCACTCCCCCTCGTCGGCATCGAGCCGATATGCAGCTTCCACGACGGCGATCGGATCGAACGCCGCCCCGCGATTGCTCCCCATCCTCTGAAGCCTTTCGTGTGAGAGAACCCCGATTTCAGGCGAACGCGATCGCCAGCCGACGCGCGCTGAGAGCCGGCACTACTATCACGTTGCAACGGTCGAGGAACTGCATACCGCGTTGGACGGGTCGCGGTCGTGTGCATGAAAACTGACAATGGAGTCATGTAGCGGCGTGCCACCACGCCATTCGTCGTAAAAGGGCAGTTGTCGTCGGCTTTCGTCTGCCGTGGTGCGAACGCAGCGACCACGCCCCAGCCCCCCTCCGTCGTCTCGGGGCTGGAACGACTGTTGCTTGAGCCGTCGGCGATGACCGCCCGTCCGGATCACACTTCCAGTCCTTCCGTCGCGATTCTGCGGCTCCGCACGACTGTCTTCGCCGCCCTCGGCTTGATGGGCTGTGATCCGGAGATCGTGGTGCCGCCTGTCCATGTGGAGGTCGACTGCAGCGAGGCCGAGCCTTCCGACACCGACGTCGTCAGCTGTGAAGGTGTCCCGGTTCGCAGACAATCGGCGACTTGCGATCTGCCCTCCAACGATGCGCCCGCCTCGTGCGAAACGAGCGGTGTCTGCAGCGCCAGCACCGACTGCCCCGGCAGCGCGGACGCCGTTTGCCTGAAGGACGGCGACGACTGCAGCTGCTTCGTCGGATGCAGGGAAGACAGCCACTGCGCTGCAGGGAGCGTGTGCCACTGCGGGCCTCACGGCGGGATCTGCGTCAGCGCCCCCGAATGCAGAACGAGCGCCGATTGCGGCGAAGGTTCCGAATGTGTCCTTTATCGGACTCTCGACCCTTGTGACAGCTCGCCGTCGTACGGTCTTGCGTGCACGACGCCCGAAGACACTTGCCTCCCCGGGATCGGTCAATGCCCCGACAATTGCCGACCGATCGGGGGCGGGGCATTCGAGTGTGAGTCGCAAAGCTGTGATATCGGTGGACGGCCATTCCTGGTCGACGGCGGCGCCCGTGTTGCACCCATTGCCGCGATCGCCAATGGGTGGTCGGCGCCGCTCTATCCGGCGCTCGACGGCCTCTCCGACGACGAACGTCATGAGCGCGCGGCCCATTGGGCGCACATCGCCCAGCTCGAGCATGCTTCGGTTGCAGCCTTTGCACGGTTCGCGATGCAGCTCCTGTCGCTCGGTGCTCCGCCCGAATTGATTGCCGGCGCAACGAGCGCAATGAACGACGAGCTCGCCCACGCGCGGCTCGCGTTCGGGCTGGCGAGCGCGTACGCCGACGCGCCCGTGGGGCCCGCGCACCTCCCCGTGGATGGTGCACTCGACGAATCCTCGCTTCAGGCGATCGTAACGACGCTCTTCGACGAAGGGTGTATCGGCGAGACGTTTGCCGCAGTCATGGCATCCGCCGATCGCGCGCGAGAGACGGATCCAGTCGTCGAGAACGTCCTCTCCCGAATCGCGGAAGACGAGGCGGAGCACGGGCTCCTCGCCTGGCGATCTCTCAGATGGATGCTCGAAAGCCTCGATCGCCGCAGCGTCGAAACAGCGGTGATGGCGAGGATCGTAGCTCTCGAGGACGAGCGTGCGACCGAGCGAGCCGGGTCGCCGCCTTTGCGGAGGCAGGTCATCGAAACCCTCGTGTTGCCGGCTGCGAGGATGTTGCTCGCACGCACGTCGCAAAGCGAGCGCGACCAGGCTGCGCACCACCACGCCTGACGCGCAACGCCCTACGACGATTAAAGCTTTCGAATCTGTGCGCGCGCTTGCTCCGCTACATCCGGCGTATCGATTGCCGGCCCGTGGGCAGGGACGACGATGGCCGGTGGATGTTTGTCGAGCTCGGACAACATCCATTCGCGCACCACCTTCTTGTCCTTCACGAATAGCCAAACGGCGAGCCGGAAGAGACGGAAGCCCGGACCGCTGTCCGTCAACGAGAAGAGCCATTTGACGGGCGGCCCCGGTGTTCGCTGAATATTCGTCAGCAAGTCCCCCGTAAAGAGCACACGGCCCCGCTTCGACGGAACGCTCAACAATGCCTCGCCCGTCTTGAATCCCGGCGGCTCTTCCCATTGAATCGAATCGGGCAGGCGAAGCTCCGACATGGGTCGAAAGCGCACGCCCGGGACCTTCTTCTCGAGTGCGGCAATCGACCCTCGCGGGCAATAGCTCTCGGCCTCGGGGAATCGCGCACGCCAATCCTTTTGCCCCAGGTGATGGAAGGTGTTGTTCGCCACGAGCGCGCGGACGGGTCCGAGCTCCGCGAGGGCGTCGTAATCACGCGCTTCGAGCCCCGACGGAGGGCTGACGACGACGAGCCCGTCGGCACCGCGAAAAACGAGCGTCGTCGCGTATGCGCCTTTCCTGAACGAATACTCGCGCCATGCAATGCCGGCGTCCGAGTCGATCACGTTCCAACCTTCGATCATCACGCTGGTCCTCCATTGGGGGCTTCGACCGACGACGCTTGTACAGGATACCTGCGTCGACGAAAGTCCACGCCGCGACAGCTGTCCTTTGCCCCCGCGGCAAAAATACGTGGAGCGTGGACGAGGCGCGAGAACGTCGACGGACTGCGCGGAGCCGGCGGAGTGTCCGGTTATGATCGCCACATGACCATCTCTTCGCTTCGGACGTTGGGGGCCGTGTTCGCGCTGGCGCTCGCCGCGTGCGGCTCGGAATCGGATGACAACGATGGCGGAGGCGGCTCCGGTGCATCCACCGCGGACGGAGGCGGCGGCTCGGGGCAGGGCGGCGGCGGTGCCGATTCGACGGGTGGCTCCGGCGGCGGTGGAGCGAGCTCCGGCGGCGGCGAGAACACGGGCGGCGGCGGCGGTTCCGACGGTCCCGACGTCGACGTCTCCGATCCGCAGCTCTACGAATTCGAGCTCGATCCCCACGAGCTCGACCCGTCGACGGAGGACTCCCTCGAGACACAGCTGGCGATGCTCGATACCCGCACGACGCCCGTCGGCAGGCTCGTCATCTTCCTCCCCGGGGCGAACAACGTTCCCAACGATTGGCGCGACCATGGCCGCGTGCTCGCCAAGTTCGGCTTTCACGTCGTATTGCCCCATTACAACAATCGCTGGTCCTCGAATGGGACCTGCGACGGTATGGGCAACTCGTGCGCTACCGACACCCGTTGGGAAGCGTTGGTCGGCGAGGACACGTCCTCTGCGATCGAGATTCCGCGTGCCGACAGCGCCGAGGGGCGCGTCGTCACGATGCTCGAACATCTGAAGACGGAGCACCCCGGCGGCGATTGGGGCTATTACCTCACGGCCGATGGCGAGCTGCGATACGAGGACATCGTGATCGCCGGCATTTCGCACGGCGCCGCGAGCACCGGTCTCTACGCTGCCCGCAGGCCGTTCTCCCGCGCCGTCATGCATGCGAGCGGGCCGGCAGGTGATTCGAGCGCACCGAAAGAGACGCCGCTCTCCGAATGGTATGCGTTCGTTCACACCGAGGATCCGGCATTCGATGCGATCACCTCGAGCTGGGAAGGCTTCGAGATCATCGGCGACCTCACGAACGTCGATGGAGCGTCGGCGCCGTATGCCAATTCCCATCGATTGACGACCAGCGCGCCGTCCGAGTACCCGCACGGGTCCGTCGCCGGGCACAACAGCTTTTCGCCGATGGACGATAACGGCAATTTCGTCTTCGAGCCTGCTTGGCGGTATCTCTACGGCGTTTCGCAATGAAGTAGGCGACAGGCTTCCTCTCGTCGGGTCCGTGCCGCGCAGCGCGACCCTTGCTAGGTTCGCAACAATGAACCTGAGCCACGTGCACGCGTTCGTGCGGGTCGTCGAAGCGCGCAGCTTCACCCAGGCGGCTCGCGCGCTCGACCTGCCGACGTCCAGTGTCAGTCGCGCCATCAGCCGCCTCGAAGCCGAGCTCGGCGCGAAGCTGTTCGAGCGAACGACGCGTCGGCTCGCGCTCACATCCCTCGGGCGCGCCTATTACGAGCACGCCGCTCGCGCGCTCGCCGAGCTCTCGGAGGGCGAACGGCGCGTCGGGGAGCTACAGCGCGACCCTCGCGGCGAGGTTCGTGTCACTGCGCCGGCAGATCTCGACGATGGGTTCTTTGCCCGATGCCTCGCCGACTTCACGAAGGTGCACCCGCGAATCCGCGTGACCTGCGTTTTATCCAACAACTACGTCGACCTCATCGCCGAGCGGTTCGACCTCGCGATGCGCATCGCCGAGTCCCTCCCGGACTCATCGCTCGTTGCCCGTCAGCTCGGCCGCTATCGAGCCTGGCTCGTCGCGTCGCCCGAATACCTCGCGCGACGTGGTCATCCAAAGCGCCCGGGCGACCTCGCGGATCACGATTGCGTCCTCAACGTCCCGCGTGACGGCGCGTCCACATGGGTCCTCATCGGTCCTCGAGGCGAGCAATCCGTCGAAGTCCGCGGGCGCCTTGCCGCCGACGATCTCCGGTTTGCACGAGATCTCGTTGTTGCCGGCGCTGGTATCGGGGTGTTGCCCCTCGCGCCCGGTGCGAGCGAGCCAGTGGACGAACGCCTCGTCCGCGTCCTCCCCCAATACACGATGCGGGCTCCGTCGCTGTTCGCCGTTGTCCCGTCGGCGAAGCGTTTGGCGTCTCGCGTGTCGCTGTTACGTGATCATCTCGTCAATGCCTATGCCAGCACCGTCTGAGCACGTGCGGCACGGGCGCATGCTCGGGCCAGGCACGTGTGCCAGTCGTGGCCCCACCCATTCGGGGGGGGCGGAGCGCGGCGAATTCACTGTTCCGCAGGCGATCGGGACTCTGGGTTGCGATGGTGCCGGTCCGCTGGAGGCGGCACGCCGAGTGCACAGGGCCGACTTCAATGAACGCTCTTCGGCTTCTCGGAATCGTCGTTCCAGCCTCCATTCTCGTCGTCGCCTGCGGCGACGACAGTGACAGCTCCACGGGCGGCATGACGTCCACCAGCACCGGTGGCTCGGCGCCGACCGGTGGCTACGGCGGGCAAGGAGGAGCCCCCGTTGGGGGAATGGCCGGTAACGGAGGCAATGGCGGTGAAAGCGGCGGCGCGGGAGGATCGAGCGATGGCGGTGGCGGCGCGTCGTCGTTCGCGAAACCTCAATGCGACTACCTCGCAGATCCGCCGGAGTGCACGCTGCACGACGATTGCTGCAGCTGCGTGGGCCTCGCCCCGGGAGAGGCCGCTCCCGCCTGCGACATCGAGAGCTGCGCCGAAACGGCGTGCGTGGCGATGGGCATATCGGAGGCCTACTGCACGATGGCCCAATGTGTCGCTGCCGCCGACTGTGACGCTGCCGATGTCGACGAGACGTGCACGACGCCTCCCCCGGTCTGTCCCGAGGGAATGACGGCTTCAATCCGGAACGGCTGCTGGGATCGCTGCATCGCCGCGGAGGAGTGCTTCAAAGTCACCGATTGCGACGTATGCACGCAAGCGGGTCTCGCCTGCGTGCACTCGGACGCGGCGCTCTCCCAACAACAGCATTGTGTCGCGCTCCCCGACGCCTGCTCGGAAGGCAGCCCACTCTGCGAATGCCTCGGACCGGCCGTTTGCACGGGGGACTTTGGTGAATGTTACGAGGGCAGCGGGGACAACGATCCGGCGCTCTACTGCGTTTGTGACCTCTGTTAGGGACTCGTTCGATTGCGCCTCGTCGTGGGAGCTATGCAGATGTCGTCGTCTTGTGGTGGGTTTCGCGGTCGTGGCTTCATGTTGGCCGTCGTGCTTGTCGGTGTGATTGGGTGCCGTGACGATGCCGGTACCGGCGCCGGTCATTCGGGTGGCCAGGATGTCGGTGGAGGAGGGGCCGACGCGCACGGAGGCGGCGAGACCGGATCCGGGGCGCAGGGCGCCGGAGGAGCGGCGCTGGGGCCCTGCACGACCGTCGACGTTATCGCGTTTGCGCCGAGCGACGGCGGCTCGCCGTTCTTCGGTGAGCTCGTTCCGTCGCTCGACGGCTCGAAACCGGACTATCTCGAGGTCTGGCTCGGCTCGGATGCCACAGGCACGATCGATCTCCTGCCACCGACGAATCTCTTCGACTGCGGCGCTTCGACGTGCGTTCTCGCGCTCGCCGACGCGTCGCAAGATTCGATTGGAGCGTGGTTCGTCCCGACGGACGGCACGCTCAGTTGGGCGACTATCGAGGCTCCCTACTACGTGACCGGCTCGCTTCACGCCATCCTGACCGAGGTTGCGATCGACGCTGCAACCGGCGACATCACCTATCCGGACGGGGCCCGATGCCTCGAAATCACGAAGTTCGACTTCGACATCCCGCGTCCCGCGGACGGCTGGACCTGCAATCCCACGTATTACGGCGAGGCCGCGACCGGCTCCACGAATGCGTATTGCGATTGCGCATGTGGCGCGCTCGATCCGGATTGTCTGGACGCCGCTGCACCCGTCCTCGGCTGTGCGCAGGGCCAAACGTGCGATTCCGAAGGCGCATGCGACGGAATTCCCGACGCGTGGACGTGCGGCGAAAACTCCTACGATCAAGGAGCCGGGAACGGCTGCCAGTGCGGCTGCGGTTACCCCGATCCGGATTGCGCTCTGCCAGGTGAAGCGCTCGAGGGCTGTCAGCTCGACGAGGTCTGCACGGATTGGGGCACCTGCCTGCCCGCTTCATGGACCTGCGATCCCGGCTTCTACGACACCGGCTTCGAAGAGGACTGTGACTGCGGCTGCGGCGCGTTCGATCCCGACTGCTTCGATTCGTTGGCTGCGAGCTGCCATTTCTGCGGCGATCCTGGTTCCTGCAATACGGGCGCGTGTCCGGGCACGATTGACCCGATGAACAATGCCGTTTGCGCGCGTGCATCGGGCGGCCGGTCCGTCGCAACTCAAAATCCGTAGAGCCGCGCCGGATTGTCGACGAGGATCGCTCGCCGCTCCGACGCCTCCGGCGCCCACATACCGAGCAGATCGAGCAACTGGCCGTCGTCGGGAACCCGTTCGGTCGCCCCCAAACCCGGATGAGGCCAGTCCGTTCCCCAAACGCACTGGGTCGGCGCGGCAGCGATCAAGGCGCGCGCCATCGCCGTCAAGTCGTCGTACGGGTAGCCTCTCGACGAGCGATAACCAGATAGCTTCACCCACGAGCCGCTCTTCAAGAGGCGAACCAACGCCGCGAACGCTTCGCTCTTCTCGCCGCCCTCCGTCGTGAGGACACCGCCCATATGGTCGAATACGACCGGCACCCCGACGCGCATGATCACCGGCTCGAGGTCGATGATCTGTGCGGAATGGCAATAGAGCTCGATGTGCCAGTTTACCGGTTGGAGCTTTTGGGCCAGCTCCCCTAGTGCGTCGAGCGGCGGTCCGTTGCCGAACACCATGTTGAAGCGCACCCCGCAAGCGCCGCGCTCGGCCATGGAACGCAACTGGGAAGCCGTGACCTCAGTGGGAACCACCACGACGGCTCGCGCCCTTTCTCTGCCTATCGCGTCGAGGGTCTCCAAGACGATGCGATTGTTCGGCCCGTACACGCTCGGCTGCACGACGACCGCCCGCTCGAGGCCGAGGGTCGTTTGGACGTCGTGATACATCTCGATGCTCGCTACCGGCGGTGTGTAGCTGCGGCTCGCCGAGAGGGGATACTGCTCGAACGGTCCGAATACATGCATGTGACAGTCGGTGCTGCCCGGTGGCGGTCGCCAGCCGGGGCGGCTCGTGACGGAGCGAGGCCCAGGGCGAGTCATCGCGAAACGGTCACCCCGTCGCAATCTGCGCAATGCGGCGACCCTTCGTCTCCGGAAGAACGAGGAGCGCCGCGACTTGAAGCCCGTAGGCGGTGAAGGCGAACACCGCAATGGCGATCCCGAGCGAGAGACGATCGGCGAGAAGTCCAACCAGCGCGGGAAACACCGCTCCAATGGCGCGTCCGATGTTGTAGCAGAAGCCCTGCGCGGCGCCTCGCACCTCCGTCGGATAGAGCTCCGTCATGAAGCTGCCCATCGGTGAGAACATCATATAAACGACGAAGCCGAGCGGCGCTGCGACCCATAGCTGCATATCGTTCGAGAGCGGCAGGGTGAGGAACGCCACCACCGCGAACGCAGCTCCGAGCGCGGATACGAAGAAGGTCGCGCGCCGCCCGATCGCATCCGCGAGGTACGCGCCAGCCAAGAAGCCGAACCACGCGCCGAGGATGTGCACGAACAGATAAGCGCCGGTCCCGCCAATCGACAGTCCGCGCGCTGTGCGAAGATACGTGGGAAGCCAGACCGCGAGCGCGTAGAGCCCGCCCTGCGCGCCCGTGACCATCAGCGCCACCTTCAGCGTCGTCGCCAGATAGGGACGACGAAGCATCGCGAAGAGCTGCGCCGCCGGCTGCCGTTGGGTCGAGGTTCTTTGTCGGAAGACGGCAGGTTCGTCGACATGCTTCCGAAGCCAAAATACCAACAGCGCCGGCGCGAGCCCGATCCAGAAGAGCACGCGCCATGACGTCGCCTCAGGCAGGCGCGTGAAGACGACGGTATAGACCAGTGCCGCCGCGCCCCAGCCGATTGCCCAGCCGGATTGCACCAGCCCGACGGCGCGGCCCCGGTATCGGTCGCGAATCGCCTCGCCCATCAACACCGCGCCTGCCGACCACTCCGCACCGAAGCCCAAACCCTGGAGCGCGCGCAGCACGAACAATTGCGCATAGGTGTGAGCAAATCCGCACAGAAACGTGAAGACCGCGTACCAGACGATGGTGAATTGCAACACCTTCACCCGACCGTACCGGTCCGAGAGAGCGCCCGCCGCCCAACCACCGATCGCCGAGACGAGCAGCGTCACCGTGCCCAAGAGCCCGGCGTCGGCTCGACTGATCTCCCAAAGCGCCAATAATGTCGGGATGACGAAGCTGAACAGCTGAACGTCGAACGCGTCCAACGCCCAGCCGCCCATGCTGCCGACCATCGTCTTGCGCTCGTCGGCCGTGAGATCGCGGAGCCATGCGAACATGGGCGTTCACGCGAGCGGTGCAACTCGAGAACCAGCTCGAATCAGACGCCGACGCTCTTCGGGGCGCCGAACTCACTCTGTTCCGTTTCACCCGGTTGCTATTTCTCACGCGCAACGAATGACGACCTTGCCGAGGTGTTGGGCGCTCGCGAGGTGGTCCCACGCGGCGCGCGCGTCGTCGAAGGCGGATGTTCGGTCGATCACCGCGCGAAGGCAGGTTCGGTCGAGCGCCGCGACAAAACGCTCGAACATCGAGACCGAGCCGACTTCGACGCCTAGAGCGCCCCCCACGGCCATTCTCCGAACGCGACGTCGCGTATTTGAACCTGCCCCGTCGCAAATACCAGGGACGCGACGATCTTCTTCGGCCCCTGAAGATACGCGTTCATTGCGATGATACCCGGGTCATTCATATCGACAGCGTGCCCGCTGTACGTTCCGAGCGTCAGCAAGCCGAAATGGAACGCACCCGCCTGAGGCCCCGTTACCGAGACGAGATAACCGCGTGCGGCGAGAAGCTGCCACAGCCGGTGCCAGGCAGGATGTTGAAGGAGCTGCGTGTGCATGGCCCTCATCGCCTGCTGCTCTAGCCCCATCGCCTCGGACGCCTCGCTCGCCGCCTGCCAGCGGTCACGGACGCGCCAAACGATGAAAAGGACGAGCGCGACGCCGGCGACGATTCGCATCCAAATGGGTAGGTTCATCTCGATCTCCGCAAAGACCGACGGTCGGCGCCGATGCAGCAGTTACCGTGGTCGTCTGCACCGTGCGCCGCCGTCGTGCTGCACCAATTCGGGTTGTGTGCGCGGGCGTGGACACGATTTCTTCACGTCGTGTGAGGGCTCCGGTCGCCGCCCTGCGCCGCACGATTCCGACCTCGAAGCGCGGTCCGGAAACCAAGACCCACCGTGTACCCTCGAAGCCGAGGTCTTCGCCGCGGCATGGCTCGGTACTCTTTCACTCCGCACCGATGTTTCGGGCTCGGGCTCGCGGGCGGCATCCTCGCCATCTGTGCACCTGCCCGTGCCGAGCCGATGGTCTTCGTCGAGCCTCGGGCCGATGTGCTGGAGATCGAGGACGATGCAGTATTGTTGGGCGGGCCGGGCGTGCTGGCTGGTGTCGGCATGTCGATGCCAGCCATTTCCCCCATTCAGTTAGCGGGGGAGTTGGTCGCAGGGGGCACCGTCTACGCGAACGAGGCCGAGAGCGGCAATGTCCGGGTGGCGCTCGGCGGCCGCCTTGGTCTGGAGCTTTGGCCTGCCGATGTTCCAATCGAGTTCGTCGGGAGAGCTCGATTCGGCTACGGCGCGCTCTTTTATCGCGGTGAGACGTATCATAGCTTCGTACCCGAGACCGGCGTGTCGATAGCGTGGCGGATCGCAGACGTGCCCGAAAAGGGAACGACGACACTCGGTATCAACGGATCGTTTCAAGCCTTCATTGGCGACAAACCCGCAGCCGGCGGCGTCGTGGGATTGGAGGCGTGTTTCTGGTTCGGTGAGCATGACACCGTGTTTTGAGGCGAACGAAACCCCTCGACATAGATTATGTCGGGTCTTCTCGTGCGGGACCGGGCGTAATCAACCTCAGTCGCGCCTGCGAGATGCGAATGCTTCACGGCGACATGGGCCATGTCGAGCCTTTCCGTTCGGGCGAGCGGCTCCACTCGTGTCTGGGGCTCGCCAAATCCGAATGGGGGCCTTCACATAGACTGTGTCAGCCTCTTTCGTGCGGTTTCCGATTCCAGGGCGTCGGCGACATCCATCAGGATGCGAACTCGTTCTTCGCACGTCGTTGCGAGTGCGGAACCCCCGAACCGATTGCGGGAAGCACATGCTCCTGCGTATGGTGCTCGGATGACTTTGAACCGAATGCTTGCCACCGGAATGCTCGTCTCGGCTGGGCTCTTCGCCTTTGCCGCCTGCGGAGACGACAGCGAGTCCACTCCTGGAGGCGCCAATGGCGAGGCCTGCGACCACGGCGACGATTGCGAGAGCACGCTTTGCTTCATCGCCGTGGCCGGAGGGCAGGGCGAATGTCGCGCCATGCCCGACAGCTGTAGCGCCGACCTGGCGTGTGACAGTGATTGTCTCGACGCGATGAAGGACGAGTGCACCGGCCCGGGCGCATCGTGCCTCAAGATGGCCGGCGCCTTTACGATCGAGTGCCTCGAAGGCAGCTCGAACGACGGCGGCGGCGGTGGCGTCGGCGGTGGGGGTGGGGGCGGCGTCTGAGTTGCAGCTTATGCCTTCCGTCGCTGCACGCTGGTGATGAGCAGGTACGAAAAACCGGTTGCGTGTGGGACGCGAAAGCCGCCTTCGCTCGGGTAGAGGGAGGCAGCCACGGCGACCATGTCCCACGCGTCCTGTTCGGTCGCAGGCCAATGTGCCGACGCGAGCCTCAGCAGCTTGTGCTCGTCCCCATATGCGCGCACGCACCTCGCCGCCTCCAATTCCGACTCGGTGTAATGGGTTTGAGCCCAGGGCCACAGCCAGGTGTTGGTCTTTTGGGAATATGACCCGACCATTTGGAAGGCTGCGACAAGCCGTGGTTTTCGCGGCGCAGACAACACGAGCCGCCTGGGATCCTGCTGCCAGCTGTACTCGTGATAGGACTCGATTTGATACTTGTCGGCAAGTTGCTGTTGCCGCTCCGTGTGCCTCTCGCGGGCGCGCGCAATCAGTGATGCAAGATGGCCGGTGACGTCTTTGGGCCAATTGGCTTCGCGATGCGCCTCGTAGCAGCCGTCGCAAACCACGACGAAATCCAGTTCGACCTCCGCGGCTTCGTCATCGCTCTGCAACCGTCGGTCGCAGTCCGCACACCATGCGTCCGGCCATGGCCCGGCGGCATCTTCGTCGCTGGGCTGCGTGAACCAGCCGCGGCCCTTGCCTCGTGGCAAGTGAGGACAAACATACGTTGCTTCCCCATAGCCGTGCTTCCCACAGTCGACTCCATCGCGACTCATCGTTCCTCGCTCGAGAGCATACAACCCTGGCCACTACGTGGAGCGCGCGAACCATCGCGACCACAGCGACGGCTTTCGCAAATGCGCAGTCGGGGTGTCCGCATCCACTCCGAAAAATGCACACATCCGACGAATTGCCCCGATACTCGGGTGCAAAAAATCCATGACGCTCGCCGGATCGCCCGCCGCTTTGGCAGCTTCGTACCGGGCAATCGTCTCGTCCGACAGCTCGTCATAAATGGTATCGGGCCAGCGGTCGGAGCTCGCGTCGGTCGACGCTTTGTCATCGAAGAACAAACACGCCTCCCATGCTTGGGTTGTGCCCTCGACATGCAGCCAGCCGCCCTGGTCGCGCGCATAGGCGAGTCGGCGAGTGTTTTGGCCACGCTCGAAGGCGCGCACTTCGTAGCAATCGCTGCTCGTCTGGGCGTAGAAGCCGACGCTCGTCGTATCCAGCTCACGCGCCAGCGCTTCGGCGAGGCGTAACGAGCTCTCGAAGTCGGAGGTCGTACCGCAGGTGATCAGGGCGCGCGTCGGGACGTTGGCACCGGCGAGCGGCTCGACGTTATGCCGGCGTGCGATGTCCCAGAAGTCCTCGCGGCCTCCCGTCTCGACGATTGCGGCGATGTACGTTGCCATATCTGCGGCTCGCGCGAGGGTAGAGCGAATGTTGTGCGACGAGCGAGGCTTACCTGTGTCCGGACCCGTCGTGCGTGCCCGACCTCTCCTTGTCGCGATCGGCCTGACCGGCGTTTCCTGCGCGAGCGCACCGCCTCCGGCGCCGTGCCCTTGCGCCTCCGAGGTGGTGGTGAAGCCGGCCGTCGCGCCTTGCGCAGATCGCGCAGGCGACGCGACCGCCATCGCCCAGGAGCCCGGCACGCCACGCGCGGGAGACGCAGGAGATGCGGAGACGATGCGCGAAGCGAAGCTCGGGATGGCGCTCCTCGAGGATCCGTCTCCACAGCGGCTCGAGGCCGCGGCGCATCTGGCGAAGGCATGCGACAGAGATCATTCGGGCGCCTGCAACGATCTCGGCTGGGTGTATGCGACGGGATTCGGCGTGACACCCGTCGACGAGAAGCGCGCGCGTCAGCTCTATGTGAAGGCGTGTGATCTCGGTTCGTCGCTCGGTTGCCTCAACCGCGGGCGTCTATCGCGAGCCACCAATGCCGCCGAGGCAGCGGAATTCATGGCGAAGGCCTGCACGGCAGGCGACGAGAAGGCCTGTGAGGAGCTGGCCGGCGTCGTCGCGCAGGCGCGCAACGCATGCGAATCGGGGCAGAGCCCGCCGTCCTGCAACAACTGGGGATACATCCAGGAGTACGGCCTCGGTACGAAGGCGGACGCTCCTGCCGCGTTTCGACTCTACGAAAGCGCGTGCGCGAAAGACGTCGGGGACGCCTGCCGCAATGCGGGAATCGTCCACCTCGAAGGCACGGCAGGCGTCGCGAAGGATCCAAAGCTCGCAAAAGCCCGGTTCGATCAGGCGTGCAAGTTGGGCAATGATGCGGCGTGCCTGTCGGCGTCGAAGCTCTGAGGTCAGAATCCCACGCCCCTGAGCGTCTCGCGACGGGTCATGGATCGCCTGTATCAAGATTTCTACGACGCACGCCTACCCCTCGAGCTGCGCACCGTGCCGTTCGGGCACGATTTCGGCTCTCGCGCCGACTCCATCGTCCAAATGGATATCGCGCGAGCGAACGAGCCGCGGCGTGGCAAGATCGAGCGCTTTCGGATTTACCCGGGCCTCGGTAACCGGCTCGACGTCGTGGATCTCGACGGTCGCAATCGGCAGCTGGTGCTCCATGTCGTGGAGCAGCTGAACGCGTTCACGACTTGGGTGCGGGAGAGCGAAGTGCCCGCCGGCGCGGTCGTCGTCGGTCGCAAGGGTAACCGGGTCGAGGTGCAGCATTGGACCTCGAGCGACGAGCGCACGTTTTTGCTCGGTCAGGACGAGCAGCATTTGTTCATTGCGTTGCTGCCGTCCGCGGTCGGCTCGGTTCGCGACGCGCATGCCGCGCTGCGGCCTGCGCTCGTGGACCAGCTATGCGACGCGGGCGCGAGCGTGACCCGTCAGGGCGAGTGGTTCTTCATGAGCCTGTCGTCGGACGAGCAGGCTTGGATCGACGAGCTCGCGCGTAAGACCATCCGGGTCGTGCGAAAGACCGGCATCGCGGACGCGATGGGTCTGCGTCGCTTGGGTCGCCAGCACGTCGCCGACGAGGTGGTCGTCGTCCGCGGCATTCCGGCTCCCGACGGTGATCGCTCCGAGCGTGTCTACGTGCGCGGCGCGATCGTTCACCCGGATCACCGCACCGTCGTCTTCAAGGATTGGCGGCGCACGATCGTGAACAACGAGCGTCTCGAGGAGCCGGTCGCCGGCGTCGACTGGATCGATTGAGTGGCCGGCCGCGCGCGAATCCAGCGTGCGGCCGGCTCTCGGCTCGACCGATTACAGGTAGGGCAGCTTCTCGTTCATGTTCTGTCGAACGGTGCTCGAATAGAGGTCCGATGAGTCAGTATAGGCGTCGCCATAGCCACCGTCATCGCCGGGGTCGAACTCGCTCGTAGGCACGCCCATGACCTGCAGCACGTTCGACAGCCACTGATTGTAGGGTAGTCCGGCGTAAACGACTTCTTCCGGAGGGATGTCGGAGTCGATGGCCTGGTTGTGATTCTGGTAATCGATGTAGTTGCCGGTCTTGATGGCGCCGCCGGCGCCGCCGGCCGTCACGACGGGGTGAGAAATCGAGGAGTGCGCGATCGGGCCGGATTCCTGCGTCCATTGGACGAGGGTGTTGTCGAGGAGCGTGGTGCCGTCTGCCTCCTGCACGGCGTCGAGCTTGGTCGCCAGATCGAGGAAAACCCCCTCGAAGAAGCGCTGCTGCGCGATCCACAGCGTCCCCTGCGCCTCGCCGTCCGGAAGATTCGCTTGGTGGGCGATGTCGTTGTGCCAATCGCCGGCGAAACTGGAGAATTGCTCCAATGCTTCCATCGTGGCGATGCGTGAGGTGTCGCAGGCGAACGCGGCGACGATGACGTCGTTGAAGAGCGACCAATATTGGGCGTGTTTGTCGTAGTCGAGAAAATACCCCTCCGAGTCGTAGACGTCGGACGTGTCCTGCGACGGGGGCGCGACATCACCACAGGATGCCGTGACGTTCAGCTTTCGCTCGAGCTCGTCGAGGCGCGCGATATGGTCGTCGAGGCGCTGGCGATCAGAGGACGAGAGGCGGCGATTCCCATTGCGGAGGCGCTTGTAGTCCTCGAGGACGCGGTCGACGATGAGCGGCCGTTCGGGCATGCCCTGCTCGTCCGGCGGGACGAAGATCTTCTCGAAGAGGGACATCGAGTTGTGCTCGAGCGCCAAGCTCTCGACGCTGCCGCTCTGATCTTGCGGGTTTGAGTACCCATACGAGATGTCGTATTCCCCGAGATACGAGAAGACGCCGGTGCCGATGTTCATCGATCGAACGAGGATGCTGCCGAGGTTCGGATAGAACGACGGCGACCAAGCCATGACTTGGTCGATGGTCGGCCTCTGGTCGAAGGAGACGTTCTCGTCGGTGGACGCAAAATTCCCGAGGTGGCCGCCGCCGTGATGGCCAATGTTGAACATGATGTCGAGGCCGCGCAGCACGTTCATCTTCGATGCGAGCGCCGTCGTCAGCTTGGAAGAGCTCGCCGTCAGGACGGGCGACAGCGCGGCGATTCCGTCGCTGACGTCGGGGACCAGATCGCCGCGCCGAACGTTGCGGCCCTTGTAATTGGTAGAGTCCGAGAGCACGCCGTCGCCGGGGTACATGTTGCTACCCCAGATTGCGCCGTGTGCGGTGGTCATCGCGACGAACCGCTTCGTGGTGAACGAGCCAGCGCGTGCCTCGCGACCCACCAATAGGGAGTCGAGCACGGGAAGCGCGAGCGTGAATCCGGCGGCCCCACGCAGAAACTGACGTCGAGAGGAGGAACGCATGGCAATGTCCTTCAGTCGAACGAACGCATTTTGAATGCCGTGGTGAACGCGACTTCGCGCAGGACGGATCGGAGGGAATCCCCGGCAAGGACGCGCTCGTGCATCGAGGCGAGGCCGCAGCCGTCGGACACCACGTCTTCCGCTCGGCCGAACGTGAATCGGAAATACTGGCGCACGAAACACGCCTGCGGCACGCCGCTGTCGACCATGAGCCGCGACAGGTCCGTTGCCCCGGTCGATTGGCTTCCGTCGTCGCTCGTGACCCTCGGCTGCGAGGTGGTGTCGACCGGCTTCGATCCGATGACCTCACCCGTTTCGGAATCGAAGAGGGTTTGCTCGGTGCGAATGCGGCCGAGCGCGTCGAAGTTCTCGGTCGCGAAGCCCAGCGGATTGATGCGCGTCGCGTGGCAGCCCGAGCATTGCGAGCCTTCTTGTTGGGTGATTTGCTCGACGACTTCGCGCGTCGTCGCGGTAGGGCTCAGCTCGGGTGGGTCCCCGGCGGCGTTGTCGGGCGGCGGAGGAATGTCGTCGCAGAGCAGTGCTTTGCGAAGGAACACGCCTTTCATGATGGGCCGCGTGTTCGCCGAGCCGGTCGCGACGAGCGCCGCGCGGGTAATGAGGCCGGCGTGCGCCGAATCCGTAAAGGCTGGCGGCGCGCTCTCGCCGTCCCAGACCGGCACCCCATAGAGCGTCGCTAGGTCGTCGGTGCGCGCGAAGGATTGATTGCTCTCGAAGAAGCTCTCGAACGTGCCCTCGCTGTCGAGCGAGTAGTAAACACCCATGTCGGTCAGCTCGCCGAACATCCGCTCGCGCAGATCCGGGCCGGGGACGAAGTCGCCCGCGAATGCGTCGAACACGGGTGTTCCGACGCGCGAATCGAGCTCTCCGAGGTCTTCCTTGTAGAGCCATTCCGAAAAGAACGTGGCGACGGCCTCGCGTGTGCGCGGATCGTCGAGGAGACGCTCGACCTCGGCGTCGTAGCCCTCCGGCGTCGAGAGCGCCCCCGTACGGGCGGCATTCATCAATTGCGCGTCGGGGATGGTCTGCCAGAAATGAAAGGAGAGGCGCGATGCGAGCTCGTAATCGGAGAGCGCGGCAGCGGGCACCTCTCCGTCCCCGGTGCCGTTCTCGACGAAGTAGACGAGCTCGGGAGCCATGAGCAACATGCCAATCACGTCGGCGTAATCGGCAGGCTCGAAGGGCGCGGGACCGGCGACATCGCGGTAGAAGGCGATGTCCTCGTCCGTGAGCGGACGGCGGAGGGCGCGCTCACCGAATCGAGAGATGAAGTCGTCGAGGCACGCATCGTCGTCCGAGCCGTCGCCGTTCGTCGCGCAATCACCGACTGCGTCGCTGAGGCGCTCGTCGGTGCTCGTCGCCTCTTTGCCGACGAACGTTCCGATTGTGTAGGTCGCGTCGACCGTCTCCTGGTGGACCGTCTGGTCGAGGCGGGTGTAGGCACCGTAATCGCCGAGAGGCCCCGACCGCTTGTCGTTGGGGAACCCCTGGAACATCGGCTCCACACCGTCGCGGACCAGGTCGGCGTCCACGGGGAAGAGCTCGGTCACGAGGTCGCGAATCGCGTTCCGATATTGGACCTTCGAGAGGCGGCGCAACGGGACGGACGCGGGGATCAGGCTCGCGTCGCAGGCGAACGAGTCGATGCCGTTCCCCGGGCCGCCTGCTCCGGCGCCGTCACCGCCGCCGTCGTCGTCCTCGTCGCCTAGATCGCCGACGCATCCGAGCAGTGCCAAGCCGAGCACGGCGAGCCCGGCGGGCCGCCTGAAAAGTCGGTTCGTCATGGTCCCTGTTCGGAAGACACATCGACTTCAGGCCGCGCTCACGAAATCGACGCGGCCCGGGCGGCGGGTCAAAGGGCGTCGAAGAAGAGGTTGTCGATGTTGACGATCCAACCGGTGTTGGGAGGCGTGTAGTTGATGCCTACCGCGAGATCCGGCTGGGCTGGCTCGCAGCTCGGGGCAGCGACGTTCTCGTACACCGGGATGCCGTCGATGGAGAGACTGATGGTCGACGGTGCGGTCGCTACGTAGCGCAGCTCGACGCGCGACCAGGTGTCTGGGGGACCGAGCTCACCGAACGAGAACGGCGTGCTCGTGGTGTCCTCCCAGTGGACGGCGCGGGCGCCGCCGTCGATGATCTCGATGCCGACCCCACACTCGGGATCCCAGGCGAACCGCACGGCGCCGACGAGCGTCGGCTCGTCGTTGCCCTGCTCGATACGGAGATCCATCCCGAGCACGATCTCCGATGCGGTGACGCCCGCGGCGTGGGTGATCGTCGCCGAGAAGAACTGGTCACCACCGGCGGGGATCTGCGCGCGGAGCGACGCGGGAGCCGATCTGGAGACGGACTCGTCGACGTCGACGGAGCCGCCCGGTGGATCGATGGCGGTGCTCCAATCGACGAGCGGTCCGACATCGTCGAAGTCGTTGCAGAGCGTCGGCGTCGGCGAAAGCGATGCGCAATAAGGACCCGAGCCACCGGACGCGCCCCCGCCGCCCGTCGTGCTACCGCCGGTGGCAGATCCGCCCTGGTCGCCTCCGCCGCTGCCCGTGGTGAAGTTCGTCGAGAGCGAGTCCCAATCGATGCATCCGCCCAGCGCCAGCGCGAGGGCCGGCGCGGCGAGCCACCAGATCCCGGGCGCCGCTGCGCTCGTACTCAGGAGCAAAGAAGTCTGATGGCCAGATCCATCGATTCGTGCCTGGATCCGCTCCGGCCCGCACTCTGCCGCGCCCCGCGCGGGGGCCGGAGCGGATCCAGGCACGAGCTCACGGTCATCAGCACTAGAACGCAATGGTCACTCCGCGGTGGAACGATGCGCGCACCGGCCCGGGCTTGGTCGGTCCGCTCGATTGCGTCGTAGCCGTGATAACCCAATAGATCGCGCCGCCGACGACGAGGGCCGCGCCGACGCCGAACATGCCGAAGCTCACGTTTTCCCGCAGCTGGTAGGGCTCCCAGTCGGCAGGATCGCAATCGTGCGCGGGGCACTGTGCCTCGAGGTTATCGAACTCGGCGTGTGCCGAGACGTTCAATCCAGTGCCGATCCCGAGCGCCGCCAGGCCGGTCACGCCGAGCAAAACGGCTGGCCAAGTGGGAGGCGTCGACGCTGCGTCCGGGGATTGTGCAGGAGGTTCGTTGGGCGCAGGCGGCGCTGCATTCGCCTCTGCCTGGGCTTTCACGCATCGGTCCATCTCGGAGATCTGCTCGCTGGCGACATCGCGGTTCGATGCGTCGGGTGCCGCGCGCAGATACGCCTTGTAGGTGCGGAGGGCATCGGCGCAGCCTTCCTTCCCCTTTCCGCGGTAGGCCTGCGCGAGGTTGAAGAGCAGCCCAGGTGCGGGAGAGAGCTCGTAGGCGGCCCGAAACGCCGCGATCGCTTCGTCGAAATTGCCCAGGTCGTACGCCGTCGCTCCGCGCTGGTGCAGAGCGCGCGCCTCGGCCTGTTTCTTCTCTTCTTCTCGCTCGGGCTCACCGGCGAATGCAGCTCCGACCGCGCAATGAAACGCGACGAGCCATGGTGCCGTGTACGCGACGAATCGGTAGAGGCGTTGCATCACGATGCCTGCACGGACCCGCGCAGGATGCGGCTCAGGCTGAGATCGAGCCCAGATTGAAGCTCGCCGAGGATGGCGTCGAGATCGACGAGCGGCACCCTCAGCCGTTCGCTGAGACGCTTTCGCGTGTCGACGAGGAGCGCTTGGCGAGCGGTCGCGAGTCGACGCCGGACGGTCGCGGGTGATGCACCGTACATTTTGGCCGATTGTTCGCTCGTCAGTCCGTCGACGTAGTGAAACTTGAGGAGCGTGCGCTCTTCGCTCGACAGGGCGGCGACGGCCTCCGCAAAACAGGTGCGGAACGCTTCGCTGTATTGCGTGCGGGCGAGCGCGAGCTCGGGATCGTGCGCCGCTGCCGCGAGGGGCAGATCGTGTGCTTGATCCCCGCCGGGCTTCCGCGCGCGAACCAGGTTTTGAGCGGTCCGAACGGCGACGACGCGAAGCCAACCTTCGAGCGGTCCCGCCCCGGTGTATTCGGCGATCTTCGGGTGCAAATCGTCCCCGCCGACGAAGAGCTTCACGCGGACGGCTGCGCGAACTTCGTCCGCGAATCCCTGCGAGGAATCGATCTTTCGGACGAAACTTCCTATTTGCGTGAGAAACCGTTCTTCGACGTGACGCATGGCGCGGGGCTCTCCCGAGGCGCACGCACATGCGAGGAACAGGTCGACGAGGTGTTTGCGCTCGAGAGCCGAAACGGGGTCGGCGGTGTCGCCGAGGCGGTCCAGCGCGCGGCGCGCGACGACGTGGATCGGCGGAAAAATCACGCCTTGCCACGTCGCGGTGGCCTCGCGACACGCTCGTTCCATCAGCGACGCGATCGCCGACCGTTCCTCGAAGGAGAGGCTTTTCGTGATCTCCTCGAGGAACAAGGAAGCGTGGGCAACCACGTCCTCTTCTCGCTCCGAGATCACGTCGCCGGTCGGCCTCGGCACGTCGGCCATGGGAGCGCAGGCTAAATCAGCGAGCGCGATTCGGCCATACCCTGACCCCTGCGGTTGCCATGTGCACCAGCGCGACGGACAATGCCGACCGAAGCGCGATGCAGTGTTTGGCCGACGAGATGGTGTTTCTCTATCTGCAGGGCGACCTCGCAGGCACATCTCGTGCGGAGGTGCGCGAGCACATCGATCGATGCTCGGCCTGCCGGCAAACGGTTGCGGAGGTCGCGAAATCGCTCGACGACGACGCGCCGCGCGCGCCCGATGAAAGCGACGAGTCGGACGACCGTCGGATGAGGATCGGTCGTTACGTCGTGGCGGAAAAAATCGGCGCCGGCACCTCTGGTGTCGTGTACCGCGCGCGCGACCCCGAGCTCGGTCGCGACGTCGCATTGAAGGTCTTGCGTGAGGACACGACCGCCGACATTGCCGGCGCGCGGCGGCGGCTGATGCGCGAGGCGAAGGCAATGGCGCGCCTCTCGCACCCGAACGTGGTCGCGGTCTACGACGCCGGCGTTCACGAAGCGCAGGTGTTTCTCGCGATGGAGCTGGTCGACGGTCCGAACCTCGACGATTGGTTGCGAGCGACGCCGCGCGACCTCGGCGAGATCCTCGATACGTTCGTCGACGCGGCGCGAGGGCTCGCGGCCGCGCACGCGGCGGGGCTGGTCCATCGCGATTTCAAACCCGCAAACGTGCTCGTTGGTCGGGATGGTCGCGTGCGGGTCACCGACTTCGGTCTCGCGCAGCCGGCGCTCGGCAATTCATCCATCGTCGACGTTGCCAGCGCGATTGGGGAGGCGTCGGCCGGCTTTGCCAGCATCACCCGGACTGGCTCGTTCGGCGGGACACCTGCCTTCATGGCGCCGGAGATCTTCCAAGGGAGCGCGGCTGACGCCCGGAGCGACCAATACAGTTATTGCGTTGCGCTCTATCGATCGCTTTATGGTCAAAACCCGACGGCGGGTACCAATGCGCGCGAAATCATCGGCGCGACGATGCGCGGGGAAATTCGATGGCCCCTCGACAAACGTGTCCCCAAATCCGTCGAGGAAGTCTTGAGGCGCGGTCTCGCATTCGCGCACGAGGCTCGGTTCGGTTCGATGACCGACCTCGTCGATGCGCTGGCCGAGCGGCGCGCCGGCCTTCGCGAGCGGCCTCGGAGCAAAACTTGGCTCGTCGCGGCCATCGGCGCGCTGGTGGTCGCGTCCGCTGGTGGCGCTTGGGCTCTCGCCGCGAGCTCGTCGCGCGAAGCCGCGCCTCTGGCTGCGAAAGAAGCACCGAACGAGCTTGGTTTGCACGGCGTTTCCCCCGAGGTGGCGATAGCCGCACCGTCGGAGGCTCCCCCGACCGTCGCGAAAACGGAGGAGGCTGTCGCGAGCGCGTCGGCGCAGCCCTCCGCGAGCGCCGCGGCTCCGGTGAAGCGTCTGCAGGGGACGGCACGAACGATACGTCCTGCCGGCGCTGCGCCCATTGCGACGGCGACCCCCGCCGCCGGCGCCGCATCACCGCCGCGCAAAGACCGCGATGCGCTGTTGTCGGATCCTTGGAAGGTGAAATGACTGCTTCCAGCCTGACCGTGATTGGATTCAGCGTTCGGCGCGCAGTTTTGCACGTCGAGGATTCGTATCGCCGAAGTTGAGCTTCGCCCGTTCGCCGTGCAGCGACATCGCGGCATGGTCGTATGCCTCCGCGGCGCGCGCTTCGTGGGTATAGCTGCCGAGGAAATACGTCTTGCCGCCGCTGCCGATGCTGGCGTGCCAAGCGCCGGTTTGCGTCGCCCAATAGACACCCCGGTATTGACTCGTCGTGTGCCGTTTGAATTGCCGGTGCGCTTCTTCGCAGAGCTCCTCCGGTGAGGCAGGGCCGAGCGCGCGGGCTTCGTCCGGAAAGTTCAGATGAGCCCGAACGCCGAGGAAAAGCGTGCCTCGATCGTGGGCGAGCGCCGCTTCCCGCTCCGTCTCCCAGGCGCCGACGAAGACGTGGTGACCGGCATAGGCGATCCACGCCTTGAGGTGATGTTGCGGATTGTACGAGACCCCGACGAAGCGACTCGTCGTCTGCTTCTTCGACAGCTTGCGGCCCCAAGCGCGCATCTCGGCAGGTGACGCGGGTGTCGTCCTCCTGGAGGGGAAGTTCAAGATCGCGTCCGACCCGAGGAGCGCGACCGCAGCGCGATCATGGGCAATGGCAGCGTCCTGCTCGCGCTCGAAACGGCCACATTTCTGCCCGCAGACCATGACCACCCATTTGCCTTTGTATCGGGTGAGGCCCCGATATTCCGAATACATGGTTGGTTTACGGCGTATTTGGACCGAGGGCGGAGGCTTGCGTGCCGACTGAGCCTGCAGCTCCTCCGGGGAGAGAGCCCCGAGCGCACGAGCCTCGTCGGGGTAGTTCAGCGGCAGGTCCAGCTCGAAATGGAGCGCCGCACGGTCGCGGGCGAGGGCGGCCTCGTGCTCCGTCAGCCAATAACCGAGGTTCACGCGCCGTTTCTCGCCGCCTGCGAACAGATGCGCGTGATAGCGGCCGTCGCTCGAGCGATGCACGCCCCATGTTTGGCAGTCCTTCAGCTTGAGCCCTTTTTGGTACGGCGTTCGCTGGGAGCCCTGGGGCCCGGCCTCCTCGGCCAATGCGATGGCGCGCTCGATTGCCCACTTTCGCACGTCCTCGAGTGGCACCGCGTCCAGCTCGCGATCCGGATAGTTCCAGAGGGAACGGTCGAGCTCGAGGTGGCGCGCGACGCAATCGTAGGCGACCGCGGCGTCTTCCTTGAGCGCGAACGTGCCAATCTGCTTCGGCGCGCCGTCGACTTGAATACGCGCCACATATCCGCCGGCAGGCGCGAGGCTCACGCCGAGAAGCCCGGTCTCGCGGTGCGTCCTTCGTGCGCGCGTCTTTGCGGACCTCAGCTCCTCGGGAGAAGCAGGGCCGAGACGCCCCGCCTCTTCCGGCTCGGCGAGGCCACGCCATTCCTCGCCGAGGTAGATGAGCGCACGATCGCGCGCAATGGCAGCGTCACGGGCCGTCTTGTATTGGCCGAGGTGCTGCATTTGGCCTCCGAAGAGAACCCGCGCCTCGAAGGCTGCGCCCCCTCGCATCGACACGACACCGGTGTAGCCGCTCGCGTTCTTTCGCTTGTTGACGGCTCGACACAGCGCTCGTCCGGCCTTGGCGAGCGCCTCCGGTGTAGCAGGCCCGAGCCTCTTGGCGTCGCGTGGGAATGCGAGCGCGTGATCGAGACCGAAATGCAAAATGGCGCGGTCTCGCGCGATAGCCGCTTCTTTGGCCGTCGGCCACGAACCGAGCAGGTATGGGACACGCTCGATGTACAGCCGAGCGTTCCACGTGCGAGCGGCTCGAGTGACGCCCACGAATTCGCCAATCGGTCCCCGACCCATAGTTTCCCCCTTGGGCAATGGTACGCGAGCCGAGCAATCGCAACAGGCGTCTTCTCGTCCTCAGGGGACATGCGGCTGCTCGAAAGCGGCGGTGCTCGCGCCGTGCCCCCGACGGAATTGACACCGCCTCGGACCCCGCGTCTTGATTCGGCCGCCGATGGGCGGTCAACCCGAGAACGTCATCGCCTGCCGCCAGCTCGTGAAACGCTACGGCGACGTCGAAGCGGTGCGGGGCCTCGATCTCGAGGTGCGTCGGGGGGAGTGCTTCGGACTGCTCGGACCGAACGGCGCAGGCAAGACAACGACCATCGAGATCCTCGAGGGTCTCGTCGAGCCGACGTCGGGGGATGTCACGTTGTTCGGCAAGACGTGGCGAAACGACGAGCAATCGCTGCGCGAGCGGATCGGGATCACGCTGCAAGACACACGGCTCACCGACAAGCTCACGGTCGAGGAGACGCTCACGCTCTTCAGCTCGTTTTACCCGCGTGGGCCGTCCGCGACGGAGCTCCTCGCGAAGGTCCAGCTCGAGGAGAAGCGAAAGGCTCGGTACGAAAACCTCTCGGGAGGGCAAAAGCAGCGGGTCGCGGTCGCCTGCGCGCTCGCGGGTGATCCGGAGCTGCTCTTTCTGGACGAGCCGACGACGGGCCTCGATCCACAATCGCGCCGGAGCCTCTGGGACCTGGTGTTGGACTTCAAGGGGCGCGGCGGCTCGATCCTCCTCACCACCCACTACATGGATGAAGCCGAGAAGCTCTGCGATCGAATCGGCGTCGTCGACCACGGAAAGTGCATCGCGCTCGGCACGCCGCGCGAGCTGATCCGCTCCCTTGGCGGAGAAGAAATCATCGATTTCGCGGTCGATGGGGAGATGTCGCTCGAGATGGTTCGCGAGCTGCAGGGGGTCGTCGCGGCTCGCTGCGAAGCCGATGGTTTCGTCGTCACGACGGAGCGCCTTCACGTCACGCTGCCGCTCCTGCTCGCCGCGGTAGAAGCGTCACGTACGTGCCTCGCTCGTTTGTCGACGCACCGCGCGACGCTCGAGGACGTGTTCGTGCATCTGACCGGAAAGAAGCTCCGTGAATAAGCGCCCGAGCCCGATTGCAGAGTTGGTGCTCGCGCGCTGGCGCAGCTTCTACCGCGAGCCGGGGGTCCTCTTCTGGAGCTTCGGTTTTCCGCTCGTGCTCGCGATCGCGCTGGGCATTGCGTTTCGTAACCGTGCCCCCGAGCCGGTGATGGTGGCCGTTCAATCAGGGCCCGGCGCCTCGGAGGTGGAGCACGCGCTCGAGGGTGCAGACGACGTACGGGTCCGCACGCTCGACGAAGAGGCCGCGCGCGCCGCGCTGCGGACCGGCAAGGTGTCGATCGTCGTCGTGCCCGGCTCCCCGCGTTCGTACCACTTCGATGCGACGCGCCCCGAGTCGCGGCTCGCACGGGCCGTCGTCGACGATCGTTTGCAGCGCGCCGACGGCCGCGCGGACGTATTCGAAAGCACGGACCAGCTCGTGACCGAGCCCGGATCGCGCTACATCGATTTCCTGATTCCGGGGCTGATCGGCACCGGTCTCATGCAGGGCGGGCTTTGGGGCGTCGGCTACGTCATCGTCGAGATGCGCACGCGCAAGCTGATGAAGCGCTTGCTCGCGACGCCGATGAAGAAGCGGGACTTTCTCCTCGCGTTCGTGCTGGTTCGCGCGCTGTTCTTGATCGTGGAGCTGCCGGTGCTCCTCTTGTTCGCGGCGCTCGTCTTCGACGTTCCGATGCGCGGCAGCGCTGCGTTCCTCGTTGCGGTCGCGACGCTCGGCTCGCTCTCGTTCGCCGGGCTCGGCCTGCTCGTCGCTTCACGCGCCGAGAACATTCAGACGGCGAGCGGTCTCATCAACCTCGCGAGCCTGCCGATGTTGATCGTGTCCGGGACGTTCTTCTCGTCGGGACGCTTCCCCGACGTGGTGCAGCCCTTCGTGCGGGCGCTGCCACTCACGGCGCTCAACGATGCATTGCGCGCGATCATGCTCGACGGGGCAGGCATCAATGGAATCGCGACGGAGCTCGCCGTGCTCGCAGGATGGGGAATTGCTTCATTCGTTCTCGCATTGAAGCTCTTTCGTTGGCGTTGACCCCGCGTGCGGCGCGCTCGCGCGGCGGCCCGTTCCGGCCCTTCGCGGGAGATGCGACGTCTTTGATCTCGCTGTCGAGATCGACGTCGAGTGCGTTGTCGGTCTTTCGCCATTTCTCGGCGACGGCGAGCAGGCTCGACAAGTGGCGGAGCCGGCCGAGGGAGCGGCGCATCGCTTCCATCAGGCGGTCTTCTTCCGGGTGGCGCCGACTGAGGAGCGCGACACCGAACTCGAGGGATTGAAGCGGCGAGTTGGTCCGATCGCGCACGGCGAGGAACAGCCGCGCGACACGCGCGAGGGCATTGGCTTCGGCGCGCGTGTCGGAGAGCTCACGGACGACCTTGCGAAGGTGGACGCGCGCGACGAGAAAACCCGCGGCGACGCCGCCGTAGACGAGCATCATCCACGGCTCGCCCGGGAGGTGCGCGAGTGAGAACTCCGCTTCGAGGCGTGCCCAAAAGACCAGCGCGCTCGCGGCGAAGACCGCGAGCAGCGCACCGCCGAGCCAAGCGCTCGCAGGCGCGAGCAACGCAACGCCGAGCATCGCGAATTGGAACGGCATCATCGGATCGCGAATCAGGCCTTGCCGCATGGCCATGAGCTCGCCGACCCACATGATCGGGAGGAAGGGCAGCATGACGGATGCGAACGCCGCCTCGCAAACCCACACCCGCGGCTTTTTGCGATGGGTCCAGAGCCACCCGGCGAAGGCCGCGGCCCAGAGGGCGTGTGCGCCGTCGAGCCACGCGATCGGCCACGCGCCGAGGACATACGTGTCGACCGGCACGAATACGGCCTGCAAGACGAACGCGATCACCGCGGCCAACATCGCGGACCGAAATGCTTCCCGCGGGTCGGCGGTCATGCGGGCACCCCCGCGAGCCGGAGCAAGACGTCGGCGTCGATCGGCTTGCTGAGCACGGAGGTGTCCGGCGTGCGGCAAGCGGCTTGGACCAGCTCGTTGGATTGCGCGTGGCCCGTGAGGAAGACGATTCGTCCGGGGAATCCTTCGGCACGAAGCCATCGGTACACGTCGACGCCGGTCGGCTGCCGGGGTCCCAGATTCACGTCTACGACTGCGAGCGAACATTCGAGCGCCCGCGCACGCTGCGCCTGCAATTCCGCGAGTGACTGAGCTGATACGCACACGTCGGCGCCCGCCTCGCGCAAGAGCTCGCTCATCGCGAAGAGGAGATCCGGATCGTCGTCGACCACGAGAACCCTCACCATAACGACACGGAAGCAAAGGCTTTGCCGCCGTCGAAAGGCTTCGATTCGAGAGCAACAATCGCGGACCCATCGGACGCACGTTTCACGCGTCGCGGGTGCTCAGCGGGTCTTCGGCGGGTCGTCGATGACGTGGGAAACGGCGATCAACTGGTCGGCGACTTTGTACGTCGGCGCCGCAGAGAACATCGCGCCCCCACGCTCACCTTCCGCGAGCGCCCATGCGAGGACGCTTCGAAGATCGCGCTCGAGCGCAGGATCAGGCTCGAAGCTCGCGTCCGAGAGCGCGGCGTCGGTTGCCGAGATCGTCCAGGGAAACCACAGCAGCGCAAAGTTCGGATCGAAGGCGGCGTCGAGCTTGATGATCTCGTCCGCGGCGATCGGGCGCGCGCAGGCCGGCGGGGTCGCGTTCGAGAGCTCGCAATGACCGGCGATCCCTTGCGCGAGCCCGGTGAGGAGCTGATCGTCGCCCTCTTCGCGGTCGCCACATCGGTTGTGCAGATCGACGAGGACGCGGATCGAGAGCGCTCGAAACTCGGGGATCGAGCTCAGCTTCGACTCGGGTTCCTCACCTCGGAGCGAAGCGCGGAGCCACTTCGATGCGCGCTCGCGCACGTCGGGAACGCCTGCGCCCGGATCGCTCGCCTCGAGCCGACAGAGTGCCGAGACGGTCATGAGCGTCACGAAGTCGTCGGCTTCGCGCGTGCCGGTGCGCTTGAACAGGAAGCGGCCGTCCTCTTGTTGTCGCTTCACGACGACGTCGCGCAGCGCGAGCGCGCTCCCTTTCGCGCTCGGCACCTCCTCCGATGCGGTCGCGAAGGCGAGCGCTGCCCACGCGAGGGTTCCACCTTCCGTTTGCTCGTCCGTTTCGGTCCAGCGCTCCGCGATGCGAAATCGGTCGAGCGCGGCGATGGCATTTTCGATCGTGTCTACACCGGCGCCCGCACACGATTTGCGACTCATCGCGAGCGCTGTGAGCGCCTGCGCCGTCGGCCACGCGGTCGCCGGTCGTTGAGCTTCGAGGCCGAAGCTCCCGTCTTTGCGCTGCATACGGACCAGCGAAGCAGCGAGGTTGCGGCAGCTCTGCGCGGCGATATCCGAGGACACACCGATGGGCAGTGGTGTGACCGATGCCGAGTCCGCGGTGCCGACGGACGTCGACGAACGCGACTCCCCGCGGAGCGTGACGAAGGCCGCGACACCGACGAACGCGATGGCGGCCATCGATCCGAACACGAACAGCGTTCGCGACGGGCCGTGCTGCCGCGACGCAGACTTCGGGAGGGCCGGGAACGCGCGCTTCACTTCGTTCGTCGCGCCACCGATCCCCGCGACCATCGTCTTTTGCGTCGCTTCGGCGCTGAGCGGTGCTTCTTCGATCTCCTCCGCTCCTTTTTCGAGCCGTTCGCGGATCGACGAGAGCGATCGCTCCACGTCTCCGGCGCTCGCGGGTCGCGCGTCGGGCGTCTTGGCGAGCAGCTTCGACACCAGCGCCTCGAGCGCGGCCGGCACACGTTCGCGTGTCGATCGGAGCGGCGGAGGCTCGGTCAGGACGAGCGCCGCGAGGACCGAGAGCACGTCTTGCGCCTCGAACGGCGGATTGCCTGCGACGCAACGATAGAGAACACACCCCAACGAGAACAGATCCGCGCGGCCATCGAGCTCGCGCTGACCGCGCGCTTGCTCCGGCGACATGTAGCCCGGCGTCCCGATGACCTGCCCCGTATGCGTGAGCTCGCGATCGGCGCCGTCGACGCGCGCAATGCCGAAGTCGAGCACTTTCACTCGCCGCATCGAGCCGCCGACGAGGAACAAGTTCGACGGCTTGAGATCGCGGTGCACGATGCCCGCGCCGTGCGCGGCCGCCAGGGCTGAAGCGACGTGCTCGCCCAGCACGACGATGTCTTCGAGTGACGGGGTCGTCCGCGCGAGAAAGCTCCGCAACGTCTCGCCCTCGAGCCATTCCATCGCGAGGTACGGCTCACCGTCCGGTGTCGTCCCGTGCGCGATGTAACGAACGACGGCGTCGTGCGACAGCTCTGCGAGGACCTCGGCCTCGCGGGTGAAGCGCTCGAGATCGCCCCCGTGCTTCAACACTTTCAGCGCGACGATGTCGTCGGTTTGGAGATCGCGCGCGCGATAGATGGTTCCCATCGCGCCGGCTCCGGCCTCGACGAGGAGCTCGAATCGATCTGCGATCACGCCGAGGGGAGCATCGAGGCTCCCAGCGAGCCTGCCCCCCGCATCGTTCACAGATCGACCCCGAGGACGGCCTTCGCCTCCGCGCGAAACTCCTCCTCGGACGCCGTTATCTCTCGCAGGATGTCGATGACCATCGCTCGTAATTTACGGCGCGCGTACGACAGCCGATTGGTGACGTCGGTCACGGTGATGCCGAGCTCCGAGGCGATCGCCGAATAAGAAGGCGGCGTGTCCGTCTCGAGGTGGAAGCGCTCGAACACCGTGAGATGTTCGGTCTTCTTCGAGGCACGCAGATCTTCGCGGAGGCGTTCGAGGGCGCGCTCGAGGACGTGTTTCTTCCACTCGTCTTCGAAGCAAGCGTCGGGATCGGGGCCGTTCATCGCGACGGCATGCTCGTCGTCGATCTCCACCGTGATTGCGTCTCCGCCACGCTTCATGGCCTTGTTGCGCCGGCGCTCGTCGACGACGAAGCGATCGAGGCACGTTCGCACATACGTACGGAATCGCGCCTTCGTTGGATCGAAAGCAGAGAAAGTCCCTTTTTCGAGCGCGCGGGCGAAAAACGCCTGCGACGTGTCCGCGGCCTCCGCGGCGGTCAGCCGGAAACGCAGCGCGACGTAGCGCTCGATCGGTGCGAGGTATGCGCGCGCGACGCGCTCCCAGCCGTCACGCTGCGTGTTCGTGTCTTCGCTCTTGAGCGCGAGCACGGCCGACGTGATCGTCGTCGGAAATGGCGCCCCACCCTCAGGTCGACGGTCCGTCGGCACGGGCGACATCGTAGCCGCTGTTCACGTGGCCGACGACCACCGCTCGACGACGCGGTCGCGGCCGCCGCCCTCTGCGCGAAGGGCGGCGAGGAGCCGTGCCTCGATGGTCCGCTGTGCTTCACGGCCTTTCAGGTAGAGCTCCCATGCCGGGGACTGCCGGACCAACTCCAGCTGACCGCGCGCTTTCGCGAGGCTCAGCGTGTCGACCATCTCGTCGAAATGCACGATTTCACGTCGATGAGCGGCGTATTCGGGCCGCGTGACGACCGAAGCGAGCGGCTCGTAGTCGCTGTATTCGCCGGGCCGATGCCGCTCGACGCCGGTCGGCGACGGGTCGAACAGGCAGAGCAACGACACGTGCCCATCCTGAATCAGGACCTCGTGTTTGTTGCGTCTGCAGGGATGGTCGCTGGTCGCGGCGCCAAGGGGCTGCCCATCGACCGTTTCGTTGATGTGGTAGTTCGCGTTCCCGGTCAGCGCGAGCCACGGCGACCAGGCCTGCTCTCGCGGGGTGTACGGATGAATCGCGGTGCGGACGCGCGCGTCGCCGGCCACGTCGTAGCAGACGTTGATCTCGGTCCGAGAGCTGTACGCCATCTTGAAGACGCTCTCGCCGCTCTCGTTCGTCGGCAGCCCCGCGACGTCGAACATCGTCGTGTGGAACCACGACACCGGCTCGAGGCGCTTCGAGAGCAAGGCCTCGTCGTGATGCAGGAAAATTCGCCGGCTCAAATACTGCGGCGTGAGGATCCAGCGGAGGGCATGATCGCCCGCGGCGCACGCTGCGACGAACGTCTCGTCGCGCACGAGCAGCTTCGTTCCGCGCGCTTGGCTCGGCGCGCCGGCGGAGACGCGGATGAGCTCCGTCCCGGGGGTGCAGGTGAACCGCGCGCGGCTACCTCGAGGAAGGTAGAAGTGGGTGCCTTGCCCAGCCGTCAGCGGTCGTGGCTCCGACTCGACGGCGACGGTGCTCGCGCCCGCGAGCACCGTCACGACGTGCCCGAGGCTCACGTCGGGAGCGATGTCGCCCGCCTCGAGGAAGCGGATGCGGTCGACGTCGAGGCCTTCGGGCGCCGTGCGGTGATCGAGGACCCGAGCGACCTCGAAGGCCCCGCGGTCGTCCCTCTTCCAGGTGTTGGTCGTAACCTTCGGCAACACGCCGTCCGTTCGAGGGTCGGCGTCGGAAGCGGATCCATCGCGCATAAAAGGGCGACAGCTTACCGCTTTTTCTTCGACTTCGCGCTCTCCGTCGCGGGCTCCATCGCACGCTGCTGCTCGAGGAAGGCGTCGTAGCTGCCCTTGAAGTCGACCAGACCGTTCGGTGTAAAGGCCCAGAGCCGGGTCGCGAACTGGGTAATCAGGTCGCGGTCGTGCGCCACGACGAAGGCCGTCCCCTCGTACCGGACGAGCGCTTCGCCGAGGGCGACGATCGACTCGAGGTCGAGGTGGTTGGTCGGCTCGTCGAGGACCAACACGTTGTCCTTCGTGAGCATGAGCTTCGCAAACAGCAGGCGAACCGCCTCTCCACCGGAGAGGGCGTGGGTCGGCTTGTGACCTTCGTCGCCGGAGAAGAGCATCTTGCCGAGGAGGCCGCGGATATCCTGCACATACGCGCTGGGATCGATGGAGTGCAGCCACTCCGCGACGGTCGAGTCGTTCGGGATCCCCTCGCGGTGATCTTGCGCGAGATACCCGACGCTCGCCTGGTGGCCCCAGGTGATCTTGCCGGCATCGGGCTCGAGCTCACCGACCAGCATGCGGCAGAGGGTCGTCTTTCCGACGCCGTTTCGGCCGACGATGGCGATCTTCTCCCCCTTCGTGACGAGCGCGTCGAAGCCCTCGACGACCTTCACGCCGGGCCAATGCTTGTCGAGCCCCTCGACCGTGAGGGTCTGCTTGCCCGACGGCTTCTTCTGGGTGAGCTGAATGAAAGGGCGCTGAATGTTGCTCTTCTTCAGCTCCGCGAGGCCGAGCTTCTCGATCTGCTTCTTTCGGCTCTGCACCTGCGAGGCGCGCGTGCCTGCGCCGAACTTCGCGACGAACTCTCGGAGCTGTTCGATCCGCTTCGAGCGCTCCGCGTTCTCTTGCTCGACGCGTGAACGGACCTGGCTCTTCGCCATGACCATCTCGTCGTAGCCGCCCGTGTAGACGATGATCGTCTCGTAATCGATGTCCGCGATGTGGGTGCAGATCTCGTTCAAGAAATGGCGATCGTGGGAGATCGTCACGAGCACGCCTTCGTAGTCGCAGAGGAAGCGCTCGAGCCAACGGATGGTGTCGAGGTCGAGGTTGTTCGTGGGCTCGTCGAGGAGCAGCGCTTCCGGCCTGCCGAAGAGGGCTTGTGCGAGGAGCACGCGCAGCTTCAGGCCGCCGGCGATCTCGCGCATCAAACGCGTGTGCTCGCTCTCTGGAATTCCGAGACCGTCGAGCAGCGTCGCCGCCTCACTCTCGGCCGTGTAGCCGTCCTCTTCCGCGATCACGCCCTCGAGCTCGCCGAGCCGCCCGCCCTGCTCGTCGGTGAGCTCCGGCAGCGCGAGAAGCGCGTCTTTCTCGGTCATCGCCGCCCAAAGGCGGGCGTTGCCCATGATCACCGTGTCGAGGACGCGGTGGTCTTCGAACGCGTACTGGTCCTGGCGCAGGACGCTCGTCTTGGCCGGACGAATGACGTTGCCCGAGTCCGCCTCGAGATCCCCTGCCAGGATCTTCATGAAGGTGGACTTTCCCGCGCCGTTCGGACCGGTCAGGCCGTAGCGACGGTGCTCGCTGAAATTGACGACGACGTCCTCGAACAGGCGCTTGCTTCCATAGCCCTTCGTGACGTTCTGAACCTGAATCGACGGCATGCTGGCCGCCGAGTTAGCAGATACCGCCCCGGAAAGCTCGCGAAGGCGCTCGTAAAAGCGCTCGCCCGAGGCGCTCGCCGAAGCGCTCGCAAAAGCTGCGGAATCGCTCGCTGCGCGGGGCGCGCGGCTACTTCAGGAAGCCGCCCAGCAGGCTCGCCGCGGCGTCGACAGCCGAGTCCACCCGCTCGCCCGTGAGGGCCTGGAGCACCGGCTCTTTCAGCATGTCCGGCAGCCGATCGTCGAGGAAGTCGCGCAGCACGCCGGCAACCTTCTCCGCCTGCTCCTCGGAGAGGTCCGCCTTCTCGACCAACTGGCTGACGAGCGACTTCATGACCGCCGACGTTAACGCTGAGCGTGGGTTTAGCGCAAGCCGACCCAATGGCGGCGCTCGGTGGGCGAAGCTAGCTAGCTATTGATGGCCGTCTCCGCATTGTCGCGATCGCGCCCAATGCGTCGTGAGATAGCCATAACAAGTCGACGAGGTAGCCAGCTGCGATGCGTGCGCGCAACGCTCGATTCGACAGCGCAAGTGGCATTCCGACTGATGTCTGGTTGTCTCGCTCATTGCTGTCACGTCGCGTCTTGCGACGCGTCGTAACCGGTGTAACGTCGGAAGTTCGGGTGGGGCACACCGGCGCATTACGACAAATCGGTCGCAGCCATGTATGGGGTTGGGCCGGCTTGTCAACGGTGGACAAAGCTCTGCTCGGTCGTGCGGGGGACGGGGGTTCGATCCGAGACCGGCCATTGTGCCGGATGGGGGGGAATGCACGTGGCGATTCATAAGACACGGTCACTGGACCGGAGCGAAGGCACTGGGGAATTCGAGTTAACGCCGAGCGGTCCGAGGTCGACGTCCGGCTACTACGGCTATGGTCCCAAGGGATATCTGCGATCGGATGAGCGCATCCACGCCGAGGTCTGCGACCGACTGATGGCCCACGACGAGATCGACGCGAGCGACATCGAGGTCATCGTCGACGCTGGTCGCGTCACCCTGCTCGGGACGTTGGCCGATGTGCGTCAAAAGGCGCTGGCTGAGACGGTCGTTCGGGGCGTGCTCGGCGTTCGCGGCATCACGAGCTCCCTGATTCTTCGCTCCCTTTCGGGGAAGTAAGCGCGAAGATGGTGGCATGCGGAACTCCAACCAGTGCCCGAAGTGCAGCGGCGTCGAAATCCTCTACCTGCCGGAGCTGACCGACTCGGAGAGGGACAAGCTCGCTGCCTACGTCGGCCCGCCGGGATGGACGTCGGTGCCGCACTTCGGGATCGTCACCGCTTATGTCTGTTTGGGGTGCGGTTACACCGAGCTTTACACCGCAGATCCGCGCTCGATCCCATACCGTGAGGTACCCGGCGCGAAGATCCTGAAGGGCACCCCGCAGCAGCCGTATCGATAACGATCGCAATGGTCGATGGATGGGCGGCGCCTTCCCCCGAGCGCGCGACCGCGACGCTCGCCGGGGCCCACCCGTGTTATGGGTAGGCGTCATGCGCTGGCCGTTCCTCTTGGTATTTTCGGTGGTTGCGTGCGACGGCGGTGGTGCGGAGCCTTCGGGCGGCGCCGCCTCGCAGGGAGGCGGCGGGTCCACCGGCTCGATCGGCGGCTCGCCCACGACCACGTCGTCGACCGCCGACGGTGCAGGCGGTAGTGGCGGCACCTCCGCCGTCGGGGGCTCGGGCGGAGCGGGCGGCGTCGTCGAAGATGACCCGTGTCTGACAGCAACGCCGACGTGTGATGTCGGGCCGCCGGGTTCTTCGGGAGGTGGGCTCGTTCCCCTCGACCGCTGCGCGTTTTCGCTGGATCGCAGCGCTTCGTTCGATGATTTCGCGCCGCTGGTCGATGCGCTCGAGACCGTCGCGGAGCCCGCGACGATCGCCGACGTCCTCGCCGATCTGAACCGCGAGCCCGACGTCGTGAGCCCCGGCTCGGTGCCGGGCGACCCGCCGGGTGTATCGTTCGCGTTTCGCTGGGAAGCATCCGAAAACGCCAACGAGACGTGGATCCCGCAGGGGATTACGGGCTCACCGGACGCGAGCGCGACAGGCCTCGTCGAGGGACGGCGGCTCGTGATGGTGAGCTTCTACTTCGACGAGGAGATCGACCCGAACGCCGCTCCGAAAGGTGTTCGCGTCGCGCTCGTCGACGTGACGAACCCCGACGCTCCGGCGTATCGATTTTTGCTCCTCGTCGAGCCGGTCGCGGGCCCGACGTGGGCGTCGGTTCGTATTCATGCAGGCGGCATCGCCTGGGTCGGCGATTACCTCTACGTCGCCGACACGTTCGCCGGTGTTCGGGTGTTCGACATGCGGCGCATCTTCCTCGCCGACACGTCGGAGAACGTCATCGGGTGTGATGCGACGAGCTGCAAGGCCGGCCTCTACAAGTACGCCCTACCGCAGGTCGGCGCGTTCACGCGTTGGAGCGCGTGTGATCCCGCGCCTCGTTATTCGTTCGTCGCGCTCGATCGATCCGAGGACCCGCCGCGCCTCGTCACCGGCGAATATTGCGCGGCGACGGCATGCAATGGGCCGCTCGACGGAAGGGTGCTGCGCCACGCGATCGATCCGGCGACGGGCCTGCTCGCCGGCGGTGATCGCACCTTCGCGACGGACGCCTATTACGCGGGTGAGCGGCAGATCCAGGGCGCGGTGAGCTCGGGCGACACGTTCTTTTTCTCGTCGAGTGAGCCGGCCGGCAGCGCCGGCATTCTCTACCGCGCGAAGGTCGGCGAGCGCGCCGCCGTCGATTGGATCGACACGCCCGAGGACATGATGATCGATACGACGACCAACGAGATCTTCAGCCTCTCCGAGGGGTACGACGCTCGTTATGTGTTCGCCGCCGATCTCGACGCGTATCAATAGCGCGTTATGGGCTATCCCTTCGGTTTGATACCGACGAAGGCTTCGTAGGATCCCGGCTCGAGCTCCGAGTGCTCGAGCGGTACGCGAAGGGGCTGAAAGCCCGCTTCGGTGATGAGGCGCATCCAATCGTCGCGCGAGAAGAGCCCCTCGATGTGCCGGTCGTGCTCGACGCGCACGGATCCGTCCTCGCTCCGCATCAGATACGCATAGTCGACGGTATAGGTCGTATCGCCGGGGTCGGGATCCCAAACCCATTCGAGATAGCGAAGCCCACGATTGCCTGCGTCATTGCCGCCGCAATCCTCGTGCGCCTGGAACGTCTCACGAACGTAATCGGGGGCGAAGAGCGCCGCGCCTCCCGGGCGACAATGAATGAATGCGGTATCGAGCGCCTTCTTCAGGTCCGCGAGCGTCGTCATGTACATGATTGCGTCGTGAATGAAGACGCGGTCGAAGGTGCGGCCGAGGCGCACCGTCCGCATATCACCTTCGAGGTGCTCGCAATCGGGATTGAGCTTTCGACTCTCCGCCAACATTCCGGGTGCAGGCTCGACCAGCGTCATCACGAAGTGCGCCTTCATGTGGCTCGCGTTGTTACCGCCGCCGCTGCCGAGCTCGAGCAGCGTCCGCGCAGGCTGGTCACCCGCCTCGAGGAGCGCCTTCGTATAGAGCGCCGCCTCCTCGCGGTACTCATCGGGATGAGAAAGAACGGTCCACCAAGACGAAAGCTGGTCGTAAAGCTTCAAGGCGGTGCTCCAGGATAGAGGGGGCGTCACTCGACGGGTGGGCGGCGTTGTTCCTGACCAAGGAGGGAGAAACCGCCAAGACGGTTCCACGAACGCGCCGGGTGTATTGGCGCCACGACGACCGGTTGCAAAACGCAACCGGTTGCGTGCGGCAAAAAGCGATTGCGTTTTGCAACCAGTATCCAAATCGAAGGTTGCTACCCCGACGTCACCTCGGCCGTGGAGGCTCCGACGCTAACGTCCTTCGCGAGTATCCCCCCAAGCGGGTCCCGAGCCGTCGTGCGCGCGCCAAAAAAGAAACATCACGCGCGCGCGCCGTCTTCGGCGGTGGGATGGGCGAGGTTGAGGGGCATGACGAGGTACCGCGTGCCGTTTGCGTGTGCTTCGGGGAGGCGGCCGCCGGCGATGTTTACCTGGATGCTCGGGTAGAGGAGCTTCGGCTGGGCCAGCGTCGCATCTCGCTTTTCTCGAAACGCGACGTAATCGTCTTGGGTCGTGTCCGCGCGCAATTGGACGTTGTCCGACTTGGATTTTCCAATCGACGTTTCGTACCGGACCTCGCGTCCGCCGGGTTGGTAGTCGTGACACGGGAACACGCGCGTCTCGTCGGGTAGCGCGTAGAGGACGCCGTGCACCGAATGGTAGAGCGCCTCCGCGCTGCCGCCCGGAAAGTCGCAGCGCCCGGTGCCGTAGTCGTCCATGAAGAGTGCGTCGCCGGTAAAGACGGCATCGTCGATCTTGTACGAGACGCACGCCGCCGTGTGGCCCGGCGTCGGCAGCGTCGCCAAGCGGAGCGAGCCGGCCGTCAGGATCTCGCCGTCTTTGACGAGGTAATCGAATTGGGAGCCGTCGACGGGAAAACCCTCTCCGAGATCGAGGAGCGCACGGAACGTCTTCTGTACTTTGCGAATGCGCTCGCCGATGACGAGGACGGAACCGTAATGGTGCTTCAACCATTGCGCGGCGCTCAAATGGTCGGCGTGCGCATGGGTTTCGAGCACACACGGAACGCGTAGCTCGTTTTCGTCGAGGAAGGCCGCGACGCGCTCGGCCGATCGCGTGCTCGTTTCGGCCTTCAATGGATCGTAATCGAGCACCGAATCGATGACGACGGCGTCTTTGGTGGCCGGATCGAATACGACGTACGTGAGCGTGCACGTCGCCGGATCATGAAATGGTTGGATTCTCATGCCCGACCCTCTCCGCCTCGGCCGCGCGCGGCCTCCCATGCGATCGAATCCCTGAGGGGATCGATGCATCGCATGTGCCCGCGCGCACCAGCGGCAAAGGTGAGGGCGCGTGATTCAGCGAGGAGGGCCGCGCCGCGGCGAGCCGGCGCGCTGGCCGCCACGCGGCTCGGGCGCGGGTCGTACCGGCTTGCGGGCGCCGCCCGATTGCGGACGGTCGGTTCGCTCGTACTTCTTCTCGACGGGCGGGCGAGCGCCGCGCTCGCGGTGAGGCGCCTGATTCGGCGCAGTCTCTCGCTTCCACGGGGAAGGACGCTCGTCTCGGCGCTCGTGCCGCTCGGGGCGCTGTTCGCGTCGCTCGGGCCGCTCTTCGTGGCGCGTCGGGCGCGTGGCGGGTCGCTCCGCGCGCGGTGCAGGTCGCTCCTCGTAGGGTGCGGGCCGCGCAGCGCGAGGTGCCGGTCGTTATTCGTAGGGTGCGGG
>JABFXY010000086.1 GCA_013361525.1 Polyangiaceae bacterium | reverse complement strand
AATTTCCCCATCAGCGGGCGCCCGATCTCGGTCTATCCCGACTTCATCTTCGCGTACGCCTGCGTCAAGCAGGCTGCCGCTCGCGCGAACCGCGATGTCGGCGAGCTCGACCGCAGTCGAGCAGAGCTCATCGACCGAGCTTGCGAAGAGATCAAGGGGGGCAAGCTCCATAACCAGTTCGTCGTGGACATCATCCAGGGAGGCGCCGGGACGTCGACCAACATGAACGTCAACGAGGTCGTTGCGAATCGCGGTCTCGAGCTCGGTGGTCATTCGAAGGGGGCCTATTCCCACCTGGATCCGAATGACCATGTGAACCGCGGGCAGAGTACGAACGACACGTATCCGACCGCCCTGAAGATCGCCCTCTCCCTCGCCGTCGAACGGCTACTCCTCGAGCTCCAGCAGCTGGAAAAGGCATTTCGCCGCAAGGGGGGCGAGCTCGCCGATGTGGTCAAGGTCGGGCGGACCCAGCTTCAAGACGCCGTTCCGATGACGCTCGGACAGGAGCTCGAGGGTTTCGCCGTCACGCTGGAGAAGGATCACGCGAACATCCGGGCATCGATGTCGTCGCTCCACGAGATCAACCTCGGGGCGACCGCGATCGGTACCGGGGTCGCCGCGCACCCGGCGTTCGCCGAGAACGCACGAATGCATCTCAGCACAATTACAGGATACGATCTCGTCACCGCACCCAATCTGATCCAAGCGACGAGCGATGTCGGGGTGTTTCTCGAGCTGTCGGGCGTCCTCAAGCGGAGCGCGGTCAAGCTCTCGAAGATCTGCAATGACCTGCGTCTGCTCTCGTCGGGACCTCAGGCAGGTTTCGGTGAGATCGTCCTTCCTGCGCGGCAGGCAGGGTCCAGCATCATGCCCGGCAAGGTGAACCCGATCATTCCCGAGGTCGTGAATGAAGTGGCGTTTGCCGTCGCGGGCGGGGATTTGACGGTCACGATGGCGGCAGAGGCGGGGCAGCTCCAGCTGAATGCGTTTCTGCCGATCATCGCGCACGCGCTGCTCGAGAACCTCAAGTGGTTGACGGCAGCGACGAATACGCTCGGCGTGAACTGCGTGAGCGGCATAACGGCGAACGAGCGCCATCTGGCCGAGCAGGTCGACTCGTTCGTCGGCGTCGTCACCGCTCTGATTCCTCATATCGGGTACGCAGCGGCGGCGAAGCTGGCGGCGCATGCGTTGGCGACGAAGGGCAGCGTCGCAGATCTGGTCGTCTCGTCGGGGTTGATGAGCCGAGAGCGAGTCGATGAGCTCCTCTCGGTGAAGCGGCTCACCAGGAGTTGAAGCACGAGCGAGACGAGATGGACGCACGCAAGCGCAGGATCAAACAAGCGGCCGTAGCCGCGGCCGGCGTGGGCCTGGCCTACTTGGTTTGGTCGGTTTGGTTCCACGATCCCGTAACCGAGTGGCTGCGTGATGCCTCTGCGATTCCGTTCTTCATCGTCATGGCGGTTGTGCCGATCCTCGGCGTACCGATAACCCCCTTCTTCGTCGTGGCGGGCGCCACGTTCGGGACACGGCTCGGCGTGATCGGCTCGATGCTCGCACTCGCCGCGAACCTCCTCGGGTGTTACGTAGTCGGGCAAAAGATGAGGCCCAGGCTCGCGGCGTGGATGCGGCGCTTGGGCCACGAGGTCCCGGACGACGGGACCGAGAAGGGCAAGTCGATCCGGTTCGTGCTCGGGGTGAAGTTTGCTCCGGGCATTCCGACGTTTCTCAAGAACTACGGCCTCGTCATGGCCGGTGTCGGTTTTCCGCGATACTTCGTCGTGTCCATGTTGGTCAGTGGTGCCTACGGCGTCGGGATCGTCGTGCTCGGCAAATCGCTTTACGACCATGATCTCAAGCGCATCGCCGTCATGGCAGGCGTTATCGTGGGTCTCGCCGTCGGCGTACGTTGGTGGCGCCGCCGGCCTTCTCGCCGACTATTCTCCTCACCGAAGCATGGCTCGTTCAGCTCAGGCACGTGCCCAAACACGGATTGAATTCGAGATCGTCGCGGGCGCGCTCGCGGCGGGGACGAGCAAGCTCTACTCCCGCGGCGACTTTCTGCCCTTCGATGACGAGCCAGACTGCCAGGCGCGCCTGCAGGTCGCCCCCAAGCTCGCGAAGAGGCGGCCTGTCGAGTGGTCTGCGGTCGACCACTCGATCGTCGACACCGCAGGTAATGTATCGATGGATAGGCATCCGCGTGTCGTCGAGCAGGCGCGGCGCTGGGGATTGATCAACGCGAGATGCGGGACGCGCCCTCCGGGCCGTTGTAGTCGTGATTGTCGAGGTGGAATGGATGAACGTCGAGCTCGTCGGAGCGGACCAGATTGCGTTTCACGACATACAGGACGTCGCGTCCCTCATCCCGAAGGGTCGCCGCGGTCAGCCCGTCTCTCTCGACGATCACGGCGCAGTGTTTCGCGTGAACGACACTGTATGGGCCCTGCGGACGGCAGGCTGCACACGACTCTGTTTGATCGAAGGCGATAGCCCTCCCGGCGAGGTCCTGGAGCTCTTGAATGAGATTCTGGGATGCATCCGGTCGCGGTGGGGCAAGACAATCGGCGCGCGAATCGTCGGCAGCACGCGCTTCGTTCCAGCAAGCCAGGCGAACGCCCTTGGAGGCGAGAGCGCCGACATCGTCGATCTCCGCAACGAGCTCGACGTCGACGAATCGTTTATCGTGACACTCAGGGCTGAGGGCCGCTGGCACCACGGAGCGTTTCGTCGCCTCACGCGCGCCCTTCGAGGTTATCTCTCCTCCCGCGTTCCCGATGAACCGCTGCCGCTATGGATGACGGCTCTGGTCTGGGCCTTGGTGACGACGACCGATGACTGGTCGAGGCGCAATCCGACGAAGTTCGTGGCCCAGCTGGACGAGATCCATCTCCTCGCTAGCGCGTTCTTCAGCGGGATGGACCTTTCGCCGCCTGTATGGGACGCAGGCTTGGACGATGAATCGTAGGCACTTCAGGTCGAGAGGCACACACAATGACTGAGCCGGACCAAGACCTCATCGAGCGCTTGCGGGCGATGCCATCGCCGGTGCTCGCCATCGAGGCGCTTTGGGACGGCGACACGGAGGGCTGGTTCATCGACGTCTGCGCTGTCATCGCAGGTGACGCATCACCCCGCAGTCAGGTCGTCCGCACCATCAGCAAGGGCGGAGACATCCGGCTCTTCAACGGCCAGGTGTCCCCCTGGCCCGAAGCCGAAGAGGCGGCGGCGTTCGGGCGACGACTCGCGGAAGCCCTCGGCGTGCCATTTCATTTCCCATCCCCGATTCACCCCGAAGACGATTGCCCGCATTGGTGGCAGCTGCCACAAAGCTACCCCTGCCGACGATGCGGGGTGCCGCTGCTTCAACGCGCCGACCTTCCGTGGCGCGGAGTTTGTTGCACCTGTCATCGCGATACGGAGCGCGAGGCGCGGGAGGCTTCATGGTCGCCGGAAGAGCGCCGCGCGCCGAAATGTCTCATTTGTGGCTCCCCCGCCGTCGGAGAAGCTGAAGCCCCGGCGCGGTGCTCGAGCTGTCGCACCAAGTACCGTTTCGACCGATGCTCGTGCTGCGGTGCCGAGATGATGCGTTCGCGCGATCTGCCCGAATCGAAGAGCTGCTCCCAATGCGAGATGAAACAGCATCTCGCTTCGCTGTCGCCCGCCGAGTTGGAGCGCATCCGACGCGCAGTCGCGACGGGCACGATTCCCGGACTGATCGAGATTCGGTCGGTGCTCGGTTGCTCGCTCGCCGACGCTCAACCGGCGATCCATCTGCTCAGACCAGATTCGTCCGCTAGGTGAACCCAGAAACACGTCCGGTGGGTAGGTCGACGTGCGCCGACCGTACTTGGTCGAGGCGCTATGACCCTTCGTACGCTCTGCACGCTCGCAGCGACCGCCGCCCTCCTGATGGGGTGCAGCAGCCCTCCCGCGTCCCAATCCTCGGGCCAGCCATCCGAGGCGGCGAGCACGTCGGCTCCCTCGCCCATCGCCTCTGCTTCCCCTTCCTCGCCCGGATCCGCCGATGCGCCCGTACCGAACAGCAGCCAGCCTATCGGCCCGGTGAAGCGTCTCGTCTTCGGGGGCGCGAACCTCTGCGGCATCATGCCGAGCGGCAAGGTGCTGTGCGCCGGCGAATGGCCCCTCGCCTTCGAGACGCCGACCTCGATCGGGTCTCGCAATCAATACTTCCACCGAGCCCTCGAAATACCGAACCTCGGCGAGGTCACCTCGGTCGCGCTCGGGACGGATCGCGGGTGTGCCACCCACCCCGACGGCACGGTCTCGTGTTGGGGTAACAACCATCCCACGCAAAACGGATGGTTCGGCGCCGAGCCGAACGCGCTTTCCCCCGCACCCGTCGCCGGCATCACCGACGCGGTCGAGCTCGCGCTGACCGGCACGGCGACTTGCGCACTGACTCGCAGCCAGAAGGTCGTTTGTTGGGGGCCGTCGATGATCCTGACGGGTCGGAAAGAGGGACCGCCGCCGGCTTCGCGCACCATTGCAATCGACGGCGCCGTGCAAATCGACGGAAGCTGGAAACAGGCCTGCGCCGTCACGAAACAAGGCAAGGTCGGGTGCTGGGGCGATGCGCGCTCCGGTCTGTTGGGCGATGTCGGCGCGCCACAAGACGAGCGTCGCGTCTATTTCCAATCAGGCATCCCCGCCGTGGAAGAGGTCTCCGTCGCGAGCTATCACATCTGCGCGCGCGAGCGCGAAGGCTCCATTTGGTGTTGGGGGAATAACGGCGGCGGTTTGCTGGGTGACGGCACGTTGGAGCTACGGCAAGCCCCGGTCCGCGTACACGGCATCACCAATGCGGCGCAGGTTGCAATCTCGTCGTCGCTGTCGTGTGCGCGAACCCGGGACGGCAAAGTGCTCTGTTGGGGCGAGAACGCGAATTGCGATTTGGGATCCAAGCCGGCCGGGTGCATCGAGCGCGAAATGATGAGCACCATGGGCTCGTCGAAGATTCAGCTGTGCCCCGAGCCTCAGCTGATACCGCTTTCCATCGTTCCCAAGTCGATCGCCGTAGGGGAAACGTCCGCATGCGCGTGGGACGAGAGCGGCGCCGTGGAGTGCTGGGGACGCAACCTCATGGGCGGACCACTGAGCTGCAAACCCGAGCCGTGGGCCTGGTGATCGACGACTCAGAACGCGGCCGTCCCCGCGCGAAGCTCGAACGTCGAGCCTTCATCTGCAGGTTCATAAGCACCCGCTGACGTGATCCGATACGCGTGTGTGCCCGCGACGACGCCCGATGGAAACACCGTATCGAAGGGAGCCGGAGCGGGAACCGCGTCCGTTGCGCTCCACACCAACCCGACGTTCGCGATGCCGACGATGTTGTCGGAGTCGGCGACCTCCGTCGCATCGATCACGCCATTGCCGTCGAAGTCGGTGACCACGACCACGTACGCAACCCCGGCGCGAAACTCGCTCTGACAAGGGCATTGCGACGGGGTCTCGCAAAGGCGGTCGCAGAGGAGATCGATGTCGGGCGGCTGCGACACGTCAGCCAGCGGAATCTCGACGTGCTCGACGGCGGAATCGAATGGTGCGTCGTAGGCGACCGTCGGATCGTGGCCTGTGGTTCCCTCGAATCGAAACCACACGACGGCGAGCCTACCCGGCGCTGGATCGCCCGCAGGTACGACGTCGAGACAAACCCGCCCCGCGGGACACGTATTCGTCGCTCCGCCGCCCTCGCCGCCGGTTCCGCCGCTGTCGCCGCATGCGGTCAATACCGTCGCGAGCACCGCCGCGCCCAGTCGAATCGAAGTCGTCATCCGAGGTCCCCCAGCCAGATCGTCTCCCCAACCGACGGGATCAGCAATCGCTCTTCCTCGAGGCGCGTCGAGTGCCACAGCTCTTTCGTGACGAGGGGCGGCTCGCCGGTGGGCTCGTCCGTCAGCTTGAATGTCCCCCAATGCATGGCGACGAACCGTCTCGCGCGGAGGTCCACGAATGCCTTCACCGCATCGTCCGGGTTCATGTGCTGGCTGCGCATGAACCACCGCGGCTCGTACGCTCCAATCGGCAGCATGGCGCAATCGATGGGCCCGACCTTCGACGCAATCTCCGAAAAGCCGTCGAAGTAGCCGGTATCGCCGGAGTGATAGACACGGTGCGTGCCGTCCTCGACGACGTATCCGCCCCAAAGGCTCTCGTTCCGGTCGAACGGCGTGCGCATCGACCAATGGTGCGAGGGGACGAACGTGATGCGCACCGAATCGAGATCGCAATGCGAATACCAATCGAGCTCGACGACGTCGCTGCGACCTTCTTTGCGGAACCATTGCCCGAGCCCCGCCGGCACGATGAAGCGCACGTCATCGCCCAGGCGAGCGAGCGTCGGCGCGTCCATGTGGTCGCGGTGGTTGTGGGTCACGAGCACGGCGTCGATGCGCGGCAGCGCGCTCCACGCGAGGCCCGGCGCAACGAGGCGTTTGATCGCCACGATGCGCTCCGAGAGGATCGGGTCGACCAGGATCGATTTGCCACCCAGCTGAATGAGAAAGCTCGCGTGCCCGATCCAGGTCAGCGCGGGACGCGAAGCGGCCGCGAGCAGCGAGCCGTCGTTGTCGACGAACGGGGCCGGGGTGTCCGGTGCGACGATCGCGGGCGGCTCACGACCTGCGAAGCGGAGCTTCCACTTGAGAAGGTCCGCGAAGCTCTTGTCGATGATGCTTCCGTCGAGGTTTCGATACGGCATGCGGCGTGGTTCGTCGGATGGCCGACGCACCACGGAGTGTAGCCGCGATGAGGCTCGTCAGCCCGCCATGGAAGAGCTTCGCTCCTCTACCGTCGATAGAAGAGGAAGCTCACGAACGAACCCTTTGAATCCGGCCGCTGCCAAACGTTTCGCCGCCGCCTCGGCCTCGGTCTTCGACAGATATGCGCCGACAACCACCCGATGCACCGACGTCCCGTCCCCGAGAATGTGAGCGTCGTCCTTGTTCGCCGGGTATCCGCCCGCGGCATAAAAACCGAAGAAGTCCCCGCCGAGGCCGATCACTTTCTCTTTCAGATCACGGGCACCGACGAGCGTCCCCGCGAAGACCTGCACCGTGTAGACCTCCGGGTCGGCCTCGAGCGCGTCGTCGCGAACGGCTTTGGAAACGGCGAACTGTTTCGCGATCTCGTCGAACGTGTTTTGCCATCGATCGAGATCGACATCGAATCCGGTGACGCTCCCGCAGCCGTTTCCCTCGCACCACGCGGACCCCAGCTCGATCGAAAGCTTCGCGTCGACGGGCAACAGCCGCGCGATGCGGGTACCCCAGCGCGCGACGAGCCGCGCCTGCGCCGGGGACCAACTACCCGCAGATTCGGCCTGCAGAATCGTCAGGGGACCGATGCTCGCGTCATACCCGTCCCAGCACGCGTGCGCGCTCGACGGGGCGAAGAGGGACACGCCGGTTAAAACGGCGGCGGCCGTGGCAGCGACGCAAGCAAGCCTTCGCATGGGTGCCCCTACGCCCGATCGGCGTCGGTCATTCCGACCGTGTCGCGACGAAGCTGCGATTTCGCAGGTATTGGGACGGGCCGCCCTCTTCGGCAGGAACGAAGGTGAAGTCGTACTGCGTGCCATCGATCACGACCACGAAGATGTCGCTGGAGATCGCGTACAGATCCGGGTCGACGTCGAACCCGGCCTCGTCGAGGTCGGGCATCGAGATGGTGAGCGTGTCGCCCTCCTGCGCGATGATGACCTGACCGACGTTGAACGGATCCTCGTAGGTCCCGACGTGGTTCACGAACTGGGAGGGATCGACCTCGTACGCGGGGGCGCGTCCCGGCGGGGGCAGGTCGACGAGCGAGGTGAGCGCAGCGTCGACGCTGTGCGAAAAGTCCGTCCCGTAGGCGCTCGTGCAAATCGCAATCGCGAAGTCCTGATCCGGCAGCATGTAGAGGATGTTCGTGAACGAGAGCGTATTGCCGCCGTGCTCCCATACCGGCATCTCGTAATAAGCGCCGTCCTCGGTCTCGTATCCGCGGTCAACGAACATACCGTAGCCGTAATGCATGGTACCCATGCCATAGAGGGTGTCGGCGTGCTCCTTCACGATCTCGGCGCGGAGCTCGTCCGACAGGACGGTCGTGTTGCCGTGCATGACGAACTTCGCCCAATTCATCATTTGCGTCGGCGTCGTCCAGGCGAGACCGGCGGGACGCAGCCAGGCCGAGTCGGCGATATCGTCCATCGCGATGGGCTCTATGTTGCCGCTGCTCAACGCAACGCCGTACGACTCGGAGAAGTCGCCGTCGGCAATGACGTCGGCCTTGCGTAGGAAGGTGCGGTCCATCCCGAGAGGGAGGAACACGTCCTCTTTCATCAAATCGGGCCAAGCCCGGGTGTCGAGATTTTCGGTGAGCACACCGACCAGCACGAAGTTCGGATTCGAATAGTTCCAGAACGCTTCGGGCGGGTTCATGAGGTATTCGTTGGTCGCGAAATACCCGTACGTTCGCGACGCGAGGAACGAGTCGTTCGCCGAACCGTTCCACTCGGTGAGATCGGCGAGGCCGCTCTGCTGGCTCAGAAGATGGTGTACGCGCACCTGATCGTCCCACGTCATGTCGCCGTAGAACTCGAGCTCGGGGAGCGCCTGCTCGAGCGAGTCATCCAGCGAAATGGCCCCCGCATCGACTTTGCGAAGCAGCGCGACGCCGGTCATCTGCTTCGTCGTCGAGCCAATTTGCATGAGGGTCGCCGGCTCCAACGGCTCCGTTCCGTCGATGTTTTTGCTGCCGAAAGCATGCGCAAACGTGACGTTTCCGCCCTCCATGATCGCGACGGAGACGCCCAATGCATCGGAGTCCTCGAGGTCGGCGAGGAGCGCGTCGACGAACGGATCAAAGCGCGGATCCCACGTATCTTCGCCTCCGCCGCCGCCATCGGAGACGACGCCGCCCATGCCACCCTGCTGCTCGGAGCCGCCCGCGCCGCCGATGCCTGCCCCCCCGCCTCCAGGCGAGTCCGATGGCGAATCGTCGCCACAGCCCGCAAGCAACGCCAAACCGACAGCCCAGTAGCAAAAGGCCAAACGCCGCATCTTCAATGTTCCTCGCAGATAGCCGAACAACACGAGCGACCGAAACCGTAGTCGGTGGCCCGGCGGGCGCCGCTCAAAGGAGGTCAAGATCCGGCTTACCCCTCGGCGTCACCTTTTCGCGTCACCTCTTCGTAAGGACCGCGCAGTTTCTTGCGTCGATCGACACCGTCTCCGGCGGCGACGAAATGACCCACGAGATCGAGCCGGGCTTGCCGCTCGGCGACAAGAAGGCGTTGCCGCGCGGCGCGAGCGGAAATCCGGCTGCGCTCGCGGCATCGAAGGCGCGCTTGAGCGAGCACCGCGGCCCCTCGAGCGGCACGCCATCCGGCGCGGCCTGCTGGAACTTCAGCATTCGATGCTGCTGCGGTGTCGTCATCACCAGCATGCCCCCCACGGGTAAGACGAAGTTCACCGTGACGAGCGCCTCGGGGTCCGTGAGATCGACGAACCCATTTCGTACGCTGCGGACGAACGACGCCGAGGCGAGCTTCGCATTCGGATCGATGGATCGCGCGAAGCTCGTGCTCTCGTCGATCACGAGATCGGCTTCGACCTTCGTGGGGTCGGGTGGCGAAAACGGTTTACATTGTTGGCCCGCGGGGCAGTCGGGCACGATCGGCAATGCGCTCGCCGTCGGCTCCGACGTCGCGACCCGCTTCTTCGATTTTTTCGCGGTCGTTTCCGGCCACAACGAGAGAACGGCGGCGGTCGCAATGGCAGCAACGACGAGCACGCCGAGCGCCGCGAGCACCCAGCCGCGTCGCCTGCGGTCGAATCGATCCAGGAGCAGAATCGTGTCGAGCCGTGAGGCGTCACGCGGTTTTCCGGTTCGTGCGGCGACCGGCGGCGCGCCTTCCAATGCGCGACCCGCGCGCGTTCCACTCGTCGCCGACGAATCCCTCGTACCCGGATGTGGCCCGAGCCGCTGGAGCGTCTCCAGGACGGTGCGGACGTCGTTCGGCCTGCGCTCCGGCGCCTTCTCCAGCGTCGCGAACAGCAGCGACTCGAGCGCCGCCGGAATGTACGTGCGCACGTCTTCGGGCAACGGCGGAGGCGGGGCCTCGCATTGAAGCTTCAACACCCCGAGCAGCGACGGCGATTCGAATGGTCGTCGCCCGGCGAGCATTTCGTACATCAACAGACCGAGCGCGTAGACATCCGTCTTCGGCGTGACGGCGCGCCCCTCGGCCTGCTCGGGTGCCATGTATTGGACGGTGCCGACGACCTGTGTCGCGGCCGTCACGCCGGCGTTGTCGGCGAGGACCTTCGCGACGCCGAAGTCCATGACCTTTACCGTGCCGTCCCCGAGCAGCATGAAGTTCTCGGGCTTGAGATCGCGATGCACGATGGGCGGCTCGCGCTCGTGCGCCGCGACGAGCGCGGAAGCGACGGCAGATGCGATCTCGACGGTGTACGCCGCCGTGATGCCCCCGGCTGCGAGCGCATCTCGAAGCGTTCGCCCTTCGAGGAGCTCGAGAACGATGACCAGCTTCCCCTCGGCCTCGAAGCTCGAAAGGCTCCTCACCACGTTGGGGTGATCGAGCCGGGCGAGGATCCGCATCTCGTTGAAGAAGCGATCGCGAGCGTCCGCGCTCCGCGACAGGCTCGAATGAAGCACCTTGAGTGCGACACGACGGCCGGAGAGGCGCTCCGAGGCCTCGTAGACGATGCCCATTCCACCTTCGCCGATGACGCGATGGATGAGGTAATCGCCGATTCGCTCGACGCGGCGGCTATCGGGCGTCAGCTGGGCCATCCGACCGTGAGAATACGTTCGCCGCCCACGCGCGTCGCCACCCGCGCTCTCTTAGGGCTTTGCGGTCGCGACCGCCTCGAAATCGACGCGCTGGTTCGCGGCTGCATTTCCTTTTTCGTCGCTGCGCTCGACCGGCAGATCGGCGCCCAGGCCTACGCTGGTCACGCTGTCCTTGGGCAGGCCGGCCTTCAAGAGGAGCGCAACAACCGACTTCGCGCGCGCGGTTGCGAGCTCCGCGGGGTCCTTCTCCCCGGCGTCGGCATGACCGCGAACGACGATCTTCGACGGAGCACGGTTTGCCTTGAACGTCGCGACGATCGCTTGAATGGCGGCGGTTACGGCGGCATCGTCGGAGCGTACGTCGCGCGCGTCCTTCGCGAACGCGATCGATTGCACGATCGTGCTCACGTCGGGCATCGCGCACGGGGAGAGGCACGGCATGGGCGGCGGCTGTTTCGCGTTCGCGAGGATCTTCCGCCACTCTTGTTCTCCCTGTGGGCTGAACGACGCGGCGACCGCGGTGAGATGCTCTTCCGCCTCGGTGATGAGCTTTTGGACATAGCGACGGTGCGCCGCTCGCCGCCCGATGACGGTGGCGGTTTCGCCGCCCGCGCCGCCACAGCCGGCGACGATCGGACCACGCGTCTGGTCGTACATCGCCTTTGCGAGCTTGCCGACCTCGCGCCATTTCGACCGGCAATCGGGAGAGGCAGCGTCGCAATCGGGGGCGCCGGTCCACACGCCCTTCACGGTGTCGTATTCGGACGACAGCCCGCGCTCCAACCATTCGAGCTGCTGCGCTTCGGCGCCTTTCACGCTGGCGGGGATGCCACGCGGCGGTGCGTCGCGGAGGACTTCGTCCCATGATCGCAGCGCCGCGGGCGGGACACGCGCCGACTGCGACGCCGATGCCGTGGCCGTGACGGCGGGACGATCGGTGGTCGAGCCGGTGGGATGTACCGATGGGGACCCCTCACCTCCGGAGCCACAGCTCAGCGCCGCGAGGGCGGTCGAAATCAGCATCGCCCTTCGGGCGAGGATCGCATCGAGATCCGAGTCGCGTGCGTCGCTCACGCGCGCGAGGCTACCACCGACGCCGAGAGCCCGCGCCGACTCGATCAACCGAAGCGATAGGCGTCGAGGATCCGCGCCGCGACGAGGCTCGGCCGCTCGAGGTGAGGGCTGTGACCGACGCCTTCGATCTCCTCGAAGCGCGTGCCGGCCGGCAGCGCCCGCCGATAAAAGTGGAGCCCGCTTCGCGGAAGGATGCGATCGCTCTTTCCCCACAGGACGGTCGTCGGCGGCGCGAGCGTCGCGAGCCGCTCTGCGGTGAAGAAGTCGGACGCCACGAGCGACGCCAGGAAACCGCGCACGACCGGCCGCGACAGCTGCGCCACGAGGCCGCCCTCGAGCACGCGGAAGTAGAAGGGCGGCTCGTGTAGCAGCTCGGAGAAGAAGCGCCGCGCGTCCGCGCGCGTCCGCAGATTGAAGCGCGCGCGGATCTCGCCGAGCGCGTGCTCGTCGAGCGGCGCGCCCGCCGGCGACACCAGCACGAGCGCGCGAACGTGGCTCGGCCGATCGAGCGCGTACCCGATCGCGGCGGCGCCCCCGAGTGAGTTACCCGCGACGATCGCCTTGTCGCGGGGATCGACGAGCACGTCGAGCGCGTCCGAAACGCCCGCCGCGAGCGCCTTCGAATCGAGGCCACCGATCGGCTCCTCGCTGCGACCGTGGCCGGGCAGATCGAGCATGACGACGCGCCGCGCTCTCGACACCATCAGACGCAGGAGCGGCGCGTACGTCGTGGCGCTGGTGCCGATGCCGTGAAGGAGAACGAAGGTGCCTTCTCCGGCACCGAGGATCTCGTAGGCGTGGACCTTCCCGGCGCCGGTCGCGACGAGGCGGCTTCGAGCGCCGAACGTGAGCAGCAAACTATGGGAGACCCGCTCGACGACGGAGAGCACGAGGATCACATACCCGACGAATGGCGGCGGGTCGATCGGTCAGGGCTGCGAAGGGTCGAACTCGGGTGTTGCCTCGCCGGGCTCGCTGCTCGTCGACGACTCGGCGTTCGGATCACGCATGGGTGACGGATTGCCTCGAACGGGTATCTCGGACAGGCCTTGCTCGAGCTCTTCGTCCGTGAGCCGCCGAACTTTGTTCGCGTGTTTCATCACTGTGCGCAAGAGCTTCAGCCACCCGGGCGATAGCGCACCACCGGCGCCAAAATGCTCTTTGTGGGGATTCGGCAACAGAGACGCCAAATAGAACGCTTGGGACAGCGAAAGCGATGACGGTTCGGTGCGGAAGTAATGTTGCGAGGCGGCCTGCACCCCGTAGACGTTCGGGCCGAACTCCACCACGTTGAGATAGAGCTCGATGATCTGCTCTTTCGTGAGCGCCTGCTCGAGGTAGAGCGTCAGGAACGCCTCTTCGATCTTGCGCCCGAGGAGCTTGTCCCGCTCGAGGTACAGGTTCTTCGCGAGCTGCATCGAAATGGTGCTCGCGCCGCGCACGAACTGCCATTTGCGCAGGTTTTCACGAATGGAGTTTCGAATGGCCTCGGCGTCGAAACCTTCATGGCGGCTGAAGCGGCCGTCCTCGAACGAGATGACCGCGAGCTCCATGTGGCGGCTTATTGCGCCATAACGCGCCCATGCACCTGTGCCCGGCCCGGTCTCGATCTCGACGTTGCGCTCGCCGCGAGGGGAGTAGACGACGCGCTTGAACGCCTTCTTGAAACGCGCGACGTCGACCATTGCAGGGGCTTCCGTCACACGGCAGGTGCTCGCGGTGTCCCATTGCACCGCGTAGGTCTTGTCGAGCTTCTCGGTGTCGAACTTCGCGGTTCCCTTGAGCGAAAACGATCCCGCGAGACGCATCCCCGCAACCGTCGGGAGCAGCCCCTGCGGCGCCGCGTCCACGAGCGCCTGGCACGGCACGAGCGGCACCTCGTAGGTTGCATCGAGCCTCAGACGCGGCGGATCTTTGTCGGTCTTCGGTGGCTCGAAGCTCGCGTCGAAGGTCGTCGCCAGCCTCACGTGACCGAGCTCGAGCTCGCCGCCCTTCACGCTCAAGTTGCTGCCGTCGAGCGCCGCGCGAACCGAGCCGCGAAACGACGCATTCACGCCCTTGATCGGATCTTTCGCTATCTGAGGCAACATCGCCGAGAGGTTCTCGACCTTCGCCTCGCCGTCGAAGCCGAGCACCTCCCCTTGCGGATCGATCTCGAAGCGAGCGTTGGCGCGGAAGGTCGCGCGGTCCACTTCCACGAGATGAAACTCCCCCTCTTTGAGGCCGAGGCCGGCGAGGCTGACCGGACCACCGCGCATCTCGACGACGAGCGGCTCACCCTCCTGGGGAAACGACGCGCGAATCGATAGGCGATCGTCCGTTCCCGCTGCGCTCTCTTCCGAAGCGCCTGCGACGTATTCGCCGACGACGCGCTCCTTGTCGCGCTTGAAGCGGAGCGTGGCGGGACCGACGCTGAAGCGCTCTTCACCGCGGGTGATCTGGGCGCGCAATCCGCGGAGCTCGACGACCCCTTCCGGATGGACGTATTGGCCGAAGGCGTCGCTCGCGCGGCGCATCACCGACCGTACGGTCGCGAGCCGACTTCTGTGACCGGCGTCGCCCGAAGACGACGTGACGGCGGCGAGGTTCGACACCGCCGACGCGGCGCCGAGGTCGGCCGTCAGCTCGATCGCGTCCGTGGAGAGCCCTGCGATGCGAGGCTCGTCGCCGGATCGATCGATCTCGATCTTTCCACCGGCCATCGTCGCGCGGCCCATCGACGTGTCCGCGGATCCCGCTTCGGCCTTCACGACGATGTGCTCGGCGAGGCGCTCGAAGGTCACGCTCTTGAGCTCGGCCTTCCCGATCGAGCCCTGATAGAGCACGTCGAAGCGCTTGAGCTGGACGGTCGTCCCGCCCCCGCCTTCCTTCTTCTCACCTTTCGGCATCCGCGCGCGGACCCTGTCCAGCTGCGCCGCGAGCGCGTCGAATTCACCGTCGAGCTTGAGCCGACCGCCGTCGACGACCACCTCGCGCGGCGAGCCCCATCCGACGCGGACCTC
>JABFXY010000184.1 GCA_013361525.1 Polyangiaceae bacterium | reverse complement strand
CGAACAACCTCCGACGCTGGGTAAGGCGGTTGTGCATCGGAGCACGGATACCACCGCCGGACACAGGTCCGACCTGCGATTTTGCGCCACCGCGTCGACAGCCTGCTCACCCCCTCGGCTCGCCTCGTGGCTCACGCACCACGCCGCCCGGGGCCACCACGAGAAACAATGAATCCTCGAGCGCCACACCCTCGTGAAGCTCCCCCGCGGGGACGAACGCGTATTCCCCCTCGGAGACGACGATGTCCGGTTGCGCCTCGCCGTTTTCGGCGACCCGCTTTTCGATGCGGAGCACGCCTTGGAGCAAACAGGTCTCCTCGCCCCCGGGGTGCCCGTGCCGAGGAGCGCGCGCGCCCTTCTTCATTCGGATGAAGAAGGTCAAACCGCCGTTGCCGTGGGCTCGAAGGAGTCGAATCTCGACGCCTTCGCTCAACGTTTCGTACCCAGCCGTGTCAGCCGTCACCGTTTGTGAGCTGGTCATGAGCCCAGCATGGTCCCCAGAACGCCATGTGGGAAACGCATCTTTCGCATAAGATGATGCGCACTACGCATGTCGTCACCCATGCTCGAAGTACGTCACTTGAAGCTCGTTCGCGCCATCGCCGACGAGGGCGGTCCCACGCGCGCCGCGGCTCGGCTGCATCTGTCGCAATCGGCGGTGAGCCATCAGCTCGCCGAGCTCGAAGGAAGGCTCGGGGTCCAGCTCTTCGCGCGCGTGCAGCGCAAGCTCACACCGACGGTCGCCGGCGCGCGCCTCATCGAGGAGGCCCGCTCGCTACTATCGGAGCTCGCGCGCGTGGAACGAGACCTTCATCGGGAGGGCGCACGCAAGCGCGAGGTGGTGAACATCGTCACCGAGTCTTTCACGAGCTATCCGTGGTTCCCCACGGTCGTCGCGGCGCTCGCCGAAAAGGCGCCGCACATCGAGCTGCGAATCGCGCTGTCGGCCACGCGCGAGCCCGTCGCCGCGCTCCTGCGAGGGACGGTCGACGTGGCCATCGTGAGCTCGCCCGTGCGCGATCGCGCGCTCGTCTCGACGCCCATGTTCGCCGACGAGTGGACCGTCCTCCTCGGGCGCGATCACCGCCTCGCCCGGCGCACGTCGATCAGCGCCACCGAGCTCGGCCAAGAGACCCTCATTGCCCAGGACGCGCCGCGCGCCGACGTCGAGCGATTGCGCGACATCCTCGCCGCCGAGCGCGCGCCGATGCCGCGCGTCGTCGGCGTCCCATTGACCTCGGTGCTCGTCGATTGCGTGCGAGCCGGTTTGGGCATTGGGCTCGTCTCGAAATGGGCGGTCGCAACCGATATCGCGCGCGGCGACGTCGTCGCGCGGCGCTTTACCAAGGCCGGCCTCCCCGAGCAGTGGGTCGCGCTGACGAGGCGCGACGCCGCGGGGAAGTCGCTCGACCTCGTTATCGAGCTGGTGAAGCGAGCAGCGAGCCCCGCGGCGCGCCGATAACACGGATCTGCACGGGGCTAGTCCGCCCGAAGGGCGGCCAATTGACAATGAAAGGGCTGTCCAGGCGTCAGCGCTCGGCTCGTCGTTCGGCCCGGCCTTCACTTGCGCGCGTCAGCGCGGGCCGGGCGGAACGACGAGCCGACACTTGGGACAGCCCCTAATGGCTCGCGATGAACGTCAGACTCCGCAATCGATCTTGGTAAGGACCCCTTTGCCGTTGTCCAACGCGCAATACCAGTTATTCCCGTCGGGGTCGCAGCAGCCCGCGCCGGTCACCGCGCCGCACGGGTCGCCCTCCATCGGATTGGCCGGGCAGTCGTAGGGAACAACGCCGTCAGGGTCTTCGCCCGAGTAGCCGCACTCGTAGATGCCGATGTTGCTCCAGCCGCAGGTCCCGGCGGTGGTGCCGCCGCCCGACCCACCGGTCGCCTCGCCACCCACGCCGTCGGAGCCGCCCGTGTCGCCACCGCCGTCGCTGGTCGAGCCGCCCGCGTTCTCGCCACCCGTTCCGCCGCCACCGTTACCGCCGCTCCCATCGTCGCCGCAGCCCGCGAGGACGAGCGCCCCGCACAAAGCACCGGTCACCATTCGGAACACGAGCAAGCTCATTCGCATCGTCCTTTCGCGCCGCCCTTCGGGCCTCGAAAACCGGAAGTTGGCAATCGAGGCGAAGCTACCTGTCTTGTGCGAAAAAGGCGCTCTCTTTCTTCCCCCTTTGGTCGCTCGTGCCGCGAACGAAGGGGTCGGAGGGCTGAGTCGTAAACGTTTACGCGCGCGACGATCACCCGCCTCCGTAAACGTTTACGACGGCAAACGGATGGAGGCCACCCCGATTCGTTCGCCAGCTCCCATAGTGTCGGCGGTGCGTTCGACCTGACTCGGCTTAATCGTGCCCGTTCACGCTCGAGGAGCCCGACGTCTCGTTCGTCACCTTGGGCTTACCCCAATAGTCGATTTGGCTCGAGCCCGACGCGGTCACTTTGAGGCTCGTCGCCGGCTTCACCTCCACCTGACTCGAGCCCGACGTTTTGACCGTCGCGTTCTCCACGGCCAACCCCTTCGCGTGCACCTGGCTCGACCCCGCCGTGTTCAACTCGAAATCGCGCACCTTGCCTTCGAGCTTCACCTGGCTCGAGCCGCTCATATCGAGCTTGAACAGGTCCCCTTTCACACCGCGCACCGTGGTGTCCGTCGAACCACTCAATTGAAGTGCGCCGAGGTCCGGCGTCGCGATCGTCACGACGATGGGCTCTTTCGATTCCAATGAGCCGTCGACGCCCACGATCAACTTGTCGCCTTCGACCTTGGTCACCACCTTCGAGAGCAGACTCTCCTCCCCGGTGATCTCCACCTTCTGCGTCCCACCGACCGTCACCTCGACGACGAACGCGCCGGAGATCGACGCCTGCTTGAACGCACCGACCGTACGCGCCTCGGTCTTCTTCGCCCCACTCTTCGGAGCATCCGCCGAGCCCGCGGGCTTCGGCGGCTCCGGCTTCGGCGCGTCGGGCTTCCCCGACCCCATGCCCGCGGTCTTCACCGCCGACGTCTCGCGCGACGTCGCCGAGCTGCCCGTCGCCTTGCCTCCGGCGGCCATGGGATCGCAGGCCGCGACAAGCAGCACCAGGCTCAGAAACGCGGTCGTCTTGGCTGTTCGTTGCATACGGCGATCTGTACGTGGGCGCCGTCGATTCTCATAGCTACGCCAGGACGGTTTCGAGCAACGTCGCGCGCCACCGGAAAGGTACAGCCCGCTCAAGTGGCTGTCCGCGCGTGGCGAAGCGATTGATCGCGGGTCACGACCCGTTCTCGCGCCGGGGCGGACACGACCGCGCATCGGGCTCGAATGGACGGAACCTGCGCCTGCGACCGCTGGACTCGACGGTTGCGACCACTTCGGGCGCCATCATTGACGCAATCGGCGCCGATTGCGGACGTAACGCAATGGTCCGGCGAACGGAATGGTCAGGTACGGCCGCCGCGGCGATCCTCACGCCTGCCACCGCTCAAAGTTGATCTGCACGCGCGCTCGCCGGCACGCATCTGGACTACCCTCGCGCCATGCACCGCCCGCTCCTGCTATTCGTGCCGGCGCTCTTCCTCCTCGCTTGCCAGAGCGAGACCGCGTCGATGTGCGAGGAGGGCGACGGCGCGTGGGTCGAGGAGGACGCCTGCTACGGGGCGCTCTTCAACTGCGTGACTCAGCACCAATGCTTGCACGCGATCGGCCCCGGCTGTGACTGCGGCGAAGGCTCGTGTTGGGACGGCGAGCAATGCGTCCCTGTCGGGCAAAGCGATTAGCGCCGCACGGCCGGAGCTGCGACACGACGCGCAAATGGCCTATTCGTCGCGCCGGCGCGACACTCGCGACATCGCTCACTGCATCTACCCCTCCCTCGAGCCGTCGATGTACGCACAAGCGGCCTTCTCTCCGCCCTTGCAGGCCTGCTTCAAGAGATTCTCGCCCTTCTCGCGATCGGCGGGCGGCACCTGCTCGCGGGAGAGGAGCATCGTTGCGAGCAGCATGCATCCGGCCATTTCGCCTTGCTCGCAGGCTCGTTCGAACAGCACGGTGGCGCGCTCCCAATTGTCGTGGGTGACGCCACCCGCGACGAAGTACTCCTCCCCCAGCGCGACGCAGCCTTCAGGCAGCCCGCTGTCGCACGCGGTCTTGAACAGCTCGGCGGCGAACCCACGGTATCGCGGAACACCCTCCCCGCGGGAATATGCGCCACCGAGCATGACGCAACCCAGCTGGTCGCCGGCGGTGCATGCTCGATCCCAAAGGTCTGCAGCGCGTTTGTCGTCTTTCGTGATACCGCGGCCGTCGGCGTACGCCTCACCCATCATTCGACAGCCGAGGAAGATCCGCCGGGAACAAGCGTCCTCAATGAGCGCGAATGCACGCTTGTCATCCAGGTCGACCGCCTTTTCTGCTGGATATTCCCTTTCGCGAGCCGCGATTCCCAGACCAGCGCATCCGTCGGCATTTCCTGCGCGACACGCCTCTCGCAGCCGAGCGACCGCAAGTGGCAGATTCTTGGCGTCACGGCGGTCCCAATACAGGCGCATCCCCTCGGCCGCGGCGCTGGCCCCCGGCGGCGCTACCGATGCGCTCGTGGTCGCGGCGCTCTTCTCCGCCGGCTCTTGCGGGGACGCGCAGGCGGACCAAAGCGCCAGGCAAACAGCCTGCACCAGCAAGCGCGACGGGCGGCCCCTGTTCGCCATGCCGACATGTAGACCCTCAAGTGGGCCGCCGGTTCCCGCCGATCGACCTTCGCGATTCGTTCTGCTGGCACGTTCGAGTCTCGGCGAAGCGTGTAGTAAACATCACGTTTACCACACGCTTTTCCGCCGTGAAGGAACCCCATTGCCGTCGCCTCAAGGTTCCTGAGCCGCACTCGGATAATCGGTATACCCCTTCGCCCCCGGCGTGAAAAACGTCGTCGCATCCGGCGCGCTGAGCTCGAGCCCTTCGCGAAAGCGTCGCACCAAATCGGGATTGGCGATGAACGCCTTGCCGAACCCGACCAAGTCCGTCGTGCCTTCCTTCACCGCGCGCACGGCGGAGTCCTTTTCGAAGCTGCCACCAATGAGGAACGGGCCTTCACCCCAGATGTCGCGAAGCTTGGCTTTGAGTGCTTCGAGCTTGGGATACGCGCCAGGGCCGCCGTTGGTGGCGCCGAAGTGGTCGGCGACATGCAAATACGCGAGCCCGAGTGGCGCGAGCGCTTTCGCTAGCGCCATGTACGTCTCGTCTGTCTCCGGATATTCGCTGGTGCCGTTGGCTTTGCCGTAGGGTGAGATGCGCAGGCCCACGCGGTCGGCGCCGATGGCAGCGGCTGTCGCTCTCGTGACCTCGACGGCGAAGCGGATGCGATTTTCGACCGAGCCGCCCCAGCGATCGCTGCGCCGGTTGGTGCCCGGATAGAGGAACTGCTCAATCAAATAGCCGTTTGCACCGTGCAATTCGATACCGTCGAAGCCGGCGGCGATTGCGTTCTTCGCCGCGTGGACGAATTCGTTCTTCGCCTGCTCGACGCCGGCGTCGTCGAGCGCCTCGGGCACCGGATAGGCCTGCATGCCACTTTCATCGGTCCACATCTGACCGTCCAGCTGCACGGCGCTCGGCGCGACGATCTTCGAGCCCGCGACCATGTTGGCCGGGTGGCTGACGCGTCCTGTGTGCATGATCTGCGCGAAGATGCGTCCACCCGCGTCGTGCACGGCCTTGGTCACGGGCTTCCAGGCCTCGACCTGCGCGTCGCTCCACAGGCCGGGAATGCGCGGATAACCCTTCCCATTCGGCGACGGAGCGATGCCGTCGGAGATGATCAATCCGGCGGTCGCGCGCTGCGCGAAATACGTCACCGTGAGCTCGCCCACGCGCCCCTCCGTGTCCGAGCGGCTGCGCGTCATCGGGTTCATAACGAGACGATTGGGAAGCGTGATGCGGCCGAGACGAACGGAGTCGAAGAGAGACTTGGTTGTCATGGGCACTGAGTTACGGCCGGTGGTATGGATGAGCCATGCCGAAAACTCCAAGAAACGTATCCGGAACGCCAGCGCCGCTGGACCTTCAGGATCCTCGGGCGGACGTGCTCGGCGACGTGCTCGGCGCCTCGCTCATTCGGCATGCCCTCTACAAACCGCTCGAAGCGCGCGCGCCCTGGGGACTACGAACACCGCGGTTGCCTCGGGCGAGCTTCTATCTGGTCGCGCGGGGGAGCGCTCGGCTGGAGGTCGAAGGGCAGCGCGTGCACGTCCTGTCGCCCGGCGAGGTCGGCTTCGTCCCGCACGGCACCCCGCACGTCCTACGCGACGCGCCCGACAGCGAACCGATTCTCGTCTGTGATGGTCCTTGCTCACCCAGCTTGACCCCTCGAAAGATAGGCGGGCGCGGCGCAGCCACCACGGTGATCGCCGGCTTCTTCGAGCTGAGCGGCGGACGCGAGCCGATGCTCGTTCGAGACATGCCTCCCCTCGTGGTGCTCTCGGCGACCGACGCCGTCTCCGGCCCGTGGATCCTCGCGACGGTGCAGCTCGTCCTCGCCGAGACGGGATCACCGCGGCCTGCGACGGGCCTCGTCCTCCAGCGCCTCGCCGACGTCCTCTTCGTCCTCGCGCTCCGCTCCACGGCACACCAGGGCGGCTGCGCGCCGAGCGCGCTCGCTGCCTTCGCCGATCAACGCATTTACGACGCGCTCAACCTCATGCACACGCGCGTCGACGATCCGTGGACCGTCGAAGAGCTCGCCCGCCGCGTGGGTATGTCGCGCTCCGGATTCGCCGCGCGCTTCACCGAGCTCGTCGGCGAGCCGCCGCTCCAATACCTCGCACGCTGGCGCGTCGCGCGCGCCGCCGAGCTCCTACGCGATACCGACGAGAAGGTAGCGACCATTGCCGGCCGCGTCGGATACGACAGCGTCCCGTCGTTCAGCAGGGCATTCAAACGCTGGCAGAACGCGAGCCCCGCGACGTTTCGGCGAACGGCGGAGCGGCACGGTTTGCGCGTGAAGTAGTTACGCGAGCGCCAGCTCCGCCTGCACCGCGGTGAGCTCCCGGCGAGCGGCGCGAAGCTTGGAAAAGGCGTCCTGGACCTCTCTCGAGATTGCCACCTTGCGCATGCGAGACCCCACCAGGAGCGCCCGGAGGGCGTCATCCAATCCCAATTGCGCGGACGATAGCTCCGCTTCGGCGGCGGTGAGCCTTCCGACCAATGCTTCTTTTGCAGTCACAGCGCTTTGACTCCGCCGAGTAACGTCTCGATGGCTTGCCAGTCGAACGCGAGCCGTCGATCCGTGTCCTTCGCCCACTCGACGGCGGCCGCGCGGACGGCGTCGACGCGCGTCGCGGCCTCCGCAGTGACGGAATGCCGGACCTCGGTCGCTCGCAGCCGGCCTTTGGCCTCGACGCGCCATCGCGTCGGCTCCGGCGAAGGCCCGATCGTAATGGTCAATCTTTGCTCGTCCAAAGCGAACTCGTACGCGAAGCCTTCGCGCACGCGCTCTTGGTCGATGATGCGCAGCGCGCTGGAAGGCGGAGCAGCCGGCCTCATCGCCTGTCCTCGGCGACGCTCGCCGCTTCGACGGCCGTCGTGCGCGTCAGATCCGTGTCCATGTGTCCCCCGTCGGCGTGTCGAGCTGCCCGTCGGTCTGCAGCCAGACCAACATCTCCTCGAGGCGCGACCGGCTCATCGCGCGCTCGCTGGCCCAGTCGAGGAGCTGGTCATTCGTGCGTGGCGTCGCGAGAAACGACAGAATCGGACCGCACCGGCGCACCCAAAGCGCACGCGGTCGCGCCGCCTTGGCCGCTCGGCCAAGCGTTCGTGATGGTGACTGAAACAACATTGATCGATCCCCGCTGCGCGAGGGCTCGCAACGTTCCTTCGCGGGCACTGTCGCACGGTAAGACGTCCGGCGCTCCAAAATTCGCCCGGCAACGCACTTCAAGCACGCGAAGGTGAATCGACGACCCCGATGCGCAAAGCCGTTCATCGCCGCCTCGCGATGCGGAAGAGGACCCGCCGCCCCCGTCGTGGGGACCGGAATCCCCCATTACGATCCGCGCCCACCGCCATAGCAACAGCAATGCGCTCGAATTGCGGACTTCATGCAATGGTCCGGCGCACGCAATGGTCGATTGCGTCCCTCTCTCGCGGAGCTCGGCACGCTGCCCATATCGTCGTTATCACTGACGGCTAGGTAGCCTACGACCCTGACGAATAGCTCAGGTTAGCCGACCTGGCAGCTATGCCAGATTTGGGGCGTTCCGTGTTGATCGCCCGCGCACCGGGCGTCAGACTCGCTGGACATCGGGGGATGCGATCGAGACGCTCGCGCACTGTCGGCGGGTCGGCGGTGACGTGCCTTCTCGTCCTATCCCCCGGGGGAGAGACAACCATGACAACGTTACCGAAGAAGCCCGGTATGCCGGCAGCGATGAGCGCGGGCGTTGCATCCGGAAGCGGCGGCATGCCGATGCCGGGAACGATTCAATCGGCGGCGCCGGGTGCGCAAATGTCGATGCCCACGCCGTCGATGAAGTCGTCGTCGAGCGGCGACGGAATGCCGCGTCCCGGCTCGATGGCAGCGGCCGGCCCCGGTGAAATGCCGGGTCCAATCATGGCGAGCGGAGCGATGCCTGCGCCTCCCGGCGGCTCGATGCCTTCGCGGAGCAGCACCTCGAATGGTCCGCCGAACGGCGGCGGCGCATTGAACGGGAGCACGCGAGAGCCCGGTGTCGTCGAGGTGCAGTTTCGCGAGGGTGTCGCACCGACCATCGCTGCCGGCGCGGGCGCCCCCGTCGCATTCACGACCGCCGCGAAAGCGACCTCGCTCGATCGATTCAACGAAATAGCGAGGCAACATGGCATGCTCTCCGCGGAGCCTTCGATCGACATCGACATGGCGGAAGCAACGGCGGCCCAAGCCGTCGCACGAAGCCAGGGCGTCGACGTGCCGCACTACGCCAATCTCGTTACGTTGCACTTCCCCAACGACGCCGACACCGTCGCAATCGCCGCGGAGCTGCGCCGGCTCCCCGAGGTCGAGCGCGCCATTGCCGTACCTCGTGCCATTCCGCCGTCCATGGTTCCCGTGACGGAAACACGCGCGCCCACACCGCGACGTGAAGCCGCACCGCCCACCGACCCGCTCGCAGATCCGCTCGTCGGCAGCAGCGACCAGGTCGTGCTCGACCCGACGACGAATCTAGAAAATCAATGGTACGTCTTTCGATGCAACGCCGACGACGCGTGGCCCCAGGTCAGCGGCAAGGACGTCGTGATTGCCGATATCGATTGGGGCTACCGCACGACTCATCAAGATCTCGCCCCGAACATCGATAAGACCTACAACTCCTTCGACGGGGGCACCGACGTCACGACGGGCAACCGCGTCTTCCACGGCACCGGCGTGACGGGCCTGGCAGCGGCATCCGCCAATGGAAAGGGAATCGCCGGCTTCGCCCACGAGGCGCGCATCTGGGCGGTTCAGGCCAACACCGGGCCGGGCTCGTCGCTCGGCGGTAACGCTTGGGCCCGGGCCATCGACTGGGTTCGAACGACGAGCAGCAACGGCAAGCGCAAAGTCATCATTCTCGAAGTGCAGACGGGCGCTTTCGGCAACTACGAGCAAGTGCCCTCGGTGGGCGCCGCGATCAAGACCGCCATCGCGGGGGGCGTCGTCGTATGCGTCGCGGCGGGCAATGGCGATCGCGACGCGGGGGTCGACGATACCGGCCAAGCCTTCCCGGAGACCGGGTCCATTCTCGTCGGCGCGACGGCTTATCACGCAACGCAGAACAATCGCGCATGGTTCAGCAACTTCGGTCCGCGCATCGTCGTTGCCGCGCCGGGCGACCCCGCCCACGACCTCACGACTTCGAATTCCTCGGACACCGGGTACACGAATGGGTTCGGCGGCACCTCCGGCGCGACGCCGAAGGTGGCGGGGGCCGCGGCGCTCCTCCTCGAGGCCAATCCGGCGCTCACCCACAGCGAGATACGCGCCATTCTCAAGACGACCGGCAGCGCGGTAAACACCGCCGCCGGCAAGCCGGTCGGGACGCTCCTCGATGCAGGGGCCGCGTTGAGGCGAGCAAAGATCGGGGCCGTCGGCCGCTTGGAGGCGTTCGTGCGCGGAGCGGATCAAGCGGTGTGGCACCGGTCGCAGGTCGTCCCGAACGGCGGCTGGAACGGTTGGTCCTCCCTCGGCGGCTGGATCGATCTGCTCGCGACCAGTCGCAATGCCGACGGTCGGCTGGAGATCTTCGCTCGTGGGAGCGACAAGGCCGTCTGGCACAATTGGCAAACAACGCCGAATGGCCCCTGGAGCGGCTGGTCCACCCTCGGCTGGTGGGTCGATCGATTGGCCGTGGGGCAGAACAGCGACGGACGGCTCCAAGTCTTCGCCCGCGGCTCCGACAAGGCCCTCTACCACAATTGGCAAACAACGCCGAATGGAGCCTGGAGCGGCTGGTCCGCCCTCGGCGGCTGGCTCGATCGATTGGCGGTGGGCCGCAATGCGGACGGGAGACTCGAGGTCTTTACCCGCGGCTCCGACGGCGCCGTCCGCCACAATTGGCAAGTCGTGCCGAGCGGCCCCTGGAGCGGTTGGCATTCCCTAGGAGGGTGGGTCGACATGCTCGAGGTCGGCTCGAACCTCGACGGCCGGCTCGAGCTCTTCGCACGCGGTGAGGACGGCGCGCTCTATCACAATTACCAAACGACACCGAACGGAGGTTGGAGCGGTTGGTCCACCCTCGGCGGCCGCATCGATCGCCTCTCCGTGGGCCGGAACGCCGACGGCCGCCTGGAGGTGTTCGCCCGCGGGACCGACAACGCCGTATGGCACAACTGGCAAGTCGTACCGAACGGTGATTGGAGCGGCTGGCATTCCCTCGGAGGTTGGGTCGACTCGATCGACGTAAGCCAGAATCAAGACGGCCGCCTCGAGGTCTTCGCGCGGGGCGCCGACAAGGCGCTATGGCACATCTGGCAGGTCGCACGGAACCGCAATTGGAGCAATTGGTCGTCACTCGAAGGTTGGGTCGACCTCGTCGACATCGGGCAGAACGCGCCGTAATCGGTTGGCCGAGATCGCCCGCCTGGCTCGCCCTCGCAATGCGAGCCTCGGCTCAGGCGGGCGAGCTGTTCGTCGACGTGAACTCTATCGAAACCTCGACGAACCACGATAACCTCCCCAACCATGGTCCGCCCCTCAGCGCTCATCACGTTCACGATCGCTCTATCAATCGGCTGCGGCGACAGCGGCTCGGGAGGGTCGGATTCCGGGGGTGGTTCCGCGGGCGGCTCGAACGCCGGCGCCGGGGGCGGAGGTGGCGCTACAGGCGGGTCGGATTCAAACACCGTGGGCGGAAGCGGTGGTGATGCGGACGGCGGCAACGGCGTCGGCGGCTTCCCGATGGCTGCTTGCGACAGCGGCCCACTCGCTGCGCCCATTCCTGGGTGCGCGCCGGCGCCCTATCCGTCGAGCGGCGACATCAACAAAGACTGCTTCGACCGCATCAATCAGCTCCGGTGGGAGTGCCAGTGTCTTCCTCCGCTCGAGCGTTGGACGAAATCCGAGACGTGTGTCGACGAACAAGCCGGAAACGATGAAGCCTCCGGCGCGGCCCACGCCAACTTCGGTGACTGCGGCGAATTCGGGCAGAACTCCTGTCCGGGCTACGGGTCGCCGGAGGCCGTCATCGGCACGTGTCTCCAACAAATGTGGGACGAAGGGCCAGGCGACGATTTCGAGACGCACGGCCATTACATCAATATGACGAACCCCGACTATTCGAAGGTCGCGTGCGGCTTCTCGGAAGACGGGACCTGGTCGAATCAGGACTTCCAGTAGTCCTCAGCGCAGGCTGACCACGCCGGGTGCGGCGGCGGCAGCGAACATTACTCCACATTACAATCGACACTGATCGCACCTGAGGCGTCTACACCGCCATCGCCAGAGACAGCGCCGCCTGCTCTCTAATCACTTGCCATCCACGCAAAGGAACGCTGTCATTACGGCCCAGTCTGCTCGGGGCGGCGGGGGCTCGTGGAAGAAGAGGTTCAATGGTGACTCGATCACCAGCGCGGGGCGAAGTGTCGGAATCGCGGCCATTCGGGGGGCTCGCGCTCATATGCCGCGTGGGCACGCGCTTCTGCGCGTTACCGATCGAGCACGTGGAGGAGACGATGAGGCCTTTGAGCATCGAGCCGCTCGCGGCAATGCCGCCTTTTGTCCTCGGCCTCTCGATTGTGCGCGGCCACGCAATACCGGTGGTCGACGCGTGCAACCTCTTAGGGTCGGCGGAGGCGGCGGCTCCGACTCGATTCGTGACGCTCAAAGTGGAAGAGCGAAGGGTCGCGCTCGCAGTCGACGAGGTCGTGGGCATTCGTGATGTCGGCGCGGAACGAAGCGCGGATCTGCCGCCCCTTTTGCAGGAAGCTGGCGCGGACGTGGTTTCGGCCGTGGGGACGCTCGATTCGACGCTTTTGCTGCTTCTTCGCGGCGCACGGATGATCCCGCCCGCGGTATGGACGGCGCTCGATCGTCCAGCTTCGACATCATGACGGTCTCTATCGGTGTGAGCGACGTCGAGCGTTTTCGAGGGGCGATCGCGCGCCGGCTCGGGCTGCAATACGACGAATCGAAGCTCAATTATCTCGCGGACGTACTCCAGCGGAGGACGGATTCTGTGGGGAGCTCCGCCTCTCAATACCTGGAGTGGTTCGACGCCGCCGAGGTGCCGAACGGCGAGCTGCGGGCGCTCGCCCGCGAGCTGACCGTCCCGGAGACGTATTTCTTTCGCCATCTGGATCAGTTTCGTGCATTCGCGGAGGTCGCGCTCCCCGACCGTCTGTCGCGGCGCGGAGGCACACAAGGCCTCTCGTTGCTGTCGGCGGGCTGCGCCTCCGGTGAAGAGCCGTACACCTTGGCGCTGATCGTGCGGGAGGGAATGGATCGCGTCGCGGGGCTATCGCCTTCCGCCGCCGCGTCGGTCTCGATTCGCGCCGTCGACGTGAACCCCGCGCCGCTCGAGAAGGCGAGGCTCGGCCGCTACACGGCGTGGGCATTGCGCGAGACCCCCGCCGCCATCCAACAGCGCTGGTTTCGCGCCGAGGGCCGCGACTTCGTCCTGGATGCGTCGATTCGCCGCGCGGTGCAATTCGACGAGCGCAACCTCACGCTCGAGGATCCCGAGCTGTGGCAGGCCGGCGTCTACGACGTCGTCTTCTGTCGAAACGTCCTCATGTACTTCACGCCGGAGCATGCTCGCGCGGTGGTCGCGCGGATTGCACACGCGCTCGCACCCGGCGGCTATTTGTTTCTCGGCCACGCCGAGACGCTCCGTGGGCTGTCGCACGATTACCATCTTCGACACACGCACGGGACATTCTATTACCAGCGCAAGGACGTCCTCGAAGACGCGCCGGACGATCCGCTGCCGCCTCGATCGCGGCCTCGGCCCAACGGCGCCCCGCCGGCCGATTCCGACTGGGCCGCGACCTGGCTCGAGACGGTGCAGCGCGCGTCGGATCGAATCCAGGCGCTCGCCGAAACACCGCGGCGAAGCACCGAATCGAGGGAGGTTTCGCGCTCGGGCACCCGTGCCCGCAGCGAGCTGACCGTCGCGCTCGAATTGCTCAAAAAGGAGCGCTTCATCGAGGCCCTCGAGCTGCTGGCGCGGCTGCCCGACGAGGCTGCCCGCGACCCCGACGCCGTCCTCCTTCGCGCGGCGCTACTGACGCATAGCGGAAAGCTCGAGCGCGCGGAGCAAGTCTGCAAGGAGCTGCTCGCCATCGACGATCTCAACGCGGGTGCCCATTACCTCTTGGCGTTGTGCCGCGAGGGTGCCGGCGACAAGCAGGGCGCGCTCGACCACGACCAGGTCGCGACCTACCTCGATCCGACGTTTGCCATGCCGCGATTGCATCTCGGCTTGCTCGCGCGTCGCAATGGGGAGCGCGAGACCGCGCGGCGCGAGCTCGAACAGGCGCTCGCGCTCCTCAGGCGGGAAGAAGGGTCGCGTCTGCTCCTCTTCGGGGGAGGTTTCGGGCGCGATGCCTTGGTCGCGCTCTGTCGCGCAGAGCTCATCGCGGCAGGAGGGAAGCTATGAGTGTCGATCGCTCCCGAGCGGCCGCCGATCTGCGGCGCGCGTTCGACCAATCCTTCGTGCGCCCCCGCGGCGCCGACAAGGAAGAGCTCACGAGCTTGCTCGCGGTCCGCATCGGGCCGGACCCGTATGCCGTGCGTCTATCGGATGTCGCGAGCCTCCACGCGGATCGACCGGTGACGGCGCTGCCCACCAAAGCGTCGGGCATGCTCGGGCTCGCCGGCTTCCGCGGCGCGCTCGCCCCCGTTTACGACCTTCGTACGCTGTTCGGTTATCCGGGCGGCTCGACGCCGCGTTGGCTCCTCGTCGTCTCGGCGCCGGAACCGCTGGGTTTGGCATTCGACGCCTTCGACGCGCACGTGCGCCTCCCCGCGAAAGACATCTCGTCCAGCGACGACGGCAACGCGAGCGCTCGCTACGTCCGCGGTCTCGTCCACATGACGACCGGCATTCGGCCCCTCATCCACATCGCCTCCATCGTCGAGGCGATCACGAGCCACGTTCAGCCTCAGACACTCCAAAGGAGCAATGGTCGATGACTCGTAACTGGACCTTCGGGCAAAAGGTCGGCGCGGGCTTCTCCGTGCTGATCGCGCTCGCCCTGTTGATCGGGGGCGTCGCGATCTACGCGCTCCGCACCGTCGTCGACGCCAAAGACCAAGTCATTTCGGTCGAGGCGCAAAACATCATCGACGCCAAGACGCTGGCGCTCGCGGCGGCGCGGAGATCTGCCGCTGCTCGCGGCTACCTACTGACCAAAGACCAAACCCATCTCGACGAGCTGCGCACACAGCGTGAATCGTTCCTCGAGACACTCACTCGAATGCGCGGGCACGCCCACGACGCCGAAGCGCGGCGCATGCTCGACGACATCGAAAACAAAGAAGCGGATCACCGCACCGCCTCCGACGCGGTGATCGCGCAACGACAAAGCGACGCCGGCATCGACGTCGTCACCAAGAGGTTCGACGATGACGTCGTCCCCAAGCGCAACGCGCTGACCCAGGCCATCGACGCCTTCATCGGCCACGCCGAACGGAGCCTCGAGGAGGAGAAGCAAGCCGCGAGCGCGTCGGCTTCCTCCGCCATTACGCTGGTCGTCGCCATTGCCGCGCTCGCCATCGGCCTGGCGCTCCTCATCGCATTCACCTTGACGAGCACGCTCGGCCGTCAGGTCGGCACCGCCGTCAGCCAAGTCCAGAGCTCGTCGGCGGAGCTTCAAGCGGCCGCGAATCAGCAAGCAACCGGCGCCAAACAGCAGGCTACGGCGATGAACGAGATAACCACGACCATCAGCGAGCTCCTCGCGACGTCTCGCCAAATCGCGGAGAGCGCGCAGCGCGTCGCGCACATCGCCGAGCAGACCGCCGGGGCCGCGCGCACGGGGGACGGTACCGTCGAGAAGGGAAACGAGGCCGTGGTGGCGATGCGCCGCCAGGTGGACCTCATCGTGAATCACATGCTCGAGCTGGGGAAGAAGTCCCAGCAGATCGGCGCGGTGCTCGACATCGTCTCCGAGCTCGCCGAGCAAACCAACATCCTCGCCATCAACGCCACCATCGAGGCGGCCGGCGCGGGAGAAGCCGGCAAACGTTTTGCCGTCGTCGCGGAGGAGATCCGCAAGCTCGCAGACCGCGTCGGCGGCTCCACCAAAGAGATTCGCGGCCTCATCGATGACGTCCGCAGCGCGGTGAACACGACGGTGATGACGACCGAGACGGGATCGAAAGCTGTCGATGCCGGGGCGAGACAGTTTGCCGAGGTCGCCTCGTCCTTCAAACAGATTGTGGGTCTGGTCGTGACCACGACCGAGGCCGCGAAAGAGATCGAGCTGTCGACGAAGCAACAGACGACCGCAGTCGAGCAGGTCGACGTCGCCATCACCAACGTCGCACAGGCCACGAAGGAGACGGAGGCGAGCACCGGCCAAACGCTGCAGACTGCATCGCAGCTTACGGGGCTGTCGCGCGAGCTCTTGCGGCTGGTGAAGCCGCAAACCAACGGCGCCGGCCGCGACCACACCTCGACGAGGAGCGGATAGGCCGAAGGATGGCGAACGACCCGTACAAATATTTTCGGATCGAGGCCCGCGACATCCTCGACGAGCTCGGCAAAGGTGTCCTCGATCTCGAAAAAGGGCCGCCCGCGCCGGCGTTGGTGCAGCGGCTCCTGCGCTACGGGCACACGCTCAAGGGGGCCGCGCGGGTCGTCAAACAGAAGGAGATTGCCGATCTCGCCCACGCCGTCGAAGACGCGCTGACGCCCTTTCGTGAGGGGGAGGCCCCCGCTCGACGTGACCAGCTCGACGGCCTGTTGAAGCTGCTCGACGCCATCGGTGTACGCGTGGCCGCGCTCGGCGCGCCGGTCCCCGCGAGCGCCCCTGCGTCGGAGCAACAACAACCGCCGCCGGAAGCCCCCTTCCGAACGCTGCGAGCAGACGTCGAGGAGATGGATATGCTCATCGACGGCGTCGCGGAAGCGCACGTGCAGCTCCTCGGGCTGCGGCGCGGGTTGACGACGCTGGACCGGATTCGCCAGCTTCAAGGGCTGCTCGTCGATCAACTCCGATCACCCCGAACACAGCGAGCCGCGAACGGCGCGGGGGCCACGGCGCTCGCGATTGCCGAAGAGCTCGGTGAGCACCTCGCCGCGATGACGTCGGCCGTCACACCCGGTGTCGAGCAGGTCGACCGCGAGCTGCGTCAGGTGCGCGAGGCGGCCGAGCGCCTGCGGCTCTTGCCCGTTGCGCTGATGTTCAATGTGCTCGAACGAAGCGCGCGGGACGCGGCCCAGAGCGTCGGCAAGCGTGTCGTCTTCGAGGCGACCGGCGGGGACGTGCGGCTCGACGCCCCTGTGCTCGGCGTCATTCAGAACGCCCTCGTCCAGGTCGTCCGCAATGCGGTCGCCCACGGCGTGGAGACGACCGCCGAGCGCGCGGCCGCCGGAAAACCCGCCGAAGGAAAGGTGTTGTTGTCGATCGCTCGGCGCGGCAATCGCGTCTCTTTCTCGTGCAGCGACGACGGGCGCGGGGTCGACGTCGAGGCCGTCCGGCGCGCAGCCCAACAGAAGGGGGCCCACCCCGGGGAGCTTCCCGGGCTCGGCCCGCAAGAATTGATTGGGCTGCTCCTCAAAGGCGGTATCAGCACCTCCCGGCGCGTAACCGAGGTCTCGGGCCGCGGCGTCGGGCTCGACGTCGTGCGCGAGGCAGCGAGCCGTCTCGGCGGCGAGCTCGATGTTCGAACCGAGAAGGGCAAAGGGACGAGGGTCGAAATCGTCGTCCCGGTCTCGCTCGCATCACTCGACGCATTGCTCGTCGAAGCGGGCGGTCAGACGGCGGCCATACCGCTCGAGGCCGTTCGACAGACCTTGCGGGTCGCCTCTTCCGACGTCGCGCGAACCGCCGACGGCGAGGCGATCGTGTTTCGCGGGGCGGCGGTGCCGTTTGCTCCGCTCTCGCGTTCCCTCGTAGGAAGCGACGAGCTCGTCGCCGGGCGAAAGGCGTGGTCCGCGGTCATCATCGAGAGCGCCGGATCGTTGGCGGCCATCGGGGTCGACGGGCTTCTCGGAACCGAGACGGTCGTCGTGCGTCCCCTGCCCCGTCTCTGCATTGCCGATCCCGTCGTGGGCGGCGCGTCGCTCGACGCCGGCGGAAACCCTCGAATCGTGCTCGACGCCGAGGCTCTGGTCGCGGACGTTCGCCGAGCCCAGCCTGCACAGCCGGTTTCCTCCCCGCGCCCGAAGATCCTCGTTATCGACGATTCCCTCACCACCAGAATGCTCGAGCAGAGCATTTTGGAGTCCGCCGGATACGAGGTCGACCTCGCAGTCTCGGCTGAAGAGGGCCTCCAGAAGGCGCGAAGAGAGCGCTACGGCCTTTTTCTGGTCGACGTCGAAATGCCCGGAATGGATGGTTTCGAATTCGTCGAGCGCACCCGCGCGGACCCGACGTTGACGCATGTGCCGGCTTTCCTCGTGACATCGCGTTGTGCGCCCGAAGACAAGCAACGCGGCGAGGACGTCGGCGCGCAGGGATACATCGTCAAGAGCGAATTCGACCAAACAGACCTGCTCGGACGCATTCGCACATTGGTCGGGTGACAAAGATGCCGAAGGTACGTGTGCTCGTCGTCGAAGACTCCGTCACCATAAGGGAGCGGCTTCGTGAGGTGCTCGCGTCCGACCCCGAGGTCGAGGCGGTGGCGGTCGTCGGCGACGGCAAAGAGGCAATCGAGCGGTGCGCCGAGCTTCGCCCGGACGTCGTGTCGCTCGACATGATCCTCCCCGTTATGAGCGGGCTCGCCGCGACGGAGTACATCATGGCGCATTGCCCGACGCCGATTCTGATCGTTTCCTCCTCGACCAACCGCGGCGAGATCTTCAAAACCTGCGACGCGCTCGCTGCCGGTGCGGTCGACGTCCTGGAGAAGCCGCGCGGCGACGAGCCGGAGGGCGAGTGGGAACGGAAGTACCTGCGCGCGCTCAAGCTCGTCTCGCGCATCAAGGTGATTACCCATTTGCGCGCGCGGCTCGGCCCGCTGGGTTGGCCGGGTTCGCTGGGCCGCGCCACGCCGGCGGCTCCGCGGCCGGCCGTGACCCTGCCCCCGACGGGCACCGTCTACCGCGTCGCGGCATTGGGCGCGTCCACCGGTGGGCCGGGGGCGCTCGTCGATATCTTGCGAGCGCTACCGGTCAATCTGGCGATACCAATGTTCTTCGTCCTCCACATCGACGAGCCATTTGGGTTGGCATTCGCGGAGTGGCTCGACGCGCAGACGCCTCATCGTGTCGTCTACGCGAAAGAGGGGGACTCGGTCAGCGGCCTGACCGGAAAGGTCGTCATGGCCCCGCCGGGCCGCCATTTGGTGCTACGCGGCGGGAGGGTCCAGCTGACCAATGATGCCGAGCGGCACTCTTGCCGCCCATCCATCGACGTCCTCTTCGAGAGCGTCGCCCGGGAGTACGGCGCCGCGGCCATTGCAGGCCTCTTGACCGGGATGGGCAGGGACGGCGCCGCCGGCCTTCTCGAGATCAAACGAGCGGGCGGGCACACCATGGCCCAGGACGAGGCGACGTCCGTGGTTTACGGCATGCCGCGCGAGGCCGTCGTCCTCGGCGCCGTCGACCGCGTCTTGCCCCCGGCCGACATCGCGCTCGTCATCTGGGCGCTCGCGAACAAAGAGCGCGGAGGTCTGCGGTGACGCACACCGTGCTCATCGTCGACGACAGCCTGACCGTTCGAATGGACCTGGCGGAGGCCTTCGAGGTGGCAGGGTTCCGTCCCCTGCTCTGCGGGACGGTGGCGGACGCGCGCGCTCTCGTGCGTCGCGAATGGATATCGATCGCGATCCTCGACGTCTTGTTGCCCGACGGAGACGGCGTGGAGCTCTTGCAAGAGCTCAAGACGAATACCAAGACCGCGGAAGCGCCGGTCCTGATGTTGTCGAGTGAAGCCGACGTCAAAGACCGGATACGCGGGCTTCAGACCGGGGCCGACGATTATGTCGGAAAGCCCTATGACACCGGCTCCGTCGTCGCGCGCGCGAGGGAGCTCGTTCATGCGCGACTGCCGCCGTCGTTGGAGCGCGACGCGGTGCTCGTCGTCGACGACAGCCCCACCTTCCGCGACGAGCTTCGTCGAGCGCTCGAGGGCGCCGGCTATGTCGTATTCACCGCGGCGAGCGGAGAAGAAGGATTGCGCGCGGCGGCGACGCATCGGCCGACGGCCCTGCTGGTCGATGGAGTCATGCCCGGAATCGACGGTGCCACCGTCATTCGCAAGATTCGTTTGGATGCAGCCCTCCGTGGCACGCCGTGCATTTTGCTCACCGCCTCCGACGACCGGGGCGAGGAGCTGCGCGCGCTGGACGCAGGCGCGGATGCCTTCGTCCGCAAAGACGAGGACCTCGAGGTCGTCCTCGCCCGGCTCGGGGCCGTCCTGCGCCGCGCGAGCAATGAATCCGCCGACGGCTCCGCCTTGCACGCGCCCAAACGCGTGCTGGTCGTGGACGACAGCGAGACGTACCTTCAAGTCATCGCCTCCGTGCTGCGAAGCGACGGATACGATGTCGTGATGGCGCGCTCGGGGGAAGAGGCGCTCGAGATGCTGGCCGTTCAAACCGTCGACTGCATCCTGCTCGATCTGGTCATGCCCGGCCTCAGCGGTAAAGATACTTGCCGGCAAATCAAGTCGACACCAAACCTGCGCGATCTACCGCTCATCATCGTCACATCCATCGAGGACCGGCACGCGATGATTGAGGGTTTGACGCTCGGGGCGGATGACTTCATCGCCAAGTCCAGCGACCTCGACGTCATCAAAGCCCGCGTGCGCGCGCAGATTCGCCGAAAGCAATTCGAGGACGCGCATCGTCGGATACGGGAGGAGCTCCTGCGCAGCCAGCTCGAAGCGACGGAGGCGAGATCGGCCCGTCAGCTCGCGGAGGCGAGGGCAGCGCTCGTTGAGTCGAAGGCAAAAATGGCGGAGGAGCTCGAGCGCAAGAACAAGGAGCTCGAAGCCTTCAGTTATTCGGTGTCTCACGATTTGCGTGGCCCGCTGCGGAGCATTCACGGCTTCAGCCACCTATTGTTGGAGGATTACGCGAACGTGCTCGACGCCGACGGGCGCGACTACCTGCTGCACGTGCGCGCGGCCGCCCAACGGATGTCGGACATCATCGACGACCTGTTGCTCCTGTCGCGTGTCAGCCGGGCGGAGCTTCGCCGCGCACCCACCGACCTCGCGGAGATCGCGAGGAACGTCGCCGCAGAGCTACAAAACAGGCACCCCGACCGAACCGTCGAGCTCGCCATCTCGGAAGGATTGGTGGCCGACGCCGACTATCGGCTGATGCGGGTCGTCTTCGACAACCTGATCGGCAATGCGTGGAAGTTCACCGCCAAGACACCCGAGGCCCGCATCGAGCTGGGCGTCATGGAGACCGAGCGGGACGGCGACGGCAATGCGGTTTTCTTCGTTCGCGACAACGGCGCGGGCTTCGACATGACGTACGCCCAAAAGCTCTTCCAGCCGTTTCAGCGGCTCCACACGGAGGAGGAGTTTTCCGGCACCGGAATCGGCCTCGCGACGGTGCAACGCGTGGTCGATCGACATGGAGGGCGCGTGTGGGCCAAAGGTGAAGTCGGCCGCGGCGCCACCGTGTTCTTCACCATTCCGCGGGACGAAAGAGGGGGCTCACGATGACGCGCAACCACGGCATCCTGCTGGTCGACGACAACAAGAGTGACGTCGAGCTCGCTCGACGAGCTTTCCAGCGAGCGCACCCCACGGGTTGGATAGCCGTGGCGCGAGACGGCGAAGAGGCGCTCGACTACCTATTTGCGACCGGCGCCCACACCGGCCGTGATTCCACGATAGTGCCCGAGGTGGTTCTCCTCGATCTCAAGCTCCCGAAGCTCGACGGGCACCAGGTCCTGCGGCGAATGCGGGCCGACGAGCGCACGAAGCGCATTCCCGTGGTCGTGCTGAGCTCGAGCGCCGAGCGGCAGGACGTCCTCACGAGCTACGAGCTCGGCGCGAACAGCTTCGTCCGCAAGCCCGTCGACTTCACCGACTTCCTCGATCTCGCGCGCCTACTGGCTGCCTATTGGCTCGTGGCGAACGAGCCGGTCGATGGTGGTTGAAGGGGACGTCGGGCCGGCGCGGGCCGGCGCGTAAGCCCCGCGGCTGGGCCGGCGCGTAAGCCCCGCGGCTGGGCCGGCGCGTAAGCCCCCGGCGTGGACGGGTTCCTTCCGCACAAAAAGCGTGTGGTAGACGCTGCGTTTACCACACGCTTTTTATCGCGAACATCATGGTCCGCGACTGCTGGGGACGGTCGGTGCCGGTGCGGCGGCCTTCCGGCCTCGGTCAGTGACGGCGAAAGCTCATGCCGACCCAGCCAAGCGCCCGATGTACTCGGACTCGAGCACCCAATCCTTCAGAAACGATTGGTACTCGACCTTCGTCTCGTGCTGCATCGTGCGGAACGAACGCCCCTCCTCCGCTTGCATGAAGGCCTTGTATTCGGGCGCGCCCGGGAATCGCACGTTGTCCGCGACGACGACGGAGCCTGGACGCAGCCACCGCTCATCGAGAATGCGCCGCAGATCCGGCACGTATGCATTCTTGTCGTGATCGACGAAGACGAGGTCCACCGCGCCGTGGGTGAACCCGTGCTCGTCGCGCAACTTGCGAATGGTCGCGCCGCCATCACCGAGCGTGCCCACGACGACTGTGATCCGCTCGGACAAGCCGGCGTGATCGATTACGCGACGAGCGATGTCCGCGTTGTCGGCATTGAATTCGACCGATACGACCTTCCCATTGGGGCCGGACGCGCGCGCAAGGCGCAGCGCGCCATAGCCGCAATACGTGCCCAGCTCGAGGATGCGCTTCGGGGCGACGCGCTCGACAGCCTTGTCGAGCAACGCGCCTTTCTCGTCACCGACGTTGATTAGAAAACTCTCTTTGTAGGCGAATTCGTCGATGACACGGATCACGTCGCCGACGTCGCCCCTGCGCGCGTGCTCGACGACGTACTTTGCGAGCGCCTCCTCGCGCCCGTCGCCCACCTGCCATTTCGTCAGCAGATGCTTCATCCCCAGGCCCAGTCTCAAAAACGACCAGCGCAACATCGGCACGGGCCGACCAGCGAGCTCGTTCAACATCACGGCGCCGACGACGGCGCCCCCCACCCACGCGACGACTCTGAAGGCTCCCATGGTCGAGCATCCTAACGAGGGTGCCGGCCGATTTATCGCGGCATTTTGACACGCAGCGAGCGCCTGCGAAGCGCGACGGCACATCTGTTGCCCACACACAGAATTGGGCGATTCATGGGGTACCTGCAGGCCACGACCGCTGGACGACGGGAGAGGTCGACCGACGAGCGCTACCTCGTCCTCTTCCTATTGATGTTCGGCGCCGCAATGGTGGCCTGGGCGATCGCGTTTGCAATCCTGATCTGGCTCCCGGTGGTCAAGCGGCTGAATCTGCTGTCGCAAAACTGGCTCGATTCATCCGCATTGAGCTTCGGCGACGTGTCGGTCGGGGACAGCAAGGCGCTCGAGATCGAGGTCACGAATCCCGACGAAGTCGTGCAAAAGATCGTATCGATCGACGAATCCGACCCTGATCGCGCATTTACCATCCATCACGATTGTGTTGCCGTCGCGCCGCATGCACCCTGCCGGATCGCGGTGCGGTTTCGGCCACACACGGCCAAGGCATACGAGGGTGGGTTGACGGTGCATTTCGGCGCGCACGAACAAACGGTGTCGCTGAGCGGGGCAGGCGTGGCATTCAAGGCAAAACTCATCGTCCGCCCGGGTGACGTTACGTTTCCCGACCAAATCCTGGAGACGAGCAGCGCCCCATTCAACGTGACGCTCCAGAATGCCTCGGCAGCGCCGGTCACCCTGACGAAGGTGTCCGCCACAGGTGACTTCACGGTCGCGGGCGAGTGCACGCAGCGTCAGCAATTGGCGGTACGAGATCCCTGCACGATAGCGATCACCTTCCGCCCAGGCGCGGCCGGTAAACGCGCCGGAACGCTGGTCGTCGAGACCAATATGGGCAACAAGACGATCCCGCTGACCGGCAATGGGATCCCGGCGGCGCCCCCGGAGCCGAGCGGCTCAGGCGGGTCGAGCGGGTCGAGCACTTCGAGTAGCACAAGCACTTCGAGTAGCACGAGCACTTCGAGTGGCTCGAGCACCTCGAGCGGTTCGTTCGACGTGCAATAGCCCGAGCTGAATCGCTACCTGCTCGCGATTCACACACAAGTAAGCCTGACGGGGATGCTCAGCCCGCCTTTTCCTTGCAACCATTCAAATCGGCTTCGCGGACCAGAAGACGCGTCGAATCGATCCCTTTGAGCGCCACGTGAATCCATCCAGCCGGCGCGGGCGTGTCCTTCCACAGCTTGTTGACCGACGCCTCGTCGACGAGCCCAATCAACGTTTGGGCGCGCGCTTCACCAGCCCAAATAGGCTCCGCCTCCTTGAAAGGGATCGCCGCGAATCGTACGGGGTGTGGACACGCGGTCCATTTCGGCGCGAAGGGATTTGGCTCCTTCGCGGGCTCCGTCATGCGATTGCCTGTCCATGCACCGACCCGCGGGCCTTTCGACGCCGACTCGGCAATGGTGCGGACGTTGGCTGCCGGCACCCAGCCGGTCATGGTGCCGTCTCGCGAGGGGATTTGCACCTTGGCGAGCTTGCCCTGTCGCTCGAGCTCGACGATGTCGAAGAAGGAAGGGACCGACGCCTCCGGCGAGCGGACGATCAACCCGCTTCCCGCTGGGCTCGTGGGCGTCGGCAAGACCTCGACACCTTTCGATGCATCGAGCGCCATTTCTTTCCCCGGCGCGAGCGACACCATTTCGGGAGGATTCGCGACGAGGTCGTCGCACGCAATGGTCTCTTCGACCGGCGACGACGCGAGCTCGACGCGCACGACGACCGAGCCGCGCTCGACGCGGACGAGCTTCGCTTTCGTCTCAGGCACGGGCGTCACCATTCCGCTCGCGAGCTTGCGCGACGGCTTGATCCATATCGGGACGTCCTTCGTGGGTAGCAGCCCCGAAAACGACGTGCCCCACCCCGAAGCCTCGACGCTCGAGAACGTCTCCTCCGCGTTCCCAGGGCGAAGGCTGAAGGTCGCCGATTCGTAGCGACCTTGGACGAGCGGCCGCTTCTCGCGAGCATCCTCCACCGATGAAGCGAGATAGAGCCGCTGCTTCGCGGGCACTTCGCCCGCCGTTCGCACCTCACATACGCTTTGCGCCAACACCTCGATTCGACCAGCGTCGGTCGACTCGGTGACGGGCCCGGTTGCCGTGGCGGTCGTCGAAGGCGCGGGCGTAGGGCGCCGCGCCGTCGCGTCCGACGAGCACGCGAACAACAGCGAAACCGGCAAAACAAGCAACGTGCGACGACGGCCGAGGTGGTTGCGCATCGGCGCGCGGAGTTAGCATCTCCGGCGACGAGCGTCTCTCCCGGTTCGATGGGAAGGTTCAGCCATGCCCCTCAGCAACCACGAAGTCCGAGCATCGATCGCCGTCTCCAACATCGATGAAGCGGTCGCGTTCTATGAAGGCAAGCTCGGCCTGAAGCCACTGATGTCTTGCCCCAGCGCGGACATCCCGGGTGGCGGGCGCATCTATGGCGCCGGCGCCGGAACGGCGCTGAACGTGTTCCAATCACCCCTGGCCGGGAAGTCCCAGGCGACGATGGCCACCTGGTACGTCGACGACATCGACCAAATCGTCGGCGAGCTAACCGCGGCCGGCGTCGAATTCGCTCGCTACGACGGATACCCCCACGATGAAAAAGGGATCACCACGCGCGCGGGCGGCGGGCGTATCGCGTGGTTCAAGGATCCCGATGGCAACACGTTCGCCATCGAAGCCGACGTCTGAGCGGCTGCATCTGGGCGCAGGCAGAGCCGGCGCCCAGACGCGCGCAATCGTCCTACTCCACGATCTCCAGCGGCCGCATCATGTCGTTGTCCTCGTGCTCGATGATGTGGCAATGCCAAACGTAAGAGCCGACACGATCGAAGCGGGCGATGATTCTCGTAATCGTGCCGGGGATCATCATCACGGTGTCTTTCTCACCTGCTTCGGCGAGCGCCGGCCCGGTGGGTGGCCCCGTCATGAAGTCGTCGAGCAACGGCTGCGGGCCCGTGCCGTCGAGCCACGCTTGCTCAGCCGCCTTGAATCCTTCGACGTCGAAGGGTGTTCGGTCGAGGATCTGAAAGTCGATCAGGTGCAGATGAATGGGATGAGCGTCCTCGGTCGTATTGGCGACGCGCCATATCTCGGTATCGTCGACTTTGATGATTTCGGTCGCCGGAGCGGCCCACGGCAACGTGCCCTCTGCCACGGTGCCGAGCTGGACGTGGTACGGGTATTGGCCGTCGTCGACTGCGAGCTCTTGAAGCAACAGATCGCGGTGCGGCGCCGTAGGGGTAAGCGGCTCGATGGTCCGAAGGTCCGCCGGCACCGCGCCGGCTTCGCCCGAGCCCGTCGGCTCGACGATGCGAAACTGCATGACTTGCCCGGTCGTATCGGGGTCCGCCGGGTCCTGCGGCGGGTCGACGTCCGGCCCGCCCCACGCTTCGTCCGGGCCGGAATTCAAGAGCGTGACCGTCTCACCGACGGCGAGGCCCGAGAAGTCGACCAACATGTCGACGCGCTCGGCAGGCCCGATCAAGAGCTGTTTTTCGACCACCGGCGCGCCGGCGAGGAGGCCGCCGTCGCTGCCGATGATTTGAAACTCCACGTCGTCGTTGTCGGGCTGCAGGATGAACGTGCGTGCGTCCGCGCCATTGAGCAGGCGAAAGCGATAGAGGCGCGGCTCGACCTCGAGATAGGGCCACGTCCGGCCATTGACGACGATGACGTTGCCGAAGAACTCGGGCCCCCAAATCGGCGGCACCTGCGAATCGGGGATGAACGGCCCTTCATAACCGTCGTATTCGGCGCGCGAATCCGGATAGGACAGCGATCCGTCGTCGAGGAACGTGCGGTCCTGCAAGACCAGCGGGATTTCGTAGTAGCGCGTCCCTGGGGCATCGCCGACGCTCGGGGCGGGTCCCGGCAAGCCGAGCGCCTCCTCCGCTTCGTCGCGGATAATCCAGAACCCGGCGAGGCCCGCGGCGACATTGAGACGGGTCATTCCGAGCGAATGGTCGTGATACCAGAGCGTCGCCGCGTCTTCGTCCATCGGGTAGTCGAACACGGCCTCGCCGGGTCCGACGTCCTCCTGCGATGCATACGTCGGCCCGCGCATCGAAAAGCCGTCGGGGATGTTCGTCGCGTTCGGCAAGAACCACGCTTCCGGGTGCCCGTCGCTGTGCGCGAACGAATGCGCGCCGTGCACGTGCGTAACGGTCGGAACGGGTCCGGTGTAGAGCGCGGATTGGCCGCTGTGGTCATGGCCTTGGCCGCCGGGATCCGCCCAATGGATCGTCGAGTCCACCGGCAGTAGATGCGGCAAGAAGGTGCCGTCCGCCTTGACGAGCTCGTTGACCCACGTGACCCGGACGGGATTGTTGCTCCGCGCTTCGATCGTGAATGCGGGATAGTGGAACGTCGACGCCGGATCCGCGTCCGGCAAGGGATCGCCTTGGCGGCCATAACCCCATACCGTCGTCATGGGCATCGATTTCGGCAAGACTTGCTGTCGAAACTGACGAACCGCAATTCGATAATCGGTGCGTTCGGCGCCCGTCTCGATGGGCGGCATGACGCCGGGGATCACCAGCGGGTCGGCGAACTTCTCGATTGATTTCGGGTCGAGCGGCGAGGGATCGACTGGCACCGGCGTCGGGTCTTCCGTCTCCGTGTCGTCCCCACAACCCATGAGAACGAAGGTCACCGTGCCGAGCGCGCCGAGCGCCCCGATTCGGAAGTATCGAATCGTGTCGAACATGTCCCCCCTCCCTTGCGAACGGTTCGGGCAGGTCAGCAAGAACCGAACCCTCGACCGACCCGCGGGATCGCTACGGTATCCGGCGCGCTGTGGCGCCGAACGAGGCGGAAGGCCTCGAACCGTAGAGGCGAACGACGCCAGGTGTGATCGGGTTGCGTGGTTCTCTCGTGCACCCCTACCCTCGCCCTCGCCTGTCTCGAAAGCCGATCATCCTCGTCGCGGAGGGCGGGAGCGACAGCGCGGACGCGTGGACCTTCATCGATTGTCGCAAGCTGCCGTGGAACGACGCCGGAGCGCTCGGCTTCGCCGAGGGATTGCAATGGGCGCGCGGATTGGCAACGTCGCACGATTTGCGGCTCGTTATCGGAAACTGACCCGAGAGCATCCGCAACATGATGCATCCGCTGCGCTCACCACTTGCTGCAGCTCGCCAGGTGATCGCGTAGCCTTCTGGGCCGATGGCCGGTCGTAAGGCGCTTTCGGGAGCGAGGGGCATCGGGCACAGGCCCGAGCTCGCCGCCGATCTCTTGAGCGCGCCATCGTCGGTGGACTTCGTCGAAGTCGTGGCGGAGACGTGTTTTGCCGAAGGAAGCGCGCGGCGAGAGGCCGTGGCGCTCGCGCGGATGTGGCCGGTCGTACCGCACGGGGTGAAGCTCTCGCTCGGAAGCGCCGAGGGCATCGAGCTCGAAAAGGCACAGCGGCTCGGCGCGCTCGCACGCGATCTGAATGCTCCAGTCGTGACGGAGCACGTGGCGCTGACGAAAGCGGCGGGCCGCGAGATTGGGCACCTGACGCCGGTGCCTCGTTGCGCCGAGGTGGTGCGAGCCGTCGCGCGAAACACGAGCCGCGCACGCTCGGCGCTCCCGGATGTCCCCTTCTTGCTGGAGAACATCGCGACGCCGTTCGCACACCCGGGCGACGTGATGTCCGAGCCGGACTTCTATTCGGAAATCGTGGGCGCGACCGGCTGCGATCTGTTGCTCGATGTCGCCAACCTGTACGCGAATGCAATCAATGCGCACGCAGATCCCATTGCCATGGCGCGAGCGTTTCCGCTCGATCACGTGGGAATGGTCCATATCGCCGGCGGTGTGTTCGAGGACGAGTTCTATTTCGATACGCACGCGCACGCCGTACCGGACGCAGTATTCGATATTCTCGCGGTGGTCTTCGAGGTGCGGCCGGATGTGCCGATCGTGCTCGAGCGCGATGCACATTTCGGAGACGGGCTCGCGCCGCTCGTCGCCGAGATCGACCGCGCCCACGCGCTGCGCGGGTCACGAGCAGGGGCCGGCGAGATGGCTCCCCGTGCGCCGATCGAACCGAGGGCGGGCGATAGATACGGCGGGAACCCGGCGCGCCTGGCGTCGGACCAATCGGAGCTGGCGCGCCTTTTGACCGAGAGCGATCCCGGGCCGAGTGACCTCGCCGGCGCAGTCGGATCGCAAGGGCTCGGCCGCGCGCGCAACATCCTTCAACGCAAGCGGGTGGACGATGCACTACCGCTATTGCCTCGACTCGGCCGTCGCGCCACCGAGGTGCGGGCGCTCGCAGAGCGGGTGGTCGCTTCGTCGCCGCGCGGACCGTCGATGCAAGCGGTTCTGGACGCGGTTGCCATTGCGGAGGCGGCCACGAACGAGCGCCGGCTGTCGGCGGATGCCATTCGCGATCGATTGACGATGCACGCGCGCTTCGCGATTCCGCGTCCAGCGGATGTCGCACGCGGCGCGGCACCCTCGGTCCGACGCGGGCCTTACGTCGCGCGGACGACGACCGAATCTGGCAGCGTCGTTTGGGCCGTCAAAGGGTTTGGGAGTCTCGCAAAGGTGTTTCTCCGTGAGGGGGCGAAGCGGGCGGAGCCCGCCGAGGCGAAACGGTAACAAGCAATGGGAGATCCGAAAGTGGGGACGGAAACGAGCACGCTGGGACTTCCGAATCGTGTGGAGCGCGCGCTGGACCAATTGCTGGCGTCCTTCGATACGAAGCTCAAAGACGAATTGGTCGCAGTGCTTGCCCATGGAAGCACGGTACGAGGCGGGTACGACGAGGCGACGAGCGACGTCGACCTCGTGGTCGTGTTGGAGAACGACGCCATCGAGGTCCTCGAACGGGTGGCCAACGACATCGCGCTCGCCCGCACGTCCGCGCGCATCGAATGCATGCTCTTGCGAAAGGGCGAAATCCCACGCGCGGCCGACGTGTTTCCGCTCCTGTTCGAAGACCTCGGCGCCGAAGGGATAGCGCTGCGAGGCGACAATCCATTTCGCGGTCTACGAATCGAGGACGACCATCGACGCCTGCGCATCGAGCAAGAGCTTCGCGAGACGCGCATTCGGCTCCGAATCGCGATCGCCGACGCGACGGCCGGGCTCCTGCGCTACGAGGGGCTTATCGGGAGAAAGGTTCGCCAGATCCGCAGCCCGCTGTTTGCGCTGCTGCAGCGCTCGGGGCACGAGAGCAAACGCGACCTGAAGAGCGTCGTCGCGGCCGCAGGCAAACACCTCGGCGTCGACACCAGCCAGCTGCTTCGATTCCGCGAATCACCGAAGGAAGCGATGAAGGCCCTCGTCGCATTGCTCGACGCGGCGATCGACCACATCGACGAGCCTCCGGGGAAGGCGCCGTGAACAACATCTTCGACTTCCCGCCGTTCAACCTGCCTCCGGGCCATTACTGGGGTGTGGGTTATGTCTTTGCGTGCATCGGCATCTATTGGATGACGAGCCGATTCGGCCATCAACGCGCCACACGTGCGGAGCGCGAGCGTGTCGACGGCCCTGGCGCCGCGACCCCCTATCGAACCCCAGGGGCTCCAGGTCACCGGCGTCTGACGATTGGCTATGTCCCGACGGGTGACGAGCTGTGGACCATTGCCCACGTCCGCGGCGGCGCACGTGAGGTCGCCAATACGCTCGTCTCGGTCGCCATTTCTGCGAAACATCTCGTTCAGGAGGCCGGCGCCACGACCCGCCGCTTTCAGGTCGTGGCGCACCCGCCCGCCGACCCGTTGTACGAATCGTTTCTGCTCGACGTTCGGAGGGACCCGACGAATCCGCACGCGGCCGCGCTCGCCATCGCCATGCAGCGAACCGAAGCGCTGAGGGAAGACGCGGAGAAGCACGGCCTCGTCCGGTCACGAGCGAGGACCTTCGAGTATCGCCTGTTCATGCTCGGCGCGATTGTCCTTTGCCTGGGCCTCGGCGTCGCACGCCTCATCGCTCGCTCGGGGCCGAACGCACCGGCGCCGGTATTCCTCATCGTGATGATGTTCGCCATGGGCCTCACCGGTATCGTCTGGAGAGGCGCTGGGGAGCAGTCGTCCGTCTATGGCGGCGAGTATCTGAAGTGGCTCGGCGACGCCACGACCACCCTGCGCGCTGACGTCGCGAGCGGCCGGCGTGCTCACCCCAATGAAGTCGGCCTGGCAGTCGCTGCACACGGGACCACGGCGCTCGTTGCGCTGCCGGCGTTCGTGCTCTTCACGGAGCTCTTCGCGAGGCCGGAGCACACCTCGTCAACGAGCTCCTATTCATGCAGCTCCAGCTCCAGCAGCGGAGGGGGAGGTTGCGGCGGCGGCGGTGGTTGTGGAGGTGGTGGCGGCTGTGGTGGTGGCGGCGGTTGCAGCTGATTCGAGCGTGGATACCGCCTCCGGCGCGCCGATCGAAATCGTCGACGTCCTCGGCGGCTTCGTTCGGCTCGTGCAGCGGTCGGCCACACTCGGCGGTTCCGTGCCGCTGCGCGCGGCGCAAGCCTGCACGCCGCTTCTCGAAGGCAACGCTATTGGGCGCGAGCTCATCCTCGCCCAGCGAATTGAACTCGTCCGGTCGCTCGGCGGTCTCAAGATCGAGCGCTTTGTGGGACGCGACGCCATAACATTACGCACGCGCGGAGCCTTGCCGATGATGGGGCCGCTCGGCATGGGAACGGACGGCCTTGCCGACGCGTTCGCGAATGGTCCCGTCTCACTCCGGCGCAAACGAATCGAGCTCTTCACCGGCCTCGTCGCGCGCGTGCCGGCGGGAGTGCGCCTGCGGGTATCGTCCACCGCGAATCGCCGCCCGCGCTCTTTCCGCGTCGAAGAGCGTTTCATCGATCACGCCTCCGGCTACCGTCCCGTCGTGCTCTCGCTCGTGATCGAAGACGAGGCATCGTCGATCGTGCTCGACGGCGAAATCGCAACCGTCATTCCCCTCCCCGACCATTTCGACGCGCGGTATCGGCGATTGCACGAAGCGCCCGAGGTCGCGCGCGCGCACGTACACTTCTACGACAAAGGCTATTTCGAATCCAAAGAGCGCGGGGCGACACGGAAGTATCGAAAGCTCGTGACGCGCCACAAACCGGCAGAGATCACCGGCGTGACGGAGGTCGTCGAAGCGGGGCCGCGACAAGTCGAGATTGCGGAAGACCGCCTCGTCGTGCGCGCTGGATTGCCGCTCTCTTTTCGATTCGACGGAAGCAACGTCAGCGTAGATCTACCGCGGGACCGCCTCGCGACGATCGAGACCGCGATTCGCGACGCGTGGGCGCCGGTCCTCGACGGCCCATTGCGCGAAGACAACGTGTTCCAAGGCGCGCTCTTGTACCTGGCGAAGTACGTGACACCGCACCCACGCGGGGAGCCTCACTTCTTCGTAAAGCCGCCGGCGCTCATCGCGACACCACCGGGGTGGTCCACGCTCGTCGAGGGGCGTATCGGCTTCGATCACGACGTCCTTCGCGGCGTGGTCCGAACCGACGTGTTCCACGCCGTGCCTGCGGTGTTTTCGATCGCGACGATTGGAAAGCAGCTGCGTATTGCCGACGGCGCACCGCTCGCAGACCTTTTCCCTGCGCCGCGCAGCGCGCTCGACCGGCCATTCGTCGTACGAACCCTGGATGCGCTCGGACGCCTCGAGAACGGTGCGGACCATGCATAGTGCGCTCGAAGCCAGACTCGCGAAGACGGGCTACTTCGTCTTGCCGGCCGGGGCGCTCACGCCATCGGACCTCGCGCGCCCCTGGCAATTCGCAGAACAGCTTTCCGGCGAGCCCCCGCTGATGGTCGAGCGGCAGGTCATTCGAGCGGTGCCCGAGGGTCGCTCCTTCGCATCGACCAATGGCCCTACGCCGCTCCACAACGATTTGCAGCTCTTTCGAGGGAGGCCCGCTGACCTTCAAGTCCTCGTGTGCGTGCAGCCGGCGACGAGCGGCGGCACATCGTTGCTGCTCGACAGCAGGCTCGTCGTCGAAGCCCTCGAGCAACACGACCGTGCCCTCTATTCCGCGGTATTCGAAGTTCCGCGCGCCTTCCCCTTCATCGCGGGAATGGTCGTCGCGCCGACCATTGCGCGATTCGGCGAGCACATCGCATTTCTGCACGCGCCGCGCCCTGCCCCGAACGACCCGCTGTTCAGCAAGGTAATGGCCCAGCTCGAAGCGCACCCGCCCGCGCGCATCGACCTCCGAGCAGGCGAAATCCTCGTCGCAGACAATCACCGTGTTCTCCACGGGCGGACGGCATTTTCCGATCCCCGTCGCGAGCTCGTTCGCTTCCTCGTGTGGTTGCGACGGGCGCGCGCGGTGCCGGCTTCGATTCGCTCACGCGCACGGGAATTGCCCGTGTCCAGGGCTGCGCACATCGAGCCGACCGAACGCGACGTCGAGCTCGTCACGCGCATGGTCGCGGGGGTCTCGCCCGGCGCGCTCGCCCGCAAAAGCGGCGTCGCTGAGCCCCGACTCTATGCTTTGAGGGACGCGTTATTCGAAGTGGCGCGTGAGCAGCTTGGCGATTTGAGGGATGTGACGGTCTCGAGTGCGGCTGAGTGAGATCTCCGGGCCCAGCCGAGTGAAACCCGGGGGGTTCGTGGGGTCTCTCACACGGGAAAAGCGTGTAGTAAACATCACGTTTACCACACGCTTTTGGACGAACACAGAAACATCCCCGGGGTCCGAGCTCCGCCGAGGTCATTCCTCGACGTCCCGCGTCGCTCGGTCCTGCCATAGGATTGGCCCATGCAACGTGCGCTTGGAATCGGATTGTGCATCGCCGTCGCGTCCTGCTCTTCGAAGGAAGACGCGAAGCGAACGCACGATGATGAAAGCGCCTCGAGCGCGACCGCCACGGCGACCGCCACGGTCAGCGCGGCCGAGGCGGCTTCGGCGGCACCCGCCGGATCGGCGCAGGCGTCGACGAAGACCGTACGCCCGGGTGATCCGGACTACGAATTGGCCCGAAGCGCCGCGCTCCGTGACGCGCTGGAGTTCGGGATGATCGGCATGCTGAATACGGGCGGCGTCGAGCCGTGGAAACGTGACGGGGCTCCCGGGACCGGCTTCGGCTCTGGAACCGGTCGCGCGAAGCCGCCGACGCTGCGCATGGGCGCGACGAGCGTCAGCGGCCGCCTCCCCCCGGAGGTCATTCAGCGCATCGTTCGCCAAAACTTCGGGAGGTATCGGCTTTGTTACGAAGCCGGCTTGAAGAAGGACCCGAAGCTCGCCGGCAAGATCACCGTGAGCTTCACGATCGGCCGCGACGGCAAGGTGTCGGGCGTCGGGTCGAACAGCGATATGAGCGACGCATCGGTCGTGTCGTGCGTCGCGAAGGCATTCGAGACCCTCACGTTCCCGGAGCCGGAGGCGGGCGTCGTAAAAGTGTCCTACCCGATTGTCTTCACGCCGGCCGACGATGCGAGCGCCGCAACGGGCACGTCGACGGCCGTGGTCGGCCCGACCATCGGGAGCAAACCGCTCGATCAAGCGACGAGCGCGGACGTCGAAAAAGCGCTGCGCGATGCGGGTTACACGGACATAACGAGCCAATTGCTCACGAACACGGTCGCCGTGACGGTGTTTACCGTCAAGAAGGGCGATAAGACCTTTACGGTCACGTTCGTCCCCGCGTCGGCGGGGGCGAATGCGCTGCCGGAAACGGAGCTCGAGCGGCTGAAGTCCGTCGCGAGCGTTCGCCAAACGGGCAACTTCTTCCTCGCGGTGGAGAGCGAGGACAAGGCCGCGGCGAAAGCGCTGCTCGACGAGCTCGTGAAGGGCGCGTGAGCTGATCGCGGATCGACCCGCGCTCGGTCACTGGCAAAAGAGGATCACGTCGGCGTCGAAGGGATCCGAGCTCTCGACGTGGGTGCGACCGAAGGCCACATGCACGTCATTCGCGGCGCGCGCGGTCAGATCACCGATAACCTCGGCATACGGGAATTGAACGACGGCGCCGGTACCGAGATCCATTCGGTAGACCTGAGGCGCCGCCTCATAGTCTTCGTATCCGTACACGACGGTATTCACTGCGAAGTAGGCATCGTCTCCGGCCGTCACGAGTGCCAACATCCCCTCAGGGGCCTTGAGCGTTCCGATGAGCGAGCCGCCCTTGGTTGCACGCTCGTAGCTCGAGACGCTCCAGCCATTGGGTCCAGAGTCCGCCGAGACGATCGAATCGCCGGAGAGCGCCATCACGTCGCCCTCGAACGGACGCGTCTCGATCGCGCCCGATGCACGCGACACGACCACGAGCTCGGTTCGCGCCGGCTCGAGCCGCGCGCTTCGCAGGATGATGTCCGAGCCGTCGACCATCAGATTGCCGACGTAACCCTCGAGGCGCTCGGCGACAGCCGCGAGGCCGGTCGCGGGAGACCATCGCCAGATGCGAGCGTCGCGCGGCTCGGGCTCGTCGAGCCCTTCCGCGCCGCGGCCCATATCGAGAACGAACACCTCGCCCCCGGCGACCTCGAGCCCAGCAGCGTGCGCGATGCCCGCCCCGAGATCCTCCCGCGTGCCGCCGGCCTTCGGAAAGCGGAACAGCACGCCGCCATCAACCCCTTCCGGCTCGTCGTCGACCGCGTAAACGTAGGAGTCGTCGATCGCGAGGTACCGAATCCACCCGCCATTCTCGACTCGACGCTCCGCCTCCCCCGTTGCGAGCGAAGCCGCGAACACGTTCGAGCCGTCGGTCCAAAACGCCCGCGTCTCGTCGAGCGCGACGTCGTACGCGCCATCGCCGTCACCGACCAACGTCAGCGCCTCACAAGCAGGCGGCTCGTCGGCGGGCGATACGTCACCGTCGTCCTCGACCTCCACGGTAGCCGCACAACTGGTTAGGGCGAGGAGGAGTACTGCGGTGATGCGCATGGAGGCTCGTCATCGTACGAGCATTCCGAGGTGCCCAAGTGTGCTTTCTGTAATCGGACAGCAGGCGTTCTAAGCGGGCGACTGGCCGGTTACGGATCAGCGGCAGAAGAGGACGACTTCGTGGTCGGCAGGCTTGAACGCCTGCGTGCGTCCGAACGCCACAAACTGATGATTGGTGGCGTGCGCGGTGAGCGTCCCCTCGACCTCGTCATACGGCAGGTGCTCCACGATGCCGCTATCGAGCGCCATTCGGATGACCTGCGGTCGACCATCCCACCACTCATAGGACTCGTTGTTCAACGCGAAGTACGCGTGGTCGTCTGTCGCGAGGATACGGCGTAGTGGGCGCGAGCCTGCAACCGTTCCAAGGAGCGTGTTCCCGCCGCTCGCTCGTTGATGACGAACGATGCTCCAACCAGAGGTCGTATCCTGCGTAAGCAAGATGGAATCGGCCGCGAGCGCCATCCGATCGCCCAGGATGGAACGCACCGTCATTGCGCCGTCCGCTCGCGACACCATGAGCAGATCCGTGCGCTGCGTCGCCGACTCGCGCCGAACCATAACGTCGTGCGCGTCGACCATGAGCTCGCCGACGTATCCCTGGATGCCCTCAACCATCGGGACGAGGTCTGTTGCTTCGTTCCAACGGAGGATTCGGCCGCTTGTGGGCTCCGGGTCACCCGTCGACAGGTGGGCGCCGATGTCTAGGACGAATACCTCTCCTGCAGAGACCTCGAGCCCGATGGGGAGGACAATCCCGGTCCCGATCTCCTCGCGAGGTCCGCCACCCTTCGGTATCCGGAACAGCGCCCCCCGCGTCCCGTCACCGTCATCCTCGGTAGCCGAGTAGACGTAGCTATCGTCGATAGCGATAAAACGCCCTGTCCAAGCACCTTCGAACAGTTTCGAGGCTTCGCCGGTGGCGATTGAGGCCGAGAAGATCGCCCAGCCGTCGGTCCAATACGCATGCGTCTCGTCCAAAGCGACGTCGCGAGCGCCATTGCCGTCGCCTGCGAGATAGATGGTTTCGCACGCAGGCGGATCGACGGCAGGGTCATCATCGTCAGGGTCCGGCTCGGACTCGACGTCGACCTGTGCGGCACACCCCGTTAGGAACATGACGATGAGGGCGCGCTTGAGCATCGTCGGGCAGACTACCGCCTAGATGCGCGACGCGCGGGTCTCGGTTGTTCAAGATGGATCAAGGGTCGCGTTCAACACGGCGATTGCGCGCGCGGCGAGCTCGTCGAGGCAACGACTCCTGGCGGTGGCGGCGGCTGATACGTGGCAGTCCGGGTCTGTGGCAGAGCGGCTGTGAGGGCGATCCGCGTCGGGCGGCGGGCGAATGAATGGCCGGCAGTTGCGGTATCCCTCCCCGATCCATTCGCGGCTTTGCGTCGCGAACGGCGTATCGAGTACGCCTCGACCTCCGAAGTGCTCGAAACATGGTGGCGACGGACGTGCGTGGGCCTGCGAATGCGAACGAATCGCCCGGGGATATTGCAAATCTCCCCGATTCGTTCGCCCCGCTCTACAACCACGCCGCCGCGCAGGAGGCACGGCGGGGCGCAGCACTCACGTCCCAACTCCGGCCAAGACTACGCGCACGATCTCTTGAACGACGTCGGCATGGAGGCCATCCTCGACGATATCGTCGCCTGGATGAACGCGCGCATCCCGTCGAAGTAACGCTTCGGTGAGCTACCTCGAGCGTCGCGCCCTCAAGAAGTCGACGAGGGCGCGAAGCTTGGGTGGCTGTTGCGCGCTGCTCGCGTAATACAGATACAAACCGGGAAAGCGCGGACAATACGGGGTGAGGACGCGCACCAGGCTCTTGTCGGCGAGCTGTGTTGTGACGCTGCTCTCCATCATGTACGCGAGCCCGAGGCCGTCGAGGGCGGCTCGCAGCATGATTTCCTCGTCGTTGCAGATGACGCGCCCCTGAACCGCAATGGAGAGGTCTCGATTGCGATCGGTGAATTCCCAGCGGTAGAGATTGTTGCTCGATATTTGTCGATAGTTGATGCAATCGTGCTGGTGCAGGTCGCGCGGGTGTTTGGGCTTGCCACGTTCGGCGAAATACGCGGGTGAGGCGACAACCGCCGCGCGCATCTCGGTGCTCAGTCGGAGGGCGACCATGTCCTTTTCGAGGTGCTCACCGAGGCGGATGCCCGCGTCGAAGCCCTTGTCGACGAGACTCGACAGGCCGTCGTCGATGTCGATGTCGATGCGCAGGCCGGGGTGCGCCTGTAGGAACGCCGCGAGGATGGGCTGAAGAACCGTCCTGCTCGCGAGGCGCGACAGGTTGAGGCGCAAAGTGCCCATTGGCTGGCCTCGCGCTTCGTCGAGCGAGTCGAATGCGGCGTGCACGCTCTCCATCGCGGGGCGGAGCTGCGCAACGAAGCGCGCGCCCGCCTCGGTCAAGCCGACGCTGCGGGTGGTGCGCTGGAGGAGCCGCACGCCGACACGCCGCTCGAGGGCGCTGACGTTCTGGCTCACCGCGGAGGTGGTCATGCCGAGCTCGGCGGCTGCCGCGGTGAAGCTGCGCTTGTCCGCCACGACCAGCAGCGTGGTGAGCCCTGAGAGGTCGTCTCGCACGTTGCCATATTGTTTAGCAGGTCTTAAAAGCGCATCGCAATTCGCCCGGCTTCTCGGACGGCGGCCGGCTGCCTAAGGTGCCCGCACAAAGGAGATGGTCATGAGCACGCACACCGATACACCCGCTTCGTCCAAGGTCTGGCTCGTCACCGGTTCGTCGTCTGGGTTCGGCCGGTCCATCGTGGAAGAGGCGATTCGCCGAGGCGACCGCGTCGTCGCGACCGCACGAAAGCCGGAGGTGCTCGCGGACCTCGCTGCCAAGGCTCCGGACCGCGTGCTGCTCGCGCCGCTCGACGTGACGCGTCCCGAGCAGGTGCGAGCGGCGGTCGCGGCGGCGATTGCGCGCTTCGGTCGCATCGACGTGCTGGTGAACAACGCGGGTTTCAGCATCCTCGGCGCCGTGGAGGAGACGAGCGACGACGATCTTCGCGCGACGATGGAGCTGATGTTCTTCGGCGCCGCCGCGATGACGAAAGAGGTGCTCCCGCATATGCGCGCGCAACGAGGCGGCACCATCGTCCAGATCACCAGCGTCGGCGGAATCACGGCCGGGCCCGGGTTCGGCGCCTATTGCGCCGCGAAGCACGCGCTCGAGGGCTTGTCCGAATGTTTGGCGCTGGAAGTGAAGCCGTTCGGCATTCGCATCGTGGTCGTCGAGCCCGGCGCGTTCCGCACGGCCCTCTTCGGCGGCGGGTTCCGGTTCATGCCCGCGATGGATGCGTACGCGGCGACCGTCGGAGGGATGCGCACCTGGGTCGAACAATCGCACGGCGCGCAGGCAGGTGATCCGGACAAGGCGGCGCGCGCTATCGTCGACGAGGCGTCCCGCCCCGCCGACGGCGCCGCTCTCCCGTTTCGATTGCCCCTTGGCGCCGACGCCGTCGACGCCATTCGGGCGAAGCTCGCGGCGGTCACCTCCGACGTGAATCGAACGGAGGCGACCGCACGCGCCACTGCTTTCGACGAAAAGAAGTGAGAGCGGTCAGCCCTTGATGAACGCCAGCAGGTCCTCGTTGACCTGGTCTTTCATCGTCGTGCACATGCCGTGTGGCGCACCCTTGTAGACCTTCAGCGTCGCGTTCTTGACGAGCTTCGAGGAGAGCGTCGCGGATGCACCAATGGGGACGATTTGATCGTCGTCCCCATGCAGGATGAGCGTCGGCACGTCGAACTTTTTCAGGTCTTCGGTCGTGTCGGTCTCTGAAAACGCTTTGATGCAGAAATACGAGGCGGGCATTCCGGCCATCATTCCCTGAAGCCAAAACGAATTGCGGACGCCCTCGGAGACCTTCGCGCCCGACCGGTTGTAACCATAAAAGGGCATGCTCAAGTCTTTGAAGAACTGCGAGCGGTCGGAGGTGACCCCCTTGCGGAGCCCATCGAACACCTCCATCGGTGTGCCGTTCGGGTTGCCCGCCGTCTTCAGCATGAGCGGGGGAATGGCGCCGATCAGGACCGCTTTGGCGACGCGTTTGGTGCCGTGCCGGCCGATGTAGCGCGTGACCTCTCCACCGCCCGTGGAATGGCCCACGTGAATGGCGTTTTTCAAGTCGAGCTTCTCGGCGAGCTCGGCGAGATCATCGGCGTAGGTGTCGAGATCGTTGCCTTGCCACGGCTGGCTGGAGCGACCGTGCCCTCGACGGTCGTGAGCAATGCAGCGATAACCACGCGACGCGAGGAAGAACATCTGGTCCTCGAACGCGTCGGCGCTGAGCGGCCAACCGTGGCTGAAGACGACCGGCTGCCCCTTGCCCCAGTCGTTGTAGTAGATCTGCGTGCCGTCTTTGGTCGTAATGGTCGCCATTCGAATGGCCTAAACCCAACGCCGTAGGGCGTCGATGAGGGGTTTGGACACAACGGCTGTGGCAGGACGCGTCAACGGCGCAGCGTCGTGCCTGTCGAGCGCAGATCCGTGCATGCTTCGACGACCCGTTTCGCCATCGATGCCTCCGCGGCCTTGCCCCACGCACGCGGGTCGTAGGCCTTCTTGTCTCCGACTTCGCCGTCGACCTTCAAAACGCCGTCGTAATGCTTGAACATGTGCGTCGCGACCGGGCGCGTGAATGCGTATTGCATATCGGTATCGACGTTCATCTTCACGACGCCGTAATCGAGCGTCGCGCGAATCTCCTCCAGCAACGAACCGGAGCCGCCGTGGAAGACGAGGTCGAACGGTTTGTTCCGTTTGTACTTCGCGCCGACGGCGTCCTGAATCTCTTTCAGAATGGCCGGCCGGAGCTTCACGCTGCCGGGCTTGTAGACGCCGTGCACGTTGCCGAACGTCAGCGCCGCCATGTACCGGCCCTTTTCACCGAGGCCGAGCGCGGCGGCCGTCGTGAGCCCGTCCGCCGCGGTGCTGTAGAGCTTCTCGTCCATGGCGCCGGTGACGCCGTCTTCCTCCCCGCCGACGACACCGACCTCGATTTCGAGAATGACCTTCGCGGCGGCGCAATCGGCGAGGAGCTGCTCGGCGATCTTCAGGTTCTCGTTCAATGGTACGGCGGAGCCGTCCCACATATGCGACTGAAAGAGCGGCCCCTCCCCTCGCGCGACGCGGGCTTTCGATAGAGCGAGGAGCGGCCGCACGTCTTTGTCGAGCTTGTCTTTCGGGCAGTGGTCGGTGTGCAGCGCGATGTTCACCGGATATTTCGCGGCGACCTCGTGCGCGAAGGCAGCGAGCGCGACGGCTCCGGTCACCATGTCTTTGATCGTCGGGCCCGAAAGATACTCCGCACCGCCGGTCGAGACTTGGATGATGCCGTCACTCTCCGCGTCCGCGAAGCCGCGTAGCGCCGCGTGCAGCGTCTGCGACGACGTCACGTTGATAGCGGGATATGCGAACGCGCCAGCTTTGGCGCGGTCCAGCATGGCGGCGTAGATCTCGGGCGTGGCGATGGGCATGGGCTTTCGTACCAGACGCCGTCGAGGCCGCACGTCGACTCGACGGGGCGTCGTGCCACGCGTCAGCGTTTTGCCAAATGCGCCTCGATCAGATCCGCAATCTCCCCGCGCCCGCGCTGCCGAAGCTGCGCGATCATCTGGTCCATTTGTGGAGGAGGCTTCGAGAGCCCGCCCGCGTCGAGGAGGAGCTCGACAATGGCTCGATCCGCCACGGCAGCTGCCTTCCAGAAAACCTGGAATGCAGCCACGGCTCTGACACGGCTACGCTCCAGGAGGAGCCGCACGAGATCGATGTCGTTGGCCTGCAGTGCGGCAACCAGCGCTGGCCTTCCCGGTGGAAAACGGAGCTCGGCGCCGGCTTCGATGAGCGCAATCGCAGCCTCTTTCGCCCGAGCGCATAGCGCGATCACGAGCGGCGGCATGCACGGTGCGGCCCCGATTCCGTCAAATTGGCCGTGAACGGACCGGACATTGATGTTCACGCCCTTCGCGAGAAGCTGACGGATCGTCCCGACGTCGTTCGCGCATGCCGCGTCGAGCAGGGCGCGCTCGTCGGCGCTCATGGCTTCCGCAATGGAGGCCTCGATCGCGCCTTTCATTGCGGCGCGATCCGTGGCGAGCACGTCGCCCGGAACGGTCCACGATAGCCCGACCTTCGCGAGCTCCGCGACGACGCGCTCGAGGTTGTCCTCGCGCAACGGAAAGCTCACCCTGCCCTCTGCGTTCCAGGATGGGTCCAGCAACACATCCGACTCTTCGTTGATAATGATGCCGCCGCCGGCCATCGCGCGTTTGGCGAGGAGACGCGCGAGCTCCGCTTGTTCGCGCAGGAGGCTGCGCAACATTGCCCACGATGCAGGCGGTTTGAAGAGCGCCTCTCGCGGGGGTCCGACGAATGCCTTGAAAGCGGCGCTGCCGTCGTCGCTGTAGCCCGGCTCGATTCTGCGTGCGGTGTCGGTTAGGTAGAAGCCTGCCGTGAACCAGCGGCCGCGTTGGTTGGACAGTTGCTCTGCGAGTGGGAGAAGCGCACTCGGCAGCCCAGGCAAGTGTCGCATGGGATTGCGCTCGGCTTCGGGCGTATCGATCTCTTCGTGGGCCGCGTACTTGTGAAATCCGAAGCCGACGATACCGTGCCGATTCCAACCGACGATGAAATGGGACTCCGATTGATCGTCGTGCGCGTGAACGCCCTCGTAGATGTCGCCCCGAAACATGGACGACGGGCCCAACCGTAGCGCAGCTATGGAGCATACGAGGTGGTGCAGGACGATCATTTCGACGACGTGCCCCGGGGTCGCCGTCTGGAGACTCGAAGGGGTATCCGCGTCCGGATCGGCCGCCTCTGCGGCGTCCTCCCGCTTGAACACTTCGGCGACGAGCTGGCCGAACTCGGCGAGCTCGCAGCTCCTTGCCCAACCGCTCACAACGGCTTCACACCACCCTCGTAGCTCGGCGAGCTCGGAACGAACCGGCTCTTCGAGCCCCGCGCTCTCGGTCAAAAACCGTTGCGCGGCGGCGCTGGTGTCGCGCCCGATGGGTGGTATCTGGTCCGGCACGATACCCGGCTCGACCTCCGTCCACGGGCGAACGTCCGCAGCGGCCCATGCCAGCGAGAAGATCGGCGCGGCGTCCGATCCATGGACGCGGGCCACTGCCGCCGAGATAGTCGTACGGGTCGCGTCACGGCCTTCCTCCGTTGCGAGCTTGCCTACGTTGAGCCGAACGCCGAGTGGTTCGAGGACATCTCGCACCGGCTCGATCGCCGCCGGCTTGAGCTTCGTGCGCGAGCCGCGCGCGAGCGATGCGAAATGGAGTCCGAGTCGCCAGAGGTCGCGATAGCGCTGCATGTGGTTTTGCATGTCCGTCGCCGTGCTCATCAGACGATCCCCGCGAAGCCGCGCGCGTCGCCCGCACCCGTAAACCAATGTGCGTGCGCCCAGCGATCGTGCTCGGCCCAAACGACGTCGTGGTCGCCGTCGAGGAGAGCCGCACGCACGGCTCCGGACAGCTGTCGCGTCCCACGTGCCACGAGCGTGCGAAGCTTCGGGAAGCGATTGCGTGCTTCGAGCCACGTCTTCGCCCCCGCCTCTCCGTCGAAATAGAGGGACAACGTCTCCAGCCGCGACGCGACTGGCGACTCCACGACGCCGCTGAGCTGCCGAGGCATACGCAGCGTGAGCGTGCGCAGGCCGGGAAACGCGTCTTCCTTGAACAGCTCGTGGCTCACGTCGAGGTGCATCGATCCCATCGGCATCACCGAGAGCTCTTCGAGGCATTCGAGCGGCGCCTTGCCGAGCGCGCCGATGGGACGCGAAGCCTCGATGTGCAATGTGCGCACGTGTTTGGCGAGCTCACTCCGGACGAAGGATTCGCCGAGCGCCGTGTGATTCACCTGGTGAGACCGCACGTGCAGGTAGAGCTCGCGTGCGCGCGGCAACACATCGAAATCGAGCTCGCCGACCGGCGCCCCGGTTCGAGAGTGAAGCTCGAGCTTGAGGCGCCGCAGGTGCGGACAAGGGAGATTCGCGGAGAAGAACGGGCAGTGGAGCTCGAGCCCCTCGACACGCTCCGCGATCGGCGCGAGCGCCGCGAAATCCCCGTCGGTCCACCCACTGCGGCCGTCCCTCGGCTTGCTCTGTACGCCCAGGAACAGCTTGCGGGCCGGAAGTCTGGCGAGGACCTCCTGTACGTGCCCGGGCTCTCCATCGTCGGAACCAATGCCTCTCAGCACCAGCGTTTCGAGCTCGGGCAGCTCCGCGGATGCGAGCGCATCGAGGGCCGGGCCTTTCAACTGCAAGCCGAGCACCCGCAAGCGCTCGTGGCGGAGCGGAGGGCTCGCGACCATCGTCCAGAGATCCAGCTCGCGCAGGTGCGAGGCTGCGAGGAGGCGCTCGGTGATCACCGCCTGCTGCAAATGAAGGCGCTCGACGCACGACGGTAGGCGCTTGGGCCACCGCTTGGACCAAAGCTCGCGACACAAACGCATCGCGGGGTGATCCAGCGCAGGCCCCAGCTTGTCGAGCGGCAGAGGCACCGTGTGCCCCTTCGAGCCCCAGCTCTCCGGCGGCACGGCCAAGCCGCGGATGAAGCCGCGCCGCCAAGTGAAGCTCCCGCGATGCTTGGTGGAGAGCTCGGCGAGCGGACCGTAGAAATGCGCAGCGTGCTCGGTGAGGAGCTTCTCCTCGGCGAAGATGAGCTCTTTGGCGCGCGCGCCGCGGGCAGTCTCGAGCTCGAGCTGCACGTCGATGAGGTCGCCCCGCGGATCGCCATTGGAGCGTAACAGGGCGGCATATTCGATATACGACTCTGCCGAGTCCGGTCGCGCTGCGATGGATTGAAGAAGGGTGTCCCCGGCGTCGGGCATGGCGCTGCAAGATAGACGATCGGAGATGTCAGCGTACGCTTGGTCCCTGCCGCCTATCGTGGTTCAATGCCGCATGCGTAAGTCTTCCCTTCTCGCCGCCGCCGGTGCGCTCGGCTGCGTGCTCGCGGTGAAGCCGGCCCTCGCCGAGACGGTCGAGATCGACCCGTCGGGTGACCTCATCGGAGCCGTGGCGTCGCTCTCCCCTGGGGACGAGCTGGTCCTCGCAGGCGGGACGTACAACCTCACCGAGCGGTTCGCGATCGACGTGAGCGGCACGGAAGCCGCGCCGATCGTCATCCGCGCGAAGGAAGGTGAGGTCGCGATCATCACGCGGCCCGACGCAGGCCAGAACACGATCAACATCGAGAACGTCGAGTATGTAGAGCTGCGCGGCATCGAGGTGATGGGCGGCTCCCACGGGATCCGCATCGACCACTCGAGCCACGTGACGATCGAGGGGTGCCATATCCACGATACGGCCGACGTCGGCATTTCGGCGAACGTGGGAGGCTCCGTCTACGAAGGCCTTCGCCTGATCCGCAATCACATCCACGATACCGGCGGCACCGGCGAAGGCATGTATCTCGGCTGCAACGAGAACGCATGCCAGATGCTCGATTCGATCGTCGCGCAGAACTACATCCACCATACGAATGGCGCGGACGTGTCTCAGGGCGACGGAATCGAGGTGAAAGAAGGCAGCGCCGGCAACGTCATCGCGGACAACGTCATCCACGACACGAATTACCCCTGCATCATCACCTACAGCACGGTCGGCAATGGCCCGCCCAACAGCATCGAGCGCAACGCGATGTGGGCGTGCGGTGACCACGGCATTCAATCGGCGGCCGACGTCGTGATTCGCAACAACATCATCCTCGGCGCCAACGCGGACGCGATTCGCAATCAGCCGCACCAATCGGGCGCGCCCGGCAACATCGTCATCGCGAACAACACGATTCTGAAGCCGAGCGGCGACGGCATCCGCGCGGACGGTATCGTCGGCAGCATCACGATCTCGAACAACGCGATTTACACCCAGAGCGGCAATGCGATTCGCCTCAGCGGCGATCTCGCGAGCGTCAACCTCACCGCGAACCTGGGCATCGGCGGCGTCGAAAATGTCCCCGACGGCGGCTTCCTCGCGACGGGCGATCTTGCGAACGACTTTGTCGCGGCGAGCTTCAGCGGTGCGCCGCCGAACGACGTCTACCCACGAGAGGGCAGCGCGCTCATCGGGAGCGGCAATCAATGGCAGCTCGCCGAAGACGACTTCAACGGGACGCCCCGCGGCGGACAGATGGACGTCGGCGCCTACAAGTTCGACGCGGCAGGCAACCCCGGCTGGACGATCGGCGCCGGCTTCAAAGACGCGCCCCCGCCGCACGAAGAGGGCGGCTCGAGCGGTGACGGCGGCTCCAGCGCCGGCGGTAGCGCAGGCGATGGTGGCGCGCCCGCAAGCGGCGGCGGCACGAGCGCAGGCGGCGCGCCTCCCGAAGGCGGCGACAGCAGCGACGACGGCTGCCGTGTCGGAGCGGGTGGCAGCGGCGGATCGTTTGCTGCATTGCTGGCGTTTGTTGCTCTTACGGTGCGCGCGAGGCGCAATCGCAAGGACGCACGGTAGTACGCGACGAAGTCGGTCCTCGAGGCGCTCCCGCCCAATCTCGATGTGTCCGGCGCCGTTCGGATTGCGACCGCGCTGAGCGCCCTCACCTCCGAGGCATGCCACGCTGCGTATACCATACGTTTTCGCTTCGCAAGAGGCCCCCCCCTCTTCGGACGTGAGCGGGAGAGGTTGGACAAGGCGAGCCTCGACTTGCTCTTCGGTCTCGCTGCGCTCCCCTTGGCAGCGACCGACGCGGCATTGCTCGTTTCCGTTTGCCTCGCGCGCCTCCTCGATCGCGACGACGATCCGGAGGGCTTTTATGCCCATTGGGAGGGACACGACCTCGCGCACCTCGCGCGATTGATCCTGCGCGTCGCCGGCGTGGGTGGCGCCCTGAAGATCGTCGAAGAC
>JABFXY010000095.1 GCA_013361525.1 Polyangiaceae bacterium | reverse complement strand
CGCTGCTTCGTGGTGAAGAACGGATCGAAGATGCTCGCGCGAAGCTCCTCGGGGATCCCTGGGCCCGAGTCTTCGATGACGAGATCGACGCCGTCGACTCCGTCGCGCGCCACGCGGACGGAGAGCTCACCGCCCTCGGACATCGCCTCCCGCGCGTTGCGCACCAGGTTCAAAATCGCCTGGCGAAGCAGCCCCTCGTCGATCGGGACGGCGGGCGCTTCGGGATCGACTCGAACGTCGAACTTCACACGCGCGCGGTCGAGCTCCGGCTTGAGAAACGCGAGGACCTCCTCGGCTAGCTCGCCGACCGACTCGGTCGCGACGGTGGGCACCGGCCTACGCGCGAGGCTCAGGTACTGCTCCGAAAGGCGCGACAAGCGATTCGCCTCGGCCTTGATCGCCGCGACGAGCTCGCGCTTTTCACGCGCCTCCTCGCCGCCCTCGAGCTCCCCCTCGAGCATCTCCAGGTTCAAGCTTATCGCGGAGAGTGGGTTGCGAATCTCGTGCGTGATGTGCGCGGCCATCTTGCCGATCGCCGCGAGCCGCTCCGCCTTCACGAGGTCTTTGCGGGCGTCGGCGATCGCGCCGACCATGCCCTCGAACGTCTCCGCGAGCTCGCCGATCTCGCTGCCGTCGTCCACCGCGGGGCGCGGCGTCACGTCGCCGGCCGCGACGGCGCGCGCGCGATCGGTCACGTTGCCGAGCGGGCGGAGCACGCGACGCGCATAGAGCGTGATGCCGGCGGCGACGACGAGCGTCAGCACCGAAAGCCCGACGAGAAGCTGGATCGCTCGACGCTCCCTGGCGCGGGCCTTTTCCCCGAGCCGTTCGGTCGTCACCTCCGTCTGGGATTTGATCGAACGAAGCAGCTGCGTGTTCTCCGCCTCGAGCTTCACGATGTCGCTCTGCAGCTGCTCGGCCTTCGACCGCTGGTCGGTCGTGAGCGCATCGAAGAAGCGCTGGTAGGCATCCGCATCGGTCCTCGCGCGTGCCTCCAAGGTGTCGAGATCGGCGAGCGCGTCGGAGCGGAGCCGAGCTGCCTCCGGCGTGCGCTCGTCGAGCCGCTCGGCCGCTTTTCGAGCAGCGGCGAGTGTGAGCGGACGCGTCTTGCGCGCCGTTTCGATCCACTCGCGAACGTCGGCCGGGTTCTTCGCGGCGGTCGCGTGGTTGAGCTGCGCGGCGAGGACGTTCTGCTCCGCGAGCGCCTGCCCGATCGACAGCTGCAGCGGGACGAGCCCGGAACGCGAGAGCTCGGCCTCGGCGGTCGCCTTCTGCAGATCCGAATAACCGAGCGTCATCGTCACCGCGAACGCGATGAACAACACGAGGTAGCTCGCGAGAAGCCTGCGCGTGACGGACCAGCGGCGTCGCATGGCCAGCGCGCCTGCTAAACGCCGAGGCCTATCGCCATGTATTCGAGGAGATCGAGCGTGCGCGATCCGCTGGAACGAAAGCGGTGCAGGCTCGAGCCGCACGCCGTCGCGATCGGAACCTCTTTGCCGTCGCCCAAGCGCGTGTGCTCGGCGATGCGGTCCTTCGCAATTTGCGCAGAGCCTTCCGGGCGCGTGAGCGGCAGAATGCTTCCGCTGCCGGCACAGTCTGCGCGCTCCCGTGCTCGCTCGAACTCGTGCGGCCGCTCGCCCACGACACGTTCGATGATCGCGCGAGGAGCGTCGTAGCGACCGAGGCCACGGCCGAGCTGACACGGATCGTGATAGCGAGGCACGGGAAGTCCTGGCTTGTGCTGGAAGCGATCGATCGACGCCGCTGCGCGGTCGACGAGCAGCGTTGCGCTCGGAAGCGCGGCTTGGATCGTTCGGAAACAGCCGGGATCCGCGACGATGACGGGAGCGTCACCCGAAAGGTCGCTCGCGAGCGCAGCTTGCTCGCGCGCGTAGGCGCCGCGATCACCTGCGGCGAGCAGCGGCAAGCCGCAACAGCCCGATGCCACCGCGACCGGACCGCCGACGAGCGCTTCGGTGACGCGCTTCGCGAGCTCCGCTTCACGGGTGGAGCGACGCAGGTACGAGCACCCGAGAAGGAGCCGCGCCGCGGGCGTTCCTTGCGTGCTCGCGTTCAACGCTGCGACGGCGGCACGTCGCGCTTCGCTCTTCGCCGACCAGCTCGCTGCGAGGTCCTTCGCGCCGGCGGGTGCTGCACCTCGCTCGAACAGATCCGCGCGCGCATCGGTGAGCGTCGCACCGACCGGATTCTTGTGATCACAGCGCTCGGTACAGGCGCCGCAATCGGTGCAGGCCCACGCGACGGACGCTTCTTCCGGCGCGATCGGAACGTCGCCACGCGCCATGAAGAACGACGTCGACATCTTGCCCCAAGGGATGAGCGTCTCGTGAGGCTCGGCGTTGGAGACGGGACAGGTCGCGCGGCAGAGCTTCGGGCAATAGACGCACTTTTCGAGCGCGTCTTGCCGCGGCTCGAGGAGCGGCAAATGAACGAGCGGAGACTTCATGAGTCGTCGGTACCCCCGGCGGCGGCCTCGCGATCGGCGATCTTGCGCGCGCGGCTCAGCTTCGCCCGGCCCACACTCAGCGCTTCGGATTCGTCGTCGGTGATCCGCCGCGTGACGAGCCCTTCTTGTTCGGTCTGCGGCAAACGCACGACGAACTTGGTGCCGGACGACGAAGAGTCGACGCTGACGCTGCCTCGGTGCTCCTCGACGATCTTCTTCACGATCGACAGGCCGAGCCCCGTGCCGCCGCGCTTGCCGCTCGTGACGAAGGAGTTGAAGAGGCGTCCTCGAATGTCGTCCGGGATGCCACGCCCGGTATCGGAGACGGCGATGACGAGGTCGTCGCGATCGCGCTCGACGCGGATCTTCAACAGGCCGCCCTTTTCGCTCATGGCCTCGATGGCATTGCGCACGAGGTTGCCGAGGAGGCGCTGGACCTTCACCTCGTCGAAGCGCGCCGCGCCACGGTCGAGGAGCTCGAGCGTAAGCCGCACCTTCGTGCCCTCGATCTCGCGGCGGATCTGCTGCTCGAGCTCGCCGAAGAACTTCTCGAGGAACAGACGTCGGATGAAGAGGCTGCGCTCGCCGCGCGCGAACTCGAGCACCTCGCGTTGCATCGCGGCGATGACGTCGAACTGCTTGAGGATGAGCTGCGTCTGCTCCGCCCTCGCCTTCGGATCGTCGGTGCCGCCCATGAGCTGCACGTATCCGTGGATCACGGAGAGCGGCGTCCGAAGATCGTGCATCACGGCGGAGAAGAGCCGCCCGAGCGACTGCATCCTGCGGCCGCGCTCGCGCTCCACGCGGGAAAGGAACAGGCGCACCGCGGTCGACGCGTTGGCCGAGATCAAACGGAGCAGCGCGCGCGCATCTTGGGAGAAGCCACCGGGCCTCGACGCGTTGTAGAGGGCGAGCGCGCCGATCGGGCGGTCGTCGGGACCTTCGAGCGGCATCGCGATCGCGCTTCGGACTTCGATGCCGAGGAGCGACCCGATGCGCGTCGACACCGGCGGCGACACCGGGCGCGATGCGTCGGTCGGGGGCAGATGTTGCGCTTCGTTCGTGCCCATCGCGAGACCGAGGATGCCCTCGCCGCGCCGCACACCCACCCTGCGAACATCCGCCGGTTTGCCGCGGCCGACGTCGACGAAGTAGAGGAACACGCCCTCTTCACCTTCGTCGACCATGACCGCGCCCGCCTGCGCGCCGCACGCGCGCGCCGCCTCGGTGATCACCGCGCGCGTGAGATCCTCGAAGGTCGAAGCCCGCGCCATCGAGCTCTCGAGCTCGAAGAGCAGCTTCAAGTCGGCGACGCGGTGCTCGAGCTGCTCCTTCGTCTCGACGAGCTGCATGTTCTTCTGGATGACCGAGAGGAACAGGCGAGAGTTGTCGATCGAGACGGCGGCTTGTGTGGCGAGCGCGGTGAGGAGCTCCTCGTCGTGTTGCGAGAACTCGTCGTAGGTGCCCGGCAGCGTCCCCGACTTGTTGAGGACCTGAATCACGCCGATCGTCCTGCCGACGTGGTTCTTCATCGGCGCGGCGAGGATCGACCGCGTGCGATATCCCGTCATCTCGTCCCAATGACGAGAGAACCTGCGATCGCGGTAGGCGTCCTTGATCCGCAGCGTCTGGCCGTACTTCGCGACGTGGCCCGCGATGCCCGAGCCGACCGGCAGCTCGATGCTCTTCGCTTCGTCGCCGATGATGATGCGCGAGAGCAGCCGCTGGCGCTGCTCGTCGAGGAGGTAGAGGGTCGCGCGGTCCGCCTGCAACAGCTCCGCGATCTTGCGCAGGATGAGCTCGAGCAGCTGATCCAGATCGAGCGTCGAGCCGAGGGCGAGGCCGACGTCACGCAGCGCCTTCACCGTGCGCTCGGAGCGCACCAGCAAGCCATCGAGCTCCGCGACCTTCGACTCGAGCTCGGCGAGGCGCTTTCCGATTTCGTCCTTTTCGGTCCGGCGGCGGCTCGAAGGCGGCGGCACCGTCAGCGGAGGCGGCGCGTCGGTCGTGGGCGCCCCCCGGGTCTTCGCGGCTCGAGCCGGCGGCGCCGAGGTGTTGGTCGCGCGCACCGCTTTGCGCGGAGCGGCCCCGTTCGCCCTGGTGCCGGACGAGCGCGCGCCGGCGGAGCGACCGGAGGCTCCCGCACCGTTTGGCGTCGCGCGCTTCGTTTTGCCCGACGGGGGCATCGGGGTGACGGTAAAGAAGCGCTGGGCGTTCGTCCACCGCATCCGCTCGCCAACGACACATGTCGCGATCCGAGCAGGCGCTCGACGGCCTGTACCCTACCCGCCGCGACAATCGGCTCGGCGTCCGTGCGGCGTTTCGTCCACCAAGTTGCCCACCTCGCGCCACCTCCTGCACTCTTTCGAAACAGACGATGGCGCTCAAGCAGGTGCACCTGGTGGTACGCGGGCGCGTCCAGGGGGTCTTCTTCCGGGCGTCGGCGCAACGTGAAGCGAAGCGGCTCGGCCTCACCGGATGGGTCCGAAACAGACAGGACGGCTCGGTGGAGATGTGTGTCGAGGGTGACGAGGAGGCGCTGAAGGAGATCGTCGCCTGGGCGCATCGCGGACCGACCGCGGCCCGCGTCGAGAAAGTCGACGTGCGGTGGCGAAGCTACACCGGCGAGTTTCCTGACTTCCGCATCGAGACCTGACCCGACGGCAGGTCGCCGCCACGAACGAGCGGCACCGTGCCACACCGACATTTGCGTGGCGTCCTTCGTCAGGCGGCGTCAGGGTCCCGCGTCAGGCCTCCGCCCCTATGTCGGTCACAGAAACCATCCGCGAAGCGCTCCGCGGCACAGAACGTGACCTGACCTCGATTCCCGTTGGGCGCGCGGTCGCCCTCCTGGCGATCCCCGCGGTGGTCGAGATGTTCATGGAATCGCTGTTCGCGATCGTGGACATCTTCTGGGTCTCGAAGCTCGGGTCGAACGCGGTCGCTGTCGTCGGCCTCACCGAGTCGATGCTCGCGATCGTGTACGCGGCCGCGGTCGGGCTCTCGGCCGGCGCGACGGCGCTGGTTTCCCGGCGTATCGGCGAAGGCGACAAAGAAGGCGCATCACGGGCGGTCGTCCAAATCCTCGGGGTGGGTGTCGCGGTCGCGATCGTGGTCGGCTTCGCCGGCGCGGTGCTCGCCCCTCACCTGCTCTCGCTGATGGGCGGATCGAGCGAGGTCGTTCGTGCGGGCACCGGCTACACGTCCGTGATGCTCGGTGGGAGCGTCACGGTGCTCCTCCTGTTCTTGATCAACGCGGTCTTTCGAGGCGCGGGCGACGCCGCGATCGCGATGCGCGTCCTGTGGCTCGCGAACGGTTTGAACATCGTCCTCGGTCCGCTGTTCATCTTCGGCATCGGCCCGTTCCCGGAGCTCGGTGTCATGGGCGCTGCGGTGGGCACGACGATCGGTCGCGGGGTCGGCGTTCTTTATCAGTTGTACGTTCTCGTTCGCGGCCGGGGTCGCATCGCAATCGGCGCCCGACACCTTGCGTTCGATCGCGACGTCATGCGGCGGTTCCTCGGCCTCTCGGGCGGCGGCACCCTGCAGTCGCTCGTCGAAACGACGAGCTGGATCGGCCTCATCCGAATCCTCGCGAGCTTCGGCAGCGCCGCCCTCGCCGGTTACACGATCGCGATTCGGATCGCGCTCTTCGCGCTTCTTCCGTCGTGGGGGATCGCGAACGCAGCCGCGACGCTCGTTGGTCAAAACCTCGGCGCGATTCGCCCGGACCGGGCGGAGCGATCGGTATGGGTCGCCGGCGGGTGGAACCTCGCCTTCCTCGGCTCGATCAGCATCTTCTTCGTCGCGGCGCCGGGCTTCTTCGTCGGTCTCTTCTCGCCCGAGGCGAGCACGGTGCCCTACGCGGTCGATTGCCTCCGCATCGTCGCGCTCGGCTTCCTCTTCTACGCGTACGGGCTCGTCGTCGTGATGGCGTTCAACGGCGCGGGCGATGTTCGAACGCCGATGCTCCTCAACCTCGCCTGTTTCTGGGCGCTGAAGATCCCCGTCGCGTGGGTTCTCGCCGTGCCGCTCGGGCTCGGCCCGCGCGGGGTCTTCATCGCGATCGCCGTCGCGTATTCGACGCTCGCCGTCGTGAGTGCCCTGTTGTTCAAGCGCGGTCGCTGGAAGCTCCAGCAGGTGTAAAAACCGAGGGCCGCCGGACGTCCGACCTGCGCGTTTCGCGGGTCGCTCCGCTGATACCTTGTCGCTCGAGCCGGCCTGGAACACCATGCCGCTCCTCCAGCGTTCCGAGAGGTCGATGCGGTCGTTCGGCACAGCTCTGCTCTTGATCACGCTCGTCGCGGTACCCGCACACGCGAGGCCGCCGGCGTCCGCGTCCGCGCAGCCGGCAGCTTCGGCCGACCCGGCCCCGCACGCGCTCGACATCCCCGACGCCGAGCTTCCCCCGCTCCCTCAGCTCGCGCCGATCAAACGAGAAGAGCCGGATCAGCCGTCGATCTCGGCGCTCGAAGGCCTGCTCGGCAGGCTCGTCTCCGAGAAGAAGGACATCCGCCAAGCGGCCTTCGAAGAGCTGCAGAAGATCGGCAAGCCGAAGGCGAACGACGCCAAAGACACCCACAAAGCCGACGTCGCGTGGGTGCCTGCGATTCACGCGCGGATCCAAGATATCCGCGAGCGGCTCGACCGCGATCGCGCGCCGCGGATCCTCGCGGACGCTCGCAAGTCCGGCAAGAAGGGCAAGAGCAAGGACGAGCTCGACGAAGACAGCTCCGACTGGCTCGAGTTCGTGATGAAGAGCGCCGCGCCGAAGGACGACGCGTGGCGCGATCTCGTCGAGCTCCTCGCGATGATTCGCATCCTCGGCGCCGTCGGCACGACACCCGCCGTGCGTGAGATCATCGAGCTACGCGCAAACTTCGGCGATTTCCTCCGTATCGATCTCGCGCGGCAGATCGCCAAGCTGAAGGACAGAGCCGTCCCCGCCCTCCTCGAAGCGAAGAAACACGACGCCACGGTCGTGCAGCGCTTCGCGGATCTCGAGCTCGATCGGCTCGGCAAGGTCACACCCGGCGAAGCGGTGAGCACCAGCGACTACGACGTGCTCGCCGACACGCTGCGCGCGTTCGGTCACATCCGCAACGAGGAGGCGGTCGACGTGCTCCTCTCGTTCGCGAACCACGATCGGCGCAAGGTCCGCGACGCCGCTCGCGAAGCGGTCGCCGCGATCGGAGAAGCCGGCCGCTGGCGCCTGCGCGACGCGTATCAGGACCTCACCGGTGAGAAGGTCGACAAGAGCATCCCCTGGGACATCCTCGCGCGCCGCATCTTCGCGATCTACGACAAGGGCCGCGTCGCCGAGCTCTGGAACATCTTCACCTCCGGGCTCGACGCATCGAACGCGGGCAAACACGCCGTCGCCGTCGAGGCGTTCGACAAAGTCCTCGCGCGCGATCCGCTCTTCGACCGCCGCAAAGAGATGGCGGTCAGCTACTTCGAGCTCGCGAAGAGCCTTCCGTTCGACAAGGCCGACGACCGCCTCGCGATGCTCCGCAAGGCGCGGCGCCTCGACCCCGATCCGAAGAACACCGCGATCGACGCCGAGATCGCCTTCACAGAAGCGAAGATCCTCATCGCGGAGGGGCGTCCCGATCGCTTCCTCGTCGACCGAGCCGTCAAGCTCGACCCCACACACGCCGACGCGAAGGCCCTGCTCGACGGCTTCGAAGAGCAAGCCGTCCAGCCCGACAAACCCGTCCCCCGCTACGGCCTAGCCGGCGGCATCGCCGGCGGAACCGTCCTCCTCGCAGGCATCGCGGCGTTTTTCCTCTTCCGCAAAAAGCCCGCCCCTAAAGCGACCGCGAAAGCCTGAGACGAGAAGGTCGCCAAGGGCGCCAAGGGGCAAAAGAGGAAGAAGAGGGTTTGGGATCGAGCGAAAACAAACTCTCGCTCTTCTCCCTCCGCTTCCTCCTGGCGCGCTTGGCGACCCCTCCCGGGTTGCTCCTATTTGCGAGCGCGGTGTTTGACGATCCGCGCCTCGAGGTCGCCGAGATCGGTGACGTCGGCGGTGCGGCCGGCCTTGCTCGCCTTGTCTTTTGCGGAGCGGATGCGGACGAGCGCGTCTTCGTCGTCGCATTTGAGGATCGCGCGCGAGGCCTCTTTGCGGAGCGACGACGAAGCGGCGAACGCATCGACGAGCGCGTCGCTCGCGAGCTTGCGCACCGCCTTGCCTTCGTCTTTCTTCGCGGCCCACACCCAGCTCGATCCCACGTTGCCGAGCGCGCGGACGGCTTGCACCGCCGCGTCGCCCTTTGCGGATCGGATCACGACGACGAGCGCGTCGGCGGCCTCTTTGCTGCGACACTCGCCGAGCCCGAAGATGCCGGCGAGCTCCCGCGCGTTGCCACCTTTCGCCTGCTCCGCGAGGAGCTTCACGTCGCTCGAGCGGCACATCTTGCCGAGCGCCGAAGCCGCGGCCATCGCGACCGGGTCCGAGCTGGAGCGTGACATCAGGACGCTCGTGAGCACCGGGACCGCGCGCGCGTCTTTGATCTCGCCGACGGCGTAGAGCATCCCGACCGTGAGCGCCTCTTTCTCGTGTGCGGCGAGGCCCGTCTGCGCCTCGTCGAACGCGAGAACCTCGAGCATCGGCAGGAGCGCGTCTTTACCGAGCGCGTGGAGCTCACGGCCGGCGGTGGGGACCGGGTTGCGAAACTTCGAGTACACCTCGGGCTTCACACCTTGAACGTCGCGCACCTTCGCGTAGACGCTCGCGAGCGACGACCGCGACGAGGCGATCTCCGTCGCGAGCGACGTGCGCGACTTCGCCTCCAGCTTGGAAGCATCGACGACGAGGCCACCGGCGTGCGCGTCGGTGGGGAGCGCGGCGATCACGCCGAAGGTGAGCAGCGCAACGATCTTCGATTGGAGTTTCATCGTCCCGTCTCCCACCAGTTGACGTTCGAGAACGGCGCGCTCGCATCCGGATTCGTGCCGCAATGCACTTCACCGTCGAGCCGGTGATAGAGGTCCCAGTCGTCGGTGAAGTAGACCTCGAGCCCCTGACCGTCCTTGCCGAGATCGTTCATCGCGGTGCCGAGCTGCTCGCGAATGTGCGCCTCGAAGATGTCGTCTCCGTCGATCTGCGGGCCAAACGGCTTCGCCATCACGATGTAATCGCCGAAGACGAGCGCGTTCACCGTGCCGGGCTGGTACGCGATCTTGTAGCTCGTCGCGCCGTACATCTCCTGACCGAAGAGGAACGGCATCTCGATGATCTCGTCGTCGGTGAGCCCGATCTCGGCTTGGAGCTTCTCGCGCTCTTCGTCGATCGTGACCTGCGCGTCCTGCGACGCCTCCATGATGTCCTCGTTGGCGAGAAGATCGTCGATCGAGATCGCGGCGGGGATCTCGCCGCCCGTGTCCCAGTCGTACCACTGCTTGCCTTGGTGAACGATCGCAGCGCCGTTCCCCGCGGCCTGCGCTTCGAGGAGCATCTCGCGCGACATTCGCGGCGACGCGATGAGGAGCTTCCACCCGCGCGGTGTGTTGGCCGGGACGAAGCTCAGGTATTCGTCAACGTGACCGACGAGGAGCCAGTCGGTGTACGCGATGTAGTACGGCGACTGGAGCCCCTGCGCGTTGTAGAACGCCTTCGTCTCGTCGAGGATGCCGGAGCCGATCAGAATGCGACCGAGCGGATAATCGTCGCCGCCGTTCGAATACGCTGGGATGAGATCGTGGTTGCCGTGGCTGTCGAACGAGTCACCGCTGTGCGGCTCGTGATAGACGGCGAGCGTCGCTTGATCCGGCCCGAGGTAGTTCTTGTTGAGCCACCGGATCGGCAGCGAGGCGTCGGAGTTCGATCGTCCCCACGGGCGCGCGTTCGCGACGCGCATGCCGTGCACCGTGACGCCGCCGTCCTGCGTCGCGATCGGGATCGCGAAGTAGCCCGTCTGGAAGAAGTCCTGCGTCCATTGATCGCCGTAGTTCGAGTAGCGCTCGTACTCGATCTTCGCGGCATCGGTCGCGTCTTCGATGCCGTTCACGAACACGCCGGAGTCGCTGCTCGACCACACGCGATCGAAATCCGTGAGGTTGCCGAAGAGCAACCACGGGGCGACGCGCATCTTCGCGCGGTCGACGCCGTCGGGGTTCGCATCCGTCGTGAGGAGCGTGCCCTCGGCGTCGGTGATCGAGTAGGCGAGCTCGACGAATCCGTCCCAGCCACCTTCCTGGCGAATGACGTCGCGGCCTTCGATTGCGAGCACCGCGCCGGCCCGCACCTGCTCCGTCGAGAGCGAATACGCCGTGACCGGCGTGCACGTCGGATCTTCCTCCGAGCAGGTGCCGGTCTCGCCAGCCACGAGCGACCACGTCGACCCGTCGAGCCCGTGCGCGAAGACGCGCACGTTCGCAGCGGCGGTGTCGTCGAGCTCCACCTTGCCGGTCGAGCCTTCGGAGCATTCCGGGCAAGCCGACACGCGGAACGCAACGATGTCGAGCGCGTCGTTTCCGCCGTTCATCTTCGTGTCGTCGGCGTCACGAATCTGGTCGGCATCGTCGTCGTCGAGGTTCGGAAGGAACATCGCGCCGACCGACGCGTCCCATTGCTCTTCGGCGTCCTGGTCCGCGGGATCCGCCGGATCCGCGACACCGTTCCGATTCGCATCGACGACGATGTCGATGACGTACGTCGGGCCGAGGGGCTCGCCGTCCGCGCCGCCTTCACCCAGAAAGGGCTGCGTGTCGTCCCCGCATCCCGCGCCAGCACTCGCCAACAAAACCGCGACGACCGACAGTCGGGATACGCGTCCCACGCAGTGACTCCGCATTCGCAACGGTTCACACGATCGCGGCGTAGAATCCAGAGGCGCTTTTGCCTCAGAGATCATGATTCAGCATGGCGCTGCGCGTTAGCGTGCGATGCGGCGCTTCCAGCGTGAACAGCGGCGTTGCGAGGACGGCATCACCGGCGCGCGCGTCAGCTACCTGGGGGGTGCCGATCTGATCGCACCTCGAACGATCGCGCCAAAAATCGACGGCCTCGTCGACGCCACCTGCCGCGGAGCGCGGCGCTAATCGTCGTCGTCGACCCGTCGATCGGAGGGCATCTCGCCCCGAATCCAACGCGTGATCGAGAGCGCGAGCGGCGCCCCCTGCATGTACAACACAGGCAGCCACGCGGGTACGAGCACGATGTCTTTGCGCGCATACGATGTGACGCCCGTCGCGTGCAGCGCGATCTCCCCGAGCGTTCCAACCACCGCGAGCATCACGGAGAACCAAATCACCGCGCGCCGATCGGAGCGGCGCGCCACCCGATACATCCACAGGCCGAAGAGCAGCGACGTCAGCCCGACGACACGATGGCCGAGGATCCCACTCGCCGCGTAGGACGCGAAGAACCACGCCGCGTCCGCGGCAATCGTCTTGCGCGTCGGCTTCACGACGAACGGCGCAAAGGGCCACGCGAGGCCGACGAAGCCGACCGTCGCGACCGCAAATCCCGGCGCCACCCACCACGCCTGCCCGAACACCGGGCCGCCGTACGGGTACGAGATGACGCCGTATTGGACGTGGAACTGATCGCCGACGGTGAGCAGCGCCGTGCAGCCGATGAGCGCGAGCGCGAGCGCGAGCGGGGAGCGCGCGATCGTCACGCGCCCCTCGTCTCGCTCACGCGTTGAAGCCGGCCCCACCATGGGCGCTAGCTCTTCAATCGTCGCTCAGCCGCCGCAAGCCGGATCGTTCGGGTTCTGCTGGCAATACATGCCGAAGCACACGCCGAACTCTTGCGCCTCGGGGTCGCAGTCCGGATCGCAGATGTCGGGCGTATTTTCGGCGCACGTCATGAGCGCCTCGAGCTGGGTCGTGCAGTCGCCCTGCTCGGCCGCGGCGACGATATCCGTGCACTGCATGCTGCAATCGACGGGCTGCGCTTCCGGGCACTCCTGCTGCTCGTTGCACGCGTCGATGCACGTTTCGACGAGCTCACTCGAGGAACCACCGCCGGCACCACCCTCGCCTGCACCGCCGCCGCCGGCGTTCTGCCCGCCAGCGTTCTGGCCACCAGCGTTCTGGCCACCAGCGTTCTGTCCTCCGGGGTTCTCGCCGCCTGCGTTCTGTCCTCCGGGGTTCTCCCCGCCGTTGGTCGCAGTGCTGCCGCCGCCACCTTCCGGTCCGGAGCCACCGTTCGCGCCGGTGCCCGTGTCGTCACCACATCCGATGAGCATCGCAAGCGAGCACACCACCGGAGCCGTCCAAGAGATTCGGTTCATGTCGTCGTCTCCAAGTAAGCCGTCGTGCCGAGCAGAACGCCCGACCCGACAATCAATGAAGCTACGTGCAGCTTAGGCGACGAGACATCCAAGGCAAACCAGGAGTCGGATTGCCGAGCGAGAGCACGAATTGTTCGAACACGGATCCGAGGCGCGGAGGATGGAAAGCAAAACGGGCCGAGAGCTCCTCGCTCCCGACCCGCTCCGTTCGTCGGCGCCCGAGAAGGCGCCGTTCGTCTCAGCCCGCTGCCGCGGCGGCCGGCTCTTCTGCCGGCTCCTCGACGGGGGCGGCGACCTTCTGCTTGTCGACCGGCGCGGCCGCATCGACGAACTCGATCACGCTGAGCGGCGCGTTGTCGCCACGGCGGTTGCCGAGCTTGATGATGCGGGTGTAGCCACCCGGACGCTCCGCGAAGCGCTTCGAGAGGTCGATGAGGACCTTCTCGACGAGGTCGATCTTCGTCCCGTCCGTCTTCACGCCGAAGCGCGGGATGAACGAGCCGATGAGGCGGCTCACGTGGAGGCGCTTCGCCTTCTCCTGTTCGGAGAGATCGGTTTGCGGCGTGTACGCCGTCTTGCCGATGCGGCGAGCCTTCGTGATGAGCCGCTCCGCGACGCGTCGCAGCTCTTTCGCCTTCGCGTCCGTCGTCTCGATCCGCTCGTGCGTGATCAGGTTGGCCGCGAGGTTGCGCAGCATCGCCCGCCGGCTCGAGGTGTCGCGACTAAACTGCCTGCCTGCTTTCTTGTGACGCATGAGACGGACCTATCAGTGAGAGAGAGAACGGGAAGCGAACGTGATTTCTGCGCCGGCGGCGCAGGACTTCAGGCCTGCGCCTGCTGCGCCTTCCAGCGCTCGAGAAGCTGCGGCCAGTTGTCGATCTTCATGCCGAGCCCGAGGCCCATGCTCGAGAGGATCTCTTTGATCTCCTTGAGCGACTTGCGACCGAAGTTCTTCGTCTTCAGCATGTCCTGCTCCGAGCGCTGAACCAGCTCGCCGATGAGCGTAATGTTCGCGTTCTGGAGGCAGTTCGCGGAGCGAACGCTGAGCTCGAGCTCTTCGACCGAGCGGAAGAGGTTCTCGTTGAGCGGCTCGTCCTCGGAGCCCGACGGCTGGTAGCTCGTCTCCTCGGTCTCCTCGAAGTTGATCCAGATGGAGAGCTGCTCCTTCAGGATCTTGGCGGCGAACGCGACGGCGTCCGACGGGCGGACCGCGCCGTTCGTCCAGACCTCGAGCGTGAGCTTGTCGTAGTCCGTGACCTGGCCGACGCGGGCGTTCTGCACGGTGAAGTTCACCTTGCGGATCGGGGAGAAGAGCGCGTCGATCGGGATGGTGCCGATCGGCATGGTCGGCGTCTTGTTGCGCTCGGCAGGCGACCAGCCGCGACCCACGGTGACCGTGAGCTCCGCGACGAGCGGGCCCTTCTTGTCGAGGACCGCGATGAGGTGGTCGGGGTTCAGCACCTCGAGGCCTTCGACGAGCTGAATGTCCTTCGCGTAGACCGGCCCGGGGCCTTCCTTGTCGATGCGAACGGTGTACGTCTTCGCCTGCGCCGCCTTGAACACGACCTCCTTGAGGTTGAGGATCATGTCGGCGACGTCCTCGACCACGTCGGGAACGGTCGTGAACTCGTGGAGCGCGCCCTCGATGCGGACGGCCGTGATGGCAGCGCCCTGAAGCGACGAGAGCAGCACGCGGCGGAGCGAGTTGCCGATCGTGGTCCCGAACCCGCGCTCGAGCGGCTCGGCGATGAACTTGCCGTAGAACTCGTTCGCCCCTTCGGGATCGAGCGAGATGCTCTTCGGGCGGATCAGGTCGCGCCAGTTGCGGGAAATCATCGTCATGTTGGCTTGGCTCATGCTCGTCTCCTTGGGGTTACAGGATTCGGGCTAGGTCCCGTGTCAGGAGCCGCACTCGGCTCGTCGACACCGCCGTCACCCGTGTTTGCTGAAGGCTGTTCGTGAGGGGCTCGGTGGGAGCTCCGTTTGCCAGATGATTTTCGTCGAGACCGAGTGAGGTCGGTGGCGAGTCGCGCGGAGCGTACTTTCGTACGCGAGCACGCTCGCCGCCGAGATCGCGAAGGTATCGACGAAAAGAACCGGCAAACTAGCGAGAGTAGTACTCGACGACGAGCTGCTCGCGGACCTCGGGCTCGTTGAGGTCCTCGCGCGGAGGCGCGCCCTTGATCGTCATCGTGAAGTTCGCGCGGTCGACCTCGAACCACGAGGCCTGGTTGCGCTTCTCGGCGCCGGCGATCGCCGCGCCGACCTTGCCGAACTTGCGAGCGTTGTCCGTCAGCTCGATCTTCTCGCCGCTGCGAACCTGGTAGCTCGGGATGTCGACGCGCTTGCCGTTGATCTTCACGTGGCCGTGGCGGACCACCTGGCGGGCTTCGGCGCGCGAAGCGGCGAAGCCACCGCGGTAGATCGCGTTGTCGAGACGGCGCTCGAGGATCGCGAGCATCTCTTCACCCGTGCGTCCCTTGGAGCGGTTCGCGTCGTGGTAGTAGATGCGGAACTGGCGCTCGAGGACGCCGTAGATGCGCCGCATCTTTTGCTTCTCGCGCAGGCGGACGGCGTACTCGCTGAGCTTCACGCGTCCCTGCCCGTGCTGTCCCGGCGGATAAGGACGCCGCGTGACCGAGCACTTCTCGGAATAGCAGCGCTCGCCCTTCAGGTAGAGCTTCATACCCTCGCGGCGACACAGCTTGCAGACGGGACCGACGTAACGTGCCATGACGAATCTTTCCTCGAAACCGGAGTAACGAAAGCGTCGCGCCTAAGCGCGACATGAAACGAGAGCCCGGCGCACGGGCGCGAAGACTGCTGGGATCAGACGCGGCGGCGCTTCGGCGGCCGGCATCCGTTGTGGGGGATCGGCGTGACGTCACGGATGAGCGTGACCTTGAAGCCGGCGGTCTGCAGCGCACGAAGCGCGCTCTCGCGGCCGGCGCCGGGACCCTTCACGAAGACGGCGACCGAGCGCATGCCGTGCTCTTGCGCCTTGCGCGCTGCCTCTTCGGCGGCGAGTTGCGCAGCGAACGGCGTCGACTTGCGCGAGCCCTTGAAACCACGCGCACCGGCGGACGACCACGCAATGGCGTTGCCATTGATGTCCGTAATGGTCACGACGGTGTTGTTGAAGGTCGACTGAATGTGCGCGATTCCGGCCGCGACGTTCTTCTTGACCTTCTTCTTCTGCTTCGTCTTCGCAGTCTTCGGCGTTGCCATGGCTTAGTTCCTACCGGTCACTTCTTGGTGGGCGTGGGGCGGCGGGCGATCATGCCCTTGCGCGGGCCCTTGCGGGTACGAGCGTTCGTGTGCGTGCGCTGACCGTTGACCGGCAGGCCCTTGCGGTGGCGCAGACCGCGGTAGCACCCGAGATCCATGAGGCGCTTGATGTTCATCTGCACCTCGCGGCGCAGGTCACCCTCGACCTTGAACTCGGCGTCCAAGATGTCGCGGATCGCCTTCACCTCTGCGTCCGAAAGCTCCTCCACCCGCTTGTTTTGGGGGATGCCCGTCTTGTCGCAGATGTCGCGCGCCGTCTTGAACCCGATGCCGTACAGATACGGCAGCGCGAACGCGAGGTGCTTACGACGCGGAAGATCGACGCCAGCAATACGTGCCATGACTCAAGTACCTCTCAGTTCCCTAAGGATCAGTTGCCCTGCCGCTGCTTGTGACGCGGGTTCTTCTTGCAGATGATGCGAACGACACCCTTGCGGCGGACCACTTTGCACGTGTCGCAGATCTTCTTGACGCTCGGTCGGACCTTCATGGCTTGCCTCTACTGAAACGGGCCGCGCGGTTTGCCACAAACGGCGGCCAAAGAAAACTGTTCATGTGCGCTCTCACCTTCTTTTTGTCGACCGGCCGGTCGCGGAAGGGAGCGCCTGGGGTTTCGTCTACTTGTGTCGGTAGGTGATTCGGCCGCGGCTCGGATCGTAGGGCGAGACCTCGACCGTCACCCGGTCGCCCGGCAGGATCTTGATGTAGTACTGGCGCATCCGACCGCTGATCGTGGCGAGCACGTCGAGCCCGTTGTCGGCCGACACACGAAACATCGCGTTCGGCAGGGCTTCTTGAACGACCCCGTCGAACTCGAGTTTGTCCCCTTTGGGCTCCTTCGGTCCGGTAGGGGCTCTGTTTTTCCGCTTCACGTAGATCCTTCTCGCTTGGTCAGGCCAGCGCAGCTTCGAGCCGGGCCGTGACCTCGTCGGGCTTGCCGACACCGTCGACGCGCCGCAGGAGCGCCTTCGCCTCGTAGTAGGGAAGGAGCGCGGCCGTTTGCGCCTCGTAGGCGGACTGCCTCGTACGAACCTTGTCCGGCATGTCGTCGGCGCGATGCTCGAGCTTCGCGCCCTCGGGCGGAGGGTTGTAGAGGAGGTGGTAAATCTTGCCGGTATTGAGATCCGTGCGCCGGTTGACGAGCCGCTCTTCCAGGAGCTCGCGCGGCACGTCGAGCTGAACGACGGCGTCGAGCTTCAAGCCCTTCTTGGACAGGAGCGCGTCGAGCGCCTCGGCTTGGGGAACGGTGCGCGGGAAACCGTCGAGCAGGAAGCCGTCCTTCGTGTCGTCTTCCTTCAGCCGGCCGTCGATGAGCTCGATGATCGCCTCGTCGGGGACGAGCTTTCCCGAGTCCATGATCGCGAGATACTTCGGGTCGAGCGTTCCGGCGCGCTTCGCGGCGCGGAGCATGTCGCCCGTCGAGATCTGCGGGATGCCGAACTTCTTGCAGATGAACTCGGCCTGGGTGCCCTTACCGCTGCCGGGCGGGCCCACGAGGATCACGATGTGCGTCACGACTCGACCCCCTCGGTGAATCGCCGCGCGCGGATACGACCGCCGCCGGCGCTGGTGATCCCTTCGTAGTTGCGCGTGATGAGGTGCGCTTCGATCTGGTTCGCCGTGTCGAGCGCGACGCCGCAGACGATCATCAGCGACGTGCCCCAGTAGGTCATCTGCTGGTTCAACAGCAGCGCGGCGATGAGATCGGTCGCGACGCAGATGGTCGCGACGTACGCGGCACCACCCACGGTGATGCGCTGGACGACGCCGTAGATGTAGTCGGCCGTCTGCTTGCCCGGGCGGATACCGGGGATGTTCGCTTGCTGCTTCTTCAGATTCTCCGCGACGTCGACCGCCTGGAAGGTGATGTTCGTATAGAAGAAGCAGAAGAAGACGATCAGCGAGGCGTAGAGCGTGTTGAAGAGCCAGCCGCCGCGCGCGATGACACCCGTGAGGTGGGTCAAGCCGGGGATGTTGAAGCTCTCGAGGGTCGCGGGGAACTGCAGGAGCGACGAGGCGAAGATCGGCGGGATGGTGCCCGACACGTTCACCTTCAGCGGCAAGTGCGTGTTCTGCGCGCCGTAGATTCGTCTTCCCACTTGTCTACGCGAGTAGACGATCGGGATCTGGCGCCGGCCGTTCTCGAAGAAGACGACGGCGGCAATCATCACGACGACGCTGCCGAGGAATAGCGCAATCGGCAGGGGCTGCATGTTGCCCGAGTTCGATTGGATGTACGTGCCGACGCTCGTCGGGATCGCGGTGATGATGCTCGCGAAGATCAGCAGGCTCGTGCCGTTCGAGACGCCGCGCTCGGTGATCTGCTCACCGATCCACATGAGGAACGCGGTCCCCGTGGTCAGCGTGACGACCGTCATCAGCCGGAAGGCCCAGCCCGGGTTCGTCACGACACCGGCGCCGCCCTCTTGTCCCGAGATGTTCTCGAGCATCTTCGCGATGCCGAACGACTGGAACAACGAGATCGCGACCGTGCCGTAGCGGGTGTACTGGTCGATTTTGCGTCGACCCGCCTCACCCTCTTTCCGGAGCTCGGAAAGAGGCGCGTACACCATGCCCATCAGCTGCAAGATGATGGAGGCGGAGATGTACGGCATGATGCCGAGCGCGAAGATCGAAAGGTTCGACAGCGCGCCGCCGGAGAACAGATTGAAGAAGCCGAGCAAGCCGCCGGACTGGCCGGCGACGTACTGCTTCATCTGGTTGCGATCGACACCCGGCGCGGTGACGAAGACGCCGATGCGATACACGGCGAGCATGCCGAGCGTGAAAAACACCCGGCGCCGGAGGTCCGGCAGCTTGTAGAAATTGCTGATGCCCGCGAGGGAGGCCATAGCGTTGGGCTCTTGGAGCGCGTCCTATAGCGCGGTCAGGCGGTTGCGCTCGCCTTTTCGCTCTGGGACGACTGGGGGTTTCGGGGAAGCTCGATCACCGAACCACCAGCCTTCTGGATTTTTTCCAGGGCCGACTTCGAAAAACGATGGGCCGAGACCGTGAGCTTCTTCGTGAGCTCACCGTCGCCGAGCACCTTGACGTGCGAGCGTGCCTTCTCGAAGTCCGAGAGCTTGCCCTGCACGAGGCGCGCGCCGTGGAGCGCCGCGAGATCCACCTTCGCGCCCGACTCGAACACGTCCTCGAGATCGCCGATGTTGACGGCAATGACCGGGGTCGCGAGCGGGTTGCGGAAGCCGCGCTTCGGGAGGCGACGCTGGATGGGCGTCTGACCACCTTGGAAGTGCTTCTTGTTGATATTGCCCTTCGAGCGGGCCTTCTGGCCCTTTTGGCCGCGACCGGAGGTCTTGCCGTTGCCCGAGCCGGGACCACGGCCGACGCGCTTGCTCTTGCGGTTCGCGCCTTCGGGGGCTTGAAGCTTCGAGAGGATATCCATGGCTCGCCTACTTCTTATCCGTTTCTTCGACCTGAAGAAGGTGCATGACCTTCTTCACCATGCCGCGGAACGAGGGGGTGTTCGCCACCACGACCTCGGAGCCGGGGCCACGGAGGCCCAGCCCGCGCACGACCTTCTCCTGCTCGAAGCTTCGGCCGATCGTGCTCACCGTCTGGCGCACCTTGAGGAAAGGCTTCGCGCTCATGTGCTGCTTCCTTCCGGCTTCTTCGCGTCGGCGGCGGCGGGCGCCGCGGGAGCCCCCGGTGCAGCCGGCGCAATCGACGACCGACGGCGGGTGACCGCACCGGCCTGACGCGACACGTAGCCGAGCGAGTCGACCTGGAGCGAACGCTTGCTCGCGAACTGCTCCGGGCTGCGAAGGCCCTTCAATGCCGCGATCGTCGCGTGGACGATGTTGTGCTTGTTGCTCGTGCCGAGGGACTTCGACAGGACGTCGTGGATGCCCGCCGACTCGACGACCGCGCGAACCGCGCCGCCGGCGATGACGCCGGTGCCGGGGCTCGCGGGCTTGAGGAGCACGCGGCCTGCGCCGACGTGCCCGAAGGCGTCGTGCGGGATGGTGCTGCCGTCGAGCGGGATGCGGAACAGGTTCTTGCGAGCCTGGTCGTTGCCCTTGCGAATCGCCTCGGGGACCTCGTTGGCCTTGCCGAGACCGACACCCACGTGCCCCGACTCGTCGCCGACGACGACGAGCGCGGAGAAGCTGAAGCGACGGCCGCCTTTGACGACCTTCGCGACGCGGTTGATGTGGATGACTCGCTCCTTGAGCTTTTCTTCGTCGATCTGATCGAACGCCATGACCTGGGACTCCCGTCAGAACTCAAGGCCCGCTTCGCGAGCGGCTTGCGCGAGGGCGCTGACGCGCCCGTGGTAGAGGTAGCCGTTGCGATCGAAGACCACCTTGTCGATACCCTTCGACTTGCAGATCTTCGCGATGAGCGCGCCGACCTTCTTGGCGGCGTCCGACTTGTTGTCGTCGCTCAGCGTGCCGCGGAGGTCTTTGGACAGCGTCGAAGCGTGCGCGACGGTCTTGCCGGTCACGTCGTCGATGACCTGGGCGTAGATGTGCTTGGCCGTGCGGAAGACGCTCATGCGGGGACGCTCGGTCGAGCCGCTGAGCCTCTTGCGGATGCGGAGCTTGCGGCGCTCCCTGCCGACGATCTGCATTGCCATGGCTACTTCTTTCCGCCCTTTCCGGCCTTGCCCGCCTTCTCGCGGACAGCTTCACCCTTGTAGCGGACACCCTTTCCACCGTAGGGCTCCGGCGGCCTGAAGCCGCGGATGGTCGCAGCCGTCTGTCCGATGAGGCCCTTGTCGGCGCCCGTCAGGATGAGCTGCGTGCCCTTCGACTCGGCCGGGATCGCCGCGGAGATGCCCTTCGGCAGCGGGAACACGACCGGGTGCGAGAAGCCGAGCGCGAAGTGCAGCGTGGTGCCCTTCTGCTCGACACGGTAACCGGTCCCGCGCAGCTCGAGCTCACGGGTGTACCCCTCGGCGGTGCCCTTCACCATGCTGGCGATGAGCGCGCGGAAGAGGCCCTGCATGCGAGCCGCATCGCGGCCGGGAGCGCTGGAGGCGATGTGGAGCGTCGTGCCGTCGAGCTTCACGGAGATGTCGTTCGTGAAGTCGCGCGACAGCTCGCCCTTCGGGCCCTTCACCTGGATGCTCTGGCCCTTGATCGTGGCCGAGACACCCTTCGGAAGAGAGATGGGCCGCTTGCCGACGCGGGACGTCTTGCTCGCGGTCTTCGACTCAGTCGGGGCTGCCGTGCTCATCACCACACCTCGCACAGGAGCTCGCCGCCGAGCTTCAGCCGGCGGGCTTCGCGATCGCTCACGAGACCGCGCGAAGTCGACAGAATCGAGATCCCGAGGCCCGAGAACACGCGGGGGATGCGGTCGTGCCGGACGTAGACGCGGCGGCCGGGGCGCGAGACGCGGCGGATGCCGTCGATCGCGCTCTGCCGATCGCGGCCGTACTTCAGCACGATCGTGATCTTCTTCTTGTTCTGCTCGCTCTCTTCGTTTCGCTGAACGTCGGCGATGTAACCCTCGCTCTTGAGGATCTCCGCGACGGCGAACTTCAGGTTGCTCGCAGGGACCTCGATCCGGTCGTGGCGCGCGAGGGCGCCATTGCGGATGCGGGTCAACATGTCGGCAATGGGGTCGGTCATCATGGCGTCACCAGCTGGCCTTGATCACACCGGGCAGTTCGCCACGGAGCGCGTACAGCCTCAAGCACACACGGCAGAGCTCGAAGTCACGGTAGTAGCCGCGCGAGCGGCCGCACACCTTGCAGCGGTTCCGGTGCCGAGTGGAGAACTTGGGCGGTCGGTTCAGCTTCGCAAAATCTTTCGCACGAGCCATCAGTCATCTCCGCCAGAAGTTCAGGTCCTGAAGGGGACGCCGAGCTCGGTGAGCAGGGCGCGTCCTTCTTCGTCCGTGCGGGCCGTGGTGACGAACGAGATGTTCATCCCCTTCGCGACGTCGATCTTGTCGTAGTCGATCTCGGGGAAGATGAACTGCTCCTTCAGGCCCATCGTGAAGTTGCCGCGGCCGTCGAAGCCCTTCGGGCTGACGCCTTTGAAGTCGCGGACGCGCGGCAGAGCGAGCGACACGAGCCGATCGACGAACTCCCACATGCGCTTGGCGCGCAGGGTGACGCTCACGCCGATGGCGAGGTTCTCGCGAAGCTTGAACGACGCGATCGACTTGCGAGCGCGGCGCACGACCGGCTGTTGACCGGTGATGGCGCGGACTTCTTCGACCGCCGAGTCGATGATCTTGGGATTCCCCACGGCCGCCCCGAGACCCATGTTGAGCACGACCTTCTCGAGGCGCGGCACCATCATCGGGTTCTTGTAGGCGAACTTCTTCATCAGCGCGGGGGCCGCCTGCTTCTGGTAGCGGACCCGCATGCGCGGAACGTAGTTCGGGTCGTGCTCAACGACCACGCGCTCGCCGGGCTCGGCCGCGGGCTTCGCAGCCTTCTTCTTCGCGTCGCCCTTCGGCTTCGCGTCGGCCTTCGGCTTCGCCTCGGCCTTCGGCTTCGCGTCGGCCTTACCGCCGCCCTTGCCGCCTTTTTTGTCGTCGTCCTTCTTCGCCATGGCTGCCTCTACTTGCCCGCCTCGATGGTCGCGCCGCTCTTCGCAACGCGGACGCGCTTGCCGTCTTTCTCCTGCACGCGAACCCGGGTGGGCTTCTTCGTGTCGGGATCGATCGGCATGAGGTTGGAGACGTGAATGGGCGCCTCCATCGTGGTCTTGCCGCCCTGCTGATTGCGGGCGTTGGGCTTCTGGTGCTTCGTGACGAGCTTGATGCCCTCCACGATGGCGCGATCCTGATCCTTCAGGAGCTTGGTGATCGTGCCCTGCTTGCCCTTGTCGTCCCCTGCGATGACCTGAACGAGGTCACCTACTCTGAGCCGTTGCATCAGAGCACCTCCGGCGCGAGGCTGATGATCTTCATGAACTTCTTCGCGCGAAGCTCGCGTGCGACTGGCCCGAAGATGCGGGTGCCGACGGGCTCCTTGTCCTTGTTGATGAGGACCGCGCTGTTGACGTCGAACTTGATGTACGAGCCGTCGGTGCGCTGATACTCGCGCAGCGTGCGAACGACGACCGCGCGCGCGGTGTCACCCTTCTTCACCTTGGTGCCCGGGAGGGCTTCCTTGATGGAGACGACGATGACGTCACCGAGTGCTGCGTACTTACGGCGCGAGCCCCCGAGCACTTTGATGCACTTCACGCGTCGTGCGCCGCTGTTGTCGGCGACCTCGAGCGTGGTCGATACCTGGATCATGGCTCAGGCCTCCACCGGGCGGGAGACGAGGCGCGTCACGAGCCAGCGCTTGTCGCGAGAGATGGGGCGGTGCTCCATGATCTCGACGGTGTCGCCGACCTTGTAGACGTTGTTCTCGTCGTGCGCCTTGTACTTGTTACTGACGCGGACGTACTTTTTGTACATCGGGTGCATCGCCTTGCGGATGACCTCGACCACGACGGTCTTGGCCATTTTGTCGCCGACGACGGTGCCGATGATCTTGCGGCGGAAGCCGTGCTCCTTGCGCGCCTCGGTCGGGGCGGCGGGGGCAGCTCCGGGGGGCACGCTCTGGCGCGCGGATACCGGCGGCGCCTTCGGGCCCTTCGAGACGGGGGCTTTGCCCTTCGAGCCGCCCTTCGCGGCCGGCTTCGCGGCAGCCTTCGGCGGCACGGACTTGGGGCCCGACGCCTTCGTGTCCTTCGCCTTCGCAGCGCCCTTGGCGGCAGCAGGCTTGGTCTTGCTCTCACTCATGGGTCACTTCCCTTCGCCCGACGCGGCGCGCGTGCGCTCGGTGAGCAGCGTCTTCACACGGGCGAGGTCGCGCTTGGCGCGGCGGACGCTCGCCGTGTCGTTGAGGCGGTTCGTGAAGTTCTTGAACTTCGCCTGAAAGATGTCGTTGGAAAGGCTCTTCTCGAGCTCTTTCAGCGCTTCGTCGGTGCGGTCACGCAGCTCTTTGGCTTTCACGTTTCGACTCCTAAACCTTCGGCTACGCGTGGTCGCGGGCGAGGAAGCGGCACGCCATCGGCAGCTTGTGCGACGCGAGCCGGAAGGCCTCGCGCGCCATCACCTCGGTGACGCCAGAGATTTCGTAGAGGACGCGCCCCGGCTTCACGACCGCGGCCCATTCCTCCGGGTTGCCCTTGCCGCCACCCATGCGGACCTCGAGCGGCTTCTTCGAGATCGACTTGTCCGGGAAGACGCGGATGAAGAGCTTGCCGGCGCGCTTGCAGTGCCGTTGCACCGCCATACGAGCGGCTTCGATCTGGCGCGACGTGACGCGCGCCGGCTCGAGGGCCTGAAGGGCAAAGTCGCCGAAGCTCACGTCGCTGCCGACGTTCGCCAGGCCACGAAGGTTGCCCTTCTGCATCTTTCGGTACTTGGTTCGCTTCGGGGAGAGCATGACGTTGTCTCTGCTGTGGGTAGCTGAAAGGGACGGACGGCTTCAGATCCGGCGCGGCTTGCGCTGCAGGACCTCGCCCTTGAAGATCCAGACCTTGACGCCGATCTGCCCGACCTTCGTGCGGGCTTCGGCGAGGCCGAACTCGATGTCCGCGCGGAGGGTGTGCAGCGGCACGCGGCCCTCGCGGTAGGACTCGACGCGGCTCATCTCGCTGCCGCCGAGGCGACCGGCGCAACGAACGCGGATGCCCTTCGCGCCGAACTTCATCGCCGTCGAGACGGCCTTCTTCATGGCGCGGCGGAACGCGATGCGGCGCTCGAGCTGCGTCGCGATGTTCTCCGCGACGAGCTGCGCGTTCGTCTCCGCCTTGCGGACCTCTTGAACGTCGATGAAGACCTCGTTGTCGGTGAACTTCGCGACGCCCGGGAAGACCTGCTCACCCTTCTGCGCCGTGCCGACGTTTCCGCTCTTGAGGATCTCGATCCCCTTGCCACCCTTGCCGATGACCATGCCGGGGCGCGCCGTGTAGACGATCACCTTGGCGCGGTTCGCGGCGCGCTCGATCTCCACGCCCGCGATGTTCGCGTTGTAGAGGTACTGCTTGATCGCGCGCTTGATGCGAAGGTCCTGGTGCAGCCACTTCTGGTAGGCGTGACCGTCCTCGTACCACTTGCTGCTCCACGTCTTGATGACGCCGACGCGGAAGCCTTGCGGATGAGTCTTCTGTCCCATGGTCTTTTCTTCTCAGCCCTTGCTATCGAGCTCGATGGTGATGTGGCTGACGCCCTTGGTGACGCGCGTGGCACGTCCCATGGCGCGCGGACGCCATCGGCGCATGAAGCGGTTCGGCCCCTTGTCGACGGTCGCCTTGGAGACGAAGAGCCGGTCGATGTCGACGCCTGCGCGTTGAGCGTTCGCGATAGCGCTCTCGATGAGCTTCTTCACGACGGGCGCGCCCGCCTTCGGGGTGAACGCAAGCAGCTGGATGGCCTCGGCCGCGTGCTTACCGCGAACGAAGTCAATGATCATGCGCGCTTTACGCGGTGAAATCCGCGAAAACATCGCACTGGCCTTGCTCTGCATCGAACTGACTCCTCTGGGCGCGCCCCTCGATGTTCGGGGGGCGAAGACACTGCGCGTCGGACGGTCGCGCCTTCCGCTGCTCTTTCGAGACGGCGGATGGCGGCGCACCCGCGTTTTCGTGCGGGCGCTACCTCGCGGGTTCGTCGTACGTCTCGAAACACCAGCCCGGCACCTCTCGGTGCGTCACCTTAACCGCGTCGCCGGGGGATGGCCCACGGCGGCAGGTGGAGCGAACTGTGTTCGAGGCGCCGTTACGGGCCCCGAAGGTTGGGGAGCGCGTGTTAACAGCCTCGCGTTAGGTGAGCAAGGAGAATTTCGCGCCGGTCCCAAAAGCGGGAGGAAAAGAGGCGCGGGGCTCTCGCGAGGCGCGCCTGCAAACCCTGCTACCACAAGGGTAGGCCGACGTCGCCCGGAAGGCTCCGAATGAACGACACGACCGAGCGTCGCCTACCGATCGAAGCGTACTCGTTCGAGGCGCATTTCGATCTGAAGAAGGTGATCGGCTGGCTGCCCGATCTCGACTTCGACGTTCGGAAGACCGACCTCGTCGCGAGGTTGGACGGCGGACGCGTGTTCGTCTTCGACTTCGGTGCGCTCGTGTTCGTCGATCTCGAGCGCAGGCAGATCGAAACGGTGGTCGCGGCGGTGAGTGCCCGCTTGCCTCGGGAGCCGCACCCGCCGCTGCGCGAGGATTTCAAGATCTGCGTCGGTGGACCGAGGAAGGAGCCGTTCGTCTCGGCGGGGACCGTCACGGTGCCGAGGCTCTCGACGCTCGTCCTCGAGTGCATCGCGACGGTGCACGCGCAGTCGGTCGCCATCGACTATTACGACGAAGATCTCGAGTCGATCCTCGCTCGCGTCGAGGTGATCGCGAACGAGATCGCCCTCACCGGAAGGCTCAGGACGTCGCGCGGCGAGCTCGCCAAGTTCGTCGCGTCGAGCATCGCGTCGCAGGTCGAGATGATCCATTCGATGTCGCTTCTCGACAAACCCGACTTCACTTGGGACGACGAGGAAGCCGAGCGACTCTATGACGTTCTCCGTCATCACCTCGAGATCCACGAGCGCTACCGCGCGCTCGAACGCAAGCTCGAGACGATTCGAGAGTCGCTCTCGCAGTTCTTGGAAATGAACGCGACCCGTCGCGCGCTCTTCCTCGAAGCAACGGTCGTCGTCCTCATTCTCATCGAGATCATCCTCGGTCTCGTCGAGATGCTGCACATCACCAGGCGCTGACCGCCGCGGGACCCACGCCGTCGTGCGCGGGCGAAGAGCAAAAATACATGGAGCACAAACGATCTCCTACATCGTGGGAGGCCGCTCGACGCCATCCTCGCGAAACGTCTTGCGATCGAGACCGGGTGATCGTTCTATGCGGGGCCGTGCCGACGAGCGTTGGTTCCCGCGCGCTCTTGTTGATGGCGGTCGCCTCGACGGGCGCCTGCGCGGCCGGCGCGCACGACGGCTCTGCGGTCGGTCGGCAGCGGGCGCCGATCGCGCATGCCCCTGCGATCGTCGAAGTGACGGAGCCGGACGCGACCGTCGCGCTCGCGTCGCTCAATTCTCTGGTGATTTCGGCCGGTCCTTCGACGTTGTTTGCTCCGCCGGCGACCGTCCGTTGCCCGCACGATATGGCCCTCGTCGGCGATCGCGTGTGCGTCGACAAATGGGAGGGGTCGATCTCCGTCCTCGTGAACGGAAAAGAGCAGCTCTCGTCTCCATTCGAGACGCTGGATGCTCGTTCGCCCGGCAGCTACCGCGCCGTGTCGCGTGCCGGGGTCGTCCCCCAAGGGTACATCAGCGGCAAACAAGCGGAGCAGGCCTGCCGGTCCGCCGGCAAGCGCCTCTGCACCACGACGGAATGGGAGCTCGGGTGCCGCGGGCCGTCGCACAAACAATTCCCTTATGGCAACGAGCGCAAAGCCAGTGTCTGCAACGACGACCTGCGAGCGCGCCATCCGGTGATGGAGGCGGCCGCGCTCGCCGGGGTCTCACGCAACGTGTGGCTCGACGGGATGAACCTCGCCGCCATCAATCAGCTCCCCGACACGCTCGCGAAGACGGGGCAGCGCGAGGCGTGCGTCTCGGACGAGGGCGTCTTCGACATGGTCGGCAACCTCCACGAATGGGTCGCCGATGCCGACGGGACCTTCCGCGGCGGCTACTACATGGATACGACTCGGAATGGCGACGGGTGCAGCTATCGCACGACGGCCCACGACTTCGAGTATCATGACTACTCGACGGGCTTTCGCTGCTGCGCTGATCCCGAAACCATCGAATGACAGAGCAACGATTTCGGATCGACGGTGAACATTCCCTAAAGCGCGCGACGTCCAGGTCGCGGGCGCTTCGTGGGGCGGGGACGGCGATCATCTTGGGCGTTTGCGCGGCGACGGGCGGGGGCTGCTCCGGCTGCGGCAACAAGGACAAGGATCAAGCGCCGATCAATGCGGTCGCGTTGCCGGGCAACGCCACGCCGATGGATATCGGCACGAAAGTCGGCAACGGCCGTGTCATCGAGACCGGGCAAATCAACGTCCCGACGTCGACGAAATGGACCCGCGTCTATCCGGCGTCGGAGACGCGCCTCGTATTGGGCGGCAACGTCGAGGGCGAGGCCTATGCGCTGATCACCAATGATCGCGGCGCCTCGTGGAAAGCGCATTCGGCCCGCGCCGAAGGGATCACGACGTGGTCCGTCGGCACGGACGGCACGGTCGTGCTCGCGATCGCAAAGCGGGAGACACCGGCGAAGGCGCTGCCGGCCGGCCAGGTCCCGCCAATCGATACATTGACCTTCCTCTTCGCGGCGCCCGATCAGGAGAAGATTTCCACGCCGGTGCCGCTCCTCGCGCCCGCTGCGCCCGAGAGCAAAGAGAAGAACCCGACCGTCCCGCGCGGCGAAGGCACCCCGGCGGTATTGGGCCCTGCATTGGCCTCGGTCATCGTCGAAATGTCCTCCGGCCCAGGCGCGAGGGTAAAGACGTATGCGATCGCTTACGCGCCCGGCCCGGGCGAGCCGTTGCCGCAGCCGATCGAGCTGCCGAAGGGCGAGGTGCCGATCAATGCGCCGTACGGCCATCCTGCCCAGATGCTCACGACGAATGGCAAGCAGCTGCTCGTTCGCCCGTGGCCCGGTCCGAACGACAAGCTCGCCGACCCCAAGCCGGTCGACAAGGCGACGCTGACGAAGACCATCGAAAACGATTTGTCGGCGGGGCCCGAGTGCGAGTCGGGCCAGTGGTCGTTCCGCCGCGTCCCGCAGGACAAAGGCCAGACGTATCTGCTCGGCGTCTCACCGGAGCGAACCGTCTATTTCCCGCTTCCGCCGACGATCGTGAACACCGACCCGATCGCCTGCAACGCGGACAAGATCGTCTTCGAATACATCGACAACGACAAGCTCCCGCGCATCGCGCATTGCACGTTGGACGGCGGTTGCATCGAGCCGCAAAACCGGCCCTTCAAGCCGTGGGCCGAGCAGCACACCCGCGAGCTTCATCTCGCGACGACCGCGAGCGGCATGATCGCCGTCCAGCAAATGCGGACGAAGGTGAAATGGACCATCGACATGTCGGAGTCGTCGGACGCCGGAAAGAACTTCCAGCTGCAACGCCCGGTCGGTGAGGGCGAAGGCGGCAATCCGGAAGACGGCTACGACGTGGGCGCGCTCGTCGGAATGGGACCGCGCTCGCTGATGGTCCTTTCCGCGAAGGTCAGCAAGTCGACGCGCCGGTCTTGGTACGCGATGGCGTCGGACGACGGCGGCAATACGTGGGCAATGCCCTGACCGTCGATTCGTGGCAGCGGCCACGGTGCCGTCAGCGACGACAATGCTGCAATTTCTCCTTCCCCGGCCCCCCCTCACTCCGTGAGGGGGGAGGCGTGCTGGTGGAGCGCTCTGGCTATGGCTCGCGCAAGCTCCCCCTCAACGCTAGTTGAGGGGGTTGGGGGGAGAATTAGCAGCCAGCCCCCCCCGAATGGGAGCCACGATTCGTCCTCAATCGACGGTCACTTGCGCTTGCCCTTCTTCACCATCGGGCCGGCAGCATTCTGACGTGCAGAGACGCTTGCCGCTTCGGCCGAGCGCGCGTCACCCGCATAGCGAGCGAAACGACGATCACCACCCTGGAAGATCCGCTTCGCGAGCTTGAGCTCCTTCAGCGCGGAGGTGACACGCGTCTGCGGAACGCCGGCAGACTTCGCGATTTCGCTGGCGCTCAATCCGCCGCCGCTCTTCACCACGCGCTCGACGTTCGAGAGAAGCTCTTGTCGGCCCGCGCCCCCGGCGCCGCGACCGCGACCACCCTTCTTCGGACCGGGCTTGCCCTTCGCGGCGACCGGCTTCGGCCCGGGCTTTCGACCCGGCTTTGCGGCGACCACCTTCGCAGGTCGGCCGGGCTTGCGACCCGGTTTGCCCGGTGCGGCAGCCGGCAATTCGATTGCTTTGGCAGGACGCCCGCGCCGGCCCGTACCGACGCGACCCGCAGCGACGGCGCGCGCAGCGCGACTCGCAATGGCGGCGCCCGTACCGCTGCCGAGCTGATTCTTCACGAGAGCAAGGATCGCATCGTCCGACATGCTGCGGACGAGCCGAACGATTTCTGCACTAAAGGGGTCGATAGTTGCCATGGCTTCTCCCTCGCGCCGATAACCAGACCGACGCAATGGTTAACGACTAGGCGTCAATGGCCCCTCGGTCAAGCGCCAATTGCATTACGGATCACTTTCGAGCAGGCTCGGTAACGGTCGTAGTGCCGTCCCCTCCCTGTGCGAACCATTTTGGGCGGACCATTGATGGCTCGCAATCTCGCCCGCGGGCTGCATCCCTCTGTCGTCGGTCCTCTTCGTTGCCGTGTCGATTCGCGACATCGGCCGGAATCATCAGGTTCTCAATGATTCGAGGCGGTTTTTGAGCATGTTCATCAACGAAATCGAGCAGCCTTCGGCGCGTCGAATGTTTGCGCGTCTCTCGCGATTCGAGCCTGGCGTCCGGACCAAACGGGGCGTGCGTCGGCAATGGTTTAACGATCTGGAAGCGCTGGTGCTGGCCGTACCGCTTTTGGTGGCATGCTCGTCCGAGGACAATGCTCAGCAGGGAACCGCCAATCCCGATGCCCCCGCCTCGACCAGCGCATTAATCGTCACGCCGCCGTCCCCGTCAGCCAGTGGTGCGGCGGAGACGAAAGCTGCGCCCATTCCGTTCGCAGGGAGCTGGAAAGGAACCTTCGACGCGAAGAAGGCACCGGTATCGCTCGATCCGGGCGTCGTCGAACGGTCTTGGAAGGCCGATGACGGCAAAGCTGCGTCCGGACCGGGAACGATTCAGTTGGTCGTCGCGCCTGACGGAATCGTCACGGGGGACCTATCCGGCTCGCTCGGTGAGGCAAAACTCACCGGGTTCGTCGAGGAGCGCCGATTGACCGCGACGTTCACACCATCGTCACAAGACGCGGATCCCGCGATGCACGGGACCATCAATTTGGAGGCGGGCGCCGACGATTGGTCGGGCGAGCTGCGCGCGTCGTCGGGCGACGCGACGCTCGTGCGATCGAGCACGCTCACGCTGAAGCGCGCACCCTGAAATGCCGGCGAATCAGCGCGAGCGCGGAGGCTCGACCACGGACTCCCAGATTCGAGCCTCGACGAAGATGCCCAGCAAATCGCCGTCGATGTGCTGGTCTTTCACTTCGTACTGAAGAATGTCGAGGGCTCGTTCGATGGGAACGGCGCGCTTGTACGGGCGGTCCGACGCGGTGAGAGCATCGAAAATGTCCGAAATGCTCATCATCTTCGATTGAAGCGGAATCTCTTCGGCGTGCAGGCGGTTTGGATACCCCGTGCCGTTCAACCGCTCGTGGTGCGCGCCGGCAATCAGCGCGACGCGCCGGAACTGCTTGCCCCAGGGGATCTGCGACAAGAACTCGAACGTGTGCGTCACGTGGCTTCGAATCTCGTCGATCTCGTTCGGTGTCAGCGTCCCACGCGCGACGCATAGGCTCTTCACCTCTTCGGGGCTGAGGAGCGAACGCGCGACGCCGTCGATGCCGCTGTATGTCTCGCGGGCGATCGCTTCGATTCGAGCGAAATCGCCGCCCTTCATGACGGTCGGCTCGTTGGCGGCGATGATGGCCTCGAGCGCCGATTCGTACTCGGCGAGGCGCATTGCGTATTCCTCGTCGAGGATCTTCACGTCCGCGGGCGATGCTCCCTTTTCGATCATGTGGAGCTTGCGCCGCAAGATGTCCGCCTCGAGCGTGCGAATGGCGAAGTCGAATCGGAGCTGAATGGACTCGAGCTGGTACGAAAACAGCTTCTTCGCTTTGACGAGGACTTCTTCGCGGACGCCGATCTTTCCGAAGTCGTGGAGCAACGACGCGTATTCGAGCTCCCGCAGGTCGTCTTTGGACCAGCGAACCTCGCGGTAAGGACCGCGGTCGGCTCGCTCGACCGCACGCGCGAGCCCGACGGTCAGGTCCGAGACGCGCCGGCTGTGACCGCTCGTCGTCGGATCCCGCTGCTCGATCGCCTCCACGCTGGCGCGGACGAACCCCTCGAGCATGCGGTTGATCTCCGCATAGAGGATCGCGTTTTCGAGCGCGATTCCGGCTTGGGAGGCGAGCGTCATGAGAAGCTCTTCGCTTCGCTCGTCGAACGGGACGACGAGCGTCTCGACGTCCGCCGCGTTCGAGAGTTTCCGCTCGACGTCACGTTTCTTGTTGATGAGCTGAATGACGCCGATGACGTCGCCTGCGCGCGACAAGAGCGGCGCGCAGAGCATGCTCTTCGTGCGATAGCCGATCTTCGCGTCGAAGCTGGGGTCGAAGCCGAACGGCGACTTGGGCGGAAGGTCGTAGACGTCGGCGATGTTGAGGGCCGTCTTGTTCAGCGCGACGTAGCCGGACATGCTTCGCGCACTGACGGGGACCGTGAATTCGCGCCAATCGAACGTGAGCGAATCGTTTTGCGTCAGCTTGAAACGGAGCGTGCGCCGTAACGGGTCGGGCTCGTCGCCCTCGATGACGTAGAGGCTGCCCGCGTCGGCCCCCGTTATGAATCGACTCTTCTCGAGGATGAGGTCGAGCAGCTTGTCGATCTCCCGTTCCGTCGAAATGGCCTTTGCGATTTCGATGAGCTCGCCGAGCTCGTATCGATAGCGGCTCAACCACTTGCCGCGGCTTTCGGCGCGAGAGCGAGCGTCGACGAGCTCGAATGCCCCGGCGACCGCGACGTACAGCTCGTCCGGGGTGGGTCGCTCGGACAAGAGCGAGGCGAGACCGCGATCGAGCGCGGAATCGAGATCCGGATCTTTCGGCCGACCGAAGAGCAGCAGGGAAGCTGTCCCGTCGGCGAGCTTCTGCGCAAATGGTTTGAGGAGCGTGCGGGCGCGATCCCACACGACGCCGGGCGCGACGATGACGGCGGCGGAGTCTTTGCGAACGACGATGACGAGCGGATGAGGACGAACGACCACGCGCTGCGCGAGCCGTGGATCCGACCGCAGCGCCTCCGCCACGACGTCGACGGGGTTTTCGAGCGAAAGCGCTGCGGCGGGCCCCTCCCCCGAGGTCCCGTCGGATCGATCCCGAACGATCGTGGTCATGTTTCTCCCGACTCGTTGGACGGCTTCGACGAGGGCGGTTTCGGAACGCTGCGTGCCGACGCCGCCGCTGCCTTCGCCGCTGCATGCTGTGCGTCACGGCGATCGTACGCGACGATGATGCGTTGAACGAGCGGGTGCCGAACGACGTCGACCTCGGTGAAGGTACAGAATGCGATCCCCTCGATTCCCTGGAGGAGCTCGCGTGCCTCGGCGAGACCGGACCGCTGGCCCGTCGGCAAGTCGACCTGGGTGACGTCGCCGGTCACGACCGCCTTCGACGCGTAGCCGAGGCGCGTGAGGAACATTCGCATTTGATCGCTGGTCGCGTTCTGCGCCTCGTCGAGGATGACGAAGCAATCGTTGAGCGTGCGACCGCGCATGAATGCGAGCGGCGCGACCTCGATATTGCCACGCGCGACGAGCGACCCCGCCTTTTCGGCATCCATCATGTCGTAGAGCGCGTCGTACAGCGGGCGTAGGTATGGGTTGACCTTCTCCGCCAAATCACCGGGGAGAAACCCGAGGCGCTCGCCCGCTTCGACCGCCGGACGGGCGAGGACGATTCGCTTCACCTTCTTCTCGAGCAGCGCTTGGACGGCCATTGCCATCGCGAGGTACGTCTTGCCGGTTCCCGCGGGGCCGATACCAAAGGTCAGATCGTGCGTGCGGATCGCTTGAATGTAGCGACCCTGCATCAAGCCTTTGGCGGTGATCGCTTTGCGGCGCGCGGGAATGACGACCGTGTCCTCGAACAAGTCGCGGATCGATACCCCGGGATCGTCGAGCGTCGCTTGAATGCCGCGCATGACGTCGCCGGTCGACAGCTCCATCCCGGAGGAGAGAAGACGTGTGAGGTCGATAAAGAACTTCTCGGCGCGCGCGACCTCCGATTTGCCGCCGGCGACCTGAATGACGTTCCCCCGAACGCCGACGTCGACGAGGAGCGCCTTTCCGAAGCCGCGGAGCTTGTCGCCTTGGGGCCCCATCAGCGCGGTGAGCACGGCTGCGTCGGGTACCTCGATACTCGCGGTCACGCGGGTCTCGGGCGCCGACGGAACGGGGTTGCGTTCACTCATCGACACGTGCTCCCGCAATGCGCGTGGTGCGAAAGACGATGCGCAGATGTCGCGCGTCCGCGTCGTGGTGTGCGTGACGCGCTTCTTACCTGCGTTCGCCTTTGGCGAACCGAGCCTCGTGGGAGCCGCCCCGGCCGGTCTCGCTTCGCTCGACGTGGCCTGCCCCACGAGGCTCTTAGCCCCCGTCGGGAAGCTTGACCGTGGAACCGGTGGGTGCGAGCGTCGCGCGTGACGTTCATCGGGTAGCAGGGCAAAGGGTCGGGAGCTCGAACGAAACGATGGTGAAGAAGAGCATAAGGGTCCTTTCGGCGCTATCAGCGGTGGCGCTGTCGCTCGCGATCACGAACGAGGCGGCTGCTCAACCTGCGCCGCAACCCGCGCCGCAACCCGGACCTCAACCTGCGCCTCAACCCGCGCCGGAGCCTGCCAAGAAACCCGAGCCCGCGCCAGGAAGCGCCGCGCTTTCCGTTCCGGAAAATCCGCCGTCGCCGCCTGCGGCCGGCGCCGCGAACCCCGCCGTGCCGCCGCCTCCGCTACCGAAGACCTTCGCCGACGAAGCCGCGCTCGCGCTCCGCGATTCGGCGACGGGTGAGCCGGTGGCCGGCTGGCACAACATGTTCTTCTTCCGCGATCCGGACGGGAATTTCCGCTTGTCGCCGTCGGGTGACATGCAGCTCGACTTTCATGCGTTCGTCGGCCCGGGCGTCAGCAGCGAATCGACCGCGCGCGGAGGATCGGGGTTGTCGCCTCGCTTCTTCGTCAAGCGATTGCGTGTCGGTGTGCACGGCGAGTTCCTCAAGCGGTGGAGCTTCCTCGCGACGTTCGACCTCACGCAGTCGATCACGAATCCGACCGGCACCGACGAGACGTCGGCTGCACCGGCGGGCGTCGACCCGACCTCGGCGACCGCGCGCTATCGACCCGTCGAGGGTATCGACGCAGGCGTCGGGCTCCGCGACGTTTGGGTAAACTATTCGCTTTGCCCGTGCCTCAACTTTCAGGTCGGTCAGTTCCGCCCGCCGTTCAGCCAAGAGAACAGGACGAGCGACACGTCGACGCCGCTGATGGAGCGAAGCATTTCGACGCGCTCGTTCACGGTGCCCGGTCAGCGCGAGACGGGGCTCATGTTGTGGGGCGATTTCGGCGACGACATCTTCACCTACGAGCTTGCGGTCGTCGGCGGTGACGGCCAGAACCGCGCGACGGTCGACATCGCACCGGACTTCGTGGGGCGCCTCCTCGTCGCACCATTGAAGAGCATCAAGCTCATCAAGGACGCGCGAATCGGTGTCAGCGCGCGGCACGGCGAGCGCGACTCGGAGGCCGTGGGTTACGACGTCGTTCCGTTCAGCACGCAGCAGGGCTTCGTGTTGTGGAACTCGACGTACAAAGATTCGCGCGGCAACGTGACGCACATCATCCCGTCCGGCGCGCAGAACATCATCGGCGGCGAGCTCTACTTCCCGATTGGTCCCGTCGATATCGCGGGTGAGGCCTATTACGCGGCGTACCACACGCGCGAAGGAATCGACGGATTCCAGATGACCAACACCGAGCGGCTCGGAACGTTGAATGGCGTCGGCCTCACGAGCTGGGTGACCTGGTGGGCATTCGGCGATCAACGCATCGGCGCCGCCGTCGGTCGCCAGAAGCCGCCGAAGCTCAACCTGAAGAAGAAGGCGGATCTCAAGCGCGGTCTCGAGGTCAGCGCATTGTTCTCCGCCATCCTCGCGGGATACGACGGCAACTCGCGCGGCGGCGAGGACGACGAAAATACGCCCGGCTCCGCCGGCAACCCGGCGACCGACATCGACATCTACCAGTTCTCCGGCGCCCTCAGCTACTGGCACACGCGCTCGGTTCGTTTGAGCTTCAACTATTCGCTGTTCATGACCCCCGGCAGCGGCTCGACCGAAAACCTCGCCGCCGTCCCCGGGAACCTCTACGGCGAAAAAGACCCGAACGCCCACCTCCTCCACGAGCTCGGGACGCGGGTGCAGCTCGCTTACTGATCCGCAGCGCCCGAGAAACCGCGAAGACGCAAAGATAAGAGAGAGCGCGCGAAGAGGAGATTGAGGGAGCGACGTGCCGGCCAGCCCGGACGACGATCTCTCCCCCGCTCTTTGGGACCTTTTTCTTCACTTTGCGTCTTTGCGGTTTTCTCCCTCCGCAGCGGACTGCCGGGTTGTTGGCCCAGCGGGGCGGGGCGCGATACGGCCAGCGGCAATGCGGCGCTGGAAGGCTGCGGTGTTGGCGGTCGCACTGGTCGGTGTGACGCTGCCGTTCGTGAAGGACTCGGTTCCGGGTCTGGACTTTCGGCTGTCGAAGGTTGCATTCGGCGAACCCGAGGGACCGCGGGGCACCGAAATGCGCAAGGTGATGCCGCCGCCGTTGCACGACGTCGATCTCGCGAAGATCGACGTGCGTGGGGACGTCGCGACGGCGCCTGCCCACGGCGATCGCGTGGCGGAGCTCACCGTTTCGCCGAAGCTGCAGCGAGCAGCGAATCGCCTTCTTCGAGACGGCGCGGTCGCCGAAGGCGCGATCGTGGTCACCGACGTGAAGACCGGCCGCGTCCTCGTCTGGGCGAACTATTCGGAAGAGGCGCCATTGCGAGATCTCGCGCGCGAATCGTTCGCGCCGTCCGCGAGCGTCTTCAAGATCGTGACCGGCACTGCGCTGGTCGAAAACGGTCTCGTCCCGTCGACGCGCGAGTGTTACCGAGGCGGCAAGAGCCGCATCGACGACGGGGATCTCATTCGCGACGAGCGTCGCGACAAATGGTGCGCGACGCTCTCCGAGGCAATGGGCAGGAGCCTCAACGTCGTGTTCGCACGGCTCGCAATGGATCACCTCGAAAAGGACGAGATCCTATCGGCTGCGACGCGCCTCGGCTGGGAGCGGGAAATCCCGTTCGACGTGCCGATCGAAAAGAGCCGCCTCGAGCTGCCCGACGAGCCGAACGAGCTCGCCCGCACCGCCGCAGGTTTTTGGCATTCGACGCTGAGCCCATTCCAAGCGGCGAACCTCGCGACCACGATCGCGAACGGCGGAGAGATGGTTCAGCTCAGCATCGTCGACAAAGTGAAGGACGCCGAGGGCGACATCTATCGCGGCTCGACCGAGCGTCACGTGCTCGGCCGCGTCATCGACGAAAAAACTGCGCGGGCCGTCACCACCATGATGGAGTCGACCGTCGACGGCGGCACGAGCTACCAGACGTTCCACGATCGATCGGGCCGCGCCTACTTCCCCGAGACGAAGATCGCCGGCAAGACCGGCACGCTCGAGGGCAAGGGGTACCTCTTCACGTGGTGGGTCGGCTTCGCGCCGAGCGACGCGCCCGAGGTAGCCGTCAGCGTCCTGGTCGCGAACCGCGGTGACTGGCGCGTAAAAGCGACGCAGGTCGCATCCGACATTCTCCGCGTGTATTTCGCCGACAAGGGACGAAAAGGCGTCACCGACCCCATCGCCTCCAAGGCCGTACGCAACTGAGTCAGCGCACGATTTCGCGCGGCTCGAAGCAGGAGCGACAGCGTGCTTCGTACGATTCGCTGCCGCCGACGAGGACGGTGCCGGCATCGGAGATGAGGCGTTGGGAGCGGCTCGCTTCGGCGCCGCAAACGGTGCACACGGCACGAACCTTCGTGACCTGTTCGGCAACCGCCATGAGCTCCGGCATCGGATAGAACGGCCGGCCCAGGTAGTCCTGATCGAGGCCCGCGACGATGACGCGAATTCCGCGGTCCGCGAGGCGCTGCGCGACGTCGACGATGCCGCGGTCGAAGAACTGGGCTTCGTCGATTGCGACGATCTGGGTCTCGTCGTCGACGCGCTGCTCGAGGCTTTCGCTCGTCGCGACCGCTACCGCCTCGATGGTCTTGCCGTTGCCCTCCGTGGCAGCCGAGTGGCTGACGATGCGCGTCTTGTCGTAGCGGTCGTCGATACGAGGCTTGAACGCCTGGATGCGCTGGCGCGCGAAGACGGCGCGCTTGACACGACGGATGAGCTCCTCCGTCTTCCCGCTGAACATGGAGCCAGCGATCACCTCGATCGAACCCGACGGTAGAGGCCGGGAGACGCGCTCGGCGGTTCGACCGCCTTCAGCGTCGGGAGGCGGCTCGACCTGTGAAGCCGCAGGGTTCGACGATGCGACAGCGCCGGCCGGCGCAGAAGACTGAGGCATATCTGCCTCCGTCTCTCGTCGCGCAGCGACCGGGCGCCAAGAGGCAAATGGGGGAAGGGCCTCGGCTGCACCCTCGGCTGCACCGTCGGGAGCACGAGAGGCAAACCGCCCTCACCTCCTCTCGACAAAGTTTGTCGAAGCTTTCGATCGTTGTCTTGCAACCGCGTGCTAGCCTACGAGCGTGCAGGTCGTGCTGCGGAAGCTTGGACGCGGATCGCGCGCCGTCGTTGGACGGCTGGTGCGGGCACCCCGAAAGGGCTCCGTCGTCGTGATCGAGTTCTCCGACGGTATGCACGAATACGTGACGACACCGGTCAAACGTGTCCTTCGTATCGCCGGCAAAGAAGTTTTCTACATCGAGACGGTGAACTCTCGCTATCGCCTCGAAGTACGCGGCCGCGAAGTCACCCTCGACGGCGCCGCCAGCGGCAGCGATCGCTGAGAGCTTGCTTCGATCCGGTGGCTGTGAAAGAAGGCCCGTTCCCTTTCACACGAGGATGCGTCATGGCCAAAGGTGATCGCCGCCGTTCCCAGAAGATGCGCCGTCGGCGCGCTCAATCGAAGAAGAAGGAGCGCGCTCGTCGCAACGCGAAGGCGGCAACGGCCGCACGCAAAGCTCCGGCGAAGAGCAAGAAGAGCTCGTAACGATCGAGCTCGAACGCGGCGCCTCTTCGAGGAGGGGCGTCGCCTGCATCGCCTGCAAACGCATCGCGCTGCAGACACATCGCGCCGCAGGCGCACCGGAGATGTCGCGCTGGCGCTTCGAGCGTGCCGCGACGTAGAAGCGGAAATCAGCTGCCGCGCTTCGAGGGCTCGGCCGCGCCGACCTTCGGCTTCGCGGCTTCGTCCTTCGGCGTCGTAGCGTCGTTCTTCGGCATCGGCTCCTTGAGGAGCTTCTTGTCGCCGCCGGCAACGACCTCTTCGCGGATCGCCCAACGCTCGCCGCCGAGCGTCCATGTTTGCTTGAGCGCCGTCGATCGCAGGATCGATTCGTCGAGACGCTGCCAAGCAACCGTCATCAGCACGACGGCCTTGTCGGGCGCGACAAGACGCGCGCCGCCGTATTCGATATCGAGGATCCGGATGTCCCCGCCCCAATCCGAGTGCGCGTCCGCGTACGCCTCTTGCTGGGTCGGCTCCACGGTCTGAAGCACGATGTCCATTCGCCCGAAGCGCGCGGCCTCGACGATTCCGTAAGCGGCGTCGGTCAGCTTGTCCGACGGCATTTGAGGCGGCATACACGCCACCAACGAGAGTGCGAAGGCCGCAGCGATGGCATGGATGCAGGAGCGCATGCACGGCTCCTACGTCGCAATGTTTCGAGCGGCCAAGTTCTTGGCTGCTCCACCGTCCGTGGTGCGGCTCAGTGCCACGAACGTGTGGCGAGACGCTCGAGCGAACGTCTCGAACGCAGGCCTCGGATCGACGCGAATGATGCCGAATCCTACGACGTCGAGGCTGGCACGTCGTTCGCGTGTGCAGCTGATATGGCCTCGGCGTTACCGAACGATATGGCGACACGTAAACTTCCGGCGCCTTCCAAACACGCTGGTGCCCCTCCCGCGCCCATCGAGCTCAGCCCGGGTGACGTGGTGGGGGAACGGTGGCGCATCGTTCGGCAAATCGGCGAAGGCGGCTCCGCGGTGATTTACGAGGCGGTGCATCGCAACGGGCGCGTCGGCGCGCTCAAGGTCCTTCGCCCCATATTGAGCAACGACGCGCGCGCCCGCGAGCGATTCCTCGCCGAAGCGAGAATCGCGAACGAAGTGGGTCATCCGTCGATCGTGTCGGTGTTCGACGACGACGTCCTCGAGGACGGACGGCCGTATCTCGTGCTCGAGCTCCTGGAAGGGGAGTCGCTCCACGATCGCCTCGCTCGACTACCGGACCAAAAAATGGACGCGCTCGAAGCGTGCGAGCTCGGTGTTCGGCTCTGCGACCTCCTCGACGCGGTTCATGGTCGCGGGGTCATTCACCGCGATCTCAAACCCGACAATCTGTTCCTGACGAACGAGGGGCAGCTCAAGCTGCTCGACTTCGGAATCGCGCGCGCCGAGACGGTTTCTCGCGTGTTCCCGACGATGACCGGTGTGGTGTTGGGAACGCTCGGGTACATGGCGCGCGAGCAAGCTCGCGGCGATCTGGATTCGATCGATCGCCGCACGGATGTTTGGGGCGTCGGGGCATTGCTCTATCGAGTGATCACCGGAAAACGCGTCCACCAATCCGAGTCGTCGAACGCTGAGCTGTTTGCCGCAATGGAAACACCCCCCGCGAAAGTTCGTGTGCTCGCGCCGGAGGTGCCCGAACGGATCGCGCGCGTCATCGATAAAGCGCTCGAGCAGACCATGGCGTGTCGCTGGGGCTCGGCCCTCGAAATGCGGGATGCATTGGAGCTCGCGATTCGGCACGAGCGCCTGATGCGCACGGCGCCGCCCTCGTGGCCGGGGCTCGAAGAAGAGATCGCCCCGCCGACGAACGCGGCAGAACCCCGGCGACTAAGGGTCGAACTGAAAGCGCTCGCATTCGTGTCGGGTATCGCGCTCGGGATGATCGCCGCCGCCTCGTGGTTCGGGCTGACGTGAGCGACACGAGCTCGGCGCCAATTCATCGGTCGACACGATGACGCATCGAGGGCGCGATGGTGGCGCGCGCGATGCACTCTTTGATCCGCATGAAACACAAGCACAAGAGAAAGGAGCACGGGCACGGCCACCACAAAGCGCCGCCCGCAGCTGAACCGGTCGCGGCGACGCCCCCGACTGCGACCACGACACCCGCTCCGAAAGAGGCAACGCATCCATTGGACACGGCGTTGGTCGAGTTCGAGGAAGCCGCCAGCATCCAGCGCCCGCCCGCGGATTCATGAAGCTCGGCGACAGGCTAAAACGCGCTGGTAGACAGCACGTAGAACTGGCCGTCCTCGTACGCTTCGTCGCTGAAGCCGTATGCGTAGCCGACGCGGATGCTCGAATCCACGCGGTGCGCGAGGGTCAGCGCGAGCCAAACCTCGAGGCCGACCGACGTGTGTAGGTAAGGCGTCCAGATGAGCTGTTCGTCGAAGAACGGCCGGACGCGCTCGAACTCGAAATCATCGAACGCGCCGCCCCAATCGGCGAACGCGGACGCGTCGATCCGTCTCAAGAAGATCGGCAGCGTCGACGGACCCCAGTTGGGCTTCACGATGGGCGCGCGGTATTCGATGCTCGAGAGGAAATATTCGTTGCCCGCGAACGATCCCGGCGGATACCCGCGAAGGACGAACGCGCCGTCGTAGATGCCGCTCACGAGCGTATCGAGCGGGCTGTTGTTCACGAGGTCGTAGCCACCGACGAAAAAGGTCCCGCCGCGCGCCCGATCACCCGCCGATACACCACCGGCGGCGCGCATCGCGATGGTCTGATTTCCCGGCCAGGGCATTGGAATGTAAGCCGTCGCGGCCGCGTCGAATTGGTAGAAAGACTCCTCGCTCCCAATGGTCGGGTCGGCGTAGGTGACGCCGGCGTTCATCGCGAAGCCGCTTCGCGTGCCGCCCGCGACGTCGACGCTGCCTTCGGTGGCGGCGAGCGAATACGAGAGACGAAACTGGCTGAGCAAACCCTCCGGCGGTTTGACGGTCACCGTCTCGAAGGGGTCGAGCTTCCTGGGCGTGCTGAGGTTGCCGTGAAAGAGCGTCGCCGCGTACGTGATGCTCGCGCTCTGCGAGACGAACGTGTCGAGAATGGGGACGCTCGCGGACGTCGAGAAGCTCGTCTGCGTTTCGTCGTACGGAACGTCGACGCCGCTCACACGGAAGCCGCGCGTGCGGGGGATGACTTGATGGGTGAAATGGGCGTTGAGATTGACGGGTAGCCCGCCGTACCCATAGTCGATGTCGACACGCGGGGTCGGCGCGCCCGGATCGAATCGAATAGCGGCGCCGATGTTGTGGTGCCCCACGAAGTCGGAGCCGCTCGCCGTGAAGGTCACTGCGTTGGGGCTGTAGTTGCCCGGCCCGATCTCGATGAAGTAGCTGTGCGGCCGCAGCGTGAGGAGCGGGTTGTACCGGCTCTTGTCGAGCTTCACCGGCGGGGGCTCCGGGTATGGCTCGGGGCGGTCCTCGTGTGCGGCGGGGGCAGCGATGAATCGCGTCGGGTCGAGCTTCATCGCATAGAGGTCGTACCCCTCGTGGGTGTACCCCGTGTAGACGAGCGTCTTTCCGTCGGCGCTGATCGTCGGGGCGAATGCGGCGCCGACGACGTTCGTGATCATCTTCTCTTCGCCGGTCGCGAGATCATGCGAATAGACGTTGAAAATCCCGGTACGGTCGGAGCTGAAGTAGAGCGTCTTACCGTCGGAGGACCACACGGGCTGCATGTCGAGCGCGCGGTCGTGCATGACGTTCGTCGATTTGCCGGTCGCAATGTCGACGATGACGATGTCCCGAAAGCCGCCTCGCTTCCACGCGCTGTAGGCGACCTTCTTGCCGTCGGGTGAATAGCGCGGCGTATATGCCTGATCGAAGGTCGCCGACGGCACCAGCGGGCGGATCTTCGTCAGCGTCCCGGTGTTGTCGCGGTCGGCGATCGACAACGTGGTCGTCCCCTTCGAATTCACGCAGAAGACGACGTGATTGCCGTCGGGGCTCATGTCCGGATACATCGCGCGCAGGCCGTCGGTCAGGCGCTTGCGCGAAGGGCCGGTGCCCGTCGTATTGGTCTCGCCGCGCGGCACGGTGAACAGGTCGTGACGCGAATAGAGATTGCGCCAGATGCCGACGTCGCTGAAGACGACGTCCCCTTCGGGCGAAAACGTCGGCAAGGAGTCGCCTGCCGTTCGAATGACGAGGTCCGTGTCGCGATCGAAAGATTTGTCCGGATCGCCGACCTCGAGGCGATAGATGCCGGCCGTCGTATTGAAATCGTCTCGAAAGAAGAGGATCTCCTCAGCGTCTTTGTTCTCGCGGAATGCCGGCGGGACGAACCGGGGATAGAGCGCTTCACGGCCGTGAAAGGTGATGCGCGCGCCCTCGCGGCGTCCGCGCTTGTCGACCTCCGCGACTTGCTCCGCGTAGTGCCGCTTCAGGTGAATGACCCACGCGTCGTAGAGGTCTTCGTAGGTACGACCCGTGACGCGTCGAATGGCGCGATTGATGGCAAAAGGAATGGTGGTCGCGCCGTAGTCGGCGCTCACCGCGGGCATCGTGTCGGGGCCGTAGATGTCCGTGATCCAGCGCAAGAAGCGGCTGCCATAGAGGTAAAAGAGGTTCCCGTACGGCCAGCGCTCGGCGCCGCTCGATATCTGATCGAGGCGCGCAATGTTGTCTTCGAGGACGTCGGCGCGGATCCACGCGTCGAAGAGCGAGGAACGAATGCGCCCGCCGGAGGTGTAATCACTCTCGAACACCACGGCGAGCCCCTCGATGATCCAACGAGGCTGCGCGGAGTTCGGCGCGAGGGTCTTGCCGATGACCGAGTTTGCGACGTTGGCGAGGCCGCTGATGTTCCCGGTATGCAGGATGTGCGTGTACTCGTGCGTGATCAGCCCGAGCAACCAATCGTCGTAATCGCCGAGCGTCGAGATGTCGTCAGGTGCGGTGATGAACAGCCGAATGCTGTTGTACGGGATCGGTGTGGCCGACCCGTTCGCAGCATCGGTGTCGTCGGTGATGAGGATCTCCGTCTTCTCGTCCGGGACGTAGGCCATCTCCGGAACGAGGCGCGTGTGGATCGACTCCGCGAGGGTCGCGACACGCTCGGCGACGGGCTCGAGCGTGTGCGGATACGTCACCCGGAAATGCTGAGACTCGTACGTCCACCACGTGAGGGTCGGGTCGTCGATCGCGAGCGCGTCGCGCGCAGAAAACAGCGACGCGGCCGCGATCGCCGCGAAAGCGAGCCTCCCCCCGAAGGCGGGCTTCACAGGTCGTCGTAGAACATCGGCTCGCGGTTGCGCGTGTATCGGTAGACGAGCTGTCGCCCTTCGGGCGTGATCTGCGTGAACTTCGCGCCGAAGCCGGGCTCCGACGCTTCACCCGAGGCGCTCGCCTCGCGGATCCATTGAACGATGCCCGTCGCCTGGAACTCGTAATCGCCGGGCAACAGCACGCGCAAGTTCACCTGCATGCCCATCTTCGGGATCCTGTACGTGGCGACGAAGATGCCGCCGTGCTCGATCACGTCGTTGCCCGAGAGGCCTTTGTAGAAGTTCGAGACGCTGTGCGTACCGAGCTCGACGACGACGTTGCCGCCCGCCGTCGAGGGGACGCCCGACGAAGAGCCGGCGCGGGTCGCAACGGGCTGCGTAGGAGCAACGGGGGCCGGAGCGTGAGCCATCGGCGCCGCGGCCGTCGCGGCGATTGCCGGGTCGGCCTGCATACGCATCGTGCCGCCCGCCTTCACGGAGGGCTGCGATACCGGTTGAGCGACTGGCGCGGCAGCGACGGGTTGCTGGGGAGCGGCAGCGACGGGCTGGACCGGAGGCGGCGGAAACGCGGCTTGCACCGGAGCGGCCTGCACCGGAGCGGCCTGTACCGGAGCAGCCTGCACCGGCGGGGCGGACTGAACCGGAGCAGCTTGCGGGATCGGCGCGCTCGGCTGCTGCATCGCCATCGTTCCCCCGATCGCAACGGGGGCAGGCGCAGCCATGACAGGCGTCGGTTGCGGCGCCGGAGAAGGCGCGGCCGGCGGCGGGATGTTCGCGACGATGTTGCTCGGCGAGGGCGCGACGGGCGCGACCACCGGAGCCGCGGCGACAGGCGCGACCGCGACGGGGGCAGGCGCAGGCGCGGGGGCCGGAGCGGCAGCCGCAGAGGCGGGTGCCGACGCGGCAGATGCAGGCGCGCCGACAGGCTGTGCGCGGGAGAGCTGGTGCACGCTGGAGAGGCAGCCGGCGACCTGCTCCATCACGGCGTCGACCGCTTCGTGGCTGATGCTCAGCTGTTGGAGCTTGTCGAGCGTGCCGCGCACGTTCGTGAGCACCTGCTCGCGCCCCGTCAGGTCGCGGCCTTGGGACCTCTCGATGCGGTGAAGGATGCCCATCGCCTGTGCGATCGGCTCGGCCATGTCGAGCAGCTCGACGGGGGTGTCGGCGCTCGTCTGCAGGGCGTTCAATGCCTGCGCGAGCTTCTCACGCGCCGATTTCGCCAGGACATCAGGGGTTGCCAAGACCTTCCTCCAAGGTTGAGCGAGGGGGGAGGTTAACACGCTCTCTACGCTCGAGAATGTCATCGTCTCGTACCTGACGGCACAATCGAGCCGCTGCGATAGGGTCCGTCACACGGGGACGTCACACTCGCGTACCCGCGCGCGATGAGCACCACATGATCCGAGGGCTTGCGCTCCTGTTGGGGATTGGGATTGGGCTCGCGATCGCCTCTCCGACCTCTTCGCTCGCGCAGGGTGAGGCAGATTCGCAACCCTCCGCGAAGTCGCCGGCTGCACCGTGGTCCGCGGCGAAACCCGGCCTCGCGGAAGGCGTCAAGACGCGCGGCCGGCTCGTCGTGCACGTGTACGTCCCGCTCTGCGACAACGATCAAATCGTCTGCGGCAGCACGAAAGCGGGAGATCCCGACGACCTCGACAACAACCTCTATTGGGGGGCGGTCTTCGGCCACCGGCGCTTCTTCGGACGAAGTGCGAGCGGCTTCGACCGCATCGCGCTCGAAAAGGGCGAGGGTGTCCTCCTTCAGCGCGCGGTGTTTCGGCGCTCGTTCGACGGCAAACCTTGGGACCGGAAGGACGCGATCGACCTGTACGTCGTGCTCGATGCGATTCGCGGAGACGCGATCGACGATGCGGTCGATCGGTTCTTCAAGGAAGCCGAGACGGGCGGCAGCGCGTCGTTCGAGGAGGAGGGACGAACGCGGACGCTGGAGGTCGACGTGGTCGGCTACGCCGGCCACAACGGGATGATGGACGGCAAAGAGCCGCCCAAGAAATCGGCGAAGCAACGACCCATTCCGAGCTTCGTGATGGCGTGCCGGTCTTCTCAGTACTTCGCGAAGCCGCTCGCAGATCGCGGCTCCGAGACGCTGCTGATGACGCGCGATCTGATGGCGCCGGAGGGGTACGTCGTGCACGCAATCGCGACCAGCCTCGCGCAGAACACGTCGAAGAACGAGCTCCGGGCGCGCACCGTGCGTGCGTACGCGACGTGGCAGAAGATCGAGGATCGCGTCGCTGGGTCCATTTTTGCGAAGCCGTAGAGGGTGTGGCGGCGGCGGTGGGCCTGCGGGCGGAGGCGTGGGCGGCGGGGCGCCGAGC
>JABFXY010000226.1 GCA_013361525.1 Polyangiaceae bacterium | reverse complement strand
GCGACGGATCTCGCGGCATCGACCCGTGAGATTGCCGGGCTCTTCCTATCGGCGGCGCACAACGCGAACCTCGACCTCGTCCTGGACTGCCCGGCGCTCGACGAGCCCGCGTGGGTGGACCGGGATATGTGGGAGAAGATCGTCTCGAATCTCCTATCCAATGCGCTCAAGTTCACGCTCGAAGGGCGCATCCGCGTGAGTCTGCAAAAGGAGGACGATTCGATTCGGCTGGACGTCGAGGACACCGGCGTCGGGATCCCCGAGCGCGAGCAGCCGCGGATCTTCGAGCGGTTCCACCGCATTCGAGGGACGCGCGCGCGCAGCCAAGAAGGATCCGGCATTGGCCTGCCACTCGTGCAAGAGCTCGCCCGATTACACGGTGGGCGCGTTAGCGTTCGCAGCACCGAGGGGGCCGGCAGCACGTTCACCGTCGTCATCCCCCGTGGACGAGCGCACCTTCCGGACGATCGCATCTCGAACGCCGAGGCGCAGCCAACAATCAAAGAGGCAGCGACCGCTTACGCCATGGAGGCTGGGACTTGGGGCGCCGCGACGCCCGCCATCTCAGGGGCCGCGGGCCGACCACGAATCGTCGTCGCGGACGACAACCTCGATATGCGCAATTACCTCGTTCGCATGCTCGGGAACGACTACGAGATAGAGGCCGTCGCCGACGGCCAACAGGCGCTGGAGGCGACCCGCCGCAAGCTGCCTGATCTCGTGGTCACCGACGTCATGATGCCCGTCATGGATGGGTTCGAGCTCCTCGCCGCGCTGCGCGCAGACGCACGCACGCGCACGCTGCCCATCGTGCTCTTGTCGGCGAGAGCCGGCGAGGAGGCGCGGGTCGGCGGTATCGAGGCGGGGGCTGACGATTACCTCGTAAAGCCGTTCTCGGCTCGCGAGCTCTTGGCACGCGTGCGAACCCAGCTAGCGCTCGCGCAGCTGCGGCGCGGGGCAGAGCGGGCAAAGCGACTGGATGCCGAACGAACATGGCTCAATGCGGCGCTCGATCGTCTGCCGTTTGCCCTCGTGCTCTTGGATCCGACCAGCGGCCGCCCGACATACGCCAACCGAGCCGCCGATGCGATGGCCGGTGGAACGTTCCCTCTCGAAATCCCATACTCGGACTACCCTATCCACTTCCGCATCACCGACGAGCAAGACCACGACATCCCTGTCGATCAGTGGCCGGCAGTTCGAGCAGCGCGCGGCGAGACGGTGGAGCGTGCTCTCGTCGTATGGCACGCGCCGCGCGGTCGTCTGCCTCTACTCGTGAGCGGCCACTTGCTTCCGGCGATGTGCGATCACCCTGCGACGTTGCTGCTCGTCTTCCAGGACGTGACCGATCTCGTCCACGCCATTCGAGCCCGAGACGACTTTCTCTCGATCGCTTCGCACGAGCTCAGGACGCCGCTGACCTCGCTCAAGATGCAGGTCCAGCTGCGCGAGCGAGCACTGGCGACAGGCAAGCTATCGGCCTTCGCACCCGAAGCGCTCGCACGGATGGTGTCGAGCGACGCACGACAAGTCGATCGGCTCACGCGCCTGGTCGACGACATGCTCGACGTGTCGCGGATATCCTCCGGCCGTTTCACGGTGACGACCGGGGAGGCCTATGACCTCGTCGCGTCGGTGCGCGACCTCATCGAACGCACCGCGCCGGCACTCGAGGCCGCCGGTTGCGAGGTTTCTTTCGATGCGCCCGCACCGGTCATCGGCTGTTGGGATCGATCGCGCATCGAGCAGGTCGTGCTCAACTTGCTGACGAACGCCATGAAGTACGGACGCGGAAAACCCATTCGTTGCGCCGTCGGCTTGCAGGCCAATCAGGCGATGATCTCGATCGAGGACCGCGGAATCGGAATTGCCGCAGGCGACGAAGAACGTATCTTCGGGCTGTTCGAACGCGCCGTCTCCGCGAATGAAGTGAGCGGGCTCGGCCTGGGATTGTATATCTCGCGCCGCATCGTCGAAGCCCACGGCGGAACTATCGGCGTGCGAAGTGAGCTCGGGAAAGGATCGACCTTCACCGTCTCTCTCCCGCTCCGACCCTCAGCACGAAACGGAGCCCCCACGTGAACAATAGGGTATTGGTCGTCGACGACGACCCGGACATCGTCGAAAATCTCAAGCTCGTGTTGGAGCCGGAGGATCTCGAAGTCGCTTGCGCGCCCAACGGCCGCGTCGCCCTCGACATCCTCGCCCGGGCCGATCCATTGCCCTCGGTCATTTTGCTCGACCTGATGATGCCGGTCATGGACGGCTTCCAATTCCGCAAAGCGCAGCTCGCCGACGCGCGAATCGCGTCCGTGCCCGTCATCGTGCTCACGGCGGATGGTCACGTGTCTGCGAAGACTGCTCAGTTGGGGGCTGCCGCTGGGCTTGGTAAGCCTTTTGATATCGATGAGCTCATGAGCCTGGTCGGTCGAGTCATAGGGTGACCAACGACGGGCCGGCCCGTTTCGGCTGGAGGAAAACGTCAGCGGTTTCACCCACCCCGCGGCGTTCGCGTGAAGAACGCGTGCACCTCGGGGATCTCACTCGAGACGAGCTCGCGCGGCGGACCACGCGCAATGATCCCCCGCGTCGCACGATCCAGCATCACGCATCGGTCGACGATGCTCAGGATGCTACCGAGCTCGTGGGTCACGATGACGACCGTGAGGCCGAGCGCCCGCTGCAGGGTAACGATGAGCGCGTCGAGCTCGGCCGAGGTGATCGGATCGAGACCTGACGAGGGCTCGTCGAGGAATAGGAGGTGCGGCTCGAGGGCCATCGCCCGCGCGATCGCGGCGCGCTTTCGCATCCCGCCGGAGAGCTCCGACGGCAGCCTGGTCTCGGCGTCCTGAAGCCCAACCAGCCGTAGCTTCGCGCGTACGATGGCATCGATAGCGTCGGGGGGCAGATCGGTCCAACGTTCGAGAGGCAACGCTACGTTTTCCGCGAGCGTCATGGAACCGAACAACGCTCCTTGCTGGAACGTAACCCCGAAGGCGGGGGGGCCGGCGTCGACCTCCGGGCTTCCGATGCCAGCGATCGTGACCGACCCCTCCACCGGTGTCTCGAGCCCGATCAGGAGTCGCATGAGGGTGGATTTTCCGCAGCCGCTCCCGCCCAGAATCGCGAAGATCTCACTGCTGTCGACATCGAAGTCGATGCGCTCGAGCAACGGCGCCTGCCCGGGCCATCCGACCGTCAATCCCCTGACCTGAATGAGGCGCGACGTCATAGGCCGATACTCCTAAAGAGAAGCGTGAACAAGGTGTCGATGATCACAATCGTAAATAGACAGATCACGACCGTCGACGTGGTCCTACGACCAACGCCGGCAGCTCCACCCATCGTCGCGAGTCCCTGCTGGCACCCGATCAACCCAATGGCGATCGCGAAAGCCACGCTCTTGGTCAGCCCCGCAAAGACGTCGGCGAAGAATACTGCTGTTTGCAGCTCGGCCAGGTACCCGCGCATCCCCACACCGAGACTCATGACCCCGACGATGGCGCCACCAAAGACGCCGACGACCATTCCGCAGAGCGTCAGTGGTGCGGCGACCAGCGCGAGGGCGATGACGCGCGGAAGTACGAGATAGCGAGCCGGGTCGAAACCCAGCGTCCGGAGGGCGTCGATCTCCTCGGAGACCTTCATTGTTCCCAGCTCGGCGGCATAGGATGCGCCCGAGCGGCCGCTCATGATGATCGCCGTCATCAGTGGCGCGAGCTCGCGCGTGACCGAGATGCCCACGACATCCGCGACAAAGATGTTGGCACCGTAGAGCTGCAGTTGGTGAGCCGACTGGTAGCCCATGACGAACCCGACCAAGAAATTGAGGAGAAGGACGATGAGTACGCCGTCCGCTCCGCCTCTCTCGACCAAAGGCACCACCGCGCTGATGTTCGCAGTGACGGGACGCACGACCGCACCACCAATCCCAGCCGCGATGCTGCCGACGAATGCGACCCAGCGCGACAATCCTTGAATTGCGCCCAGCGTCGCTATCCCGACGCGCCCGACCGCGCTCGAGTGGTGGGCCTCCACACGGGCAACCGGCGGCCTAAATCCGCCGTATAGATCGATGAGTCTCGCCACGCGGCCTGTCGCCCCGACGATTCTGCAGCGATTGCCGCGGTCCGACAGCTCGCTGCGAATCGCTACGAGAAGCGCAGCAATTGCGCCGTCGATGAAGGTGACGTTCGAGAGGTCGAGATCGAGCGCGCCGCCTGCGCTCGGGTGCGCCGACGCCGCGCGGACCTGTCGCCAAACGGTAGCGGCCTGGCGCATCGTTAGCTCGCCCGACGCGCGAACCCGGTCTTCTTCTCGACGAATCGAAAAATTGGGCGCGTCGTTGTCGCGGCGCGCCACGACCAACTGTTCGGCGGTGGTCGTTTGCGACATGCAGTTCTAAGCAGGGGATGCGCCATGCCGAGCATTGGCCGTCATGCCCCCGCGCGACCGTTCCGCATGGCAATGCGACGCTCCCGGATCTGGAGGTGGACGGGCTGCACCGGCCTCCCCTCATTGGAGGTCTCGAGGGAATGCTCAATGTCGGCGGCGACAAGGTCGTCGGCGACACGGGCGATTGGTACGTTGCGCGCCTGAAGCCACGCGACTCACGATCCACGCCGGCCCGCGTGAGCTTCGCCGGCACCGAATTTGAATTGCAGGAGGTATGAGCCCGTTCAAGCTATTTGCCAACCGTGAAGAGGCTGGACGTCAGCTCGGGCGGTACCTGCAGCGTTACCGGGCGGACCGCCCGATCGTCGTCGGGCTGACAAGGGGTGGCGTACCCGTTGCTTACGAGGTTGCGCGTGCGCTCGATGCGCCGCTCGACGTCTGCGTCGTTCGAAAGATCTGCGCGCCGTTCCAGCCCGAGTTGGGTGTTGGCGCCGTCACCGAGGGGGGCGCGCTGTACTTGCGCCATGACACGATCGAAGCGCTCGGAATCGATGAAGACGACCTTTTACCGCTGATTGCGCAGAAGCGAGCCGAGGTGGAGGATCGCGTGCGGCGCTTTCGCCGCGGCAGCCCGCCGGCCGACGTCACCGACAAGACGGTAATCATCGTCGATGACGGGATCGCGACCGGCGGCACGGCATGCGCCGCCGTGCAGAGCTTGCGCGATCGTGGCGCAAGCAAGGTGGTGCTCGCCGTCCCCGTCGGCGCGGCGGAAAACGTAGCCGTGCTCGCCGAGGTCGCGGACGAGATGGTCTGTCCGTATCCCGAGGATCACTTCTATGCCGTTGGGCTCTGGTACGACGACTTCGGCCAGACGTCCGACGACGACGTGGTCGAGCTGCTCGAGCGCATGAAGACCGAACGCTCTCGAGCCAAAACAAGCCCCGCCGGGGACGGGTGGGCGCACCGGCGATCCGCGTGACCAACGGAGCGAGCTTGCCCACGATTGGCTTGGTCCTATCCGGTGGAGGCGCCCGCGGCGCCTATGAAGCCGGTGTGCTCGCCGGCATTGCCGAGCTGCTCGACACCAAGAAACGCACCGGCGCTCTGTTCGACGTCATCACCGGCACGTCGGTTGGCGCCCTGAATGCGGTGCTGCTCGCGGCCTATGCCGACCGACCTGCCCTCGGCGTCGCTCATCTCGTCGATCGATGGACGTCCCTTCGTCTCGAGAAACATCTGAGACCACGGCTGAGAAGTCTTGTCGGTCGGTCTCTCGCCGCCCGCCGTCCTTCGGTGGCCGAGGGCATCGAAGGAGAACCAAGCTGGGGGCGCGCCCTTCTCGACGCGCGTCCTTTCGAGGTGATGGCTCACCGCGACGTGCCATGGATCCGCGTCCACGAAAACATCCGGCGCGGTAATCTGAGCGCCCTCATCGTTTCGGCGCTGAACGTGGCGAATGGTCGGACCGTCTCGTTTGCGGAGCTTGCGCCCGGCGTCGAATACGTTCCTTCGCCCAATCCCACCCGTGCGAGTGTCGTTCAGCAAATCCAGCCCGCGCACGTGCTCGCATCGGCCGCGATCCCGATGCTATTTCCCGCTCGTCGCGTAGGCGAATCCTATTTCTGCGACGGCGGGATCCGCTTCAATACACCGATGTCCCCGGCGATTCGCGTGGGCGCCGACCGTCTGCTCGTCATCGCACTGCGGTCGCGACACCCGGGTAGGACGGAGCAACAAGTGCTCGAGGCGTATCCGAACCCGATCTTCTTGCTCGGTAAGGTCCTCGATGCGCTTCTGCTCGATCCGGTCGAGTACGACTTGCAAGTGCTCGAGCGGTTCAACCGAATGCTCGAGGTGCTCTCCGACACCGCTCCGCCTGCAGCGCTCGCGCGCGTCGCGGAGGTGCTGAAGGCCGATCGCGGTGTTCCTCACCGGCGTATCGAAACGCTCGTGTTCCGTCCTTCGGTCGATATCGGTGTTCTAGCGCTCGAGCATTTCAAAAGGCGTCGAACGAGTCTTTGCTCGGGCACCGCGACGACCCTCCTCCTCGAGAATGCGGCGGCTTTGGGCGCGCACATCCAGGCGGATTTTCTGTCGTATATCTATTTCGACGAGGCCTTCGCGCGGGCCCTGATCGCGCAGGGGCGACGAGACGTCATGGATCGTGCGGCAGAGGTCGATGCCTTTTTCCGTTCGGTGGACGTTCGGGACCTGCCGTGACGAGCCGAGGGGCGACGACACGCTCGCGGTCGCGTATGCGCGCATTCGCGGACATGCGCGGCGGCGTTACGGTTCGCGCGTCGTGAGCCATCACGATGTCGTGTGGGCCGCTGCTCGCGGAGCGCGGAATGACTCGACACTCTCGTCGCGCTCGACGACGGCGCATGGAATCGTGAAAGAAAACGTACTGCCGGCCCCGAGCGTGCTCTCCACCCAAATGCTGCCTCGATGCGCCTGGACAATCCCCTTGGCGATCGAGAGGCCCAGTCCGGCGCTGCTGCGATCTCCCCGGCGGGCTTGCCAAAACTGTTCGAATACTCTGGGTAAGTCTTCCTGCGAAATCCCTCGACCGGTGTCCGCTACCCAAAACCGGACGTAATCGCCCTTGCGGCACCCACCGACGCGAATCGAGCCTCCACCCGGCGTGAACTTGATCGCGTTGCCGACAAGATTCGAGAACACCTGAAAGATCCTCACTCGGTCGGCGAAGACAGGAGGGAGGCCGTTCTCCGCGTCCGCCAACAAGGAGATGCGGGCCGCCGTCGCCATTGGCCCGAACGTGTCCAAAACTTCTTCGATTAGCTCTTGCGAGGAGGTGGGAGCCGGCTCCATCGGTAACTGGCCCGCTCGGATGCGTGACACGTCCATGAGGTCCTCGATCAATCGATTTGCGCGAGCGATGGATCGAATCACCGTCGTGCCGATGTTCTGCCGTAGCGCGACCGGGTCGTCGACGCCCGGCTCTCCGCGTAAGAGTAGCTCGGCGGCGAGCGCGGCGGCGTTGAGGGGGTTTCGAAGGTCGTGGGCAACGACCCGCAGGATGTCATCGCGCGCCTCTGTCGCGCGCCGAGCCCTTCGATAGAGCTTGGCGCTTTCGATGGAGTGTGCGGCGCGGTACGCGAGAGCCTCTGCCACGCGAATGTCAGCCGCATCATAGCCTCTTTTGGTCGCCGTCCGGACGAGGATCATCGCACCGAGCTGGTCGCCGTGCGCGACGAGCGGAACCGCGATGTACGACGTCGGCGCGAGCTCGCGCAGGAGGCGTTCGTGATCCTCGTTCTGCGCAAACTGACGCAAATGTTCTTCGGTTACGTCGGTGACGAGCACGGGGGTCCGTGTTTCGAGCGCGCTCCCCGCGACATAGGGCCTCTTGCGGTCGAACTTTACCTGCTCGAGCGCCTTGGCCAATGCCGCTTTCGTCGGGTCCGCATGGACGACCTTCCAGCGGCGATATGGGCGTACGTCGGAATCGTCTTCCCGGACGTCGATGATGCAGCAGTCGGCGAAGTATTGAACCGAAAGCTCCGCCACCATCCCCACCGTTTCAGCATAGTCCAGCGACGTTCCGAGAGCCGCCCCGAGATCGGCAAGGAACTGTTGGTCGCGTTCGCGGCGACGCTGCTCGGTTATGTCGCGGAGCACCACGGTATAGAGGCGCACTCCATCGACGTGCACCTTGGAGATCGCTGCGTCGCAGGGGAATTCTTCGCCGTTCTTTCGCAAGCCGAGGATCTCCGGTCGATGCGCTCGACGCGCTTTCTGGGACTCTTCAGCGAACTTTTCGACATGCTTGTGATGCTCTTTTCGAAACCTCGCTGGGATCAACACGTCGACCGACCGACCCAACACCTCGTCGGCTCGCCAGCCGAAGGTCCGCTCGGCGCCTTCGTTGTAGATGACGATGTTCTGTTTTTCGTCGATGGAGATGATCGCGTCCGCGGCCACGCCGACGATGCCCGCGAACTTTGCCTCCGAGACACGCAGCGCATCTTCGGCTTGTTTCGCGTCGGTACGATCCGTGCCGATGACGACGACGAGCTCGACGGATCCGTCTTCGCCGGTCGTGACCTCGTGTGACCAGCCGATCCACCGCCGCTCACCGGACTTCGTGACCATGTATCCGTCGACCCGAGGTGGAGACTCTCCCCTCAGGACTCGATGAAAAGCCTTCTTTGTCTCGTCGGCGTTTTCACGGGGCGCCAGGAGCGCCCACGCCTCGCGGTTCCGTACCTCGTCGAACGAGTACCCGCTGAGTATCGAACAAGCGTGATTCCAAAGCAGGATCCGCCCGTCTCGATCGAGCACCATGACCAGAGGGGAGCTAGCCCGTAAGAGGCCGATGTACAGCTCGTTCATGACGATGTCTCCGTTCGGCACGGGTCACGGCGCGACGCTTCGCGGCGCGCGGCTGACTGCATCGTGCAGATTTGGTACCGTCGTTTGTGGGTCGCCGCTCACGGGCGGCACACGATGTGCAGTGCGGCCGCGACACGCGGACTAGTGTCGGTGTTCCGAGACATCTCGCCCCGTACCGTCGCGGATGAAGGCGCTCATGCAAGGCACGAAGAGGCAGCCCGACCACATCCTCAACGTCGAAGGTTTGGCGCAGCTTCTGAGGGCGTTGCGCGCGGATGCCTATCGGCTGGTTGGTCCGACGGTTCGAGACGGCGCGATTGTTCACGCCGAGATTCGCGGGATTGACGATCTTCCTGCCGGATGGACCGAAACGCAGGAAGCCGGAACCTACCGCCTGGTCCCGCGCGGTGACGGCGCGCTATTCGGGTTCTCGACCGCGGCGCAATCCTACAAGCAGGTCTTTTTCGTTCCGCGACTTCGGCTGCTCAAGCTGCGGCGCAAGGACTCCTCCTTCACGGTGGAACACGACGCCCCGGTCACGTCGCGATTGGCCCTCATCGGCGCGCGATCCTGTGATCTTCACGCAATCGAGGTGCAGGACCGAACGCTCCTAACCGGTCCCTTCGCCGACCCGGACTACGCGGCTCGCCGTAGCGACCTGTTCATCGTGGCCGTGCAGTGTGGCCAGTCCGGTGGCACCTGCTTTTGCGCGTCGATGGGGACCGGGCCGCGCTCCACGGCCGGCTTCGACCTCGCCCTGACCGAGCTGTTCGAGCCACACCGGTTCTTGGTCCAGGTCGGCACCGAGGCCGGAGAACGAGTCCTCGCACGGTTGCCCCGTGCCCTTGCGACGGAGTCGGAGCGGGTCGCGGCCGAAGGGGTCGTCGAGCAAACGGCGCAGTCCATGGGACGCCGGATGGACACGACAGGCATCAAAGAACTTCTTTATCGCAACCTCGAGCATCCTCGCTGGGACGACGTCGCCGAACGATGCCTCGGCTGCACGAACTGCACCCTCGCCTGTCCCACTTGCTTCTGCAGCACCGTCGAGGACACGGGCGATCTCACCGGAGAGAGCGCCGAGCGCTGGCGACGCTGGGACTCCTGCTTCACCCTCGACCATTCCTATCTCCACGGCGGCAGCGTGCGCACATCGACGCGTTCGCGCTATCGCCAATGGATGACGCATAAACTGGCGAGTTGGATCGACCAGTTCGGGACTTCGGGGTGCGTGGGATGCGGCCGGTGCATCACCTGGTGCCCGGTTGGCATCGACATCACCGAAGAAGTGGCTGCAATTCGTCGCGCCGACGGCGCGTGTTCGGGGGAAGGAGGCGCACCATGAACGAGCGAGAGGCACTCGAGCGACACCCATTCGCCGCTGGGTTGTCCGACCCACAGATTTCGGCGCTGCTTCCTTGTGCCCGACGCGTTCGCTATCGAGCTGGCGCGGTGATCTTTCGCGAGGGAGCCGCTGCGACGTCGCTCTATCTGATCATCACGGGCGGTGTCGCGCTCGAGCAGCATGTGCCTGGAAAGGGGGATCTGGCCCTCGAGAGCCTCGGCCCCGGCGACCTCCTCGGATTGTCGTGGATATTTCCCGGCGGTCACTGGCTGCTTACGGCACGCGCAACGACGGATACGGATGCGCTCGAGCTGAATGCGCGCGATGTGCTGCAGAGGATGGACCTCGATCCAGCGCTCGGCTTCGCGTTGTCGAAGCATCTCGTCGCGCAGCTCTGTCAGCGGCTCGAGCGGGTGCGACTGCAGCGGCTCGACGTTTATCGAGCCCCGAAATGAACACCGCCGGCCCGATGACGCCCCGGCCGGTCGTCGTGCGAAACATACACATAGAGTCCGACGACGTCGTGACCCTGGACCTCGCGACCGAGAGCGAAGCTTGGTCTTTTCAGCCGGGCCAATTCAACATGCTGTATGCATTCGGCGTCGGCGAGGTGCCGGTCTCGATGAGCGGAGATCCGAGCCAGACCGACAGGCTCGTGCATACCATTCGCTCCGTCGGTGCCGTTACGGAAGCGCTTTGCCGTACGCCCCTTGGAGGTGTCGTCGGTCTTCGAGGGCCCTTCGGGACCCCGTGGCCAATGGACACCGTGCGCGGACGCGACCTCGTCGTCGTCGCTGGGGGGCTCGGGCTCGCCCCGTTGCGGCCGGTGCTTTACGACGTCTTGCGGTACCGATCCGACTATGGCCGCATCTCGCTCCTGGCCGGTGCGAGGACGCCGGAGGACCTGTTGTTCAAACGCGAAGTCGAGCGGTGGAAGCAGCAGGCGGCGATCGACGTGCACCTCTCCGTCGATCGCGCACCGGCAGGATGGAATGGCCAGGTCGGCGTTGTCACCTCGTTGCTGTCGAGCATCGACATTTCCGCGCAGACGGTCGCGTTCGTTTGCGGGCCGGAGGTGATGATGCGTTTTACCGTGCGCGAGTTGCAGCGGCGGCGGGTGCCAGCCGAGCGTATCTACCTGTCGATGGAGCGAAATATGAAGTGCGCCGTCGGCTTCTGTGGCCATTGCCAGTTGGGGCCTTCTTTCGTCTGCAAGGATGGCCCGATCTTTCGTTACGAACAGCTGAAGTCCCTGTTCTGGCTCCCGGAGATCTGACCGATGAACGAGACTCGCCCGAAGCTGGCTGTTTGGAAGTTTGCGTCCTGCGACGGCTGTCAGCTCTCGTTGCTCGATCTCGAGGACGAGCTCCTCGCGCTCGCGGATGCCGTCGACATCGCGTACTTTCGAGAAGCTACGAGCCGCGAGTCCAACGGCCCATTCGACCTTTCGCTCGTCGACGGATCGATCGCGCGACCGGAGGACATCGATCAGATCCGTGAGGTGCGGCGCCGGTCCAGACACGTCGTTGCCCTCGGTGCCTGTGCAACCGCAGGTGGCATCCAGGCGCTGCGCAACTTCGCGAGCGTCGAGAAGTATAAATCGCTCGTGTACGCAAAGCCGGAATACATCCATGCGCTGGCTGAATCGAAAGGGATCGCCGAATTCATTCGGGTCGATTTCGAGTTACGTGGCTGTCCGCCCAACAAGCACCAGCTTCTCGAGGTCGTGAGCGCGTTTCTCGCGGGACGGAGGCCGAACGTCGCCGCGCACAGCGTCTGTGTCGACTGCAAGCTATCCGGAAACGTCTGCGTGATGGTGACCGGGACACCTTGTTTGGGGCCGATCACCCACGCAGGTTGTGGTGCCCTGTGTCCCACGTATCGGCGGGGTTGCTATGGCTGTTATGGGCCGGCCGAGGCGCCCAATACGCAGTCGATGGCACGAGCGTTCCAGCACGCCGGCGTTCCGGACGTGGACCTCGTTCGGGTGTTGCGGACGTTCAACGCCAACGCTCCCGCGTTTCGCAAAGAGAGCGAGCGGCATGAGTAACGGCGACCGCATCATCCGCGTGAACTATCTCGCGCGGGTCGAGGGCGAAGGCTCGCTCCTCATCAAGCTGAAAGGGGACCAGGCCGCCGAGGTGCAACTCGGCATTTTCGAGCCGCCGCGCTTCTTCGAGGCGTTTCTCCGCGGGCGGGCTCATCGTGAGGTGCCCGACATCACGTCTCGAATCTGCGGCATCTGTCCGGTTGCGTACATGATGAGTGCGTGCCACGCGATGGAGGACGCGCTGGGAATTCGCGTAACCGGGCAACTGCGCGCTCTGCGCAGGCTACTCTACGCTGGTGAGTGGGTCGAAAGCCACGCCCTCCATGTGTTCTTCTTACACGCTCCGGATTTTCTCGGTTACCCGGACGGATTCGCGATGGCGAAGGAGCACGGCGAGTGGATCAGGAAGGGCTTGCGCATCAAGAAGGCGGGAAACGCGATCGTTGCGCTTCTCGGCGGGCGCGAGATCCATCCGGTCAATGTCCGGATCGGCGGATTCTATCGTGCGCCGACACGGGCCGAGCTGGAACCGCTCCTGCCGGAGCTCCGCTGGGCGCGCGAGGCCTGCACCGAGAGCTTGATGTGGATGTCGACATTTTCGTTTCCCTCTCTGGAGCGAGATTACGAGTTCGTCGCGTTGCGCCACGATGAAGAATATCCATTCTGCGAAGGTCGGGTCGTGTCGTCGAAGGGGCTCGACTTGCCTCTCTGCGAGTTCGACGCACACTTCGAAGAAGAGCAAGTGCCGTATTCCAACGCTCTCCATGCCCGTGTCCGCGAACGTGGTGCTTATCTGTGTGGACCTCTCGCGCGGTTCAACTTGAATTTCGATCGGCTCTCGCCGGAGATTCAGGCGCTGGCGGCAAAGGTCGGCCTCGGCGCGCCGTGTAGGAACCCGTTCAAGAACATTCTTGTTCGGCTGATCGAGATGGCGCATGCGTTCGAACAGGCGATCTCGGTCATCGAACGTTACGAGCTCCCCGCCGAGCCGTGCGTTTCAGCGCCGACGCGGGCGTCGACAGGCTTCGGCGGCACGGAGGCGCCACGAGGGTTACTCTATCACCGTTACCAGCTCGACGACGAGGGCACGATCCTCGATGCGAAGATTGTCGCCCCGACGTCGCAGAACCAAAAAACGATCGAAGAGGACCTCTTCGCGCTCGCGCCTGAGCTGCTCCAGCTCCCTCATGAGGACGCGACGCGGCGCGCGGAGCAGGCGATTCGGAACCACGATCCGTGCATCTCCTGCGCGACGCATTTCTTGAAGCTCAGGGTCGAGCAGGCGTGACGCGCGCGACGCGAATTGTCGGTATTGGCCAGCCTTTTGCGGGGGACGACGGCGTTGGGCTCGCCGTCGTGAACGAGCTCGAGCAGATGTCTGCTCTTGTGCAAGTCTCGTTTGTGCAAGTCTCGTTCGCGCGAGTCGCCGACGCGATGGGTCTGTTGCCTCTCATCGAATCGAGCGAATTGCTTGTCGTGGTGGATGCCGTGCTCGCATCCCCAGCCGGGCAGGTCAAGGTTCTCGACGTCGACGAGTTGTCTTCGTTTCCGAGTTGTCGCGCGTCGTCGCACGGGTTCGGTGTCGCGAAGGCGCTGGGGCTCGGCACCGTTTTGTACCCGGCCGAGACTCGAGAGATTCGGATCGTCGCAGTCTGCATCGATAGGCCGCGCGGCTACGCGGTGGGCCTGTCACCTGTCGTCGCGGATGCAGTTCGTGTCGCGGCGGCGCGCGTCCTCTCCCTGGTGGCGAGCTGTGCGCGCTAGGGGGTTGCAGACTGTTGGAAGCCAATGAGGCGATCTCCCGGTTCGAGTACGGCTGCGAGCATTCGCTCGGCGTCTATTCGCTTCAGTTCGTATCGAAGAGCTTGGACTCGATGGTCGGCCCGTGTTGCCATTTTGTCGTGTGAAGTGAGAACCATGAGGATCGTGACGGTCGAGGGACTCGGAGGTGCCGCACTCGGCGCAGAGCCAAGGGCGGCGCATCCCGATCACACGCGCGCCTTCACGCGCTGAGCGTTCGGAGAAGCTCTTCGAGCTGTTCGAAGAGCTCCTCGCCCACGCCGCCCGCGCTGCCGGAGGCGATGGCGTCGTCGAGCGCCTGCTTGGTCGGATAAAGCTCGTGCACGACGACGAGCGTGTTGCCGCCTCTCTCTTCGAACGTGGCGGTCGTGACCTGGCCGGCTTCTCCTGCTTCTTCGTTGGTCCAGACCAGGCGCGTGGGCGGTTTGACCTCGAGGTAGCGACCGAAGAAGGCCATCGGCTCCGGTTGACCGGGGTGGGAGAAGACGAAGCGGTAGGCGCCGCCGGGCCGCAAGTCGAGCTCGCAGGAGACGAAGGAGATGCCGAACGACGTCGGCGCCCACCATTTCTTCAGCAGCTCCGGCTTCGTCCACGCGTCGAACACGAGGCGCGCGGGTCCGTTCACCGTGCGCGTGACGACGAACTCGCGCTCGGACGTCCGCTCCGTCGTCGTCTGGTTCTTCGCGTTCTTCTTCACGTCGCTCTCACTTCTTGCGTTCACGGGCTCTCTCCTGTTGTTTCAGTTCCTCGACGACACTGTCGAGCTCATCGAAGCGGGCGGCCCACATCGACGAGGCCGGCTTCTTCGCGGGCGGAGACGTGCTTCTTCATGCCGGTGAGGGTCATATCGAACTGCACGGCGAGGTTCGCGATCGAGGCGTCGGCGCGCCCGAGCTGTTCGAGGATCCCGCAGTGGGCGCCGTCGGAGAGCGCAGCGAACGAAGCATCGAGAGGCGCAGCGTAACACAGAACCATCTGGTTCACTGTCCCTCACCGCATGGGCCGCGTCAAGCAGAAGGACCGATCACTATCAGGGATCGGCGTCGAGCCGCTCTCGATCGACGGCGTACACGAGTGCCGGCGGCGCCATCGGTAGTACCCAAGCTTGGATGGCG
>JABFXY010000042.1 GCA_013361525.1 Polyangiaceae bacterium | reverse complement strand
TCGAACCAACAACGTCTTTGCGTGTAGGGCCTGCGCGGTTGGGCGCTGTGGTTCCGAGCGACGCGAGCACGCACGCAGGTCTGACGGTCGCCGAAACAGAAACCGCGACTCAGCCTTCGAGCAACAGGACGTCGTCGAGCGCGGTCGCGAGATCTTTCGCTGAATCGAAGCGATCTTTCGCGCGGAATGCCGTCGCCCGCGCAAACCAGGCATCGAAGCCCGGGGCAACGGCGACGATCTGCGACGGTCGAAGCAAGCGGCCTTCGGCGGCGAGCTGAAGCACGTCTTGCATCTTGGAGGCCTCGAAAGGCAGGCGGCCCGTGAGGCTCTCGAAGGCGAGGATGCCCATCGCATAGAGGTCCGTGCGGTAGTCGACCGCGAGCCCCCTCGCCTGCTCCGGGCTCATGTACTCGGGCGTTCCGAGCAGCGTGCCGGCAGTCGTCGTCCCCGTCACTTGCCCCGCGCCCGGGCTCGCCTTCACCTTCGCGATGCCGAAGTCGAACACCTTCGCGATCTCGTCGGTGTCGTCGTCGGTCACGAGGAACACGTTGGTCGGCTTCAAATCGCGGTGGACGATCTGCGCGGCGTGCGCCTTCGCCGCGGCCTTCGCGATATGTCCGACGAACCGCGAGACGAGCTTCGGCGGGAGTTGCTCGACGCGATCGAGTCGGTCGGCGAGCGTCTCGCCCTCGAGAAGCTCCATCGTGATGTACGCCGTGTCGTCGTGGAGACCGGCATCGAGGATCTGCACCACGTGCAAGCTGCGGAGCTTTGCCGCAGCTTTCGCCTCCCGGAGAAAACGCTTCGCGATGGTCCCGTGCGCGAGGTCCGGGTGCAGGAGCTTGATCGCGACCGGGGCTTCGAGCGTCGTATCGAGCGCGCGCCACACCTCCGCGGCACCGCCCTCGCCGATCCGCACGCGCAATCGATAGCGACCCGCGATGGTCAATCCGGGACACCAGGGGGCGGCCCCGGAAATCGCAGTGCTCACGCGATCGGTCGTACCAGATCCGCGCCGCGCCTCGAAGTCGAGTAATCCTTGAGGCGATGCGCCTGCTCTTCGTTCGTCACGGTCAAACGCACGACAACGCCCGGTCCGTCTTGCAGGGGCAGCGAGGCGCAGGCCTCGACGACACCGGCCGCACACAAATCGCGCGCCTCGGCGAACGGCTCAAGCGCCGCTCCTACGCGGCGATGATCTCGAGCGACCTCCAGCGCGCCGCAGAGTCGGCGGGCATCCTCGCCGAACGCATCGCGCTCGAGCCGCGCCTCGACGCCGCGTTTCGGGAGATCGACGTTGGAACGTGGAGCGGCCTCACGATCGACGAAGCCGCGGCTCGTCATCCGGAAGAGCACGCCGCCTGGCGCGCCGGCAAAGACGTCCGACGAGGTGGTGGCGAAACGTACGCCGAGGTCGCCGCCCGCATGCACGAACGCGCGCTCCAGATCGCGCGTGATCATCGCGACGGTGTCGTCATCGTCGTCTCGCACGGCACGGCGATTCGTGCGCTCGCGGCCCGCGTTCTCGGCCTCGTTCCGAATCGGTTCCCGGCGTGGCCAGTAATGACGAACGGCGCAATTACCTCGTTCTCCGTAGAGCGGACAACGATGCGCCTCTTGTCATGGAACGACTGCGCACATCTCGAGGACGAGCCGCACGGCATCTGAGCAAGATCCAACCACGCAGAAGGACTGCAGCTCGATGACGAGCTGTGAAATCATGCGCGGCATGAGTGTTCGGGGGGTCGTGATGGGATGTGGCAGAGCGCTGACGATCGCGTTGGCGTTCGTCGTGTCGTTCGCGTGGTCGGGGCGCGCGTTTGCAGCGGGTGAGCTGGAGGCGGACGGGCAGAATTTTCGAGCGAAGATGCTCGAGGAAATCCGTCGCGAGAGCCCTGCCGCCGCCGAGGAAATCGAACAGGGCGACGTGCTCCGCGACGAAGGTCGCATGCAGGAGGCGCTCCCTCATTACGAGGAGGCCGCGCGGCAGCTGCCTGGCTCATCACATCCGTCGCGACGGATCTGCAGCGTGCAGGGAGCGCTCGGCAGGAAGAAGGAGGCTGTCGCAGCCTGCGAGTCCGCGCTCGCGAAGTCGCAGACGCCCACGAACCAAGCCGCGCTCGCGCTCGCGCTGACCATCGAGCCGTCGACGCCGACCGAGCGTCAGCGAGCGGTCGATCTCGCGGACCGTGCTGCGGCGAGTGACGATCTGAATGGGCTGTTTACGAAGTGCCAAGTTGCCCTCGCCGCCGACGACATGCCGCGCTTTCAGCAGGCTGCCGGGAGACTCGGCCAGCTCGCCCCGAGCTCGCCCGAGACGCACATGATGCTGTCGCTCCGCGCGCTGTCGCTCGATTCGCCGCTCGCGGCGCGAAAGGAGCTCGATCGAGCGCGCGAGCTCGGAGCCTCCGACGCGGAGCTCGCGATGCTCGAGAAAGCGATCGACGACAACACTCCGTTTTACGTCGCCATGTGGCCGGCGACGAAGTCCTTCCTCCTCGTCTGGCTGTCGCTGGGTGTCGTCGTCACGTTGCTCGGCCTCGCCCTCAGCTCCATCACCCGGAAGGTCGCGCACGATCTTCCTGCCCAACGAACCGGCCACGCGCACGGCTCGACGGCGTGGGTGCGCAGGGCTTACCGCGTCGTCCTCTGGCTCGCGTGCGTGCTGTTCTATCTCACGCTGCCGATCCTCGTCGCATCCACCATCGCGCTCGCGATCGGCCTCTTTTATGTCTTCATGGCGATCGGCAGGATCCCGATCCAGATCATGCTGGTCGTCGGTCTCGTCGCGATCGTCACCGTGTTCTCGACGCTGAAAAGCCTGTTCGTGAAGGTCGACGACTCGGACCCCGGCGAGCGAATCGATCTGTCGAAACATCCGAAGCTCGATGCGCTGCTCGAGGAGGTGGCGAAGAAGGTCGGCACACGAAAAGTCGACACCGTATTCCTCACGCCCGGGACGGAGCTCGCCGTCTTCGAGCGCGGCGGGCTCGGCGCACGGCTCCGCGGCGCGCAGGTAGAGCGTTGCCTGATCCTCGGCGCCGCCGTGCTCAAGGACATGCGCCTCCTCGAGCTGAAGGCGATCCTCGCGCACGAGTACGGCCACTTTCAGAACGAAGATACGGCCGGCGGCACGTTCGCGCTCGCCGTGCGTCGCTCGATCATGAAGCTCATCATCGGCCTTGCCCGAGGCGGCGCGGCGACTTGGTACAACCCCGCGTGGTGGCTCGTGCGAGGGTTCTTTGCGCTCTTTTTGCGCGTCTCGCACGGTGCCTCGCGACTACAAGAGATCCTCGCGGATCGCTGGGCGGCGTTCTCCTACGGGGCGGAGGCGTTCGAGGGCGGGCTGACGCACGCGGTTCGTCGGGGCGTCATGTTCGAGGCGGTGGCGAACGCAAGCATCAAAGACGCGATCGACAACAAGCGCAGCATCTCGAATCTCTACGGGCACAAGCCGAACGACAGCTTCAAGTGGGATGCGCTCGAAGAAGAGGTGCAGGAGTCGCTCAACCGCACGGCGTCGCCTTACGATAGCCACCCCGCCCCGACCGAACGCTTCGCGCTCGTGCGCAAGCTCGATGCCCCGACGCCGGAGACCGAAGACGCGAACGCGAAGGCCTGGAGCATCTTCGAGGACCGAGGCGACATCGAGCGGCGTTTCACGAAAGAGATGTTGTCCGACGTCGAGGCGCAGCTCGGCGTCCGGCTCTACGCGCCCGCAAAGCCCTCGACGCCCGCGGAGTCGACCGAAGACACGGCCGCCGCGGAGTAGCGCTCAGCTTTCGCCGAGCGCGGCCTTGAGCTCGCCGAGCTCCGTCTCGACGGCTTCCCACTCGGCGAGCATCGCCTCCACCTTCGCACCGAGGCTCTGCTCCTCGGCGTGGAGTTTCTCGACCTCGGTCGACGATGTCCGCTCGAAGAAGCCGTCTTCGCAGTAGCTCGCTTTGATCGCTGCGACCCGTTGCTCGGCCACCTCGATCGACGCGGTGATCTTTTCGCTCTTGTCCTTCAGGACCTTGAGGCGGTTGCGCTTCTTCTTCGTCTCTTCCCAACCGAGGTCGGTCTTCGATCCGGAGGAGGCGGCGGCGTCCGCGGCCTTCTTCTTTGCGAGCACCGCGCTCGTGTCGAGGTGATCGTCGCCACATTTGGCGAGGTACTCGTCGTACGTGCCGGGAAAATCGACGATCCCGTCTTCGCGAATCTCCACGATGCGCGACGCGAGCTCGGAGACGAACCAGCGATTGTGGGAGACGAACAGCACCGTGCCCTCGAACGCTTTGACGGCCTTCGCGAGCGCGTGAATCGCTTCCATGTCGAGGTGGTTCGTCGGCTCGTCGAGGAGGAGCACGTTCGGCTTCTCGACGGACAGGCGCGCGAAGAGCAACCGCGCGGCCTCACCGCCGGAGAGCGTCTCGATGTTCTTCTCGACGTCGTCGCCCGAAAAGAGCGCGCGGCCGAGCTCGCCGCGGACGAAGCTCGTGCCCTCGAGCGGGCAGAGATCCCAGAGGTAGTCGAGGACGGTCCGCTTCGGGTTCGGGAACAGCTCTTTGTGATCCTGCGGGAAGTACCCGATCTTCACCTCGTGGCCCCACGTGATCTTGCCTGCGTCGCGCTCGAGCTTGCCGGCGAGGATGCGTAGCAGGGTCGATTTTCCGAGGCCGTTCGCGCCGATGACGCCGATGCGCTCGCCGCGCCGGACCGTGAGATCGACGCCGGTGAGGACACGTTTCGGGCCGTAGCTCTTCGCGATGCCTTCGGAGCCGAGGACGTCGCGACCGCTCGCGCGCTCGGGAACGAAGCGGATGCGCGGCTCACGCCGGCTCGTCGGCTTGATCTCCTCCACCTCGATCTTTTCGAGCTGCTTCATGCGGCTCTGCGCCTGGCGGGCCTTCGTCGCCTTGGCGCGGAAGCGCTCGATGAACGCCTTCTTCTCCGCGATGATCTCTTCGATGCGGGCGTTCTCCGCCTCTTTGCGCTCGATGATCGCGGCCTTGTCGCGCTCGAAGACGGTGTAGTTGCCCTTGTAGAGCCAGATATCCTCGAAATCGACGTCGAGGACGTGGGTCGCGACGTTGTCGAGGAAGCGCTGGTCGTGGGAGATGACGACGCAGCAACCCTCGAAGCCCTGAAGGAAGCGCTCGAGCCAGCGAATCGACAAGATGTCGAGGTGGTTCGTCGGTTCGTCGAGCAGGAGCACGTCGGGCCGGCCGACGAGCACCTGCGCGAGCAGCACGCGCAGCTTCATGCCGCCGGAGAGCTGTCGCAGCGGCTTTTCGTGTTGCGCGACGGGGATGCCGAGACCCGCGAGGATCGAGCCGGCGCGTGAACGCAGGGTGGAGGCGCCGAGCACGCGTAGCCGCTCGTCGATCTCGGATGCGCCGAGCGCGTCACCTTGCTCGAGCAGGCGGTCGCGCTCTTGGGCCGCGAGCGTCACCTCGTCGTCGCCTTGCATCGCGAGGTCGACGACGTTCGCGTCCTCGGCGAGGAAGCGATCCTGGCGCAAAACGCCGAGGCGCGTGCCCTTCGCGATGTTGACGGTCCCGTCGGACGCGGGCTCGTCGCCCGCCAGGATGCGAAGGAACGTCGACTTGCCGGAGCCGTTCGCGCCGACGAGGCCGTACCTGCAGCCGGGGTTGAGCTGCAGGCTCACGTCCTCGAAGAGCGTGCGACCGCCGTACGACTTTTCGAGCTTGGTAACGCCAATCGAGGTCACGGCCGGGTCAAACGCTCAGACGTTGAACAAGAAGTGCGCGATGTCGCCTTCTTTGAAGATGTACGTCTTGCCCTCGACGCGGAGCTTCCCCGCAGCGCGGATCGCGGCCTCGCTCTTGTGCGCGACGAGATCCTCGACGCCGTAGACTTCGGCGCGGATGAAGCCCTTCTCGAAGTCCGAGTGGATGACGCCGGCGGCCTTCGGCGCAGAGCAGCCGATCGGGATCTGCCAGGCGCGGACCTCTTTCGGGCCGGCCGTGTAGTAGACCGTCATGCCGAGCAGGCGGTACGCCTCGCGCGCCAGCGCGGAGAGGCCCGACTCTTTGAGGCCGAGGCTCGAGAGCATCTCGACCTGGTCCTCCTTCGACAGCTCCGCGAGCTCCGACTCGAGCTTGCTGCACATGACGACGATGCCACTTCCTTCGGCGGCCGCGTGGTCGCGCACGCGCTGAACCAGCGGGCTTTTGCCTTGCGGATCCGACTCGTCGACGTTCGCGATATAGAGGACCTTCTTCGCGGTGATGAGACCGAAGCCGCGGAGGATCTTCACCTGCTCGGGATCCGAGATGCCAAGCGCGCGGACCGGTTTGCCGGTCTTCAGCGCGTCGTGACACTTCTGAAGGACCTCGACCGTCGGGACGAGCTCTTTGTTGTGGGTCGCCTGCTTCTTGATGCGGTCGAGCGACGACGTGACGCTGTCGAGATCGGCGAGCAAAAGCTCGGTGTCGATCGTCTCGATGTCGCGGATCGGATCCACGTTGCCGTCGACATGCACGACGTCCGCGTTCTCGAAGCACCGGACGACGTGGAGAATCGCGTCGACCTCGCGGATGTGAGACAGGAACTTGTTGCCGAGGCCCTCGCCCTTGCTCGCCCCTCGCACGATGCCGGCGATGTCGACGATGCGCACCATCGCCGGGATCACCTTCTCGGTCTTGATGAGCTTGGTGATCGTGTCGAGGTTCGCGTCCGGAACCGGAACGACGCCGACGTTCGGCTCGATCGTGCAGAAGGGGTAGTTCTCCGCGGCGGCTCCGACGGCCGTCAGCGCATTGAACAGGGTGCTCTTGCCGACGTTCGGCAGACCTACGATTCCGACTTCGAGGGCCATTCTCTTTTCCTGGCGTGTGCACGACGGCCCGAGCAGCCCGCGTGTCGGAGGTCCGAAACACGAGGGCAACCGAGCCCGTGCACGCAAGTTTGCGAGCGCGTATGCCTACGGGGCTGCCGCGCCGCAACTACATGGCACGCGAAACGTGGTCGCGCAGCCGGCCGCCCCGCCGAAACGCCCCTGAAATGCCGAGAGCGCGGGCCGTTTCGGGCCCGCGCTCTTCCTCGAAAACCTCCACCTCGGAGCGCTATGCGCGTCGACGAAACGTGGGGATTAAAAACGAAGCGCCCGTACGACGGCGGGGGGGGGTAACCGTCACAGGCGCCTCGGTAGGGACTCTAACAAGGGGCGTGCCATAAACGGAAGTTTGCCGGTCCCCCCTTCTCCGCCCGCAAGTTCAGCGTGCCAGTGCGCACGGTGTCGCGCTTCGCGACAGCCCGAATGCAGCGCTGAAACTACGCGTGATCACAGGCGAAGCATCATGTGAGTGCACTTCCAATCCGAGCTCGATCCGATCGCATGGTTCGCGAGCGCGCTCATCTTTTGTTCGCTGGCGGCGGACGACAGGACGTCATCCACGCGATAAACACTCGTCGCTTGCTCCGCGAACCCAGCACGAGACGTGTGATTTTCATCAGTGCGCTGGCGCTCGGCGCATGTGCACGGACGCCTCATCAGCCCGCCGAGGTGCGCGCTCCTGTCGCACGTTCGACCGAGCCACCCGCGAAACACCCGCCGGTCGTCGTCGCGCTCGTCGTCGACCAGTTGCCGATGTGGATGGCCGTCGAGCGGTGGAAGACGCTCCCCGCCACGGGGGGATTCCGAAAGCTGCTCGTCGAGGCCAACGCCATCGCGGAGCTTCACCACGGCCACGCCTTCAACGCGACAGCGCCGGGCCATGCGGCCCTCTTCACAGGCGGACCCGCTCACACCTCCGGCGTCACGGCGAACGGCAAGCTCGACGCGCGGGGCACCTACGAGAGCTTCCTCGCGGACCCGACCGCCCACATCGTGAACGCGACCGGCGCGAGCGACAGGACGAGCTCGTCCATCGCATCGCTCAAAGCCGCGACCATCGCCGATAGCCTCAAGCATGCGCGCCCCGGGGCGACCGTCATCAGCCTGTCGATGAAAGACCGCGGCGCGATCTTCGGGGGAGGCCGAACGTCGGACGCGACGTTGTGGTTCGACTCCACCTCCGACGCCTTCGTCACGTCGACCGCGTTCGCCGCCAGCGTCCCCGCGTGGGCGGCGCCGATAGCCACACCCGGCGCCGCGGCGAAATACCGCACCGAAGCGTGGGTACCGCTCGATCCGAAGTGGCTCGCCGCCAACACCGATCTGCCGGCGCCGGACCTCGGCCAAGGCGACTTTCATGGGCTCGGAAAGAAGTTTCCGCACGACATCGCGAAGGCTGCCAAGCCGGCGAAGGCGTTCGTCGCGACACCGTTCGCAGACAAGATGCTCCTCGACGCGGCGATCCTCGCCGTCGATCACGTCGCGAAACAGAGCGAGCCTGCGCTCATCGCGGTGAGCCTCTCGTCGACGGATTACGTCGGCCACATGTTCGGCCCCGACGCTCCCGAAGCGTGGGACCAGATGCTCCGGCTCGACGCCGAGCTCGCGCGGTTCTTCGCGCACCTCGACGAAAAGCTCGGGAAAGACGGATATTCCGTGGTGCTCAGCGCGGATCACGGCGTCCCGTCGACCCCCGAAGTGATGAACCAGGGATTCTGCGGTCGCCCTGACGCGGACAAATACGAACGGCGCTGCGAGCACGCGGTGCGCATGCGAGGCAGCGAGCTCGCAAAGGTCGCGGAGGACGCGGTCGACCGCGCCGTCGGCTCGGGTGAGTGGGTGCTCGGCTATGTCGAGCCGTTCGTGGTCTTTCGGCCAGCGACCCGCGCGCTCCCGAAGGACAAGCTCGACGCCGCCGTCGCGGCCGTTGCGCAGTCGATCGGAGCGTTGCCGACCGTCGCTCGCGCCGTCGACGTCCGGGCGAATCCGGCCACATGCCCACCTGCCAAGGACGAGTCGCTCGACGCGCTCGTGTGTCGATCGATCCACGGCGGGACTGGTGGCGACGTGTTCGTCGTTCCGAAGCCGGGGTGTTTCGTCGATGCGGAGTACGTCGAAGGCGACGGGGTGAACCACGGCACGCCGTATTTGTTCGACCGCGCGGTCCCGATCATCGTACGGGCGCCGGTCGACGCGAGCGTGCAGCTGCAAGAAACGATGCCCTCCCTCGAGGATCGGGCCATCGTCGATCAGCGGGCCTACGCGGCCACGATCGCAGCCCTCTTCGGCATCGAGCCACCGGAGGCCGCGATCGGCGGCGCTGACCTATCCAAACGGTGACCCTTCGATGAGACAGCTCTTCGTTCGATCGATCCTCTCCGCCATCACGACGCTCGCCCTCGCTGGCTGCTCGGCGCCGCCGGCCACGACCGCGGAGCCGACGTCTGCGCCACCCCGCGCATCGCTTGCTGCGCCGTCTCCTAGCGTTCTTCCAACCGACTGCGTCTGCGGAACCGAACCGGGTTGTCCCCCCTGCCCCGCACCGACCGCGACCGCGACCGCGAGCGCTTCGCCGACAGAAGTCGCGCAAGGCACCTTCCCACCGAAGGCGTTCGCCCCGCCGCACGATCGCACGAAAAAGCCCGGCGACGGCGAGTGGAAGCCGCTCGACGTGCATCGAGGGTCAGGCTCGGCGTCACCGCTCTACAGAGCGATCGTCCATCCCCACAAGATCCGCGGGGACAGCGTCCTCGAGCTCGTCGCGATCGACACGCAGCGCGTCTCGATGGATCTCGTGATGGGCACCGCGGAGCCCGAAGACTCGAAGTTCCCCGCCGAGAAACGCCCGGGCATCGTCCCTGCGGCGAAGCTCCCCGACCTCATCGCGATCACCAACGGAGGATTCAAGAGCCGGCACGGAGGTCACGGTGTGGGCGCATTCGGCGAAGCCGCGCTCGCGCCCACGCCCGAGTTCTGCACCTTCGCGAAGGCGAAGAGCGGACGCTACGTCATCGGCACGCACGCGAAGCTCACATCGGAGCTCGCCGACGGCTTTCAGTGGTTCCGCCAAACACCGCCGTGCCTCATCGAAGACGGCGTGAAACATCCCGATCTGTCCGACGAGTTCAAGGCGAAGAAGTGGGGCCGCTCCGAGGACAAGAAGGCCGACATTCGTCGGAGCGCGGTCGGCCTCGGCGCCGACGGCCGCACGCTCTACTTCGCAATCGGCGACTGGCTCACACCCGAGATGCTCGCCGACGGCCTCGCCGCCGCAGGCATCACCCGCGCCGCCGAGCTCGACATCAACTGGTCCTACACACGCTTCATCGTCTACGAACGAAGCGGTTCCGACCTCGTCGCCACATCGCCGCTCCTAAAGGAGCTGAAAGCGCCGAAGAAGGAGTACGTCAAAGAAGCCAGCGAACGCGACTTCTTCACTCTCATGTGGGCCCCGCCCTCGAAATAAGAGGCAGAGCGGTCGCCAAGGGCGCCAAGAGGGAGAAGAGGAAGAGGAGGATTTTTTGGAAGTCTTCCTGAACCCTCTTCTTCCTCTTTCTGCCCTTGACGCACTTGGCGACCCCTCTCGCTCTCTCAGCGTCGCGGTGCGCTCTTGCCAGTCAGCCGAGCCAGGACCGCGACGAACTCACGCTCGCCGACGTCGATGTGCTCGACGACGCGGCCGTAGAGCTGCGCGGTCGGAACCATCCGGCCGTTGCGCTCTTTGCCGAGGACGTCGAGCTGCCAGAGGATGATGCGCTCGAGGCGCGTCAGGCCGTCGCGCACGTCCCGCAGGCGGTCGAGATCGATCGCGGCGTTGTCGTTGTGCGCGCCGCCGCCGTCGCGATCACGCACGCAGCTTCTCCCGCACTTCGGCGATCGACAGGCTCGACCAGCGCGAGCCCACCTCGTCGTTCACGCCGAAGGTCCGCGACAACATGCGATCGATATAGAGCGTGCCCTGCAGGTGATCGACCTCGTGCTGGAGGATGCGCGCCGGCCAACCGCTCGCCTGCCACTCCACCGGGTTGCCCTTCTCGTCCGTCCCGCGAACGATGACCTCTTTCGCGCGCGGAACCAGCGCGCTGAAGCCGGGCACGCTGAGGCAGCCTTCGAAGAACACCGCATCGGGCTCGCCGACGAGCTCGAGCGTGGGGTTGACGATCGTACGAAGCGCAAACGGAACGCGGCCTTTCTCCGCGCGCTGCTCCGGCGTGAGGTTCGCCATCAATCGCTCCGCGTCTTCGAGCACGATGACGCGCTTTGCCACGCCGATCTGTGGCGCTGCGAGACCGACGCCCGGCGCGCGGCGCATTGCCTCGACCATGTTGCGAACGAGCTGCGAAAGCGGCTTCGATCCGAGCTCGTCGGGCTCGATCGCTTGCGCGACGCCGCGAAGAATGGGGTGACCGGCCCGCACGATATCGAGCTTACCCATGTCGTCTCGTGGTGTACCGGCAGGTGCGCCCGACGTCCACGTCGGAGCGCGCTCGACGTTCGCAAAGCGCGCCGCCATGCAGGAGCATCTTTGCTAGAGTCCGCGCCATGCCGACCCACCATGTCGTCCTGATCCCCGGAGATGGGATCGGGCCGAGCATCGCCGAAAGTGTTCGTAAGATCTTTGCCGCCGCCCAAGTCGACGTGGAGTGGCACGAGCACGTCGCAGGCGTCGCCGCCATTGCGAAGGGCAAAGACGTCATGCCGCAGGACACCCTCGAAGCGATCGAGCACCACACACTCGCGCTAAAGGGGCCCTGCTCCACGCCCGTCGGTGAAGGCTTCCGTTCGGTGAACGTCACCCTGCGCAAGCGCCTCAACCTCTACGCCGCCGTCCGCCCGGTGAAGAGCCTTCCCACGGTGCACACCCGCTACGAAGACGTCGACATCATCATCATCCGCGAGAACACCGAGGGCCTCTACAGCGGCGTCGAGAACGAGGTGCTCCCCGGCGTCGTCATGAGCATGAAGGTCGCGAGCGAGATGGCTTGCAACCGCATCGCGCATTGGGCGTTCCGCTTCGCGACGCGCCGCCGTCGCAAGAAGATCACCGCGATGCACAAAGCCAACATCATGAAGCTCACCGACGGGCTCTTCATTCGATGTGCGCGCAACGTGCATCGTGTCGAGTACCCGAACATCGAATACGACGAGATGATCATCGATGCCGGGTGCATGAAGATCGTCCAGGACCCGACGAAGTTCGACATTCTCCTCCTCGAGAATCTCTACGGCGACGTGATGAGCGACCTCTGCGCCGGCCTCGTCGGCGGTCTCGGCGTCGTCCCCGGCGCGAACATCGGCGACAAGGGCGCCGTGTTCGAGGCCGTCCACGGCTCGGCCCCGGACATCGTCGGAAAGGGCATCGCGAACCCGCTGGCGCTCTTGATGAGCGGCGTGATGATGCTCGAGTTCATCGCGCAAGAGCGCGACGACTCGAAGATCGGCCGCCAGGCCGAACAGATCAAGAACGCCTACGAAAAGGCTCTCCTCGACGGGCAAAAGACGCGCGACCTCGGCGGCGAGCTCGGCACGGACGCCTTCACCGAGGCGGTCATCTCGCGCTTGAACGGCTGACCCATCATCTCGACGACGGCGCCGGTATCGGCTCGCCGTCGTCGAACGCGTTGTCGGTCCAAACGAGGGGCGACGGAGTCGCCCCGTCGACCGTCGCTGTGTAGTGGAGCGGGCCGTACGCAGCGACGTGACCCCAGCGGTTGCCGGTCGCGGTCACCGATTGCCAGTGATCGAGCACGTAGACCGTATACGAGCCGCCGTTGAACCAATTGCGATCGAGCACCAGATCCGCAAGCGGATCGCCGCCGTCCTGATCGACGCCCTCGTACGACGCATTCCCTACACCCTCGGGGCCGTCCGGCGCAGGCACGCCCATGTCGACGTCGTTGCAGAACAGCGTGATGCTGCCCGGCCCGAATGGGGCATAGGACATGACGCCGATGCCTTCGTGACCGTCCTCGAGGTTCGCGTACGGATGGTGGATGTAGCTGTGCTCGATCGTCGCGTTCGAGTTCGCTTGCACGCCCAAATGGAAGTTGTGGACGTTGGAGCGGCGCAACGTGAAGTTCCGATCGTAGACGCCGTGGACGCCGCCGTACCCGGCGTCGGGACCAATCTCACAATCCTCGATGAGGACGCCCGACGCGACGTACGTCGGGTAGTGGCCGATCTCGATCCCACCTCGGATACGGCTGCGGCGGATGGTGACGTCCTTGGCTTCGATATAGACGGAGCCGTCGAGGTCGATGGCGTCGAGGATCGTCCCGTCCTTCGTGACTGTGATGTCCCCGTCTTGCGGCGTGAGGACCGTTCCCGGAGGCACGCCGGTGTTGAGCGCCGTCGGGCGGACACACGTCTCAGGTCCGGCACCACCGTCACCCGGCGCGCCGCCGGCATCACCGCCGGCACCTGAGCCACCCGCCGGGCCGCCTCCGCTCGACGCGCTCGTCATCGTCGTCGCAGAACCACCCGCGCCGGCGCCGCCCGTCTCGCCCGACGTCGACCCGTCTCCACAACCGATCGCTTGCGCGAGGACGACAAGGCACGGAGCGAGCGCCTTCACAATGCAAGCTCGTGGCATGCTCCGCTTGGACAGCAGAGACCATGCCGCTCGATGGCGCCGCGTCGAAACGCGCGCCGTCGAAGCAGCGAGCGCGTGAAACGGATCGCGGTGATCACCCAAGAGCGATCACGTTGATCACCCGCGCTCAGGCGTCGTCGTTGTTGTCGCGGCGCGGGACCTTCCAGATCCACGTCCGCGACGACGGCTCGCGCGGAGCCGCACGCCGATAGGGATGGTGCGGGCCCTCGGGCTCGCGATGTCCTTTCGAGCGGTTGACTCTTGGAGGTGGGCCCTTCGGCCACGCAAAAAAGAGGATCATGGCGAGCGCGAGCAACCCGAACGCGATGATGTCCTCACCGCGTGCACCCCTTGTCGTGACGCCCGAATCGCTGTGTCGACCGGCAATCTGCGCTGTCACAGCGGCTATCGTAGTCGGAAAATCGCTTCGCGCGACCCGAAGCGTCGCAATCGACCGTGATACGCTCGCACGATGCTTTCGGGATCCTTCGCTTGGGGCCGCGGCGCGACGATCCTTCTCCCCCTGCTCATTGCAGGCTGTTTTCTCGATGCGGTCGGCGAGGATCCGGGCGGCGGATCGAGCAGCGGAGGCCAGCCAGCGAACGGCGGCGGCGGTGCTCAGGCGACGTCGACGGGCGGCATGGGCGGCGGGACCAGCGATGGTGGTGACGCCACCGGCGCGGGCACACAAGGCGGCGGCGGATCGACATCGTCGAGCGGCGGCAGCGGCGGCGAAGGCGGTCAAGGCCCGACCTGCGGCGACGGCATCGTCGACCAAGGTGAAGCGTGCGACGCCGGTCCCGCGGGAAGCACGGGTTGTGTCGCATGCGCCGAGGTGAAGCCGTGGAAATGCTCCGGCGCGCCGAGTGTGTGCAGTGCAACATTCGTGTCGCCGGTCGGCGGCACCGGAGGCCTGATCACCGAAGAAGGCTACACCGGCGCGTTCTCCTCGATGGACGCCTATGGGGTCACTATCGCACAGCCGCCGGCGAACTCCCGTTTGACGAAGATCACCTCCACGGTCGCGATCGACCACTCGAACGGCTGTGACCTCGTGATCAAGGTCGCGCCCACGAACGGACCGCCCACGACATACGCGACGCTCGTCTCGAGGGCCGGAATCAACGAGCAGTCCGACGACGACGGCGAAGGAGCGCCCTGCTTCGACCTGGGCTCCACGCACGTGATCGTGTTCGACGATTCGGCTCCCACGTCGTCCGAGGACATGGATAACGGCGTGAACTCGACGCAGACCGTTTGCGGTGCTGCACCCGAATGCTCGTTCCAGTCGTCGCCCGGAAGCACCACCGGCGTGACACTGACGACCTTGAAGGAGACGCTTGCAGCGCAAGGTATCAGCGAGACCAACTGGACCTTCTACATCAAGGACGCCAACAACTGGGGCGGCGGTCCCGACTTCGGGACCCTCGTCTCGGCCAACGTTGCGCTGAGCTATCAATCGCCCCCGTAGAGCAGCACGCGCATCAAATGCTGCAAGCGCTCAACACGTAACCGCATCGCACCACGCGGCAAGCGCATAAATTCTTACCGTTCATGTTGCGTTGCAACACGACCCGCTGCATATTCGGGTCCTGCATGTTGTACGAGCTCCACACCCTCCAGCGCTGGTGGATGGGATCAATCGCCGATATTTCGGCGCAAAACTCTCAG
>JABFXY010000070.1 GCA_013361525.1 Polyangiaceae bacterium | reverse complement strand
CCACAACGCGGGCTCTGGCCGCCGGAGCCACCGTTACGACAGTCCTTTACCGTCGCAACTCGCTCTCCGAGGGTCGGAGCCGCAGTTCCGGCACGAACCGCCGCCGCAACTCACGCTCCGACGGAAACAACATCGATTACGTCAGGTGCCACCGCCTCGACGCCGCTTCTGACCCACAGAGCCGCGGTTATGGCGGGCGCGATCGCCATAAGTCGCACTGCGCCGATCGCAGGCCCCGTTATGGCGCCACCTTGCCGCGATGACTCGCGCGGCGACGAGCGGAGTCGGCTTGTGGCACCGCCCGCGCATCAACATCGCGCAGGCGGCACTCCTCAATTCTTCAACGTCGCCAACGTCCGCGCGATCCCCTCGTCGATGCTCACCTGCTTGGCGTAGCCGAAGTCACGCGTCGCTTTGCCGTGGTCGAAGTAGTGGTGCGTGGTGAGGTAGCGGATCGTGAAGCGCGAGAAGCGATCTTCGGTCGGCGTGGCGCCGGTGAGGGCGTCGATGGTTTCGCGAACGGCGGCGGCGCCGTAGGCGATGGGGTACGGGACGCGGAACTTGGGGCGCGCGTAGCCGAGGCCGTCGAGGACGCGGCCGATGAAGTCCCAGAAGGGAACCGGCTCGCCGTTGGTGACGAAGTACGCCTGGCCGCCGAGCGGACCTTTCACCTCGAGCTTGTCGGCCGCGAGCATGAGGCCGTGGACGAGGTTGTCGATGTAGGTGAAGTCGCTGAGCTTGCTCGCGTCGCCGACGTAGGCCTTGAGGCGGCCGGTTTTGGCGCGCGCGAGAATCGCGGGGAAGAAGCGCATGTCGCCGGGGCCGAAGACGACGTGGGGGCGGATGGAGCAAGTGGCGAGGGCGCCCTTGGCGTTCTCCTCGAGGACTTCCTTCTCCGCGATGGCCTTGGTCTCGGCGTAGGGCGCGTGAAAATGCGAGGGATACGGCAAGCGTTCGTCGCCGCGCTCGATGTCTTTGCCGTCGTAGACGACGCTGGCGCTGGAGACGTAGACGAAGCGAGGGACGTTCGCGGCTTTGCACGCTTCGATGAGCTTGCGGGTGCCGCCGACGTTGATGGCGAAGACCTCGTCGGCGCCGTGGCCGCGCGTCTGCACGCGGGAGGCGACGTGGAACACGGTGTCCGCGCCTTCGACGGCGCGCTTGAGGGTGTCGAGGTCGCGCAGGTCGCCCTGCATGGTGCGGACGCGCTCCGACTCGAAGGGCTTGCGCGGCGCCGCGACGTCGAGCGCGATGACCTCGTCACCGCGTTCCGCGAGGCCCCTCGTGAGGTGGCTGCCGACGAAACCGCTCGAGCCCGTGACGACCATGCGCTTCATGAAAAGAACCTCCGGCGAGCCGACATCATCCCCCGCTCTTGGAACCAGGCGAACGTGTCTTCGAGCGTGCTCGAGACCGGACGCGGAGCGTGACCGAGATCCCGCGCGGCGAGGTCACCGAAGTCGCGGGGTGCGGGGTCTATCGCATCGAACGAGGCGCGCGAGAACAGCGGCTCTTGTTTGAGCACGCGCGCGGCGCGCTCGGCGAGCGGCGCGAAGGTCTTCGCGACCTTCGTCGGCACGGCGAAGAGCGGCGGCATGACCCGCGCGGCCTTCGCCGCGGCGCGCGTGAAGTCGAGCATCGGCATCCAATGCCCCGACAGGATGTACCGCTCGCCTCGGCGGCCACGTTCGGCGGCGGCGATGGCCGAGCTCGCGATGTCGCGAACGTCGACCCACGACTGACCGCCGTGAACGACCGCGGGCAAGAGGCCCCGCGCGAGCATGAGGAGCACGCGCCCCATGTACGAAGGTTTGTGGTCATACGGTCCGATGACCGCACACGGGCTGACGATGACGGCGTCGAGATCGCTCTTTGCCGCGGCGACGACGTCGCGCTCGGCGGCCGCCTTCGATCGCTCGTACGGCAACCCGGCGCCTTCATCGATGAGCGCGCCGCCCTCTCGACCGAGCGCATGCACGGTGCTGAAGTGGACGAGCCGCTCGACGCCGTGGCGCCTGCACGCCGCGAGCACGTTGCGCGTGCCGGCGACGTTCACTTCGTCGGCGAGCGGGTCGTGCTCGGCCTCGAGTGTCAGCCGCGCGGCCGCGTGGTAGACGACGCGCGCGCCGCGAATGGCCTCGGAGACCGCGTCCGCGTCGGTGACGTCGAGCCGCTTGCGTTCGACGTCGAGCCCTTCGATCGCGCGGACGTCGCTGCGAACGACGGCCCGTACTTGCTCACCACGCGCGAGCAGCGCGCGCACGAGCGCGGCACCGACGTGCCCGGAGGCACCCGTGACAACAACAGTCATCTGACAATCCCGGGTTTTCCCTCAAACACCGATGTACAAGCGGTGCGCGAAGTTGCGTTCGAGCTTGGCCTTGAGGACCTTCTCGGCCGCGGACTCGATGTCGTATTCGATCCGCTTGAACGAGAACTTCTGCTCGTCGCTGTCGTAAATCGTGTAGCTCGCACGGTTGTCGTAGTCGCGCGGCTGGCCGACGCTGCCGACGCTGACGATGTACTTCTTGCCCTTCTCGAGCTTGAAGTCGACGGCGGGCAGCTCTTCGACGGAGTTCGGCGTGAGCGCGAACACCTTGCACAGGTGCGAGTGGCCGATGAGCGTGATGTGCCCGAGCTCGTCGAACATCGGCAGACACTCGCGGGCTTGCTCGGGAGCGAAGATGTACTCGAACTCCTCGAGGCGGACGGGCGAGCCGTGGCAGAGGTCGACGTTGATGTCCTCGAGCTTCTCCTTGTAAGGGAGCGACCGAAGCCACGTCATGTTCTCCGGCGATAACAAGGCCGCGTGGGTGTCGAGCGCCTGGCGCGCGGCCTCGTAGTAGTACGAGTAGTCCATGCGGCCGGCGACGGCGGCATCGTGGTTGCCGAGGATCGTCTTCTTCGCCGTCTGGCGGACCAGATCCGCGCATTCGTTGGGGGAGCCGCCGTACCCGACGGTGTCGCCCAAACAGTAGAAGACGTCGATTCGCTCCGTCTTGTAAGACTCCAAGACGGCGCTCAGCGCCTCGTAATTGGCGTGGGTATCGCTAAAGACGCCGAGACGCACAGGGGCAGCCTACCACGTGGTTATTACCCGACGGAAGGTCGACGCCGGCCGCGCGCGGTGGCACGAAACGACGGATCTTGCGAGGTGAGTTGATGTCGAACGAGAACGAAGACGGACGTAGTGCCAAAGACGCGGCCGGAATCCAAGACGCAGCGGTCGAGGACCAAGAACCGCTCGAGGCCCGCTTTCTTCGCGCGCCCCCTCCCGACAGCATCGCCGACCTCGCACACGCTTGTGTTCGTTTCGTCGAAAGAGCCGTCGGAGTAAAGCTCGATTTTACGCCGGAGACCCTGCCGCTGCTGGATCACTACCTGGCGGGCGCCCGCGATGTCTTCGCCGCAGGCGACAAGACGAAGACCGGGGAGTCCTTCGATCTGGTCGCGCAGGCCGCCGGCGCGTACTTCGGGGAGGTCGTTCGCCGCCGATATGCGAGCTGGTGGCGCCTCGGGGCCGGCTCGGGCGACGAGCACCGGCTCGAGTTCCACCGCCTTCACCTGGTCATCCACCCAGTTCTCCTCGTGAGCGAAGCGCTCCTGCTCGACCGCGACAAGACGGCGTCCGACTTCGCCGGGTTCGATCTCGACGCCTCCGACGTCGAAGCGGCCGCCCGTCGCCTCTCGGAGCTGCCTCCTGTCGACATCGAAGAGTTCGTCCGCCCGACGACGCGCCTCGAAGCGCTCGACATCATCGTCGACGCCGTGCGCGCCGATCATGCGATCGACGGCGCCGATCCCCTCGCCCTCGAGCCCAACGACTACGTTCACTAGCGCGAATTTCGTCCGCTTCGACGAGCTCGCGTCAACGCGGATAGATTCGCTTCCGGCACACCGCCGCCCTCGCTCGCGCCCGCACCTCTGATACGTTTGCGGGCGTGCTGCTCTGGTGCGTTCTCGGCGGGGTGCTGATCCTCATCGTCTGGGTGCTCTACTTCATCTTCGGATGGGGGACGGCATTCCCGGTGCTGATGACGATCCTCATCGTCGCCACGGTCGCGGCGATCTGGGGAGTGAAGAAGCTGCTCGCGCGCCGCGCAGCAAAACGGCTCGAAAACGCGATCGTTCAGCAGGCGAGCAGCCAAGCGATGAACGCGCGGCCCGAGCGTCGCGCCGAGATCCAAGAGCTGCAGAAGAAGCTCCAAGAGGGCATGTCGGCGCTGAAGACGTCGAAGACGCCCACGGGCGGAAAGCTCGGCGCGGCCGCGCTGTACGCGATGCCCTGGTACATGATCATCGGCCCGCCCGGCGCCGGTAAGACCACCGCCCTCAAGCACTCCGGCCTCGTCTTCCCCGGCGGCAACAACGCGGGCGCGGTCCGCGGCGTCGGCGGCACGCGCAACTGCGACTGGTGGTTCACCAACGAGGCCATCATCCTCGACACCGCCGGCCGCTACACGACCGAGTCGGACGACCGCGACGAGTGGATCGCGTTCCTCCAGTTTTTGCTGAAATACCGCCAGAAAAAGCCGATCAACGGCATCATCGTCGCGATCAGCATCAACGAGCTCCTCGACGCGAACGAGCAACAGATCGAGACCACCGGCAAGAAGCTGCGCGCCCGCATCGACGAGGTGATCACGCAGCTTCACATGGTCGTGCCGGTCTACCTCCTCTTCACGAAGATCGATCTCGTCGCCGGCTTCGTGGAGTTCTTCGGCGATCTGAAGAAGAGCGATCGCGCGCAGGTTTGGGGCGCGACCATCCCGCTGAACGCGTCGAAGGCCGAGCCGGGCAAGCTGTTCGACACCGAGTTCGACGTGATGGTGAAGCACCTGCACAGCCGTGGGCTGAAGCGGTGCGTCCAAGAGCGAAGCCGCGAGGCTCGCGAGAGGCTCTTCCGGTTCCCGATCGAGTTCGCGGCGCTCAAGCGCAACTTGTCGGAGCTCGTGAACGTCACGTTCGCGCCGAACACGTTCCAGGGCACGCCGATGTTCCGGGGCTTCTACTTCACGAGCGGCACCCAGGAAGGCAAACCCATGGATCGCGTGCTCGAGCGGATGAGCGCGGCGATGGGCATCCGACCCCAGGCACCGCAGCAGCTGCAGGCGAACCCGAACATCGAGTCGAAGAGCTATTTCCTCTACAACCTCTTCACCAACATCATCTTCAAAGACGGAAACGTCGGCGTCCTCAGCGCGATCGAAGAGCGCCGCCAGACGATGCTGAAGGTGATGATCGCCGGCGCGACGGTCGGGCTCGCGGCCCTCCTTTGCCTACCGGCGGTGACGTCCTACTCGAACAACAAGTCGTTCCTCGACGAGTCGGCCAAGAAGGCCAAGGCGGGGGCGAAGCTCAATTGGGACGACGACCAGCCTCTGTCGAGCAAGCCACCGATGCTGACGTCGACGCTCGACCTCTTGCACGAGCACGACAAATTCCAAGCCGACGGCATCCCGTTCGGCATGGGCTGGTGGATGTACAAGGCGGACAAGGTCTATCAGCCGACCTTGAAGCTCTACGCGACGAGGATGAGCGAGGGCTTCGTCGAGCCGAGCAAGCGGCGCCTCGAAGAGCGACTGCAGACCGCGGACGCGACGAAGTACCTGCAGGTCCGGACGACGTTGAAGCAGTACCTGATGCTGAACGACGTCGAGCACCTCGACGTCGAGTGGGCGACCGGGCGCTACACGCGCCTTTGGGTCGACATCATGGACAAGCGCAACGACGTGACCGAGTTCGAGCTGAAGGAGCTCATCAAGCCGCACATTCAGTACTACTTCGAGCTCATCAAACGCGGAAAGATCGAGCCGCCGAAGCTCGACGAGGATCTGATCAAGCGCGTGCGCACCGCGCTGCAATCGGTGCCGGTGAAGGAGCGCTACTACAACCTTATCGTGCTCTCGCTGAACGACGAGCGCATCGACGAGTCGGGCGAGCCGGACATCGACAACATGGTGTTCCCGCCGGTGCAGCTGCCCCGCCTCTTCCCGGACTTGCCGGTCGTGCAAAAGCACTTCAAGAGCCGGAGCGCGCTCGAGAACAAAGGCTTCAAGCAGGTCGAAGGCCCCTACACCGACAAGGGGCACGCCGCCGTCGTCGAGCAGATCAAAGCTGCGGAGGGCCTCCTCCGGACCGAGTCATGGGTCGTACCACTGACGGCCGACGAGACGCCGGACAACATCCCCAAGTACGTCGCCAACGTGAAGACTCAGTACGAGGAAGTCTACGTCCAGCAGTGGATGGAGTTCTTCGCGGACATCGCCATCACGACGCCGAAGGACGAGAACGAGGCGCTCGAGCTCTACACCGCGATCGGCACGCCGGAGCTGAGCCCCCACCGTCGCCTCATCGAGCGGCTCAACGATCACACGCAGTGGCGAAACAAGAACCCGCTGGAGTCGAACGACCAGGTCGCCAAAGAGGTGAACCGCCGCTTCAACCAGAAGCTCAACATGTACACGCAGGGCATCGTGGTGAACGTCGACCTGCGTGAGATGTCGCAGAAGATGGACAAGATCCCGTCGAAGTTCAAACGCACGACGGAGTTCGCGGAGCAGCCGAAGCCGGTCGGCAACCCCGGTGGCACCACCGCGGTGAAGACGGGCAACTCGCGTGTGTTCGAGTACACCGAGATCGTGAAGGCCCTTCGCGAGAAGATCGAAGCGAGGATGGTCGCGCCGCGCGATCCGACCGCCGGCCCGTTCAACATGCTCGAGATGAACGAAGACTTCATGGACGCGCGGGCGAAGGCGAAGTCGCTGCTCAAGGACTACGACGCGACCGCGAATCAGCTCCTCGAGCCTCTGTTGATGATGCCGCTCAACTTCGGTGTGCGGCCGCTCGCCGACGACAAAAACGGCAAGAAGCCAGACGCGACGAACACGCCGCAGAAGCCCACGAACTTCCAATGGAGCGGCAATCAGCGCCGCCCCGGAAGCCCCTGATCGGCACGACCGACTACGTGAGCGAGACGATGTCGAAGGCGGCGAGCGCGCCGGGCGCGAGCTCCGCCGCCATCTCGACCGCATCGTCGGCGGGTTCGGCGTAGTAGTTGCGGCGGATGCGAACGGGGACGAAGCCGCGCGATCGATAAAGGCCGAGCGCGGCTTCGTTCGACCTTCGCACCTCGAGCAGCGCGAGCCGTAAACCCGCCGCTCGAGCGTCGGAGAGCGAAGCATCGACCAGGGCGCGCCCGGCCCCGCATCGGCGTGCCGCTGGATCGACGACGACGTTGTGGATATGGAGCTCGTCCACGATGTGCGCCGTCACGATGAAGCCGACCGGCGCGCCCTCTTCGGAGCTCGCGTCCCACGCCGCGTAGACTCGGTTCGTCGTGTTCGCGAGCTCGACCTCGAGATCGAAGGCCGGCTCGAACAAAGCTTGTCGCGCCATCGTCTCGAGCGCCGACATGTGCAGCGCGAACGTCGCGCGTATCGGCGTGCCTTCGTCGAGCCGTTCGACGAAGACGTTCACTTCGGCGTCTCGGTCGGGCACCCCGACACGATTTGCACCTCGGTCACCTTCCCTGTCTTCAGCTTCTGACAAGCCGCGCCCACGAGCTCGATGGTGTCTTCATCGACCCAGACCCAGCCGTTTTCGGAGTCCTGAAGCACGACACTCCCGTCGAAATACACGTTGGTCTTGCCCGGCGCTTCCGGCGGATCTTCGAGGTCGTAGGTGCACGAGACGAGAGAAGCGCCGATCGACTTGAAGAGCTCGCTCAACGTGTCGAGCTCGTCGACCCGGTAGTAGTACGTCTCTGCACCCTCCTGCGGGACGCCACCGACGACCGCCATTTGATCGAGCACCGCGGAGAACTGCTCACTGCCGGGGATGCCTACGACGTAGACGTCGGCACCCGCGTTCGCGAGCGTTTGCACCGCGAGCACCGTCGCCTGCCGGTCGACGCAGTTGAGGGGCGTGCCGCCGACCTCGGGGTCACAGCAGTTTTCGATGTCGGGCGGGCACTCCCCAGCGAGGTTCACCATGCAGTTTTCCGGACCGCAGCTGGTGTCGGGGTTGCAGTTCGGCGCGCCGTCGGTGGCGAGGATGACCGCGCGCGGCCCGTCCTCCTCGAGGATCTTGTCGGTGACGGCCTCGAGGGTCGCGCCGATCGGCGTGCCTCCGAACGGCTCGGTGTCGATGGCGTTCTCGAAGCTGTTCGGGCCGGCGCCGATCTTCGGCGCGTAGACCTCGACCCCCGCCGGACACTCGTCCTCGAGGTCGGCGTCGGGATGGGGAAACACAGCGGCGCCTGCTCGCACGAGCGCGCCGAGCTCGTCCACCATGGTCACGGCCGCTTCCACGACGCGTGAATACCGCGAGTCGCCGGAGTCGACGTCGAGCTCCGACATGCTGCCCGAGCGATCGATGACGAAGTAGACGAGGGGCGGATGCGTGACCGGATGGTGCACGTCGCTGCCGCAGATCGACGCACCGTCGCTGACGAAACCGCTGGTCGTGTTTTCGGTCGCGCCGCCGCCGGTATCGGATCCCCCACCCGACCCGTCGACGTGCGGTCGCTCACGTAACCCGCAGGCTGCCCAGGTCACGGCAGCCGAGGAGAGCACCGACACGACGAACGCGAGCCCGAGGCGCACGAAGCCATTGTGCGCTCCCAAACGTCCGCGCGAAAGCGGTGCTCACAATTTCACATGAATCGGATCGGGAAAGGCCAAATCGCCCCGATCCCTGCCCCTGATGGATCGTGCAGTCAGGGCTCGCGGTAGAACCTGGGCACGCGACGCGAGATGTTGGTGATCACTTCCCAGGGGATCGTCCCGACGATCTCGGCGATCTCCTCGGCGGTGATGACGGCGCTCTCCTGGCCGGACGACTGCGATCCGAGCACGACCACCTCGTCGCCGAGGCGGACGCCGGGCACGTCGGTCACGTCGATCGTGGTGAGGTCCATCGAGACGATGCCGGCGATCGGAGCGCGCCGGCCGCGGACGAGGAACGAGCCTCGGTTCGACAGAGCGCGCGAGAGACCGTCGGCGTAGCCCATCGGGATGGTCGCGATGCGCCGCTCACCCGATGCGGTCCACGTATGGCCGTAGCCCACGCGATCGCCGTCTTTCAGGGTGCGAAGGGCGACGATTTCGGAGCGGACGCGCATCGCAGGGCGAAGCTCCGACGAGATGCGCGCGATCTCCTCCGAAAGACCGTCGGTGCTGCGACCGTAGAACGGGCTGATGCCGTAGAGGGCGATGCCGGGACGAACGGCTTGGTAGCGCGATGCAGGGAACGCGAGCGCACCGGCGCTGTTGGCGACGTGACAAACCGACGGGGAGAGGCCTCGCGATGCAGCACGCGCGCGAACGTCCTCGAAGAGGCGAAGCTGCGCGAGCGTCGGCGCGGGATCCGCCGAGTCGGCGCACGCGAGATGCGACATCAAGCCGCGAAGCTCGAGCTCCGGCGTCGACGCGATCGATTCGAGAAGCTCGTCGACCTCGGAGAGCGAGCAGCCGAGACGCGACATGTTGGTGTCGACTTTGAGCTGAAACGGCACGCGCCGATCGCGATCCCGCGCGATGTGCGACAGGCGCTCGAGCTGCCCGGCCTCGTAGAGAACGGGGACGAGATCGCCTTCGATCGCGTCTTCGAGGCCGCGGTGATGCGGGCCGTAGTAACCGCCCATGACGACGACCGGCACCTCGATGCCCGCCGCCCGAAGCTCGAGCCCTTCCTCGAGGAGAGCGACGCAGATTCCATCGACGCCGGCGCGCTCGAGTGTCCGCGCGATCGCCGGCGCGCCGTGGCCGTACGCATCCGCTTTGAGGACGCCCCAGATCGCCGGGCTCGACTCCGCGGCGGGCGAGCTCGCGAGCGCGCGCTTCAAGACGCGAAGGTTCTGGCGAAGCGCGCCGAGGTTGATTTCCGCCCGGGTCGGCCTGACGGCATCCGCGGGTGCAGCCCGCCGCGGCTTCAAGACGCGGATGGCTTCTTCTTCATGTTCCATCCCGCCGTTCGAGGGGACGGGCTCGGAGGGTGCGGAGGGTACGGCCATAAGGGATGGTGCGTGGGCTACAAGCCATACGCCCGAGGGGTCGTCAAGCAGTCCGCCTGCTGTGACCCTACTTCGGAGGAGCACACTTCGCGGCGCATTTCGTGTGTTTCTGCGAGCAGAATTGCTCGCACACCGAAGAGCCGCAGCCCGAAAGACACCCTTCGAGCGAGCGATCACATTTGCTTTCGCAGACCGACCGAGGCTGCGCCGCGCTCGCAGAGGGCGACGCCGACGCCGAGCCCGACCCGTTCGGCGACGCCATCATCGGCACGGGACTGAAGACGCTGGTCGGCTCCGGCAGAGCCTGCGCCACCGCCGCGGATCCCGACGCATCGGCCGTCGGTGCGCTCACCGCGCCACCGGTCGCCTGTTTCTTCGCGTATTCGATTCGGTCGCGCGACTGGCCCTTCGAGTAGTTCGTGAGCCAATCCTCCCAGCAGCGGCTGCGGATGCCGGGGTCGACGTCTTTTTTCCAGTCGAGGCCGTAGCAGCGCTCGAAGCGCACCTCGGACTCGTATTTCTGGCTGATGCTCGCGCAAGACACGAGCGCGAACACGGGGACGAAGACAACGGCGCGCCGCACGAGGGGTGCCGAAAAAGGTAGCACGCGGGAGGAGCTGTCAGTCGTCAGCTATCGGCTGTCAGCTGGAGAACGCCGTGCCATCGGTGAGGGCTGGAAGCGGACGGCCGAGAGCTGAAAACTCAGACCGCTTGATCACCCGGGGTTGCTCGACTAGGTTTCGCGCCCTTCGAGGTTTTCGCCATGTTCTTGATGCTCAACAAAGGTCCCCGCAAAACCAACCGCAAGAAGACCAGCCGTCTCAAGGCGAAGGCCAAGGCGAAGAACCGGAACCGCCGCAACCGTATCTACTGCCGCGCCAAGTAGTTCGCTCTCCTCGCCGCGATGAGCTCGAGCCGGCCTCCTGCTAGTGCAGATCCGCGCGCCGTGCAGCTCGCGGCGTTGGATGATTTGAATCGACGCGCTCTCGCCGGCGGCGGCCAAGCGCGCATCGACAAGCAACACGAAGCAGGCAAGCTCACCGCGCGCGAGCGCGTGGAGCTGCTTTGCGATCCGGGCAGCTTCGTCGAGATCGATCGGTTCGTGCAGCATCGCTGCACGGACTTCGACATGGACAAGCAGAAGGTCCCCGGCGACGGCGTCGTCACCGGCTGGGGCAAGGTCGACGGCCGCAAGGTCGCGGTCTTCGCGCAAGACTTCACCGTCTTCGGTGGGAGCCTCTCCGGCGCCTACGCCCAGAAGATCTGCAAGCTGATGGACTTCGCCGTGAAGACGGGCATCCCCGTCGTCGGCTTGAACGACTCCGGCGGCGCGCGGATCCAAGAGGGCGTCGAGTCCCTCGCCGGCTACGCGGAGATCTTCTGGCGCAACACCCAGGCGAGCGGCGTCGTGCCGCAAATCAGCCTGATCATGGGCCCGTGCGCCGGCGGCGCCGTGTACTCGCCCGCCATCACCGACTTCATCGTGATGGTCGAGAAGTCGTCGTACATGTTCATCACGGGGCCCGAGGTCATCAAGACGGTGACCAACGAGGACGTGACGAAGGAAGCCCTCGGCGGCGCTTCCGCCCACGCGGCGAAGAGCGGCGTCTGCCACCTGACGGCCCACGACGACCCCGGCGCGATCGCCAAGGTGCGCGAGCTCCTGAGCTTCCTCCCCGCGAACAACGCGGAGGATCCCCCGCGCGCCACGGGCGCCGACCCGATCGACCGCGAGCTTCCCGAGCTCGAGGGCATGGTCCCGGTCGAGTCGAACAAGCCGTACGACATCAAAAACGTCGTGCGTGCGGTCGTCGACGACGGCGACCTCTTCGAGATCCACGAGCGCTACGCGCAGAACATCGTGGTCGGCTTCTCGCGCATCGGCGGCCGCCCGGTCGGCATCGTCGCGAACCAGCCCGCGTTCCTCGCCGGCTGCCTCGACATCAAGGCGAGCATCAAAGCCGCACGGTTCGTGCGCTTTTGCGACTGCTTCAACATCCCGCTCGTCACCTTCGTCGACGTGCCCGGGTTCTTGCCGGGGACGGATCAGGAGTACGGCGGCATCATCACCCACGGCGCAAAGCTGCTTTACGCCTTCGCCGAGGCCACGGTGCCGAAGATCACCATCATCACGCGCAAGGCCTACGGTGGCGCGTACGACGTGATGGCGTCGAAGCACATCCGCGCGGACTACAACCTCGCCTTCCCCACCGCGGAGATCGCGGTCATGGGCCCCGACGGCGCGGTCAACATCGTCTACCGAAACCAGATCCAGCAGGCGAGCGACCCTGCCGCCGCGCGGGCGAGCTTCATCGAGGAGTACAAGAAGAAGTTCGCGAACCCGTTCAAGGCCGCGGAGCTCGGCTTCATCGACGAGGTGGTCCACCCTCGCCTCCTCCGCCGCCGCCTCGGCCACGCGCTCGAGTTCCTCGCGACCAAGCGCGACGCCACCCCGCGGCGAAAGCACGGGAATATCCCGTTGTGACGGAGCAGGAGCGCGGCGCATTTCCGACAGGTTGAGGCCGCCATTTCTCCCCCCTAACCCCCCCTCACTCCGTGAGGGGGGAACACCGTCGTCGTGAAACTCCCCCTCACGAAGTGAGGGGGGCCGGGGGGGAGAAATAGCAGCCTTACCGCTCCAAAACTGCCGGCGCGCTCCAACCCCACAAGGCGGTATGCTGACCTGCGAGACAACACCAACATGCCCACCCTGAAGCAATTCCCTGCGCAGGGCGCGCCGACCCTCTATGCGGTCCACAAGCCGGTCACCACGATCGGACGCGCGCTCGGCAACGATGTGAGCCTGAAGGCCGACGGGGTCGCCGAGCACCACGCGCAGATCGTGTTCGACGGTAGGGACTTCATCCTCGAAGAGCTCGACCGGGTCGCAGACATCGCGATCAACCAGAAGCGAAAGCGCCGCGCCCGTCTCGTCCACGGCGACCGCGTGCAGCTCGGTACGGCCGAGCTCGCGTTCTCGATGTTCGCGGAGATCGTGAAGCGCGCGAGGCCCGACGACGACGACGACGAGAGCGCGCCCCGACCGATCGACAAGACGGGAACGGGTCAGGTCTCGAGTGAGCTGGCAGGCGTTCGGAAGCTCTTTTCGTTCAGCGAGAAGCTCATCAACCGCAAGAACGTCGACGACCTCCTCGAGGCGATGCTCGACGACGTCATCGAGCTGACGAACGCGATGAAGGGCTTCTTGATCCTGGTCGAGGGCGCCGACGTGGTGTCCGGCCAGTCCGACAGCGCCGACAAGAAGCTCGTCGTGCGCGCGTCACGCAACGTCCGCAAAGAGAGCATCGCCGACGCGAGCGGCTCGATCAGCGACAGCATCGTCCGCCAGGTCATCGCCTCGGGCCGGCCGCTCATCGTGTCCGACGCGCTCGCCGACACGACGTTCGGAAAGAGCGAGAGCGTCATGGCGATGAAGCTCTCGAGCGTCATGTGCGCGCCTCTGCTCTCGCAAGGTCAGGTCATCGGGGCGCTGTACGTCGGCAACGACAAGGTGAAGAGCCTGTTCGAGCGAACGCAGCTGGAGCTGCTCGCCATCTTCGCCTCCCAAGCCTCCCTCATCTTGCAGAACGCGATGCTCCTCAACGCCCTCCGAGCCGACAAGGCGAAGCTCGAAGCCGAGCTGAAGGACAAGCGCTTCGGCGACATCATCGGCGCCTGCCCCAGCATGATGGAGGTCTTCCGCAAGCTGCAGAAGGTCGCGGGCACCGACATCAGCGTCCTCATCACCGGCGAGACCGGCACCGGCAAAGAGCTCATCGCCCGCGAGATCCACCGGCGGAGCAACCGCGCGGAGGGTCCGTTCGTCACGATCAACTGCGGCGCGATCCCGGAGAACCTGATCGAGAGCGAGCTCTTCGGTCACGTCAAAGGCGCCTTCACCGGCGCCGTTGCTTCGCGCCCCGGCAAATTCCAGGTCGCCGACAAAGGCACCCTGTTCCTCGACGAGATCGGCGAGCTGCCGCTGAACCTGCAGGTGAAGCTCCTGCGCGCGCTGCAAGAGCGCGTCGTCTTCCGCGTCGGCGAGTCGAAGCCGGAGAAGGTCGACATCCGCATCGTCGCTGCGACCAACCGCAACCTCGAGGAAGAGATCCGCAACGGCAACTTCCGAGAGGACCTCTATTACCGCCTCAACGTGGTCAACATCTGGCTGCCGCCGTTGCGTGATCGCGGCGAGGACCTCGTCATCATCGCGAAGGCGCTGCTCACGAAATATGCCGACGAGCTCCATAGCCCCGTCAAAGGCTTCAGCCCCGCGGCGCTCGCGTCCATCCGCAAATACAACTGGCCCGGCAACATTCGCCAGGTCGAAAACCGCATCAAAAAGGCTCTGGTTCTCTGTGATCAGACGCTCCTCAGCCCCGAGGATCTCGACCTCGGCCAGTCCGCGGAGAGCCAGATTCTCCCGCTCGAGAAGGCGAAAGAAGAGTTCCAGCGCAAGTACGTGCTCGAGGTGCTCGAGCGCAACAACGGCAACCGCACGCAGACAGCGCGCGATCTCGGCGTCGATCCTCGGACGATCTTCCGCTACCTCGAGAAGGAGCAGAATCCGATGCCGAGCGCCGCGGGCGGCGTCGCCAAAGACCCCCATGATGGCCCGTAGGCTCGCGACCGTCCGCCAAGCCGATGCTCGATCGTGAAGGGGCGCGGCCCAAAGCTCGCGCCGATCTGGAGCTCGACAGGATCACCGGAGCGCTCGCACAACGTTGTGTGAGCGAGGCCGGGAGCCGTCGTGCGCACGCGCTCCCCTTCCTGACCGCGCGGGAGGACGTCGTTCGATCCCTCGGGGAGATCGACGAAGCGCGCAAGCTCGACGACCAAGGTGAGCCGCTGCCGCTGGCCGCGATCCCGGACGTCGGCGAAGCGATCGGACGCGCGCGCCTCGGCGCAACGCTCTCCGGTGAGGAGGTCCGCGATCTCACGAAGGTGCTGATCGGCGCGCGAAAGCTGCGGAAGTTCTTGCGATCCCAGCGCGAAAAAGCGCCGCTCCTCGCGGTCTCGTGCGACACCGACCCGGAGCTCGACAAGCTCGCCGCCGAGCTCGAGCGCTCCTTCGAGGCGGACGGCACGATCGCCGACGCCGCCTCGGAGCGTCTCGCCGAGCTGCGCGCCGAGCTGAGGACCTCGCGCGACCGCATCGTTCGAAGGCTCGAGGAGCTGCTCGCCAAGTACGCGTCGATCCTCTCCGACTCGTATTGGACCGAGCGCGATGGCCGCTACGTGTTGCCGGTCCGCGCCGACGCGCACGAGCGTTTCCCGGGCATCGTGCACGGTGCGAGCTCCGGCGGCGCGACGTTGTTCGTCGAGCCCCGGGTCATCGTGTCGATGGGCAACCGTCACAAGGTGCTCGACGCGATGGTCCTCCAGGAGGAGGAGGCCGTTCTCCGACGCCTCGGGACGCTCATCGCAGAGTCGATCGAATCCGTTGCAGGCGCCGTCGACGCGCTCGCCGCCGCGGATGTGCGAAGAGCACAAGCGAAGCTCGCCGTCGACCTTCGCCTCATCACGCCCGACATCCCCGAGGGCCGCGAGCCCGGCGACGTGCGCATCGAGCTCATCCGCGCGCGACATCCGATCCTCCAGCTCGACGGCGTCGACGTCGTCCCGAGCGATTTGTCGGTCCGCGCGGGCAAGGTGCTCGTGATGTCAGGACCGAACGCGGGCGGCAAAACCGTCGCGCTGAAGACACTCGGTCTCACGGCGCTGATGTTGCGGATGGGCATGCCCGTCCCCGCCGCCGAGGGCTCGATGGTCGCGCTCGTCGACGAGGTCCTCACCGACGTCGGTGACGAGCAGAGCCTCGCGAAGAACCTGTCGACGTTCAGCGCGCACGTGCGCAACCTGGTCGAGATCCTCGACGCGACGCACATCGGCTCGCTGGTGCTCCTCGACGAGGTGGCCTCCGGCACCGACCCGCGTGAGGGTGAAGCGCTCGCGACGGCGGTTCTCGAGTCGCTCGCCGCGCGCGGAGGTGCGGTCGCGTGCACCACGCACTACGAAGGCTTGAAGGTCCTCGCCCTCACGGACGATCGTTTCCAAAACGCGTCGGTTGGGTTCGACTTCGAGAAGATGGAGCCGACGTTCGCCGTCGTCTCCGGCGTGCCCGGCGCATCGAGCGCGCTCGCGGTGGCGCGCCGCTATGGGGTCCCCTCCCACCTCGTCGAGCGCGCTGAAAGTTTTCTCTCGCACGACACGTTGAAGGTGAGCCAGCTGGTCGAGCGGCTCGCCGCGGATCGTCGCGAGCTCGACACCCTGCGTGATCAGGCTCGCCGCGAAGCGCAAATCCTTCACGACAAGCAACGCGACCTCGACGCCGAGATCGAGCGCCTCTCCTCGAAGGAGCGAGGCACCGTCCAGAAAGAGAACGAAGCGCTGCTGACGGGCATCAAACGAGCGCGCGAAGAGCTGCGAGCTGCGCAGGCTCGGCTTCGAGCAACGAAGCTCGACGCGCGCGAGCTCGCGGATGCCGAGCGCTCGATCGACAAAGTGGCAGCGACGGTCGCGATCGGCGGCCCGCTCGAATTGCCGCGCGCTGCACCCGCCACCGTCGAAGCAGCCGGGATGAAAGCGGGCGAGCTCTTCCCGGGAATGAAGGTGTTCGTGCCTCGGCTTCGCACCGATGCCGAGGTCCTCGAGGTGCTCGCGTCGGGTCAGGTGCGCGTCGCCGCGGGTCCGCTCAAGCTGCTCGCGTCCATCGACGAAGTGCGACGTACATCGAGCGGCGCGAAGAAGGGTACGCAGCCCGCGAGCACGCGCAGCGGTGGAGGAAAGCGCGAGGCACCCAAGCAGATCGTGCTCGATGCCGCAGCGGATCCCGACGTCCCTCTTCAAACGAGCGACAACACGGTCGACCTGCGCGGCTTGCGTGTGCACGAAGCGGTTTCGATGGCGGAGCAGTTCCTCGATCGCTGCGTCGGCTCGGGAAAACGCGTCGCATTTCTCATCCACGGCCACGGCACCGGCGCGCTCCGACAAGCGCTCCGCGAAGCGCTCAACGCATCGAGCTACGTCGATCGAATGCGTGCGGGCGAGCCTCGCGAGGGCGGTGACGGTGTGACGGTCGTCTGGCTTCGCTGATCCGCGCGATCCGAGGACCCGCCGCTCTGACACGCGGGTCGCGATCACCGTCAACGATTGCATCGGCGTCTCGGATCACGAGACGCCGCTCCGCCAACTTTTCATCGTTCGATGGTGTGATCGAAGAAAACGCGCGCGGTGATGAATGAACCGACGACCTCGTTTGTCCGTATTCGTGAGCACGGGCGTCGATGGTTGCCCGCGCAACGCCGCGTTCCGATCCGCTTCGTCAGAAAAACCCGTGCCTGTAGCAATGAACGGCATGGGCAGTGCAAAAGAGAACTTCCGTTATGACCATGCCGCGCTTCAACCGTTCCACCTCGTTTCCCCGCGTCGACGGGGGCGCGGGTGCGTTGCTGGGCGACGGCTTCGTGTCGGACGCGATCCTCGAAGAGTGGAAGCGCACCGGCGTCGCGACGCGCACCGGTGCCATCCTCGATCTCGCGGACGGTCGCCGCTTCGCGTTGACGGATGGGCTGCGCATCCTGGGTCGTCGTAACGGCGACAGCGACCCCTACGGTCTGACGGGCAGCCTCCTTACGCTTCGCTCCGTGCTGCGTCGCGGCGGGCTTCTGTCGAACGACGGCATCCGTCTCGGCGCGGCGATCTACGACGTCGCGTTCGGCGTCCTCGCCGAGCCCCTGCCTCCCGAGGCAGGCGCAACCGCGGAGCGGCCGGTCTCGCAGCCGCCGTCGCGTCGCACCGTCTAAAGACGGCGGGTCGCGGCTCTTCGCGTGGATGCTCAACGCCTCTGCGTGTGCGTAGGGAAATGCGAGCCCAGCCTCGACGGGCTCGCATATCGCGGCGACGACGAGTGGCGTTCATCGCCAGCGTGACGCCGTTGCTACACGCGCGCGCGAGATCCCCGGGTTCGCTTGTTGCTCCGCGGGCTCATGGGGGAGGGGGAAACCATGAGCGGGACGGAGCCGAAGTCCTCGACGGTGGACACCATCGCTGCGCCGCCGGACGACGCTCGATCATCGGGGTGGGTCGCGGTCGATCGCTCGACCGGGTCCGCGCCTCCATCGATCGAGCTCGCGAGCCCCTCGTCGAAAGGCGAGGGCGATTGGGCGATCTTGTCGCGATCCCTCAAGCCGCAATCGGGCAGGCCTCCGCCCCCACCGCCTTCACAGCCGCGCTCGGGTCCATTGCCGCGGCTTCCTTCGCCGGTTCCGCGCGCGAACCCCAGCGCGGCTCGGTTCGTCGAAGGCGACCGCGGAAAAACAGGACCTCGGCCGACGCTGACGTCATCACAGCTGCTGCCTCCGCCATCGTCGGGCGAGCGCCGTCTGCCGGATGTGGCGCCGCCGCCCATGCGATCGACGCTGCCCGCGGACACCTACCCCGCGTTGCCTGCCTTGCCTGCGTCGCCCAAGCGAAGGCCACCGCCGCTTCCGCGTCGCGCACCGAGCCTGAGCGAACGCCAGTTCATCGTCCGCAGAGGCGAGCGAAGTGGCGAGATCGTGCTCGAGGTCCTTCCGGTCGGCGTGAAGGCGCCCGAGGCAGCCATCGCCGTCCGATTGAGCGCCGAGCGATTCGAGGATGCGCGGCTGATCCTGCAATTTTTCGAGTAACCCGCCGCAATCACCGGGCAAACGCGCGCGCGAAACGGGGGGGTTGCGCCGGGGTGGGGCTCGGCGTAGTGTCCGCGGCACATGGGTCCGCGCGTTGAACGCGCCGGTGCCTATGGAAGACGTACGCTGCCTGCGTTTCAGCTGATCTGGAGCGCGCGCACGGCCCCTCCCAGGATCGTTTCCGAAGAGGGGCCGCCGGTTCTACCCGAAGCTCAGGATCTCCACACCGTCCTGCCCCCGCGCCACCCCGGCGCACCGCTTTCACTGCTCGCGCGGCCCATCGCGCACCATTTTTCCGTTCGCGCAAAATAGCTTGCGCACACTTCGTTTCTGTTCGCGCAAGCATCTTGCGCGAAGGCGGCAGGGGACATCGGCGGTGACGCATCCGAGCGCGACCCACGGTCTGCGCGAGCCTCGGCGGGGATCGGCACCATCCAAAGACCTTTTATCCCCCGCTCGCGCTCCCGAAGCGCGAGCACGCCCATGGCAAAGAACATTCTCGTCATCAACGTCGACATCTGCGAGACGCGCGTCGCGCTGATCGAAAACGGCATCATCGCGGAGCTCCACCTCGAGCGGCACGGAGCCCGCGGCACCCTCGGCAACGTCTACGTCGGCAAGGTGAGCCGCGTGCTCCCCGGCATGCAGGCCGCGTTCATCGACATCGGACAAGAGCGCGCAGCGTTCCTCCACGTCGAGGATCTGATTCGTCCGGACGACCTCGACGCGTACCTGTCCGGCAAGCGGCAAGGCACGACCCGCGCCACCGAAGAAGACTCCGACGACGATGTCGCCGAGGAGGAGGAGCAGCCGCAAGAGCAGCCGCGGCAGCAACAGCAGCAGCGACGCACGCGTGGCCGCGACCGCCACGCCCCCGCCGCGCCGCGCGAGGCCGTTCCGCCGGTCCAGGCGGTGACCGCGGCCGAGGTCGTCGAGGAAGACGACGAAGACGTAGAGCTCGTCAGCGTCCGCGGCGGCGTCGAGACGGTGCCGGATCGGTCGACGGACGACGACGTCGAGGAAGTCGACCAGGACGAGGACGAAGACGAGGACGAAGACGGCGCTCACACCGACGCGACCGAAGCGGACGAGGCTCTCGACGCTGAAGAGCCCGACGTTGGCGACGCCGATGTCGACGAGCCCAGCGCAGCCGACGACGACGACGAGCCCAGCGCAGCCGACGACGACGACGAGCCCGCGTACGCGGACGACGAAGAGGACGCCGAGGCCGACGACGTCGAGGTGGAGGCCATCGAGGTCGAGTCGATCGCCGAGGCCTTCGTCGAGCCGGCGACCCGCGACGCAGACGTCGAGGAAGCCGAAGAGGCTGAAGAGGGCGAGGGCGAAGAAGAGGTCGCGGCAGAAGCCGACGCGACCGGCGCGCCCGAGGGTGCGGAGCAGGCGACGGGCGAAGACGACGCCGCGCTGAAAGCGCCGCGTGCCCGCACGCGACGAGGTGGTCGCGGCCGTCGCCGCCGTGGCCGAACGAAGCCCGAAGGTGCAGCAGCAGAAGCTGCGCCGCAGCCCGCTCCGCGCGAGCCTCAGCCGCAAGGCCGCGGTGGACGTCAGGAGCCGTCGAACGAGCGCGGTGGCCGACCGCAGCAGCAGGGTCGCGACCGCCAGGGCTCGGACCGCAAGCAGCGCGGCAAAGACGGCCGCAGGCAAGACGGGCGGCGTGGCCAAGCAGGGCAGAGCGGCGGACGCCAGGGCAACGACAAGCGCGACGGTCGCAGCAGCGCCGCACGCGCGAAGGATCCTCTCCGCGTCTCGAAGTCGACGCCCATCCGCGACGTCGTCCGCGAAGGCCAAGAGGTCATCGTGCAGGTGTCCAAGGAGCCGATCGGCACCAAGGGCGCGCGCGTCACGAGCCACATCTCGCTGCCGGGTCGTTACGTCGTGTACCTGCCGACCGTCGAGCACGTCGGCATCTCGAAGCGCATCGGCTCGGACAAAGAGCGCGCGCGCCTGCGCGAAGCCATCGAGGCGATGAAGCCTCCGCAAGGCGGCCTCATCGTCCGCACGCTCGCCGAAGGCCTGACCAAGAAGGCGCTCAAAGCCGACGTCGGCTACCTCGTCCGCCTCTGGGGCGAGATCGTGAAGAAGCGCGAGATGACCGAGCGCGCCCCCGCGAACCTCTACGCGGAGCTCGATCTGGTGCTGAAGACCGCGCGCGATCTCTTCACCGACGACATCGAGAAGATCGTCATCGACTCCCGCGAGGAGTACGTGCGCCTGCGCCGCTTCGTCGAGATGTTCATGCCCGACCGCGTGTCGGCCATCGAGCTCTACGAAGGAGAAGAGCCGCTCTTCGACGCGTACGGCATCGAGGACGAGATCGGCCGCGCCCTTTCGCGCAAGGTTCCGCTGTCCTCGGGCGGCCACCTCATCATCGACCAGGCCGAGGCCCTCACCGCCATCGACGTCAACACCGGTCGCTTCGTCGGACGCGGCTCACGCGACCTCGAAGAGACGATCCTCCAGACGAACCTCGAGGCCGTGGAGGAGATCGCCTACCAGCTCCGCTTCCGAAACATCGGCGGCCTGATCATCCTCGACCTCATCGACATGGAGCGAGCGTCCAACCGCGAGAAGGTGCGGCGCAAGCTCGAGCAGCTCCTCGCGAAGGACAAGGCGAAGACGACGCTCAACCGGATCAGCGATCTCGGCCTCATCGAGATGACGCGCAAGCGGACGAGGGAGAGCCTCGGCCGCATCATGAACGAGCCGTGCTTCTACTGCGACGGCACGGGCAACCTGCAGTCGCGCCAGACGATCGCCTACGAGATCTTGCGGCAAATCAAGCGCGAGCGGATGAGCCTACGGGGCTACAGCGTCGTCATCAACGCTCACCCCGCGGTCGTCGATCTCCTCCGCAACGAAGAGCGCGCCGCAGTCACCGAGGCGGAGAAGCGCTACATGAGGCGCATCGAGCTGGTACCGAAGAAGGAGTATCATCTCGAGCAATTCGATCTGGTGGGCAAGTAGTCGAAGCGGGAGCAGCAGCGATGGACACGGACTCTAGTTCGCGAAAAGACGAGCGCGTCACCATCAACAAAGAGTTCGAGTCGTACGACGCGTTCATCAACGAGTACGTCACGAACATCTCGCGCAGCGGCGTGTTCGTCCGATCGAAGGCGCCCCTCGCCATCGGCACGCAGGTGAACCTCCGCTTCACCGTCATCATGGACGACATCGAGACCATCGAAGGCGTCGGCAAAGTCGTGCGCGTCCACGACGACCCGCCCGGCATGGGCGTCGTCTTCACCGAGCTGTCGAGCTACTCGAAGGGTCTGATCGACAAGCTCCTCACGTTCCAGGGCGTGCACAAAGACGAGTAACACCCGCGTTCCAGCGGGAAGAAGAGGGTCGCCAAGAGCGCCAAGAGAAGAGAGAGGGAGAAGAGGATTTTCGGAGCTCGAAAGAATCCTTCTCTTCTCTCTTCTTCCTCTTTCTGCCCTTGGCGCCCTTGGCGACCCCTCTGGGTTTCGGGCGCCGCAGCGCGGAGGAAGCATGTTCACTGGCCTGGTCGAAGAAGTCGGGACGATCACGAGGCTCGAGCGCCGGGGGCCGGATGCTCGCATTGCGATCGCAGCCAAGATGGCGCCGCTCACCCTGGGTGAGTCCATCGCGGTGAACGGCGTTTGCCTCACCGTCGATCGCATCAATCCGGGCGGGTTCGAGGCCGACATGTCGAGCGAGACACTGGGGAAGACGACGCTCGGCGGCCTCTCCCCTTCGGGCCGCGTGAACCTCGAGCGCGCGATGCCGCTCGGCGGCCGCATGGGTGGGCACATGGTGCTCGGGCACGTCGATGGCACAGGCTCGCTCGTCGAGGCGCGCTTGGTCGGTGATGCGCAGCACACGACGTTCAGCGCACCGCTCGAGCTCGCGCGTTACCTCGCAATGAAAGGATCCATCGCCATCGAGGGCGTCAGCCTCACGGTGAACGATGTGGCCGATGAAGGCGGCGGTGTTCGATTCACCGTCATGCTCGTCCCGCACACCCTGGCGAACACCACGCTTCCGTCGCTGAAACCGGGCGCAAACGTAAACCTCGAGGTGGACGTGCTCGCCCGTTACGTCGAACGACAGCTCGGCCTCGCGGCGACCGGCACAGCGCCTTCCGGGCCCAAAGACGAGTCCTCGCTCCTGGAAAAACTCCGAGGTGGCGGCTACATGTGACGCCACGCAACAATGGACTGCTCCGCAACGCCGCTAGCCAATTCGCCGCGAGAAGCCGACCGAGCCATGCCCGCTATTCCCGCACCGACTCCTTCCGCGCCGCACCGGCTCACCATCGACGCCGCGCTCCTCGACCGGGTGAACCGTGCGCTCGACGAGATCCGCGCCGGACGTATGGTCATCCTCGTCGACGACGAGGACCGCGAGAACGAGGGCGACCTCGTCATGGGCGCGGAGAAGGTCACGCCCGAGGCCATCAACTTCATGGCGAAGCACGGCCGCGGGCTCATCTGCCTGACGCTGTCGGAAGAGCAGGTCGAGCGGCTCGAGCTGCCGATGATGAGCGCGCCCGGTCGTCACGGCCCTGCCCTCGGCACCGCGTTCACCGTCAGCATCGAGGCGCGCACCGGCGTCACGAGCGGCATCAGCGCCGCCGACCGCGCGCGCACCGTCCTCGCCGCGGTGAACCCAGATGCCCGCCCGAGCGACCTCGTCACGCCCGGCCACATCTTCCCGCTCAAGGCCCGCCGCGGCGGTGTCCTCGTCCGCACCGGCCACACCGAAGGCTCGGTCGACCTCGCACGCCTCGCCGGCCTCAACTCCGCCGGCGTCATCTGCGAGATCATGAACGACGACGGAAGCATGGCGCGTATGCCCGACCTCGAGCGCTTCGCCGCGCAACACGGGCTCATGCTCCTCACCATCGCGGACTTGATCCAGTACCGCCTGCAGACCGAGCGGCTCGTCGTCCGCGCCAGCGAAACGACGCTCACGCTCGACGTCACCGGCACCGAGTGGAGCGCCATCGCTTACGACATCCTCGGCGAATCACGGCAGTTCCTCGCCCTCGTCAAAGGCACCATCGACTCGACCGAGCCGGTCCTCACGCGCGTCCACACCGGCGGCGTCGTGAGCGACGTCTTCTCGTCGACGCCCTCCGACGGCGGCGCGAACCTCCGCGAATCGATCCGCATGATCGAAGAGGCAGGTCGCGGTGTGATCCTCTACATCCCGACCAAAGACGACCTGGTCGCCGAGCTCGCGCGTCGCAAGTCGACCGGCGCCGCGGCGGCACCAGCTGCGACGAACGGCGCTCACCCGACGCCGACGCGCTCCACCGGTCCGCTGAACGCCCCCTTGCGCGAGTTCGGTCTCGGCGCGCAGGTCCTCGCCGACCTCGGCGTCCACGAGCTGCGCCTCATGTCCAATAACCAGCTCAAGATCGCCGGCCTCCACGGCTTCGGCCTCAAGATCGTCGAGCGGGTCCCGATCACCCCGCGGCACTAGCCCGCCACCGAGCGCGAGAGAAACAACAGGAAGACAGGACGGCGGGAAGCCCAGCGGATTTTTCTAAATCCTTCCCGCCCTCCCGACTTCCTGTGGATCCCTCTTCTTCTCCTTCTCGTCTTCCTGTTGCTCCTGTCGAGGCCACGCGACCCACACGTGTCGCGAAACGGCCCGCGGTTTGGCGCGCTTGCGCCGGCGTCTTTGCGGGGCCTCCCGCGTGCATGCCTGAATGGCCCCTTCCCTTCACGGCGCAAAAGAGGGAAAGAGCCGAACTACGCTCCTGATGAATCCCCGAATCGTCGAAGGTCAGCTCGTCGTCCCCGATGGGGCACGGTTCGCCATCGTGGCCAGCCGCTTCAACCATTTCATCGTCGACCGCCTCGTCGACGGCGCGCTCGACGCCATCGCACGCCACGGCGGCCAAGCGAGCGAAGTGTCGCTCGTGCGCGTCCCCGGCGCGTGGGAAATCCCGTGGGCCGTTGGTCGCATCGCGCGCCCCCAGCCGACGAACCTCGCCGTCATCGCGCTCGGCGCCGTCATTCGCGGCTCCACGCCGCACTTCGATTACGTCGCCGGCGAGGTCACGAAAGGCATCGCCTCCGTGTCGCTCGAGTCGGGTGTGCCCGTCGCGATGGGCATCCTCACGACCGACACCATCGAGCAAGCCATCGAGCGCGCCGGCACGAAGGCGGGCAACAAGGGCTGGGAAGCCGCGGTCTCGGCGATCGAGCTCTTGAGCCTCGGCGCCGCGCTCTTCAAGCAAGGGCTGTAGGCGATGGGCGCGCGAACAAGCGGCCGGGAATGCGCGCTCATGGTGCTGTTCGGCCTGGAAGACAGCCCCAACGACGCGGCCACCGCCGTCCGCCAATTCTTCTCTCACCTGGCGCCGCACACCGACGTCTCCGCCGACCAAGAGGCGCGTGACTACGCGATGGAGGTAACGGTCGGCGTCACCTCGAGCCAAACCTCCCTCGACGAATTGCTCCGTAGCGCGAGCACCAACTGGCGCCTCGAGCGAATGAGCCGCGTCGATCGCAACGTCCTGCGCATCGCCGCGTGGGAGCTCACGAAGGGTGTGCCGCGCGCGATCGCGATCGACGAAGCGGTCGAGCTCGCGAAACGATTCGGAACCGAAACCTCCGGTGCATTCGTCAACGGCGTCTTGTCGAAGGTCGCCGACCAAGTCTCGCGGGAGTCGGCGCCGTGAACGTGGAGGAGGCCCGCCAGGTCGACGAACAACCTGCGGGCCTCTCGGCGCGACCGATCGCTCAAAAGAATGGGCTGACCTACGTCGAACGGCGCCTGGTCCCCGCCGAGCTTTCATACTGCGAGCTTGAGCCGGGTCCCGGCATCGCACCGTTTTGGTCCGGCATTGCCGTATTGCTCGGTCTGAAGCCGCCCGTCCCGATCGCCAACGGACCGGTGAGCCTCACCATGATGCGGCACGCGCGGCTGCGTCGCGTCGCGCTGCAGATCGTCCCGTGGGGCATCGTCACCGCGACCGTCCACGGTTGGGGTGACATCTCGCAGCTCGTCCACGAGAGCGTCCAACAAGCACCGGGCACCAACGACCGCGGCTGGCCGCATCGGAAGAGCTTCGTTTACACCGATATAGGCGGCGAACGCTTCCAGTCGGTGTGTGACTTTCAACCCACGCTCGACAAGCTCCCGAAGCTCATTCGAAGCTTCGCCGCAGAGGCCGAGCGACCCATCGCGCTCGACCTCGAAGGCAAAGACGGTATCGACCCCGAAGACACCGGCGTCTTTCGCCGTGTGCTGTCCAGCGCACGCAACCTTGCGCAATCCGATCTCGGCACGACCCTCGTCGACGTCGCCACCGACGACTACCGCTCCATGAGCCGTACGCTCCGCGAGGACGGCATCGAAATGCTCCGTGCGATGTTGCGCGCCTATCCCAAAGCGTCAGACACCGCGCCGCTTGCATCCATCCTCGCAGCGGAGCTCCACGCGACCCCACTCATCCCCGAGCTCGTCGGGCTGATGCGCAGTCCGAGCCCCTTCGTTGCCTCTGTCGCACGCGCAGCCGCCATTCGACTCGGCTCCGGTACGGGTGCGTTCCGACGGTATCGCGCGCTTCGCTCCTTTTTGGAGGACAGCGAGGTTCGGGCGATCGAGGCTTGGACCGAGGGCGGATAGCGGCGAGGCTAGCGTGGGGCTGAAACAAGCCGCTACTTCTTCGTCGCAACGACCTCCCACTCGAGCGTCTTGCAGATCCCGGCGACCTGCTCGAAGCGGCCTTTTTCCTCACGCTCGTCGATCTTCACGCTGCAGGACAGCACGCTCGGCGGGTCGTCCAGGATTCGATCGATTTCGAACAGGTGCTCTTCCTGTTTGTGCTCTTCGTTCTGACCGAGAACCTCGTAGGTAAAGACGTTCTTCGGTTCCTCTTTGGGCTTCTGGATCCATTGGGCAACCAGCGGCGGACTGCGCTTCGGCGGCCCCATGTCCTTCAGCTGCTCCTCCGCGTAGGCTTGGATGTTCTTCTTGTAGTCGTCGGTCTTCTCGGAACAGTTTCCGTGGCAGGTAACCGATATATAGAGAAGCGATAGCCACTTCCCCTGGATGCTGACAAAATCATCACGTTCGTTATCGTGCCAACCCTCGGGCGGGACGAATCGCACTTTCACGTCTTTGTCGTTGCGGCCCTTGAGCACGAACTCCTTCTTCACGGATGGGGCGCTCGACGCGGATGCCAGAGGCGCGCTCGACGATGCAATCGCAGCGGACGCGGAGGCCGATGGAATGGACTTCGGACGCGCCGATGGGGAGGAACGCGCCGTCGAAGTTGCGGAGCCGTCGGCGGTTCGCTTGGGCTCTTCCGAGCCACAGGCCGCGAGGCAAAGCGCGAGGATCAGGTTGCGCATGAACGGAGCGTAGGCCGCTCCACGACCGTCCGTCACGCGCAATGAATCCTGGTTCGCCCCGAACCTCGACCCAGCTTATTCGATATCGAATCCAAGCGTCGTCGCGGCGACGCCGTCAATGGCTGCGGCAGGCCCAATGCCCGCTTGCGACGCCGAAGGCTCGACGATGGTAATACCGTCCAGCGCCGGCGCGATACCCGTATAGGCAATACCGACGGCATGACCGCCGGCGCCGCTGCCGCTCCGGCCACCCGCGCCGCCATTGCCACCTGTTCCGCCGTCGCACGCCGTGCTGACCCCCTGTCCGCCTCCAGCACCGATTCCGCCGGCTCCGCCGGACCAGCCGATGCCACCGTCGCCCGCAGTGCCGACTTCGACACGGACGTCGCTCCACGTAACCGTCGCGTCGAGCAAGATCAGCCCGATGCTCGAGCCGCCACCGGTCCCGACGATGCCGGCCGTGCCTCCGCATCCGCCGCCGCCGCCACCACCGCCCGCGGCATTGAAGAGCGCTCCCCCACCGCCGCCGCCGCCTCCCGGAACGCCGTCCATTCCCGCTGTTCCACTCGCCGCGTGGAACCCCGAGGTATCAATCGTCCCGAGCGTCGACGCATCGGCGCCATCGGGGCCTGCGGCGCCCGGCAATCCCGGTCCTCCGTTGTAACAGACGTAGTCGCCCCCCGAGGCGGTCGTCGGTCCCCCGTTGTTTTGGTTGGGCTCACCTTCTACGCCCGAGGTTGCGACAAACGCAGCATAAGACCCACCATTGCCACCGACGCTGCCGCAAAAACTCGCTCCGCCAGTGCCTTGTTGCGACGCCCCGACTCCGTCGCCGCCTACGGATCCGTCGCCGCCGTTCGGCGATTGCCCCGCCATCGTGGGCTGTCCGTTCACCGCGTCTCCTGCGACGAAGCTCATCCGCTCGAGCGTGACGAATCCACCATTGACGACCCCAGCGACCGAGGATTCGCCTACGACCGCGCCGTTCTGGGCGACGACATCGAAACCCGCAATCGTTCGCCCGCCGCCGAGGGCGGGCGCCCCCACGATGGTCAATGGAATGTCACCCGTGTCCGCGGTCCATTGCGTCCGATGGTCCAACTCCCATTTCCAATCATCGTCACAATCGAGCCCACCATAGAGCGTAATCGTCGCCGGCACGGTCAAGGCTTCCTCGATCTGTCCCGCGCAAACGTATATCGTGGTGGTCTGACCGGCGGCGGCATCGATGGCCTCGGCGACCCCTCGATATGGGCTTTCGGGTGAGCCATCACCGCCGAAACCTTCTGCGGGGTTCACGAAGATGCCGCATTCGCTGCCGACCAGATCGCCGTCCGATGGCTCGCACGAGGTCTGGGGCGGACTTCCACCCGTGCCGCCTTCACCTTGGCCGCCTGCTTCCGCGCCGCCGGCGTCATTGCCGCCGGTAGCATCGGTCCCACCGGTGCTCGGCGTTCCGCCCTCGTCGTCGCCGTCGGACGCCTCTGCACAACCAATGACGATCAGCGCACTCAGCACGAACCCGCAGCACGCGCGTTGGCCCATTCAGGTAATGATAACGGGCGCCAGGCGGTGCGCATCGGGCGGCGCAAGTTTCAGCCTGCGTCTTGCCGTGCGCAGCGACGATCGCTGCCGATTGCCCCATCCGTCGGCTCATCGCGGGCACCATTGCCTACGCGCGGAGGCCAGCTACACTCGTGGTTCTTCCTGGTTCCTTAGCGACGCGCCGAATCCGACGAGTGTCGGGCGGCGGCAAAAATGCACCCTCGAGGTATCGCCCCGGAAAAAGTCTGGTGGCGTTTCAGAAAGATTTTGATCCCTGATGGCGCGTGAGGTCTGGTAAGGTGCGCGCCACTTCGAGCGGTCAAGCCTTTGCTCCGCTTCTCGTGGGCGGGGCCTGTTGCGGCGAGCGCGCCGCTTGTCACTCGAGCACTGGTTCCTTCTGGAGGTAGTCACATGAATCTCAAGGTTGTTGCATGGATGGCACTTTGCGGCGCGTTCGCGGTGGCCTGTGGCGATAGCGGTAACGGCGGCTCCGGCGGCAGCAGCGACGGCGGCGGCGGATCCTCGAGCGACGGTGGCTCGAGCGACGGTGGCACGGCCAACGTCGGCGGCGAGGGCTCGGGCAACACGATCAACGTCGGCGGCGGTGGCACCGGCGGCGAGCCCCCGGTCCTGAACTGCGACACGGGCGAGGAGGGCGACCTCAACGCGCCGGCAGACACGCCGGAAGGCGAAGTTTGCGGCGACTGCATCCAGTGCTCGTTCGGTGACAACTGCAACGACGAGCTCGTCACCTTCCAGCAGGAGCCGGGTTGCCTCCCGCCGCAGGCCACGCCGGGCGACACGGCGAACTGGTACTCGTGCGTCTACGGCAACGACATGGCGAAGCCGGCGACGACGGGCTGCCCGGACGACGATCCGGCGACGGCGGACGTCAACGAGTTCGGCGAGTGCTTCGACGACTGCAGCGCGCAGTTCGCGCCCTGCGGCGATCACTACAACGCGCTCCTCAGCTGCGCGGTGTGCGTCGAGTGCCCGACGAACTGCAACGCGGCGATGTACTGCGGTCCCGCCGAAGGCTGATCAGCCCTCGCGGTAATCGAAGATGAGGAGGCGCGACTTCGGTCGCGCCTCTTCTCTTTTTGTCGCGTGCTGGCTTCCCGTCCTCGCCCCTGTTCCGTCCCGCTGCCTTCACGGCGGGCAGTTGCATTGGATGACCACCGACAGGCAGGTCCCGCCGCAGTTGCGCGTGCCGAGCGGACAGCACTTTGCGTCGGGGTTCGTCGCGTCGCACTCGTTGGCATCGCAGTGCTGCGTACCAGTACATTCGATTCCACAGCCACCGCAGTGGTTCTCGTCAGTCTGGGTATCGACGCAGGTCAGATATGTGCCGAGCGGCGCCTCCACCGCGCAGCACGACTCGTTGGGCTCTACACAGGTCAACCCGCCACAAGACTCCTGCTGCACCGCGTCTGGAGATTCGATGGTCTCGATGTCGTCGTCGACATCTTCGCTATCGAGAGGCTCTTCGAGACAGCCGATCACGAACGCGGGAGCACAACCCAACGCAAGCGCACACATCCATCGCAATTTGGACATTGGACACCTCCAAAACTCACTGTTTGACCTCACGGGCGGGAGCCTCGATCGCCAAAACATCCGCGAGCACCGTCGTGCCTCCGCCCCGCACCGTGAAAACGAAGCGACGACACGACGGGCTCGCAGACGCCCCACCCCGTTACTGCCCATTTCCCGCGTCGCGCCTCACCGCAAGCGGTCAATCCAATCTATCGCTCGAGAGCAGATGTCGCAAGCAAGGAAACTAGGCACTAGGACATTACCTGTCACAGCGAGCCATCCGAAGTAACCGCATTTATGCCGCCTCCTTGCCGCACGTTGCGGAACCGACGCCTCAACGCGCGATAGCCCCGTAGGCTCAGACATGACACTCACATCAGATTTTCGGCAGCGGGCACGACGAGGCTGACAAGTTTGGCGACTCACCATCGAGGGCTCGGACCTGAGAGCACGGCCGCACCCTCGCGGTGCGCCCGCCGATGGTTCCGCACCGCTGAGCCTCGGCGCACCTCTCGGCCCGCTGTGTTTCACGGCCTCGTCATCCGAATGCTGCCCGCTTCGAGGATGCGTCTCCGACGTGATATCGTGAGCACCGATGCTCTCTCGCCGTAGCTCCTGTCCCGCTCTGCTGCTGATCGGCTCGATGGCACTCCTCCTCGCCTGCGGCGACAGCGGCGACACTGGTGGGGGCGGCCAGGGCGGCGGTGAGCCTCCCGCGGGCGGGAGCGCCGCGGACGGCGGACAGGCACCACTTGCTTCGTGCGACGTCATCGGCGTTTGCACGCCCCCGGAAGGCACAATCGACCCGTACGCGAGCTGCCTCGGCTGCGCGATCGCGGGCAGCACGGACGTGGTGCCCGAGGGCGGGATCTGCGGCGAGGACTACGTGAAATGCTTCGGCTCGGACGGCAGCTGCTCGGAGGAGTCGGGCGGCCTCCCCGATTGCTGCGCGTTCTACGACTGCTTCGACATGTGCGACACCGACATGGACGGCATCGAGGATGGTGCGGAGCTCGATTGTTTCTGCACCAACCAAGAGGACCCGGAGACGGGCGCGCTCAACTGCGTCGCGCTCGAGCAGCAGCAACCGGGCACCTGCGTCGGTGATCACAAGGACGGTCTGGTGGCCGCGCTCGACTTCGAAGTCTGCATTTTCGGGCAGGATCCAGGCCCTGAAGACGACGTTTGTCCGACCTCCTGCGCCGAGCGCTGACGAGGATGCGGCGCGCGCCGCCCTCGAGGAGCCTCGTCCGTGCGTCGAACGGTGGGATCCATGCGCTTACCCGCGTTACGCTGGCCTGACGACGAGCGGCATCGGTGATAGCGCGCGGTACGGAAATAGCTGGGCGGTTCGTGATCGAGCATCTCGCCGGCTCGGGCGGGATGAGCGAGGTGTACCGCGCCGAAGATCGCTCGACGGGTCGGCCTGTCGCGGTGAAGGTCTTTACTGGCCGCGAAGGTGAGCGAGCGGCGCGCTTCGCGCGGGAGGCGCGGGTGCTGGCGCGTCTCTCGGGGCACCCCGGGATCGTCGAGTACATCGCGAGCGGCGCGTACGAAGGCATCGACTACCTCGCGATGGAATGGCTGCAGGGCGAGGACCTTGCGCAAACGATCGCGAGGGCGACGCTGTCCGTCGACGACACGTTGCGTTTGGCCTCACGGATCGCGTCGGCCCTCGGGTACGCGCACGCGCGGGGGGTCGTTCACCGCGATGTGAAGCCGGCGAACATCTTCCTTCGAAGCGGCGACGTCACCGACGCGATCGTCGTCGACTTCGGGATCTCGCGCGACCACGACGGTGGACAGATCACCCGCTTCGGCGAAGCGCTCGGCACACCCGCGTACATGGCGCCGGAGCAAGCGAAGGGTCTGCAAGCGATCGATCCGCGCGCCGACGTCTTCGCGCTCGGATGTGTGTTGTACGAGTGTCTCGCAGGGCAGCCTCCGTTTTGGGCGGATCACCCGCTCGCGGTGATGGCGAAGATCCTCCTCGACGAGCCGCGCAAGCTCGGGAGTGTGAGGCCCGAGGTGCCTCCCGCATTCGCGGCGCTCGTCGATCGGATGCTCCTCAAAGACCCCGCCGCACGACCTCAGGACGGCGCCGCGGTCGCGCGCGAGCTCGCGCCGTTTTCGCACCACGCAGCGCGTGAGCCGGAAGCGAGCGACACTGGATTCGAAGACACGCCGTCGATCACGTCGGCCGAGCTGCAGCTTCTGTCGCTGCTGTTCGTCGGCGGAGGTGGATCCGACGCGAGCGCTTCTCGCGCTCCGCGAGAGGAGGGCGAGCCGAGCGAGCTCGACGAGGTCTACCGCGAGGTCCTCGAGCACGGAGGTTGGGCCGAGAGGCTCGTCGACGGCTCGATCGTCGTTACCCTTCCGGGGCGGGGGCCGGTGCTGGATCAGGCGGCAAAAGGCGCTCGGTGTGCGCTCGCGATTCGCCGCGTCGCTCCGAATAGACCGGTCGTGCTCGCGACTGGACGCGCGGTCGTGAGCGAAGGTTTCCCGGTGGGAGAGGTGATCGAGCGCGGGGTCGCGCTCCTCGCACGCGTGCCCCCGGGTCATCGCGATGGTCGCGGGGTATGGATCGACGACGTCACCGCGGGCCTCTTGGACCACGGGTTCCGAATCGAGAGCGAAGCCGACGCGCTCGTCTTGATGGGCGAGCGTGAGGCGGATCCATCGGGGATGTTGCTCGGTAAACCGCGCCCGTTCGTTGGTCGGGAGCGCGATCTTCGCTTCGTCCAAGCTCGATTCGACGAGGTCGCGACGGAGAACGCTGCGGCCTATTTCCTGGTCGTCGCACCGCCCGGAGGTGGGAAGTCGCGCCTGGCGGTCGAGGTATCGCGCACGCTCGAGAACCGTGTGCCTCGACCGGTCGTTATCGGCGGCGCCGGGCATGCGGCCAACCGCTCGACGCCGCTCGCGACGCTCGCCGGCGCGATGCGACGCCTCTTCGGCCTGCGGATGAACGAGCCGCACGACGTCGCGACGCATCGCGTGCGAGCGCGCGTCGGGCGAAACATCGCACGCGCGGAACGCGATCGCGTCGCGGCGTTCCTCGGCGAGCTCGTCGGCGTCTCCGCACCGGCGCAAGACGCGCCCGCGGCGCTGTCGTCGGCGAAGAGCGATCCCGTCAAAATGGGCGATCTCCTTCGCGGCGCGTGGGAGGGGTTTCTTCGCGCGGAGCTCGCGGTCGGACCGGTCGTGGTCGTGGTCGACGATCTCGACGAAGCCGACGCCGCAAGCTTGCAGGTCCTCGGTCGCGCGCTCGACACGTTCGCCGATCAGCCGTTGCTGGTCGTCGGCTTTGCGCGCGGGATGGTGAAGCTTCCGCGGTCGGGTGGTGCGACGGAGCCCGCCGCGACGCTGACGCTCTCCCCACTTTCGACGGAGGCGTCGAGCGCCCTGGTGTTGGACGCGCTCGACGACGTGACGACCGAGACCGCGCGTGCGATTGCGGAACAAGCCAATGGCAATCCGCTTCACCTCGAAGAGCTCATTCGATCGGCCGCGGCAGGCCGGCGTGCGGGCTCGCCCGAGTCGGCGCTCGCAATGGTTCAGGAGCGCCTCGATGGATTGAATGCGGAGGCGCGTCGCGTGCTCCGCGCGTGCAGCATCCTCGGTGAAGCGTTCACGGTTGGGGCGGTCGCCGCGCTGCTTGCGGGTGCATCGTTCGAGGATTTGGGGACGCGCCTCGGCGAGCTCTCGGGGGCGGAGCTGCTCGTTCCCACCGGTGCCGAGCGGAGCGCGGCAGAGGCTGAATACGCGTTTCGCAGCACGTTGGTGCGCGACGCCGCCTACGCGACGTTGACCGACGCCGACCGTACGTTGGGGCACCGTCTCGCTGCCGAATGGCTCGAGCAGAGCGGCGCTTCGTACGACGCGACCCGCGTCGCGGAGCATTACGAGCGCGCGGGGGAAGAGCGCCGCGCCACCGTCGCTCATGCGCGAGCAGCGGAGCTCGCGATGCTCGGCGGCGATTTCGTCACAGCCGTGGCCCACGCCGAACGCGGCGTCGAAGCCGGTGCTGAGGGGGCCCTCCTCGGGAGGCTGCGCTTGCTCGAAGGGGAGGCGCACCGACACCTCGGTGAGAACACCCAAATGCTGGAGCGGTCCAATGCCGCGATGCAATGCATCGATATGGGCAGCCGGGGCTGGTGGACGGCGGGGGCCAATGCAGCGCTGGCGGCCATTCGATTGGGCAATCAGGGGCGCCTCGACGATCTTTGCGGGACGTTCGACGCGGTATCGCATTCCGATTTGCCGGCCGGGGCCACGCGCGCCGCGCACTATTTGCAATTTGCGGGACGTGAATCGACGGCGGACCTCCTGCTGTCGGCAGCCATGCAGAGCATCGGCGCATACGGCGACGATCCGTCGAAATGGGGATGGGGCTACCGCGCATACGCTACGAAGGCGCTTCTTTTGGGGGACATCGGCCGTTATGCGGAGCAGCTCGAGCTCGCGGTCGCCGCATTCGACGAGGCCGGTGACATTCGCGAGGTCGCGTCCGAGCGGTCGAACCTCGGCTTCGCGTTCGCCGAGCTCGGTCTTTATGAACAGGCGCGCGCCTGTCTCGTCGCGGCGCGCGCATCGGCGATAGGGCTCGGGCTGAAACATGTCGTCGCCGCGAGCGAGCAAAACCTCGGCGCGGTCGAGGGCCGGCTCGGCGCGTACGAGCAGGCACACACGCACCTCGAAAAGAGCGCCAGCGACTTTCGCGCACAAGGAAATAAGCGAATGGAGGGCAATACGCGCATTTACCGCGCGCGCGTCCTCGCGCGGGAGCGCAGGCTCGAGGAGGCTTTGGCGGAGGCGGATCGCGCGTGTGAGCTGCTCGCCACCATTCCGACGATGTTGCCGAGCGCGCTCGCCTCGCGCGCCCGCGCCCTCTTGGGACTCGCGCGCGCCGCCGACGCCCTCGAACCTTCGGCGCGCGCAATCGAAATGGTGCGGGAACGCGGCCGGATCGACGAAGGGGAAGCCCTGATTCGATTGGTGTACGCGGAAGTGCTGGCCGCCAATCACGACGCGCGTGCGCGCGACGCGCTCGAGGACGCGAGAGAGCGGCTCCTCGAGCGGGCGGGACGCATTCGCAACGTCGCGTGGCGCGCCGCCTTTCTCGACGTCGAGGAAAATCGCCGCACGCTGGATCTCGCTGCGCTCATGGACAGCGGTGCGGACCCTACGCTACACCCTCGGTCATGACCACGCGGCCGCTCGAAGTCATGGGATCGGACGACGGCGATGCGACGGTCCGCGGGGGGACGACCGCGCAACGAGAAGGTCTTCGCGCCTTTTTGCCGCGCGTGCGCAAGGCTTGGTACATCGTCGCAACCGCGGACGAGCTCGGCGACAAACCACTCGCCCGAACGCTGTTCGGCATGCCGGTCGTCGTGTTCCGCGGCGAAGGCGGGAAGCCGGGAGTCCTCGTCGATCGATGTCCACACCGCAACGTGCCGTTGTCGCTGGGGCGCAAGAACGGCGAGCGACTCGAGTGCGCCTATCACGGGTGGCAATTCGATACGCGCGGCGCATGCAAGCTCGTGCCTTCACTCGTCGGCCCGGCAGAGGCGCACAGCCGCCGCGCGACCGCGTTTCCTGCGCGCGAGCAACAAGGCTTTATTTGGATGTGGGGTGAGACAGCCGGCGAGCCGCTCGGCGAGCCGCATCGATTCGCCTTCGCCGACGTGTCCGGATACACGACGGTCACGCGACGGGTGACGGCGCCGGGGACGCTCTATTCGACGCTGGAAAACGCGCTCGACGTGCCCCACACCGCGTTCCTTCATCGAGGGCTTTTCCGCAGCGAGAGCCGAGGCGTGAAGATCAAAGCGCAGCTCAGGCGAAGCGCCGATCGCGTCGAGGTCGAATACATCGGCGAGCCTCGTCCACCGGGGATCGTCGCCAAGGTGCTTTCACCCTCCGGCGGCATGGTCACCCATTTCGATCGGTTCCTACTGCCGTCGATCGCCCAGGTCGAATACCGAATAGGCGACGAAAATCACATCCTCGTCGACAGCGTGATGACACCGGTCGACGACTTCGAGACGGCTATCTACGCCGTCGTCAGCTACAAGATGCGAATCCCCGGCGGGGTGGTGAAGCCGCTCCTCGAGCCGCTCGCGATGCGCGTCTTCTCCCAGGACGCCAAGATGCTCTCGCGCCAATCGGAGACCATCAAACGCTTCGGCGGCGAGCATTTCGTCTCCACCGAGATCGACGTCATCGGCAAACACATCGCCCGCCTCCTCGTCTCCGCCGAACGCGGCGAGACCGCTTCGGCAGCGACCAGCGACGTCGAGCTAGTGGTCTGAGAGGAGAGGGGTCGCCAAGAGCGCCAAGAGAAGAAAGAGGAGGGAGAAGAGAGGAGGATATTTTGCGGAAGAGCGAGCAGGCCTCCTCTTTCGAATTCAAATCTCCTCATCTTCCTCCTTCTGCCCTTGGCGCCCTTGGCGAACCCTCTTCTCTCTTCTTCCTCCTTCTGCCCTTGGCGCCCTTGGCGAACCCTCTTCGTCGGCTTTCGTGCTCGGTGGCGCCGCTGTGTTTCGCGGGGCGGCGGGCGTGATATCGTGCCGCGTCGATGAGCCAAATATGTGTTCTCGGAGCGGGTGCTTGGGGTACTGCCCTCGCGAAGGTGCTCGCCGACAAGGGGAATCCAACGCTGATTTGGGCGGTCGATGATGGCGTCGCAGCGACCATCAACGAGGCGCACGAGAACAAGCGCTACCTGCCGGGGCATCAGCTGCCGCCGAACTTGAAGGCGACGACCTCGCTCGAAGAGGCGCTCGCCGGTGTCGAGCTGATCGTCGTCGTCGTGCCGTCGCACGCGGTTCGTGAGGTGATGACCAAAGCGAAGCCGCTCATCCCGAAGAGCGCGCTTCTCTGCAGCGCGTCGAAGGGAATCGAGAACGACTCGCTCATGCTGATGAGCCAGGTCATCGAGGACGTGCTCGGTCATGAGGCCGTGCCGCGCCTCACGTACCTCTCGGGGCCGAGCTTCGCGAAAGAGGTCGCTCTCGGGATGCCGACGGCGGTCGTCGTCGCCGGCAAAGATGCGGACAACACGCTCACGGTGCAGCGCGCGTTCGCGAGCGACAAGCTGCGCGTCTACAGCTCGCACGACGTCATCGGCGTCGAGATCGGCGGCGCGTTGAAGAACGTCATCGCCATTGCGGCGGGCGCCATCGACGGCCTCGGCTTCGGCCACAACTCGCGCGCGGGCATGATCACCCGCGGCCTACACGAGATCGGCATGCTGGCGATGCGCCTCGGCGGCGAGCCGATGACGGTAGCGGGCCTGTCGGGGATGGGCGACCTGGTGTTGACCTGTACCGGCGACCTGTCGCGTAACCGCACCGTCGGCGTGGAGCTGGGCAAGGGCCGCAAGCTCGACGAAATCCTGCGCGGCCTTGGACACGTCGCCGAGGGCGTAAAAACCTCCAAGAGCGCGTACGACCTCAGCATCCGCGAGGGCGTCGAAATGCCGATTACGCACGAGGTCTACAAAGTTCTCTACGAAGGCAAACACCCGCGGCAGGCGGTGGTCGACATCATGACCCGCGAGCTGCGGAGCGAGCGATGACCGCAAGGGGGTGGGCCGCCGCCGGCGCCGCGCTCTTTTGCGTGTCGCTCGCAATGGACGCGTACGCGCAGGGGTGCCCGCCGGGGCAATTCTGTCCGCAGCCGCCTCCTGGGCAACCACCCCCTTATGGGCAGCCCCCTCCTTACGGTCAGCCCCCGCCGTATGGTCAGCCCGGGTACGGCCAGCCACCGTATGGTCAGCCGGGCTATGGCCAGCCTCCCTACGGCGGCTATCCGCCTTATGGCCCGGGCTTCTACGAGACCGACAAGAAGCGAACGTCGCTCGAGGTCGGCTACCTCTACGGGACCTCGATCGTCTGGGGCATCGGCACCGGTGTTTGGCTCGACGTCGAAGCGGAGGTCGAGAACCCGGGTATCGCGATCATCATGCCGGCTCTCTTCGGCGCCGCTGCGCCGGTCGGTGTGTTCATCGCGGACTACGCCATCGACAAATTTCCGGAGGGCTTCCCCGCTGCGCTCGCGACCGGCATGTGGCTCGGCGGCGGTCTCGGCCTCGGCGCGTGGTCGGTGCAATCGGCGCTGTCGTCGAGCGCGGACGAATGGGGATTTGCGGCGCTCGGTCGCGCGGCGTTCGTCGGCTCGCTCGCGGGCGGCACGGTCGGCGGCCTCGTCGGCGCGCTCGTCGAGCCTTCACCGAAGACGAGCATGCTCGTCCTTTCGGGATCGGGATGGGGCGGGCTCGTCGGCATGGCCTTCGGCGGCGCCGCGAGCTCGGGCAATTGGAAGCGCTCGAACGATGCGATCTCGGTCGGCACGTTGATCGGCGGGGGTGTCGGCTTGCTCGGCTCGTCGGGTGTGTCGTTCGGCTGGACGCCGAGCTGGTCCCAGCTCGGCGCGATGTGGGCCGGGTTCGCCGTGGGCGCGGCGGCAACCACGCCGATCTATTTCGTCTACCTCGGCGTCGACGCGGATCCGCGCACGGGCCTCATCGCGCAGGGCATCGGCGGTCTCATCGGCATCGGCGTCGGTGCGCTGCTCGCTCCGCCGAATCGAAAAGACTACGCGGGTAACGACATCGAAGACGATCTCGGTGAGTTCGACTTCGCGAAGCTCGTCGGCGTGGGCCCTGCGGCAATGCCCGGTAACGGCTTCGGCGTCGAGGCGACCGGGCTACTCTGGTAGGCGAATCCTTAGCCGATAGCGAAAAGTCCGGCGGTATCGCGCTACAAATGTTGCGGCAACAAAGCCTCACTCGATAGGCCTCGCAGCCTTTGTGGAGGCGGGCGTGCCACAAGTCTCTTATCCTCCGGTCGTCTTCAAACGGGGGTAGGAAATCGTGGCCACGACTTCGAAGGACGGGCCTGGCGCAGCGGGAAACCGTCCGATCAGGTTTCGAATCATCATCGGCTTCACCGCGATGATGCTCGTCATGATCGGCCTCAGCGTGTTCATGTCCGTGCGCCTCGCGGACGTTCGAGAGAACGCGAGAATCGTGAAGGACGACTCGCTCCCGAGCCTCGACGTGAGCTCCGAGATCGAGGGGCTGTCGAAGGACATCCACGCCCTCACGCTGACGCACCTGGCCTCGAGCGATCCGGAGGAGATGGCGGACGTCGAGCGCGAGATTCAAGCCAAGCGCGCGAAGCTCGATAGAGCACTGGAGGTTTACGGGCAGATCGAGGTGACGGAGGAGGAAGAACGCCTCCGCGCCGACCTGCAACGCGCTCACGGGAGCTACGTCGAAAACGTGGACCGATTGATCGTTTCGAGCCGCGGGGCGTTCACGCCGGAAGAGCAGACTCCGCTCAAGCGAAATTTGAGCGAGCTGCAAAAGGTCTACAGCGCGAAGCTCCGGGAGATCGTCGAGTACAACCGCCGGAGGGGCACCGCCGCCGGACAGGGCATCATGGCGGCGGTGGACGCCGCGCAAGCGGGGCTCTTCACGGGCGCGCTGGTCGCGGTCTTTCTCGCGATCGTCAGCACGTTCGTGATCGTGCGATCGATCCGTCGTGCGCTCGATCGTCCCCTCGGCGAGCTGATGTCCGTGATGGGCGTCATGCAGCGCGGCGACTTCTCGGGCCGGGTGAGCCTGCGCGAGCGCAGCGAGTTCGACAACCTCGCCGACGGTCTCAACACCATGGCCGACGAGCTCACGGCTCTCGTTCATCAAGTCCAGCGCTCCGGCATCCAGGTGAACAGCTCGGCGACCGAGATCGCGAGCACGACGAGGCAGCAGCAGGCGACGGCGAACGAGGTCGCCGCAACGACGAGCGAGGTCGGCGCGACGTCGAAGGCGATTTCCTCTACGGCGAAGCAGCTCGCCAGCACGATGGAGGAGGTCGCGAGCGTCGCCGAGGGCACCGCGACACTCGCTGGTACCGGCCAGACGGGCCTGTCGCGCATGGAGACCACCATGCGTCAAATCTCCGAGGCCTCGCGCTCGATCACTGCCCGGCTCGGTCTCCTCAACGAGAAGGCCGGAAACATCAGCACCATCGTCACGACGATCGCGAAGGTCGCCGATCAGACCAATCTGCTCTCGCTCAACGCCGCGATCGAGGCCGAAAAGGCGGGTGAATACGGCCGAGGGTTCTCGGTCGTCGCAACCGAGATTCGCCGCCTCGCCGATCAAACGGCGATCGCGACGCACGACATCGAGCAGATCGTCAAAGACATGCAATCGGCCGTGTCCGCCGGCGTCATGGGGATGGAGAAGTTCTCCGACGAGGTCCGACGCGGTGTCGAGGTGATCGGGACCGTGAGCAGCCAGCTCGGCGACATCATCAACTCGGTGCAAACCCTCACACCGCGCTTCGAGGAAGTACGCGAAGCGATGACCTCCCAGGCGACGGGCGCGGAACAGATCAGCGAAGCGCTCTCGCAGCTCACGGAGGCTTCCCAACAAACGGTGGAGTCGGTGCGGAGCTCGAACATCGCAATCGAGCAGCTCAACGAGGCGACGCGAGGACTGCAGTCGGCGGTGTCGCGCTTCTCGCTCCGCGCGTGAGCCATGCTGTTTCTCATCTTCCAGCTCGGAGAAGATCGCTACGCGCTCGATACGAGCGACGTGGTCGAGGTCCTTCCGCTCCTGGAGGTGAAGAGTCTCCCCAAAGCCCCTGCCGCGGTGCTCGGTCTCTTCGCGTATCGCTCACGCACCCTGCCGCTCATCGATCTCACGGCCCTCGCGCTCGGGCGGCCGTCGCGCGCACGCACGAGCACGCGCATCATCGTGGCTCGCGTCCGCGACGGAGCCGCCGAGCCACGGCTCATCGGGCTTTGCGCCGAACGGGCGACGGAGACGATGAGGTGCGCGGAGTCGGACTTCGTCGCGCCGCCCGTCACCGTGCGCGACGCACCGTACCTGGGCCCGGTGATCTCCGACGATCGAGGGATCGTCCAGCGCGTGAGCGTCGATCGGCTGCTCCCCGCCGACGTCTTGCGAGTGCTCGTCGGGGAAGGTGCGGAGGCGGGCGCGTGATCGACGTCGAGATCGCGGCGATCCTTCACCGTGCGATCGGTCTCGAGCCGAGCACCATCGGCCCGGGCATCGCCCAGCGCACGATCGAAGCGCACATGAAGCGGCTCGGCCTCCCAACGGCCGAGGCATACCGCGCGTGTTTGCGTAGCTCGCCCGAGGAGCTTCAAGAGCTCATCGAATCGCTCGTCGTTCAGGAGACTTGGTTCTTCCGAGATCCGGATGCGTTCGTCACGCTCGCGGCACTCGTCATCAGTCGTCGTCGCAACGACAACGTGCGGATCCTCAGCGTTCCATGCTCGACGGGCGAAGAGCCCTACTCCATCGCGATGGCGCTCGCGGACACGGGCGTGCCACTTTCGAGGGTGGCAATCGACGCGGTGGACGTGAGCGCGCGCGCGCTGAAGAGGGCCGAGGCCGCGATGTATCCACCAAACTCGTTTCGGGGATCGAACCTCGGCTATCGCGAGCGCTATTTTCGGCCGGTTCCAGGCGGTTTTCGACTGGACGACGCAACGCGAGCCGCCGTTCGCTTCCATCAAGGAGCGCTGCCGCGGCTGCCACTCGAGGTCGCGCAGAGGCGCTATGACGCCATCTTCTGCAAGAACCTCTTCATCTATTGTGACGAGCCGTCACGCAAAGCCATTGTCACGGCGCTGACCTGCGTTCTCGCCGACAAGGGCACGTTGTTCGTCGCCGCGGCGGAGGCGCCGCTCATCAGCGGAGGCGATTGGAGAGCCATCGAGCCGATCGCGGCGTCGGCGTTTCAACGGGGGGAGCGGCGCAAGGCCTCCGGGGAGATTTCGGCGCCGCCCAGCCTCGCGAAAATGACTCCACCGGCGCGGCCGGCGATGCGTGCCGCTACCCCCGCGGCACGGCCTCGTGTGGCGCCGCAACCGCCTCCCCCAGCACGACCGCCGTCGGTACGACCGCCGAGCCTCGCCGACGCGCGCCGGCTCGCCGATGTCGGGAGGCTTCGTGAGGCCGAAGAGATCTGCCAGGCCCATTTGAAGGCGAACGGGGATTTGGCGGACGCGCATTTTCTTCTCGGGCTGATCCGGGACGCACAGGGAGACGCCGATTGCGCGGTGGAGAGCTACAAAAGGACGCTCTATCTCGACCCCGAGCACGTCGAAGCGCTGATGCACCTCGCGTCGGTGATGTCGAAACGTGGTGAACGAGCCTCCGCGGAGCGGCTTCTGGCGCGCGCGCGGAGAGCGGAAGCGGAGCGGCGCTCGCGATGATCTCCGATTGCTGGAACCGAGTCGGCGTGCGCGGAGATCGTTCGTGCATCGAGCTGCGCCAGCACAGCCATTGTCACAATTGCCCCGTCTACAGGGCGGCCGCCGTGACGCTCCTCGACCGCGAGCTGACCGCCGAGCAGCGTCGTGAGCAGACGCGGCAATTCGCAGAGGCAGCCGTCGTTTCGACGCCCGGTCGCGCGTCGGCGCTCGTCTTTCGGGTCGCCGCCGAGTGGCTGGCGCTCCCGCCGAAGGTGTTCGTCGAAGTGGCCGAGGCGTGTCGGGCTCACTCGCTTCCGCATCAACGCAGCGAGGTGATTTCGGGCATCGCCAACGTCCGGGGCGAGCTCATCGTCACGGCGAGCCTGCGCGTGCTCCTCAGCGTCCAGACCGAGGGCGCGCCGCCACGCCGCGGAAGCGAACGCGTGCTCGTCCTCGCGAAAGGCGCCGCGCGCTTCGCGTGCTCTGTCGACGAAGTCCACGGTCTGCTTCGCTATGATCCCGACAAGGTCTCGAAGCTCCCCGCGACGCTCGCAGGTGCCGCCGCCCGCTTCAGTGCGGGCATGCTGAGTTGGGAAGAAGGCGCTCAGCGCACCGTGCGAACGGTGTCGCTCCTCGACGATACCCTGCTCTTTGAAGCGCTCAATCGGAGCTTCGCATGAGCTCGCACGACCCGGACGACCTGTCGGGGCTCTCCATGCTGGAGCTCTTTCGTATGGAGCTCGCGGGTCACTCGGCCACGCTCACCGACGCGTTGCTCGCCCTCGAACGTCATCCGCCGGACGCCGCGCGTCAGCTGAAGGTGATGATGCGAGCCGCGCACTCGCTCAAAGGTGCGGCACGCATCGTCGGCCGCCACACCGCCGTACGCGTCATTCATGCGCTCGAGACCCGTGTCGAGCAAGCGCTGAAGGGAGACGCGCCCCTCGGCAGAGGCGACATCGATGCGCAACTCGCGGTCTTGGATCTGCTCGCGCGGAGCGCCACCATTCAAGACGACGCGATCGCCGGTTGGGACGCGGACCGCGCGGAGGAGATCGAGGCGCTCGTCGCACGTATGAGCTCCGCGAGCGAGGTCGTCGTTCCGATTCCTCCCGGGCCGGCGTCGGACGAGGCACTTGCGCCGCCCGTCTCACGCGAGATCGCGACGGACCTCAAAGAGCCGAGCCACGCGGACGCGAGCACGGAGCACGCCCGATCCCTTCGGCTCGCCCCCGAGAGTCTCGACCGACTGTTCGGTTTCGCAGGCGAGTCGCTGGTCGCGGCGCGGTGGCTCGAGAATTTCGGAGCCGACCTCGAGCGTCTCAAACGGATGCACCAGGCGGTAGACCGGCGCCTGGATGCTCTACGCGGTGCGCTCATGGACCAAGCCTCCCGCGAACAGACGGATCTGCTGTTGGCCGAGCTTCGGCACGACACGGCGCGGTGCCGCGACGAGCTCGTCTCGAGGATGGCGGATCTGGACGTGTTCGGTCGCGGCTTTTCGACGCTCTCGACGCGGCTCCACCGCGAGGTCGTCGACTGCCGCATGCGACCGCTGTCGGATCGCCTCCAGGGCTTTCCTCGGATGGTGAGGGACCTCGCCCACCAGCTGGGCAAAGAGGTGTCGTTGACGATCAGCGGCGAAGCGACACCGGTCGACCGCGAGATCCTCGAGCGCCTCGAGGCCCCGCTCGGACACCTGCTGCGCAACGCGCTCGATCACGGCATCGAGACACCGGGCCTACGCATCCGCGAAGGCAAGCTACGCGAAGGCTCCATCCATCTCGATGCGAGGCACAGCGCCGGGATGCTACTGCTCGTCGTGAGCGACGACGGCGTCGGCATCGACGCGGGCAAGTTGCGAGCGACCATCGTGGAAAAGGGGCTCGCGCGACAGAACGTCGCCTCCGACATGTCCGAAGCCGAGCTCTTCGAATTCCTGTTCTTGCCGGGCTTCACGATGAAGCGCGAAGTGACCGACGTCTCTGGTCGCGGCGTCGGGCTCGACGTCGTTCAATCGGTGATCAACGCGCTCGGCGGGAACGTCTCCATCTCGTCGAAGCCTCGGATCGGCACACAGTTTCGAATCGAGCTGCCGGTCACGGTGTCCGTCCTGCGCGTCCTCTTGGTCGAGGTCGCGAAGGAGCCGTACGCATTTCCGCTCGCACGCATCGCGAGCGCCGTGCTCCTCCCGAAGGAGCGGATCGAGTCCGCGGAGGGCCGGCAGTTCTTCGCGTTCAGAGACGAACGGGTCGGCCTCGTAACGGCGCATCAGGTGCTCGAGCGCGAGGGCCCTCAGGCATCGGGGGACGAGGTCGCGGTCGTCGTGCTCGGTCCTCCCGGCCGCAGGCACGGGGTCGTGGTCGATCGCTTCTCGGGCGAGCGTCAGCTGCTGGTTCGGCCGCTGGATCCGAGGCTCGGCAAGGTGAAGAACGTCAGCGCCGCCGCCATCTTGCCGGATCGCTCGCCGGTGCTGATCCTCGATATCGAGGACCTACTTCGCTCCATCGACAAGCTCGTGTCCACGAGTCGGCTGCTTCCGATGGTGCAGGAAAGCCGCCGACAGATCGGCAAGGGCGGCAAGCGTGTGTTGGTCGTCGACGACTCGCTCACCATTCGCGAGCTGCAGCGCAAGCTCCTCGAGAGCAGGGGCTACACGGTCGATGTCGCAGTCGACGGAATGGATGGCTGGAACGCGGTTCGTTCACACTCGTACGACCTCGTCGTAACGGACGTCGACATGCCTCGGCTCGACGGCATCGAGCTCGTCGCGCTCATCCGAAGAGACCAGCGACTGAAGAGCCTTCCGGTGATGGTCGTCTCGTACAAGGATCGGCCCGAAGACCGCCGTCGCGGCCTCGACGCGGGGGCAGACCATTACTGCGCGAAGGGTGAGTTTCAGGAGGGTGCGCTCCTTCGCGTCGTCGCGGACCTCATCGGGGAAGCGAACGAATGAAGATCGCCATCGCGACGAACAGCGCACACGCGCTCGCCGTCCTTCGCCGCGCGCTCGCCGAACGCCGGCACGAGGTGGACTGGATCGCCCAGGATGCCGCGGACCTCGTGCAAAGGTGCGCGAAGCGTGCTCCCAATCTGCTCCTCCTCGATTGCGAGATCGCCTCCGGAGGCGACGGCTCGGCGGCACGCCTCATGGCGACCACGCCGTGTCCCATCGTGATCGTCAGCCGTGACGTGGCCGCGCACGCCGGGAGGATCTTCGAAGCGCTCGGGGCCGGCGCGCTGGATGTCGTGAACGTCGGCGCAGACCACACAGAGGCGCGTGTCATGGCGATCTCGGTCGGTTCCAGGATCGACATGAACGTGCGCCTACTGCGCGATGCCAGCGCGCCGGCTCGAGCCCCCGAACAGGCTCGGTCGACACCCTTGAGCCCTCGACCGCCGTCGGACACCGATGTGGCGCGGCTCCTGGTCATCGGCGCGTCGGTGGGTGGGCCGCAGGCGATCGCGACCATCCTCGGCGGGCTGCCGCGCGACTTCCCAGCGGCGATCGTCGTCGTTCAACACGTCGACGCCGAGTTCGCCCCGATGATGGCGACGTGGTTCGGCAGCCAGTGCGAGCTGCCGGTGCGAATCGCGCAGGAGGGAGACATCCCGCTACCTGGAACCGTGCTCGTCGCGGGTGGAGACGAACATCTGGCATTCGTGGACGAGCACCGACTTGGGCACGCCAAGCCCAAGACGAACAGCTTCTACCGGCCATCGATCGACGTCTTCTTCGAGAGCGCCGTGGCGTTTCGGGGCGTCTTGATCGCGGTCCTCCTCACGGGCATGGGAAGAGACGGCGCGCGGGGTCTGCGCGAGCTGCGCGACGCGGGCGCCCACACCATTGCGCAGGATCGGGGCACATCCGCCGTGTACGGTATGCCCAAGGCCGCCGTCGAGCTCGGAGCGGCCGTCGAGGTCTTGCCACTCGACCGAATCGCTCCGCGGATCGCGACGCTGATCGGGGCCCGACGATGTGCGACGGGACCCATGCGTGCGACCAGGTCGATGGCCCGAGGGGAGGGAGGGGAACGTGGCTGAACAACCCATGGTGCTGTTGCTCGTCGACGACCAAGCGATGGTGGGCGAAGCCGTTCGCCGGACGGTCGCATCGGAACCCGACATTCAGTTCGTCTTTTGCAGCAAAGCAAACCTCGCAATCGAGCGCGCGAACCAGGTTCGGCCCTCGGTGATTCTGCAGGATCTGGTCATGCCCGACATCGACGGGCTCGAGCTCGTGCGACGATACCGAGCCAATCCGGCAACCGCCGAAACGCCGATCGTCGTCCTTTCCTCCGAAGAAGAGCCGCGAATCAAAAGCGATGCGTTCGCCCAGGGAGCCAACGACTACCTCGTCAAGCTGCCAGACAGCATCGAGATCCTGGCGCGCATTCGCTATCACGCGCGCGTCTATCGAATGCAGGTGCAGCGCGACGAGGCCATGCGTGCGCTGCGCTCCAGCCAAGAAGAGCTCTTGGAGGCCAATCGACACCTTCGATCTCTGAACGACCAGCTCGCAGAGGCGAATAGAATCATCTCCGAGCTCGCCCGAACCGATACCCTCACAGGCCTCCCCAACCGCCGTGTGCTCGACGAAGAGCTGCTGCGCCAATTGGAGTTTTCCAAACGAAGAAAGCGCGCGCTCACCGCGGTCGTGATCGACCTCGATCACTTCAAGTCCATCAACGACAACTTCGGGCACGCGATGGGGGATCAAGTCCTTCGTGCAGTCGGCGCGTGCTTGGCGTCACGCGTGCGAAAGTACGATGTGGCCGCCCGCTACGGAGGCGAGGAGTTTGCGCTGCTCTTGCCGGATACGCTGCGCGATGACGGCGCAGCGGTCGCCGAACGGATACGCGCCTCGATCAGCACCATTTCGATACCGGATTTTCCGCGACCGATAACGGCGAGCCTCGGCGTGGCCACGCTCCTCGACGGAGAAAACGGCACGGAGCTGTTCGGACGGGCCGACGCCGCGCTCTATCGGGCGAAAGCCGGCGGCCGCAATCGAGTCGAGGTGGACCCCGGATGAGGGTCGCGGCTCAGTCCGCCCGAAGGGCGGCCAAGTGACAATGAAGGGGCTGTCCAGACTTCAGCGTTCGGCTCGGCGTTCGGCCCGGCCTTCACTTGC
>JABFXY010000078.1 GCA_013361525.1 Polyangiaceae bacterium | reverse complement strand
CTTCAGGAGCGAGACGTTCCCGTTGGACCGCTTCGCGGATTCGGCGGCGATTCAGCTCATCAACACGCGCGCGAAGGTTCCGACCGCGCAAGCACCCGCGGCAGCTCCGGGTGCTCCGGGTGCGCCGGCAACGCCGGTTCCCGCGCAGGCTCCGGCGGCGCAGCCCGCGGCTCCCGCGCCTGCACCCGCCGCCCCGGCGGCGCCGCGCACGCAGAGCTTGGCCGACGACCCCTGGGCACCGAGGTCGTAACCCGATGGCTGTACCGGTCCTCGCAGAGACCCTGCTCGCGCTCATCGAGTCGCTCGATGCTGCGCCGGGGACCGGTGTCGTCGTGACGTCGATGGAGCTCGAAGTTCCGCTCGAGGCGACCGCGAGCATCGAGCGAGGAGACCTCGTCATTCGCGCCGGCGTCCCGCACACGCGCTGGGTCTCGGGGGTGCTGCCACCCGTCCACAAGGGCAAGCTCGTCGTCGAGCTCGTCGAAGAACCATCGACCCACGGTGAGGAATCGTGATGGCGGACGGGTTCTTCAACGTCGAGGACTTCGTCCAGTCGATCCTCTCGCAGCTGGATCGCGTGCAAGACGCGTTGCGGCTGAAAGCGGTGAACCGCCCGCTCACCTACGCGCTGAAAGACATCTCGCTCGACTTTCACGTGTTCGCCGAGCTGGATCCGCAGGGCAACGTTCGATTTCGGCCGGCATCTTCCAACGAGTCGGGCGCGAGCACGTTGAAGCTCGGCTTCACGACGATCACGCGACCGATGATCGAAGAGAACACCGTGTCGCTCGCGGCGACGCGGAGCCCGCGCATCGACGAGCTCGGCTTGTCGCCCGACGAGGTGAAGCGTCTCGAGAGCGTCGGTGTTCGCACGGCGGCGCAGCTCAACCGCCTCCAGTCGGTCGCTGGATCGTCGACCGTTTCGCGCTGGGCGAATGTCGACTCGACGCGGCTCAAGGATGTGTTGAACCGCGCGCGTCCGGTGGTCGATCGCGTGCAGGTGCAGCCCGGGCCTGCCGTTCCGCCGCGGGTCGTGCCGCGACCCGCGCCGGTTCCCGCACCTCCGGCACCTCCGCCCGTCTCGCGGCCGCCGATTTCGGCGCAGCCGGCGCCGCCTCCGCGGCCCGCGCCGATCGTGCGACCACCTATCGACTTCGGTCCGAAGAAGCCGATCGAGACGCAACCGGCCTTCGAGCCGCAGGCTCCCGTGCCGAGGCAGCGGATCCGGCTGGTCGGGCGCAACTTGATGCTCGGAGAGGATGCGCCGGGCGCGAAGTTCAACGACGTGCCCGTTTCGATCACGCGGGCGCTCGACGACGAGCTCGAGGTGGAGCTTCCCCACGATGCGACGAGCGGCACGCTCGAGCTCTCCTTCGGCGACGACGACGTTCACAGCATCGAGCTGGAGCTCGCGCCCGCATCGGTCGACGCGACCACACCCGCCATGTGGAACGGCGACCCCTGGGCGCCGGGGGGTGGAACGTGATCCGCTCCGGCGTGTTGCAGATCACCTTGCGCGAAGAGAGCGCAACGACGCGAATTCCAGCGCGTCCCGACTGTTTGCTCGGCGCGGGTCGGCAGTCCAACGCCATCGATCGAGGCGACGTCGACCGAACGCTCCGGCGCTGGGGCGCGAGCTTTCGAACCTCGCTCGTGTTCGCAGCGCGACGATCGCTCGGGCACATCGGCTCGCAGCACATCGGGTACGACGACACCGAGCGCTCGCTCGGCATGTCGAGGACCTACCGCGTCGAGCTCGGCGACGTTGCGCGCGCGCGCGATGCGCTGTCCGCCGTGCGGGACCTTGCTGCGGTGGCGCAAGCGCGGATCGAATCGCTCGCGACCACCCACGATCCGGCGCGATCGCATCCGTCGACGGATACACGCGTGGACGCCGCCATGAACGCGCACGATCTCATCCGCGCGACGCCGGCGCTCGCGCGCGAGCAGGGCGACGAGCGAATCGTCGTCGCCGTCGTCGATACGGGTGTCGCGCTCGGTCATCCCGAGCTTCGGCGAAAGCTCCTCGCCGGATATGACACGGTCGATCTCGGTCTCGGCAAGGTCGGCGGCATGGAGCTCGTCGGCGACAGCCGCGGCGCGGACTTCACACCGCGCGACGACGTCGGTCACGGCTCGCACGTCGCGGGTGTCGTCGCCGCGCAGGGTTTCCGCCTGTCACCGGGCATGGCGGGTCGATCGTTGTGTCTACCGGTTCGTGTGCTCGCGGCGGCGCGACCGTCGGGAAGCCGCCGCACGATCGGCGTCGGAGCCCTGTCCGACATCGACTGTGGGATCAAGGTCGCGTGTGACCTCGGCGCCAAGGTCATCAACATGAGCTTCGGCACGAGCGAAGCGCACATCGATGCAGGTGCGCCGCCCCCGCATCGTGAAGTGGTCGATTACGCGGTCGCTCGCGGTGTCGTGCTCGTGGCCGCGATGGGCAACAGCGGGCAGGCGGAGAAGCTCTTTCCGGCGGCGATCGATCCGGTCATCGCGGTCGCGGCCGTCGACGAGCGTTTCGAGGTCTCGAGCTTCAGCACGCGCGGCAAGCACGTAACCCTCGCTGCACCCGGCGAACGCATCCTGTCGCTCGACAGGCACGGCTATCGGCTCAGCACCGGAACGTCGCACGCGGCGCCGTTCGTCGCGGGTGTGGCGGCGCTCCTCTGCGCGAGAGCGCGGCGCCGCGGCGTCGAGCTCGGTACGCGCGAAGTGCGCGACATCCTCGTGCGCAGCGCGCAGGCGCGCCCTGCCGACGGTCATCGCGACGACATCGGTCACGGCGTGCTCGACGCCGACGCCGCCCTTCGCACGCTCGACGCAGATCTCTCCGCCTCGCCCCACGGAAGGACGCACACGCATGGCTAACGAACTCGAAGAAGCCCTCCGAGGTCTACCCACCGAGACCAAGCGCAAGCTTCGCGCGCTCTTCCGAGACATCACGAGGCCGTTTCGATGGCTCGGGGAGTCCTCCGATCTCGACGAGCGGATCGATGCGATCGTCTGGCACGTCATCGAGGAGCTCGCGTCCGCCGCGCAGATGACGCTCGACCGTGCGCTCGCGCGTTCGCGACCGAGCAAACACCTCGATCAGCTTCACGAGCTCTTCGAGCGCCTGCGCGCGACCGATCCGCCGAGCCCGCTCGCGATCTTGCGTGAGATCGCGGAGCTGCTCGGCTTCGACATTTCACCTTCGCCCAGCGGCGGAGGAACGAACCCCAACCCACCAACTCCGGGTCCGCCCGGTGGTCCCTCAGGACCGGGTGGGACGCCCATCCCACCCAACCCGAATCCCCCGATGGAGGCTCCCGTGGCAGCGAAATTCATCTTCGAGAAACGTGGCATCCCGAACGACCTCGCAACCACCGAGGCGTTGCAGAAGACGTACATCGACACGGTCCAGCAGCTGATTCAACTGCGGGGGTCGGACGCGACCAACGGCGTGCTCGTTGCTGCCGTGATCGGGGGGCTGCTCCGCTCGAGCCAGTTTTCGCCGTCGAGCTCTTCGTTCGCGCTCTTCGCGCGGCGCATCCTCGACGAGCTCCTCGTGTCCCGCGGTGTGGGTGGTCAGCCGCTCACCGTCGTGACGCCGGGCGCGTTCACGTCACTGCAGGTCCACCAGAAGATCGCCGAGTACCTCGCACAACGCGGCGGTAGCGGGTCGAGCATCTCGTATCAGCTCTTCTCCTTCGTCGGCGAAGAGACGATGCGAACCATCTCCAACGTGCCGATGGGAGATCCGAGCTTCACCGCGCGAATCGATCGCGCAGTGCTCGACTACGCGTCCGGCGCGACGGGATTCGAGAGCCTCGAGCTGCCCGCGCTGGAATCGTCGATCGACACCGAGATCGTCCCGGAGAACATCCAGGCCGTCGGCATGCTCTACGCCGCTCAAGAGCTCGACAAGGCCAAGCTCCTGACGGCGGTCGACATCATCGCGGACCTCTACGACGACGGCCTCATCCCGATCTCCTTCGACGACGCGGGGCAGGCGCTCGACACCTACCGTTTCAGCGTGGATCAGCGTGTCCCGGAGGCGAAACGCGCGAGCTACTTCTCCCGTGTGTTCGGCACGCGTGGCGGCGACGTCGCGAAGTCGGTGCAGCCGAACGCGCAGTTCGACACGTTGCTCATGCGCTTCATGTCGAGCGTCGCGGAGTACGAGCGCGAGCGCGACGTCGCGCAGATCTTCGAGCGCTCCGCGGAGAGCAACGGCCGCGTGGGGTTGATCACCGGCGAGCAGGTGCGCAAGGCAGGGCGCGAGCTCGCGGCGAACCTCTCGCTCTACGGCTGGGGAGCTGCGCACACGATCGCGCGCAGGCTCAACACGCACATCAGGACGGCGCTCCAGATCCTCGCGATGCCGCAGGTTCAGCAGGCCTTCGGCGCGACGAACGAGTGGCAGGTGGTCGAGCGCGTGTGCCAGCAAGAGCTCAAGCACATCCCGAACATCCTCAAACACAAGACGATGGCGGAGTCGGGCAAGATGGTGCTCGACATCGTCGCGAAGCACGCGGCTGTTTGGCGGCGCTCGGGCAGCGACGTGTTCTACGAGCTCGGTCCCGACGCAGAAGCACTGCGCAACCACGCGCGGTACTGGCTCACCGTCAACGGCATCACCGATTCGACGCTCGACAAGATGTCGCAGCCGGTCGAAGCGGCGGTCCTTCCGACCGTGCCGGCGTTCAGCGGGACGCAGATCCACGGCCTCAATGGTCAAGGATCGAACGGCGTGAACGAGCAGGCGCTCGCGCAGCTGCGCAACCTCGTGGCGGCGGGCCAGACGCCCTCGCCGGAGCAACTGCAACGCCTCCTGTCGAACTGATCGCGAGGCGTCATGCGAGCCCACGATCTTGCGCTCGGCCGCGTGTCCCGGATGCTTCGGTCCGCGGCCCGACACCTCGAGACGGTGGATCCCACCGCGATCATCGGCGACGTCGTCGCAGCGAGTGTCACCTCGCCGCGCGAGGTCCCCGAGGCGGTGCGCCCGCAGTTCGCCGAGAGCGCGCCCGGAGCGCTCTCGCTCTTCCTGAGGCCGGGCGGCGGAGGCGCGTCGCCCCGCGATCACGTCGACACCGCAGTCCAGGCCGCGAGGCGCGTCGTCGACGAGCATCTCGGCCGAGAGGCACGGCGTTGGCTCGACGGGCGCGTCGAGGCAGCGACCGCCGTCGACTACCGGCCGGGCCGGCAGGGAGGGCTCTTCGGCAGCAGCTTCGATCGACACGGCCTCGCGGAGTCCGTCGTCGGATTCGAGCTGTCGTCGGGGTACCCGAACGCGCTGGCGCCGTCGCTGCAGCGGCTCGTTCGCACCGTGACGTCCGCCCTTCCGTCGCTTCGACCGTCGTTCACGATGGTGCGTTGTGGTCGGAGCGCAGGCACGCAGCAGGTGAGCTTCGACATCGAGGCGTCACTTGCGCTCGGTGATCTGAAGCTGCTCATGGATGAGCTCGGCATCGGCAAACAACACGGCTCCCTCATGAGCTCGACGGCGTTCCTCCTCGGCGCGCGGTTCACACTTCCGCCGGGCAGCGCGTCGCTGACCTTGCGGCCGATCCGTGGTGGCACGGAGCTGCGGCTCGACGTCATCCTGGAGAAGATCCCGGATCCGCCGCCCCAGCTCGTGTCGCTGCTTCGGCTGGTGATGACGGAGCGGCCGCGCTCGCTCTCGACGTTCGAGCGGTGGCTCTCCGCGTTCACGCCGGAGGGTTTCCCGACCGCAGGGGACTTCACCATCCTCAGCGTTTGGGTGCGTCCGGACGTGCCCGCCCGCGTCGCGCTGTTCTTGCGTCCGGCGGCGCTGAGCACGGCGGAGGCTGCTCCGCACGCGCCGGCTCCGAGCGTCGGGGCTTCGCGCATCGAGCCTGTGTCTCCTTGGGATCCGATCGCTTGAGGTCTTCGCCATGACAGAGGCGGCTCCGAACAAACGGGTGCTCGACATCGCGCGCGGGGAGGTTCGCCGCCTCCTGACGGACACGCCTGCCTTCCGCGAGCTCTCGCCCGAAGCGCGCAAAGACCTCGCGCACAACATGGTCAAGATCGCGAGCTACATCGCCGGCGGCGTACGCGGTGAGTCGACGCCGACCTCGGCCGTCATCGCGAAGGAAGCGACAGCGAGCGACGACATGGCGCGCTCGGGCGCCGCGGCCGCCGAGCAGGGAAGCGAGGTTCTCGCCGATTCGGTGCAGAAGGTCGACTTCCCTGCGTTCGTGGCAGGGCTCATCGACGGCGTTTTCAACGCGATCGTCGAGTCGTCGGTGAAGCAGATGGAGGCGTACGCGGAGCTCGTGAAGAACGTCGCGAAATCCGTCGACGACTTCATGAAAGACAACGTCACGGAGAACCAAGCGCGCGACTACCTCGCCGACAAATATCCCGAGCACCTCGAGCTCGACCTCGGCGCCGGCACGCCGACCCTGAAGCCGAAGCCGGGGCTCGAGACGGGCACGATGCCGAACTTCTTCCAGGACCTCGGCTTGCCCAATCCGATGACCACGGTCGACGACCAGACCGTCGAACAGGAGCTCGTGCCCGCCGCGCGCCGCAGGCTCGCGATGGATCGGCAGCAGCTGCTCGCGACGATGGTGCTGATGGGGATCAACCGCCTCATCGTCACGGACGGCAGCATCAAGGCGAGCGTCGTCTTCGATCTCAACACACGCGACACCGCGCGCCAGAGCCGCAGCGGCACGCGCACCACGAACTTCCAAGAGAACACGACGTCCGGTCACCGGCCGGGCATCTTCGGAATCTTTCGCGGCTACCGCACCGTGGACCGCACGGCGCAGTTCACCGCGCAGACGGTCAATACGGATTCGGCGTCGAGCGAGTCGACGGTCGACCTCAAGACCAAGCTCGCCGGCGAAGTGAACCTGCGGTTCCGGAGTGAGACGTTCCCGCTCGACAAGATGACGGAGCTCATCCAGCCGGATCTCAAAGAGAAGCTCCAGCCGAAGCGCGCCGCCGCGGCGGCGGCTCCCGGGCAGCCGCCGCCGGCTCCGCCGCCGCCACCTCAACTTCCGCCCATCACGCTGCCGCCGGCACCGGGCGCATCGCGCGGATGATTCGATGAACGCCGCCGCGACCTCACCGATCGAACGCGCCCTTGCGCTCGCACATCGCGCGCTCTGGGCTGCGGTGTCGACCGAGCTCGCCGGCGGCGATCCGTTCGCGATCGATCTACCGCAGGTCGCTACCACGCGGGTCTCGGTGGAGCTGCTCGAGATGCTCGGGGCGCTCTATCTCTTCGCGGAGCTCGAGGGTGGTGGATTGATGGTCGTCGCGGAGGGGATCGTGAACCTCCGCGACGAGCTCACGTCGGGAGGCTACGCACTCGCCGCGCAGCTCGACGCGTTCGCCCTCGAGCTTCCGCGGATGCCTGCGAAGCGCACGCGCGATCTCTTGTTCGCGAGGCTCTTCGGGCTCGGCCCGCTCGCCTCCCTCGAGCGTGCGGACAACCATCGTTTTCTCGGACAGCTCGGCGCACTCTGCACGACGCTGGTGCGAGCCGGGGACGCACGTCGCTTCCTGGCGGGTGCGGGCACGGGCGCGACGCGTCTCGATGCGCAGGCATCGCTCGTCGCCGCGGATCTCGCGCAGGGTCTCGCGGCGCGAGCAGGCGCCGACGTCGTGGGCATTGGACGACGCATTCATGCGCTCGCAACGCGTTCGCAGACGTTGCTCTCCAACCCGGAGCTTCTCGCGGTCGTCGGTGTTCGGTCACCCGCCGATCTGATCCGTGCCCTCGCCGGTGATGCCGCGCCCGACATTGGCACGTCCGAGCGGCGGGGTCGCGCGGGACAGCATGTCTTGCGCTGGGCTGGATCCACCCTCGACCGACGCCGCGACGCGAGCCCGCTCCCGCCCGATACGGCGATCATCGATCAAGCGGCGGCATGGCTCGCGGCCGCCGGTGCCGGAGCGAACGCATGAGCGCGCCGAAGCGTGTGAGCGAAGAGGTCCTCCCGGGCCCGTTCGCGACGCCGCCGTCGCGTGAAGGGGTGCACCCGTCGGAGGCGACGGAGGCGCTCGTCGGCGCGCAGATCGACGCGCTGCTCGCGACGAGCCCGGCCTACCTCGAGCTCGCTCCGACGTCGCGCAGGCAGCTCCGCGGAGATCTCCGCAAGGTCGCTTCGTACGCAGCCGAGCTCTGGCGCGACGAGTTTTATCACTCGCTCCGCATCGGCCAGCGACCCGTGCTGAAGATGACGGCGCATGCCGTTCCCGCTGGGGTTACGCCACCTCCTCGACCGCCGCCGCGCGCGGTATCGCGCGCGCAAACGGAGGGCGACGTCACGCGCGCAGCGAACCAGGTAGGCAACGTCACGCGCGCCACGCTTCAGGCAATTTCCTTTCCGACCTTCGTCGCGGATCTCATCCGCGGGACGTTCAACTCGGTCGTGCAGTCCTCCATTCAACAGATGGAGGCGTACGTGCAGCTTCTTTCGAACGTGAGTCGCAGCGTCGACCAGTTCATGGCCGAGAACATCTCGGACAACCAAGCTCGCGACTACCTCGCGCAGCGATACCCCGAGCACATCATGGTGCGGCGAGAGGGCGAGGGCGCGCGCGCGGTGCCGCGTGACGGCGGCGACGAACGACCACCGCCGAACTTTCGCACCGACCTCGGCCTCACCACGGACGTCGCGCTCGAGGAAGACGCGATCGAAGAAACGCTGGTCCCCGCTGCGCGCCGGCAGCTCGCGCAATCGCGTCACCGCATGCTCGCGACGATGGTCCTCATGGGCATTCAGCGCATCGTCATCACGTCGGGCCGCATCAAGGCCGCGATGAACTTCCACATCGACACGACCGACACGACGCAAGAGCAACGTGCGACCGACCTCGACACACGCGTCGCCGCTGCGGGGAGCTTCGGCTTCGGTCCTTGGTCTGCTTCGCTCTCGGCGTCGGTCGCGTACGTCAGCTCGACGCGCAGCCAGGCGACGACCGAGATGAATGTGGAGGCCGATCTCACGAGCGAGGTCGAGCTTCGTTTCAAGAGCGACTACTTTCCCCTCGAGCGGTTCGTCGACGGCGCGGGCATTCGACAAATCCAATCTGCGACCGCGGTCCCCGAAGCGAACGCTCCGAACGGCGCGGCGGGTGAAGCGCCTGCGGAGCCTGCCTCGACGCCGCGTCGCGAGCGTCGCCCGCGCGTCGCTCCGCAACCACTGCAACCCCTTCCGGCGATGCGTCCGATCGGCTCGATGCCCGCGGCTCCTGCAGCGCCGACCGCGCCGACCGCGCCGACGCGTCCCGCGAATCCGAACCAGCCCACGGCGGACGCGAACCAGCCCACGGCGGACGCGAACCAGCCCACGGCGGACGCGAACCAGCCCACGGCGGACGCGAACCAGCCCGCAGCGGACGCGAACCAGCCCGCGGCGGACGCGAACCAGCCAGCCGATGCGAACCAGCCCGCAGCGGACGCGAACCAGCCGGCCGCGGACGCCAACCAGCCTGCGGAAAATCCGAATCAACCTGCGAACCCGCCCGCCGAAGCGCCAGCTTCGCCCCACTGGGCATACGCGCCTTGAGCGAGCCGAGATCAGCCATGCAGACCCTCGAAGCCCTGCCCGCTCCGTTCGCCGCACCCGCAGATCCTGCCGGCGTGAAGACGACGCCCGAGGTGCTCGCGCTCGTGCGCGCTCAAGTGAAGGAGCTACTCCATTCGTCGCCCGCGTACGCGCGGATGAACAAGGACGATCAGCGCGATCTTGCCCACAACCTCGTGAAGATCGCCTCCTACAACGCTTCGTTGGTGCGCGATCAGTGGGTCCAATCGAAGCGCCTCGATCAGGTGCCGGTCCTGCGCACCGTCGACGAAGATCCGTCCGCTGTTGCCGCCGCAGCGCCCGTGCGTGCAAGCGCCGAAGCTCCGAAGGGTCCCGCGGCCGACGAGTTCGCGACGCGCGCGACGGGCTCGGCCGGGAGGATCACCAAAGAGACACTCAACGCGATCGCGTTCCCGACCTTCGTCGCGGATCTCATCAAAGGCACGTTCAACGCGATCGTGGATGCCTCGATTCAGCAGATGGAGGCGTACGGCAAGCTGCTCGCCAACGTCGCGAAGACCGTCGACCAGTTCATGTCCGAGAACATCACGGACAACCAGGCGCGCGACTTCTTGACGAGCTCGTATCCAGAGCACTTCAAGCTCGAGATCCAGGAAGGGCAGGCGCGCGTGAAAGCGCGCGAGACCGAAACGGACCCGCCCGATTTCAAATCGCTTCTCGACATGCCCGAGAACGTGTCGGTCAACGACGACTCGGCCGAGCAAAAGTTCGTTCCCGCTGCCCGCCGCAAGCTCGCGCAGAGCCGCCTGCAGATGCTCTCGACGATGGTGCTCATGGGCATCAACCGCATCGTCATCACCAGCGGGCGCATCCGCGCCACGATGGGTTTCCACCTGCAGGCCGAGGACAAGGCGAACGCCGAGAGCGCGAGCCAGTTCGACTTCAAACACGAAAACGAGTTCGGCGCCGGCGGCGGTCTCGTCGGGTCCATCTTCGGATCCCCGACGTTCAAAGCGCGCACGAGCGTCGCGTACGTCAGCACGCAAAAGCGTGGCTCGAGCGACGAGATCAAGATGGACACCGATCTCACGGCCGAGGTCGATCTGAAGTTCAAGAGCGACTACTTCCCGCTCGAGCGGTTCGCCAAGACGGGGGTCATCGCGCAGATCCAGCAGCACACAGCCAACCCGACCGCGAACGCGCCTGCGTCGCAGTCGACCGACGCGGGCGCGCGTAGCGCACAGGGAGGATGAGATGAGCAACACGAACGGCGCGAACGGTTGCGGCTGCAACGGCGCTTCGATGGGGAACCCCGTGGCGGCGTCGCTCTCGACCGGCGACGGTCCCCCGCTCCTTCGTCAGGCGGTCGACCACTGCGTCCAGGCCTTGGGAAGGTTGCGCGACACGCTGGCGAGCGCCGACAACCCGGCGACCGCGAGCCGCACCCTCATCTCGAGCGAGACCGGCGTCGAGGTCGACGCGAACCCGTACCACGGCCTCACCCGCGAGAAGATCGAGGCGGTCATTCGCGCGGCGTTCCAAACACGCGCGATGCCCGAGGTCCTCCTCGCGAAGTGGCAGAAGGAGGGCAGCACCGCGATGACGCTCTCCGCGACCGCCATCTCTCAGGCGAGCAGCGAGGCGAACGCGCGGGCGCTGATGCGCAGCACGATTTACTACCAGCAGCTCGGCGTCGACTGGCTCACCGTGACGACGCGGCCTGATCCCACCGCCGACAACGTCCTCGACACGAGCGACGCCGGCGCGCCCGCCCAGGAGCGTCATTTCCAGGCGCGCGTACAACAGCTGGTGACCGAGCGCGTGCTCTCGGAGGACATCTCTGCGGCGGTCAACGCCGAGCTGCGCGTCACGCGAACCGGAGGTGTGTACTCGGTCCAGCCGTCGGTGAAGTTCTACGCGCTGTCGCTCATGCTCGTCGACGCGGTGTTCAGCCGCTTCCTCAACATGAGCTTCACCGAGCTCCCGATCGTCGAGGAAGAGCTCGGCTACATGCTCTGGAACATGGGCGAAGGGTCGTTTCGCACCTTCCTCCAGTCCGCGGATCGTCATCGCCGCGAAGCCCAACACCAGGTCAACGGCCAGCCGATTTCGATCGAGCGTTGGGCGCTCCACACGACGCCCCGTTCCAACGAATGGGCGCAGCCGCGGCGCAATGCGATCCGTTTCGTGCACTACATCCGCAGTTATCGGCGGATCTTCCAAAACTCGATCACGCTCATCAAACCGGGAATCGAGGACCTACCGGTAACCGCTTCGTATCGAATGTTCTCGGCCGCCGACGATCCGCTCGGGCTCGGTCCGATCGGCGCTCCTTCGAATGGCGCGCGGGCATCGAATGGAGCGCACGCATCGAACGGCGCCCACACGTCCAACGGCGTCGATGGATCCCAACCCGCCGTGGCGGCGTGGCACGTCGGGAATGCGTACGAGGATCGCGACACCTTCGTTCGAACGCTCTCCGTCCTCGGCAACGGGCGGGGCGCGTTTCGCTATGCGCCGCTCGACGGAAATACGGGCTCGGGCAACAACGTCGAAGCGCGCTGGAATCTCGAGCGCGCCCCGGCCGACAACCACGTCGACATCGTCATTCACTTGCACGGCTATGGGAGCAACGGTCGGGATTTTCTCGCCACCAAAGCGCGCCTCGCAGGTGTCGATCTCGCGGACGCGAGCAACAACCCGCGCCGCGCAGCTCGTCCAACGCTCGCGCTCGTCCCGCGAGGCAACCACGTTCACGACGAGACCTGGTTCCACGAGCGCATCGATACCGTCGCCGAGCTCAACGGACTGATTCGCGCCGCGCTCGACTGGCTCGGGACGACCCACCTCGGGCAAACGGCAGGGACGCTCCAACTCGGTCGATGCATCTTCCACGCGCACTCGGGCGGCGGTCGAAGCCTCAGCTTGCTGCTCCAAGCGGGAGCCGATCCGGACGAGGTGGTGTGCTTCGACTCGACCTATGGACAGGAAGGGCCGATTCAGACCTGGGCCGAACGCCGAATTCGCGGCGCGAATGCCGCCACGAGCGGTCTTCGTGTCTTCTATCTACCCTGCTCGGGAGGCTCGAGCGCGCACCCCGGCGGCGAGTGGCGTTGGGATACGCGACGACGCCGATATAACTACGCCCCGCCGGGATCGTGGCGCTTTCGAGACAACGCTTGGCGTCTGACCTCGACCGAGGTCACCGCCCGCCGCATTCAAGGACACCTCGAGCGCCTGCTCGCGTCCCATGCGCAGCGAACGGTGCTCGCGCAACGGTTCCGCGTCGAGCGAACGCGCGTCGAGCACAACGACATCCCGGGGACGTACGCACCCGCCCTCCTCGAGGACATCACGCGCGACGTGTCGTCGTTGGGCCCGAACACGCCTTCCGTCTTCGCCCCGCCTCCGATGGCGACGCGTCCCTCCTGCGTCGCAAACAACGACTGGGCGACCCGTCCACCGGTCAAGCCGAACGGCAACGAGCCGCCCCCGCAGCAGCCGCAGCAACCACCCGCCAACCAGCAAGAGCTTTACGCGAGCGAGGCGAGCGTCATCCGTCCCACCGCAGTGGACGGCTTTCGCGCGGTTCCCATCACGGCCCAAGAGCACGACGGCAGCGAGTGGTTCGAGATGTCGTGGAAGTCTCGAACGCTCTCGCTGGGTTTCTCGCAACTCGAACCGCTCGGCCTCGCGCGCGCGGCAGCCGGCGACACATTCGAGCTCCGCATCCGAGGCCGCCTCATCGTGCCATCGGGCCTCGCACGACGCACCGAGCCGGTCCCGCTCGTCGTGATCTGCATGGGCAACCACAACGCGTTCGACCACTCGGTGTCGCCGCCGCGCGAAATCGACAGCTTCGAAGGGTACGACTACCTCCAGCAGGCGTTCGCGACTGCGGGTTACGCATCGATCAGCGTCGACACGAACCCTGCGAACGAGCTCGATGCCGGCATCCGGATGAGGGCCGATCTCATCTGGGCGACGATCGCGCAGCTTCAGGATCACCTCGCTGCCAGCGCCGATCTACGCGGCAAAATCGACTTCGACAAGGTCGCATTCGTCGGTCACTCACGCGGCGGAGAAGCCGTCGTTCTCGCCGCGAAGCTCGCGGCCAATCCGCTTTGGGTCGCCGAGCATTGGTCGGGCCGAACGCGCGTGCGCGTCCGGTGCATCGCGTCGATCGCGCCGACCGACTTTTCCCGCGGGAGGGCATCGACGACACATTGGGAGTTCCCACCTCCGTCCCTCCTCCACTGGTCCGGTCCGACGGCACCAGCGCCGTTTGCGCTCACCGTGCTCGACACGGAGCGCTACCTCGTCCTCTACGGGTCACACGACGGTGACGTGAGCGGCGACGGGGACCCGCCGTTCTTCGATCCCGCCAGCCGTGACGGAACGGGCTTCTCCCTCTACGACCGCGCCACTGTCGACAAGACGATGGCGTTCGCGCGCGGCATCACGCACAACCGCTTCAACACGAAATGGCGCGAGTGCCCGAACTACGTCGATGCGCGGCACGCGTTCGTGAACCCGTTCACGTGTGATCCGCTGCCCGGCTCGACGTTCGATCCCTTCATCTTCTCCGCCGAGAGCCATCGCAACCTCGCGATCTTCTACGTCGGCGCCCTACTCGATCGCGTCTTCAAGTCGGACACGTCGAAGGAGGCGATCTTGCGTGGCGAGCGCGCGATCAATGCGGATCACGCGATCGCGATTCAGTTCCAGCCGCTCGACCACGTGAGCGTGCACGAGTTCGAGACGTCCACCGGGCTTCCTGCGGGCGTCACGCGCACGAACGCCGCGTCGATCCAGCACTGCCCGCACGACACGAATCTGTTCCAGGGCACCACGGGAAGCTCCGTGCGCCTCGACGTGCCGACGGCGAGTCGCGATCTCCACACGCGCTCCGCGCTCACGTTGAGGCTCGGCGCGCAATACAACGTGGCCGACAACGCGACCATTCGCGCTTCGACCATGCCGAAGTTCAAGATCGTGCTCGAGACGTCGACCGGGGAAGGTCAGGCGACACAAGACCACGCATCGCGCCGAGGCGTGCAGACACCGGACCGCCCGTACTTCCACCGCGTGTGGTTCGATATCGGTGGCGGAACGGCGCTCCTCGCCAATGTCTCCAAGCGTCACCTCGACACCGTCGTCATCCCGCTGACCGCGTTCACACCTGTCGATCGCACGCGTCCCGTGTCGCTGACCAACGTGCAAGCGGTGCGGCTCGAGGTCGTGTCCGGCGGGACCGAACCCGTGCTGTTCGACTCGGTTGCGTTCATCTGAGCGAGAAGGAAGCCGTCATGAGCGAAGGAACCGTCCGCGTCCAAGCCACCGTCGAGCGCCTGGCGAATCCCCCGGTCCCTCGATGGCCGGTCAAGGTCACGATCGAGCTGTCGCAACGCAATCGTCGCGGCAGCAGACTCACCGCGAAAATCGGCCGGCAATGGCTCGAAGGGGTGATCGCGACCTCTCGGCCACCGGGGCTCGTCGGGTTTCTCGCGCGCATGCCTTCCAACGGCGACGACATCATCCTCGTCGACGGTCTGTTGCAGCTGCCGACGGGGATTCGATACGGCGCTCCACCGTCCGCGCAGGCCGAGGTCGACCCCGAAGAGGGCCTCTACATGCCTCCGACCCAAGCCGATCGTGACGGCGTTCGCGCTCTTTCGGAAGACGACGACGAAGGCGCGTGGGACGGATCCGTCTCCGAAGCGTTGCAAGCGCAGCAGGCGTGCAGCGTCAACGGCGCGAACGTCGCGTGTGGATCATGCACCGCCGTCGAGCAACGCATCAGCGGCATCGCAACGAACCTTGTGCACGTCCCTGCGGCGCACGTGATCGCGGGCGCGGCGAACGATCAACTCAACGACCTGGCATCGCAGGCGCTCGTCGCGATGCGCACGGCTGCAATCGCCGACGGTGCCGTCGCCGCGGGCTCCGACTTTTTGAAGCTCGTGTCGGGCTTCCGCGACTACCCGAGCCAAGCGCGCATCTGGCGAAACAAGATGCGGCAGGTATTCACGACCTTCGGGTGCACGAATTGGGCTGCCATCGACCCCGTCGTCGTGGCGACCAGCCAAGCCTTGTCGACGGTTGCTCCTCCTCACGCACGCAACGCGTGGCTCGATCGGTTCCGCCAAGAGCTGCGAACCGCGGGTGTCGCGCCACAGGGTTGCGTCGACGCGCAAATTCGCGCCGCCGCGCGCGCCGAGCACGTCACCGTTCCCGCATCGGGCCCGATCGACATTCCCGGCGTCGCCGTCGCGATCGGTCGCAAGACCGTCGCGACGCCGGGTTCGAGCCCGCACCACACGGGTCGCGCCGTCGACCTGCATATGGGTCACGCGCCCGGCTCCACCGGCGTGAGCTCCTCGTCGACGAACGTGACCTGGCAGCGGCAGCAGCGCTGGTATCAGTGGCTCGTCTGCAACGCCGCACGCTTCGGTTACCACCCGTACAACCGTGAGCCGTGGCACTGGGAGCACACGCCGCCGCCGAGCACCGCTCCCGTGCCCGGAACACCGACGAGCTCCGCGCTCGACGACGAGACGACGCAGATCCGCGCCGCGCTCGGCCAGCTCGGCCTCTCCGCGACACAGGTCGATGCTTTCGCCGCGGGGCAGGGCATCGCAGCGCTCCTTCCGATCTGCCGCGCGCTGGGCCCTGTCGTGCTGCTCGAGCTCCTGCGGCGTCTGCACTACCCCGTCGCGTACATCCTCAACCCGCCGCACTCGTACGATAGCGACGCGCAGGCGAACCGAACGCTGGGCACGACGAACTTCACACGGCTCGCTCCCCGGTTGCTTCTCACGATCCCCGGATACTTCCGCGAGCAAGCGCGACAGAGCCGCGATGCCGTCGAAGCCTTCATTCTCGAGAGCATGGGCTGGCTCATCATGGGGAGCATCGCCGACCGTGTTCGGAACGCGATCAACGTCGATTTCTGGCTCCCGCACGGCCCCTATTGGGCAACGGCCGTCCCGAATCCGATCCCCGCACAGGCGGCCTCGATTCAGCAACTGATCCTCCGCATGTCGCTCATCGACACGAACCTCACGACCGCGGAGTTCAACGGTCGCGCAGCGGCCTGGCGCAATGGCGCGGCCGGTCGTCAATGGTTCTTCGAGACGGGGCAGGGCGCACAGCCGGCAGCACAAGCCTTCTATACCGACGCCATCACTGGCGCTGCGCCGGCCATTGCGATCCCCGCCGTCGCGAACATCTCGACACAACGCGGGCAGGTTCAGGCGGCCTGGACCGCGCGCGTTGCAGCCGCCGACGCAAACCCTGCGACGCCTCCGCTCTCGGCCGCATCGACCCTCGCATTGGTCAGGTGCCAGAACATCCCCGTGGCCGGCATCGTCGGCGGCGTGGACCTCACGCGGATCACGTCGCTCGAGATCGTCTCGACCTGGCCCGTCCTCCGCCCTGCTGCGCGACCCAAGCGAAGCCTCTCGGTCCTCGCTGCGACGAGGCCGGCTTGGGAAGGCGTCATGCGATCCATCATGGAGCTCGGATGGAACGATCTCCTGTTCCAGACCGCGGGCACCGGTTGCTTCCGAGGGACGAAGACGCCCGGCACCGTGGCCGGCCAGAACCCGAACAGCGCCCGCAACATGTCGAACCACTCGCTCGCGATCGCCGGCGACTTCAACGACTTCGAGAACAAGCAGCCCCGCGCCGGCTCCCCCGCGACCGCGGCCGGCACGATGGACCCACGGCTGATTGCACTCTTTCGAGCGTTCAACTTCCGCTGGGGAGGCAACTACACCGCGCCGAGCACGCCGGACCCGATGCATTTCGAATACATCTGAGGGGGCTCGAATCGCACGCGAGCGCCGCCCGAACTCAATCGGGCGGGTTGGGCTCTCCTAGTGAAGAGATCTCCACACGAGCAATGTTCATTACGAATCCGCCCTTCAAAAACAGCTCATCGCAGGTGATCGCGTACGGGGATTCGAAACAGTAGTCGCCGGTGAAGTCCGGGCCTGTGCAGCCAGAGCTCGGAAGCTCCCACCAGGCGCCGTCTTCAATGCGAATCAACAGCACCTTGCCGGGCTCGTATGAGTAGGACGCATAACCGCAGCCGACAGTGAACGGAAGGATTCCCGCATATGAGCTCGGGTACGAACGCAAGCGTCGCGGCTCGAGCGCGTCCGGATCCGTGGTGAACGGTGATGTCACGATACTTCGCTCGGCGTAGGTGCCGTCGGGGAGACGGCCCTCACTTTGAATCCAGACCAGGTCCGTACCGTCCGTGCCCAGCGCCTCGGCCCCATGCGTCTCATCGTTGCCGAAGTGGATGAAAGGGTACGCTCCTCGCTCAGGTGTCCAAGCCATGACGTTGGCGTGAAACTCATCGCCGTCGTGCCAGGTGCCAAACTCACCGAAGGGTACGAAGCGCGTTTGCTGGTAGCCCGACTGCGCCGGGCCCCAGACCTCGATCGGCTCCTCACCCCAGCGTGCGATGAGGATGCGGTTCGAGTCCCAGGTGCCCCAGATGTCGCTCGACGTGCCGAAGCCATGGCCGATGCCATCGGAGAATCCATGCTCGACGAAGGGTCGCGGAACCCCGAGCTCAAAGCCGACGAGCGCATCGGGTAGCTCTCCCTCGATGTCGAAATCCGTAAGCTCGAACAGCGCTCTGCCGGCGCCGACGCCTCGGGACATCGTCGAGCCCATCCACGCGTACTCGCTGACGTTGCTACGTGGGTCGAGCAGTGCGGCGCGCACGGGACCGTCCGCTTCCGCGACGATCGGCATGATGAACCGCTCGCCCTCGTTGGAGCTGTTCACCCGTGTGAACGATAGGAGAACGGTCCCGTCCTCTTCCTCGAACCCGCTCGCAACGACCGCGAACGGCGAGAAATTGTAAGGCCAGGTGACCTTCATCTGCCGGCAGCCTGTGCTCATCCCCGATAGCGGATCGCATGGCTCCCATTCGATCGGCTCGACCACCGCCTGTGGATCCGTTGCGTAGCAGAACGGGTAGCTCGCGGCCCAGTCGTCCCATGCCGCCCAGCCGTCCCAGCCCGGGCAGGGCTTGTCCTCGGGCGCTCCGCCCGTCCCCGACGACGATGAGGCGGACGAGCTCTCCGACGCAGAGCTCGCCCCTCCGAGGCCACCCGTACTCGCGCTGGAGGAGCCGCCGGCTCCAGGGTCGAGCGAAGAATCACACCCGATGAGCGCGACCAGGAGCGCGGCGGCAAGCTTCTTCATAGGATCGCGTCCAATGCTGCAATGGTAGCCGCGCTGCCTTGGAATGTCGTGCGGCGCTCGGTGACGTAATCGACCGTCGGCGACGTGCGCGTGACGATCGAGTTGCCCTTCGCGTCGATGGCGGGAGGAAGCATGAGGCGCCGCGCGCCCTGCTCCAGGTTCACGACGGTCGGTGCGATGGTGGGGTTGAGGCCGGCGGAGCGGAAGCGCGCGATGCCGAACGCCGACTCGCTCGACGATGCGAGCACGACGTCGCCCTCCAGATCGAGCACCAGCCATTGCTTGTTGAACGCGCTCGACCTCGCCCACGAGCCGACGATCGTCGTCTTCCCGCTCAGCGGATCGATCCGCAGCAGGCGGCGAACCGTGCGGCTCTCGTCGAGGACCCACAGCTTCGCGTCACGGAAGCTGTACGTGGCAGCGAGGACCGTCTCGAGCGTGACGCCCGTGAGCGGGACCTGCTGCCAGCCACCCGTTCCCCGCACCTCTCGCCGCCAGATGTCGCGGGCCTGCGCGCCGTTGCTGGTGAGCGCCCCTCCGACGACGAAGGCGAGATCCGCGACGCGGCTGTAGACAGGCACGAAGCCTGAGCGGGAGGCAGGCCCAGTCGATGTCGGCACGGTGAAGCCGAAGTCGGCCGCCGTGCCCAGCTTTCCATCCGCCGTCATCCCGACGACGTCGGTGAGCCCGGTGCCGTTGGGCGCGAAGACCACGGCGTGGAAGCCGCTCTTGCCTTGCGCCAGCATGACCTCCGCGCCGCTCGCCCACGCGTTCGATCCCGAAAGGCGCGTGACGAGGGACGAGGTGAGCACCTCGTTGACGCTCGCCGCCGTCCCATCCCGAAGCATGATGCCGAACTGCGGGACCCCGTTTTCATCTTCGCCTTGGAGCGAGACGAGCGGGCTCGCCTCCCCGCGGACGCCGTCCCAACCCGGGTAGATCTCGCACACCTTGAAGAACACGAAGAGGAACGGCTCGAGCGGCCTCGACCAGAACGACTCGTACGTGTCCTCCGGGACCAGCGGGAGGTAGTGGTTCGCCAGGTCGGAGCCATCGGCGTCCGAGCTCGTGCTCGCCTCGCCGTCGTCGTTGACGCGGTAGCCTGTCGTGCTGGGCCCGTACTCGATCGTGGTCGCCGTAACGCGATCGTCGAAGCTCTGCCGATTATTGCGAGACGATGACTTGGGCATACGTGAAGTCTGACGGAGTCGTCAGTCTCGGTTTCAGACTTCCGACTTCAGCCCGCAATGGCCTTGTCGTGATCCGAGATCGCAAATTGAAGGTCTTCACCTTCCGGGACATCTCGTGGTCGAGGTCTATCGCGCGACACAAGGGTTGCTCTTGAGACGTAGGGGCGAAGGTGCGAGCTCGCGTGAGGCCGACGACCCACGGTCGCCCTCCTTTCGTGCTAGGAGGCGCCCGATGCCTTCTTGGGCTGGTGACGCGATGGCGATCGGATGTGCGCTCGCGTGGGCGTGCGCGATCCTCGTCTTTCGGCGAATCAAGGACGTCGACGCGGCCGCGCTCTCGCTCTTCAAGAACTTCGTCGCCACGGTGCTGCTCTTGTTGACGCTCGCGCTGACGGGCGGCTCGATCGAATGGTCGCGCGCGCCTCGTGATTGGATCCTCCTGTCCGCGAGCGGCGTCTTGGGCCTCGCCATCGCGGACACGTTGTTCCTCGCCGGGCTCCGTCGGCTCGACGCGTCCGTCGCCGCCATCACCGACTGCGCGTACGCCCCGACGGTCGTGCTCCTGAGCGCGGTCGTGCTCGGCGAGAAGCTCGGCCCGGGGATCGTCCTCGGCGCGCCGCTGATCGTGATCGGCCTCTTCCTCGTCGGCTGGCAGCGGCGCGCGGCGGTGCGACCGGTCGCGATCGATCGCAAAGGTGTAGCGTTGGCGATCGGCGGCGTCATGACCACCGCGCTCGGCGTCGTCGTCGCGAAGCCCGCGCTCGGGCGAAGCTCGCTCATCGAGGCGACCACCATTCGCCTCCTCGCGGGGACGACGGTGCTCTTCGTCTTTCAGCTCGTGACCGGCCGCGCGAAGCCGGCGCTGTCGCTGTTCGTCCCGCAGAAGCTCTGGAAGCTGATGATCCCCGCGACGCTGCTGAGCACGTACATCGCGATGATCCTCTGGCTCGGCGGCATGAAGTACGGCACCGCCTCCCGCGCAGCGCTCCTCAACCAGAGCGGCGCCGTCATGCTGCTCGTGGTGTCGCGGTTTCTCGGTGAGACGATCCCGAAGCAGCGCTGGATCGGTGCCGCGATCGCGATCGGTGGCGTCGCCGCCGTCGTCGCGCTTTGAGTCGCTCGAGCTGCGCTAACGGGCGGAAGGCAGAATTTCGCAGGCAAGTCGCGCCCGCGGTGCGCGTACATCGACACGGTGACGAAACGATATCGGCACGCGGTGCCAGCTCTTGTTCTCGTGGTTGCTGCAGCAAGCGCGTGCAGCAACGAGAGGGCCCCTTCAGCAACCGGGACGAACGAGCCGCCGAGCGCGACCGTTGCTCCGTCGAGCAGCACGCCGGCAGCGTCTGCGTCCGTGACCGCGTCTTCGGCTGCGCCTGTCGGACAGGGTATGGCGGCGCCGGACAACGATCCGGCGCTCGTGGATGCGATCAAGACGGTTTTGCGGACCTGCAAAGAGGCGCTCGATCAGAAGAACAAGTTCTTGCACGCCAAATGCGACGCCTGGGATCAGCTGAAAGCCCGAGATCGCAAGGGTGCGCGGCGGACGCTGCTCAATCTCATGTTCGACGCAGATCCCGCGGTGCGACGAATGGCGACCGACCTGTTCGACTCGAGATCGGACGCGAGTGCCGAGGAGCTGAAGCGGATGCTCCTCGCGCTCGAGAGCGATCTCGGGCCCTCTCCGACCAATGCAGGATTGGCAAAGCTCCTGATTGACGAGTCGCTCGCGCCAGAGCTCGCCGACCGGGTGCTCGCGCTCGGCCGTGCAAGGACGACTCCGACCGATGTGCGGGGGGTCATCGCGGCGTGGTGGGAGGACTTCGAACGCGGCTACGAAGTGACGACGTCGCTCGCGGCCGAGAGCTCGCCTGATGCTCTCGCGGCGGCGGCCCACGGATATGCCCACCACTTCAAAGGCCACGAGGCGGAGGCGTGCGCGTTCTGGGGACGTCACGTCGCTGCAGATGACGAGAAGCTGCGCCAAATCGCGGTAGGCCACCTGAGTGGCGCGGAAGCCGCCAATCACACCGGCGACACCGAATCTGACTGGTACGTACGCGGATACCGTGGCGGACCCTCGGACCATGGGACTGAAGCCGACTGGTGCCCTTTGGAGATCGATGGGCTGCTCTCCACGATTGAGAAAGATCTGACCAGCGACGTCATCTTCAAGACGTATTTGGATGCGCTCGGCTCCATCGCGACCCACTTGATGTCGACCGACGAGCAGAAGAAGAGGTCGATCGCGATCTTGAAACAGGCCGTCGAAAAGGCGGCCCCAGAATCGAGACGGCGCGCGCTCAAGGTGCTCGTATGGTGGATTCCCGCAGAGCTCTCTTACGCGAACAGGTTTGCAAAAGACGCTATTCTAGGCAGCGACGTCACATGGTTGCACGAAAACATCAAAGGCTATCGCGAGGAGGCGAAGGCTCGTGCGGAGCGGTGGGCAACGCTCAAGAAGACGCTCGAAGAAGAGAAGAAGACGCCGTAGCGAGCCCACCGACGAAGCAGCGCTGGATCGGCGCCGCGATCGCGATCGGAGGTGTGTTCACCGTCATCGCGCTGTGACGCGCTCGCCGATGGAAGCTGCGCCTGCCTCCGACGCGAAGCTGCGCACGTTCGATGCGCGCCGGGCCGCGTAGGTCGCCGCGAGAAGGAGCGGCGCGCGCAACAAGCTCCACATCACCCACGTGCGGGCTTCCGAGGCGTCGACGGTGCTCTCCGTCTCGAACCGAAGCGCGGCCGGGATGAAATACGCGAAGGTCCACGCGCGCAGCGCCGTGTAACTGCCGAGCGAGAAGAGCACCCAACCGCGCGCCGCGCGGTCGCGCCAGACGGCCCACAACGCGACCGGCAGCGCGAGCTGCGCGAGGGCGTGCGCCGGGATCCAGAACGCCTTGCGGTCGACGCCGCCGTGGTCCGGTTGAATGAGCAGCGGGTTCGTCGGCCACGCCGGATCGAGGACCAGGTGCTCGTACAAGCTGCCTCCCACCTGGAGAAGAAGGCCGACGAGCGCGAGTCGGAGAGCCCAGTCTGCTGCGAGCTTTCGCAAGGTCATGCGAACAACCTTGGCTCGGGCTCTCATGAGCACCAGTGATGATTCGTGATGAAGACCATCACTCGCATAAATCGATGTCAGCGAGCGGGGTGGTGGGCATCTACGTTCCGCAGAAGCGCTGGAAGCTGATGATGCCGGCGACGCTGCTGAGCACCTACATCGCACGATCCTCTGGCTGGGCGGCATGAAGTACGGCACCGCCTCACGCGCCGCGCTCCTCAACCAGAGCGGCGCGGTCATGTTGCTCGTCCTATCGCGTTTTCTCGACGATCCCGAAGCAGCGCTGGATCGGCGCCGCGATCGCGATTGGTGGTGTCGCTGCCGTCGTTGCGGACTGACGCCTTCGACGAATTGGTCACGACGAAACGAGCGCGGCCGGCACTAGGATGCGCGGCGATGAAGTCCATCGTGACGATCCTGGCCGTGGTCGCGTCGTTGTCGGGTTGCTGGGGTCGCAGGAAGCCGCCCGAAGGGTTCGGTTACCCCTCCGGTGAGGGTGGCGGAACCGGTGGAACCCCGGCGCAGGGTGAGTTGCTCGAGGACGACTGCTCCTCGTCTGCCGACTGCGACGGTCAGCCTTGTGTCGAGGTCACGCCCGGCGGGTTCAAGGCGTGCGTCATCGCGCCGATCGAGGCGACCGAATGCACCGTACCGGAAGACGAGTGCTGTACGACGAGTGACTGCGCCGAAGGCATTTGCGTCTCGAGCGCTACGTTTCCGTGGTTCGGCCCAGGCGAGCCGGCGCCGTTCAACCTTTGCGCAACCGATCTCTGCTCGGTGGACGCGGACTGCTCGTACGAGGGCGAGATCTGTGCGCCCGCCGGAACGATGGGCCGGCCCGTTCGCGCTTGCGTCGCGACGCGCTGCAAGGTCTCGAGCGAGTGCACCGAGTTCGGACAAGGCGCATGTTTGCCGGTGGAGGAGCCCTGCTCCGGGGACATCCTGTCGCTCGAATGTGTGTACCCCGAGGGCTGTCGCGAGAACGAGGATTGCGGCGACGACGCAGCGCCGTTCGGTCCGGGTGAGTACTTCTGCGACGCGGGTGCTTGCGCCAAAGTGCTCAACGGAGTGCAGTGCGAATGACGAGGCGCCGCGATCGGTGGTGGGTTCGCCGCGCTTCGAAACGACCTGCGCGGCGCGAACAAAGAGTGCAATAGCGCGCCTACCGATGCCGGAGCGCAGCCGACACGAGCGCAACAGCCTGCTCGATACGGTGGAGCACCACATCCGCCGGCACCCGCAAGACGCGATACCCGAGCCGGCCAAGGTCCCGGTCCCGCCGCGCGTCGGCGCCCGCACGGCCCGCGTGATAGCCGCCGTCGACCTCGACGACGAGCCGCACCGACGGCGCGCAGAAGTCAGCGATGTAGCGGCCCACGACAACCTGCCGCCGAAAGGCAACGCCGAGCCGACTGCCGCGCAGCTGCTGCCAAAGCAGCGCCTCCGTGGTGGTAGGCGCGCCCCGCATGGCGGCAGCGCGATGAGCGAGGACGAGATGGCGGGATTGCGACATGGGACCTCCGAGGCCCGGCGATGGCCGGGCTTCGAAGCCTCCATGGCGCAGGCGCCGTGACACGCCCGGTCGGCTCTCGTGCATCGACCTCACGTCCTCCGTCGTGGCGTCGACGAAGCGCGGAGGGCGTGGCGCGGGGCGTGCGCCGACAGGCCGAAGCCCGGCCATCACCGGGCCGAGCGAGCTCGCCATCCATTCGCCACGACCTTCCAGCAAAGCGAGACCCTCTCCTCCCACGCGCGCGCAAGCCCAGAATTCGTGCGAACCCGCTGAATACCAAACAGCCCTCGCACCGAACCACGACACTTCGATATGCGATCAACGCCCTGGGCTGAGCACGCGTTTGGGAGGAGACGAGCGAGCGAAGCGAGCGAGGTGGTGGGCATCTAATCCATCGTCACCACTGCCCGATAACGCGTGCGTCCTTCGAGCAGGCGCTGCATCGCGCGTTGAGCCATCAAGAGCGGGAAAGTCTCGACGCTCGGCACGACGGCCCCTTGCTCGGCGAGGGACAGCACTTCGTCGAGATCGCTGCGTGAACCCTGGATCGAGCCGATGACCGATGCTTCGCGTTGCACGAGCTCGATCGGGTCGATCGCGAGCGCACCGTCACCGAGGCCCATGACCACGAGCCGTCCGCCGATGCGCAGCCCTTCGACGCTGCGCGCGGCGTGGGCCATGTTGCTGGTCGTCGCGAGGATGATGTCGGCGCCGCCGATTCGATCGATCGCCGCGCCGACGTCGTCGTTCTCCACCAACACGACGTGATGCGCACCGAAGATGTCGCGGGCGTCTTCGAGCTTCGGAAGCGACGACGAGACCCCGACCGTCTCGAAGCCGTAGGCCCGCGCGATCTGCAGCGCGAGGTGGCCGAGGCCGCCGAGGCCGACGACCGCAATGCGCTCACCCTCCACTGGTTGCGCGCGGCGTAGACCGCTCATGGCGACGTGGCCCGCGCAGAACAAGGGTGCCGCGAGCTCGAAAGGCAACGAATCGGGCAACAAGGTGCAGCCCGACGCCTCGGCGATCGTCCACTCCGACAGGCCGCCGCCGTTTTCGATCCAGGTGCGCGGCGCCGTGCAGCGCGTCTGCATGTTTCGCTCGCACGCCTCGCACGTGCCGCATCCGGCCTGGATCCAGCTGATGCCGACGCGTGCTCCGACCGAAAGCGACGTGACGCCTTCACCGAGCGCTTCGACGACACCGACCGTCTCGTGCCCGAGGACGATCGGTATCGGAACCGGGAAGCGACCGCGGTAGGCGTGCGCGTCGGTGCCGCACAACCCGACGGCGGCGACGCGGACGAGGACCTGACCGGGCCCGGGCTCCACCATCGGCAAGCTGCGCAGCTCGAGCGGCGAACGATGCGTACGAAGGACGGCGGCGCGCATCGTGCCTTGGGGTTCTTCGCGCGCACCCCATTGATGGACCAGCGCCGCACCTATCTCCAGCGCGCGCGTCTCGAAGGTGGCGATGTGATCGCGGTACACGGCCAGGTCTTCCGTTTCGAGCAGCGCGGCCTTCGCCGTCGGAGGATCTTCGGCGCGGTCGAGCACGTCGAGGAGCGTCCGCTGGTAGGCATCGAGCGCAGCCTCGTCGTCGGAGACGAGCTCGACGCGTGTGCGCTCGCGCGTCGTATCGGGCTCTTTTCGTCGCGCGCGTTGTCGAACGAGCCGGCGAAGCCGCGTGAAGTCTTCGCGGTGCCGCTCGGCTTCGTCGCGCCCGAACAGCGAGCGATCGGTGCGTTCGAGGATGATCGCTTCGAGCTGCGGGCAGGCTTCGATCACCGCCTCGAGGAGCGCGAACACCTCGTTCGGCATGCGATCGTCGTGGCTGTCGCGCCGAAACCGCCGGCCTTCCGGATCGGTCGCCGGCGTGGACCAACCGCCGCCCGCGACATGGATCTCTCGCACTCGCTCGAGCGGGTACGCGCGCGCGAGCTGTAGCGCGCCGACGCCGAAGTTTCGGGCTTGGCAGAAGAGGTTGTGCAGATCGAGGAGGACGAACGCGTCACTTCGCTCGACGAGCTCGGTGACGAAGGATGCCTGCGCTTCGACGTCACTGCGCGACAGCGCGAACGCGAGGTTTTCGATCCCGATCGGGAGCCCGGCGCGGGCTCGAAGCTCTTCGATCCGGCGCACGCCGAGATCGAGCGCGGCTCTACTCGGCGGCAGGGGAAGTGGGGTTCCGCGAACGAACGACCCCGCGGTGATGAACCCGTAGTGCTCGGTCAGGTGCCGAAACGGGATCTCGCGGCAGGTCGCTTCCATCGCCGCGAGCCAGAAGTCCTGCTCGTTGGTCCACTTGGCCGACAGCGGCGAAAGCTCCACGCCGTGCGCGTAGAGGCGGCCGCGCTGCGAATACTTCGAGAGCAGCGCGGCGAGCCAATCGGGGATACCCCGCGGTCCCCATCCGAAGTCGACGCTCCACTCGATGGCGTCGACGACACCCTGCGAGAAGAGCGGCTCGTTCGCGATCCACCAGTCGTCGCTCGGCATGAGCGACAACCCGACGTAGGGTCTTTCGTTCGAGTCTGCGCCGGCCTCTCTCAGCCCCGACCGCACGCTGCTCGGTTGATGCCCCATCCGCGCTTATTGTTGATCGGCTGAGGCTGCGCGACGACCGGCTTCGCTGGTTGCGGCGGCGCAACGACCTGCTGCTTCGGCTGCTCGTTCGAAAGAGGACGGCCCTGCTCGCCGTTCGTGCCGGATTGTTGCGTCGATGCCGGGGTCACGTTCCCCGCGGGGCGCAGGAACCACGGCGTGGGTTGGCTCGGATCCGTGCTCGCACGCTCACGCTCGGCATCGGCGGCGAGGCGCTCGCGACGTTCGCGCTCGCGACGTCGGTCTTCGCGCGCCTGCTCCTCTTCTTTGTCCTGCTTCGCCTTCGCCTCGTCGGCCTCCGCTGCTTGATCGTCGGCGGCGATGGTCTCGGCGACGGCCTCTTCGGACGACGGCTGCGAACAACCGATCGCGAGCGCAAGCGACGTGCCAGAGAGCCCCACCTTCACCATCGACGACCAGCGCATTCGAAGCCTCCTTTGGATCGGCAACTCGCGGCCTGAACCGCATGCCGACGATCTCCTGTGACGGCGAGGCGCTGGTCTGTGACCGACCCGTTCAGAAACTTTTGAGGTCGGGCATGAGGCGCTTGGAAATCACGATCCGCTGGATCTGCCCGGTGCCCTCGAAGATGTCGTACACCTTGATGTCCCGGAACCACTTCTCGAGCAGCTGGTGCTCTTCCGCGATGGTTCCGTGCGCGCCGCAGATCTCGATGGCCTCGAAACACGCACGGATCGCCGCCTGACCGCCCGCGGCCTTCGCCATGCTCGCCTCCTTCGCGTTCGCGACCTCTTGGTCGGCGAGCCACGCCGCGCGCCATGTCGTGATGCGCGCCGCGGCGAGCTCTCGGCCCACGCGCGCGAGACGCTCCGCGATGGCCGCGTAGCGCGGGATCGGTCGTGAGAGGACGTAGTTTTCCTTCACGAAGTCGCGTGCGTATTCGTACGCCGCGCGGCCGATCCCGATGGCCATCGCTGCGACGAGCGGGCGCGTGTTGTCGAAGGTCTTCATCGCGGTCATGAAGCCCTCTTTGGTCTGGTAGCGCTCTTCACCGCCGAGGAGGTTCTCCTCCGGGACGCGGCATTCGTCGAAGACGAGCTCCGCCGTTTCGCTCGCGCGAAGTCCCATCTTGTCTTCGATCTTGCCGACGCTGAAACCGGGCGTGCCCTTCTCGACGACGAACGCGCGGTGACCTGCGCGGCCGAGCGCCGGATCGATCGTCGCGAACACGACGTTCCAAGAAGCACGCGCCCCGTTGGTGATGAAACATTTGCGGCCGTCGAGGACCCACGCCTTGCCATCTTTGCGGCAGCTCGTGCGGATCCCCGCGACGTCGCTCCCTGCGCCCGGCTCGGTGAGCGCGTACGCGCCCCACTTCAGGCCGGCGGACATGTCGCGGAAGATCGAGAAGAACCGCTCCTTCTGCTCCGGCGTGCCCGACCCACGAACCGGCGGGCCACCGAGCCCAGGCCCGGGCAGGCACAACAGCAACGCCGGGTCGCCCGTCGCGAGCTCCTCTGCGGCGATGACCGTGTTCACCATCGCGCTCTTCTTCTTCTTGTCGGCCGCATCCGGTTTGGGTGCCGACTCGTCCGCGCTCGCGCCGAGGCCTTGAATGCCCCACGCACCGGCTGAGCCACCGGCGGCCGCGGCCATCTGCGTGAACCGCATCAAGAAGTCTTCGGGGATGCCATGCGCGCGATCCCACGCCAGGCTCTGCGGGCGAATCACGTTCTTCGCGAAGGAGCGAATCATCCCTCGCAGCTCTTCCTGGCGCTTCGTCAGCGAAAACTCGATCGTCATGATGGCCTCCGCGTCAGGTGAAGACGGCCTGCAGATCCGGCGTGGGTAGGACGAGCGCGGGATCGAGGGGCATGTCGAGCTCGATCGCCGCAGCGAGCTGATCGGCCTGCTCCTTCGTCATCACGCAGAGGGCGAGCTGCTTCGCGTCGCGCATCAGCTTCTCCACCGGGTAGTCGCGCATGAAGCCCGCGCCACCGTGGAGCTGCACCGCATCGTCGCCGGCGCGCATCGCGCCTTCGAGGCTCGCAGCGATCGCGTACGCGGAGGTGAGCAGCGCGTCGCGCTCTTGGGCTGTGCCGGCAGCGAACGCATCCCACAGCGACGCTGCTCGTCGCAACAGACCGCGCGCGCCGTCGATGTCGATCGCGCGGTCGGCGAGCGTGAACGCGACCGCTTGGAAATGACCGATCGGCTTTCCGAACGCCCGCCGGTTCGACACGTACTCGAGCGCGATGTCGACCGCGGATTGACTGAGGCCCACCGCGCGGGATGCGACTTTGAGTCCTTCTTTGACGAAGAATCGAAGCGCCGCTTTCGTGAATTCGTCGCCGCCGAGGAGGCGATCGTCGTTCGTGATGCGGACGCCTTCGAGCGTGACGTCGCAGGCCCCGACCGCGTCGAGTCCGAGCGTCGACTTCCGCGCGCCGACCCGAACACCGTCCGCTTTCGCGTCGACGACGAAAGCGCCGACGCCGCTCCAGCCTTTCGCTTCGTCGACTTGCGCGAACACGACGAACGCATCCGCGCGATCCGCGTTCAGAACGAAGGCTTTTTCACCGCGGAGAACCCACGCGTCGCCGTCTTTCGTCGCGAGGGCGGAGAGCCCGGGCCGCGTGCGGTTCGGGCGCGCTTCGCTCCAGGCAACGGCGCCGCAGCGATCGTGGGCGGAAAGGCGCGTGATCCATGCCGACGCTTGCTCTGCGGTGCCGAGCTCCGCGATGGCCGATGCGAACGCGCCCGGTCCGCCGAGCGCGAAAGGTGCGGCTGGATCGCCCGCGGCGAGCGCCTCGTCGAGGAGCACCGCCGTCACGAGTCCGAGCCCCGCGCCGCCGTGCGATTCGGGAACGGAGACCGCGCCGCCGAGTCCCATCTCGAAGGCGGTCTTGCGCGTCTCTTCCGAGAGCCCGCGCTCCTCCTCCGTGCGTCGAATGGCGCCCCGCAGCTTCTCTGCGAGCTGCGAGACGGCCGTCACCATGAGGGTCTGCTCCTCGGTCGGCTCGAAGTCGATCATGCGCTCCTCCGTGAGGGCGGGACCGTCGATGCCCCTCCGGCCATCGCGGCCCCGCTGGTCGTTTCTTCCCGCCAAAGGCGGCTCGAAACGTTCGAACGGAGAAGTTTTATGTGCGAACTAAGGTGAAGGCCAGCTGCTTTGAGCTGGCCTTCACCGATCAACAACAGCGAAGGGGGGCACGGTAGAGGCTAGTGCGCCGTGGAAACGGCTCCTCAACCCCGATGGGAGCCGTTGGAGCGGCGCACGACCGGCGCCCACGGGAGCTCGGCAGCAACCCTACTTCTTGCCTTTGCCGCCGCCGCCCTTGGAGCCGCCGCCGCCTTTGGAGCCGCCACCACCGCCGCCCTTGGAGCCGCCACCGCCGCCCTTGGAGCCGCCGCCGCCACCGCTGTGCACGTTGGCTTTTCCACCGCCACCGCCGTGCGACTTGTGATCGCCGCCGCCGTGGTCGTTACCACCGCCGTGTGACTTGTGATCACCGCCGTGGTCGTTGCCGCCGCCGTGTGACTTGTGGCCGCCGTCGTCCTTGTGGCCGCCGTGACCCTTGCCGTGATCGTCGTCCCAGTCGTGGCCACCGTGCTTGTGCTTCTCTTTGCCCTTCGCCCAACCGAGGCCGGGCTCGTTCGGGTTCTTGTCCCATTTGACCTTCTTCTCTTTCGTCCAGCCGACGACGCGAACGTCGATGCACGGACGAGCGGCGAAGAGATGCACGTGCGGCCGGAAGCCGAACAAGTGCGTGTGGACGACGTCGCCGGCCCAGAGCGCGACGCTCACCCGGCGCGTCGCCGTGAAGCTGAAGTCGGCGCTGAACGAGACCTTCGCGTAGAACGAGTCGTTCTGGTCGGGGTAGGTCTCGATGTAGTGGTTGTCGAAATAGAACGAGATCGTCCGCTCTTTCGGCGGAACGACGCGGCCTTCGACGATGATCCACGCGCGCGTCTCGCCGCTGTCCGGATCGATGAGGATCTCGACGTCGTCGTCGCCGATGCGCTCGATGCGGCCGCCGTGCGGGCCCTCAATCGGGTTCACGTGCGCGTCCGCGGCGATCTTCGCGGAGACGTTCAGCTCGCGCGTGCCGCCCGGGGGTAGGTGCAGGATGCCCTTCCAGGGCTTGGGGCTCCCGATGATCTCGTAGCGAACCGGGGTGATCGTCGCGGTGAGCTCGGGGACCGTCCCGATGTAGACGTGTTTCTCCGCGTCGTGGTCGAGGATGATCTCCGCCTCTTTGTTCGGCGCCTCTTCGTAAAAGAGCTTCACCTTGCGATCGGGGACCGGCTTGCCGTCGACGTCCGCGAGCGCGACCTGCGTCTTGCCCGACGGCTCGACGAGGAACACGGCGGAGCCGTCGTCGTACTTCTCGACGAGCGCGTCGTCGTTCTTGAAGAGCTCGGCCGAGCCGACGGTGATCTTCGTGTCCGCGGCGACATCCTTGTCGACCTTCGCGTCGACGTCTGCGGTCGCGCCCACTTCGGCCGTCGCGCCGGCGGGCTCGCTGTCTTCACGTACCGATTTCTTTTCGCTTCGGTCTTCGTCTTCGTCTTCGGCTCGCGCCGATTCCTTCTCCGCGCTCTTCGAGCAGGTCGGCGCCATCGAGCCGAGCGCGCTGAAGAGCACGCCGACCACGAGGAAGCGCGCCGAGCGCGAAGATAAGTTGTCAAAGGATCGAGACATGAGATGACCTCCGAAGAGCTAGTCTGAGAGCAGTCGCTGATTGTGTCGACCTGCGACACTTGCAGCGGAACTCTACAGGACACGCATGCGCGGAACGCGTGGCATTGCTGTACGCGCACCGTGCCGCTCGACGTGGTCACGTGTACGAGCTGCTTCGCGCAGCGTGATCTCAGCGGTGCGATCTCAGTAGGGCTTCTCGCCGACCCAGTTGCCCGGCGGGTCGTAGTTGCAGACCCAGTTCTGCCAAGGGCCGTCTCCGAACGGAGAGTTCTCGTTGCAGGTCGCGACGCCGCAACCGAGGCGCAGCGAATCCGCCCAGACGACTTGCGTGTAGTGACCGCAGACGCCGCTGCATTCGTTCGATGCGTAGTCGTAGTCGGCGACCTCGCTGACCCAACCGCTCACGACCTCTTGAGGTGTCGTGCTGCCGGTGTTGGCGTAGAGGTTCTCCCCGTACTCGCCGCCGGAGTGCTCGAAGACACATTGCTCCGCGTATGCCTGCGCGACCGCCGCGAGATCGTCGGACCACTCGAGCGGAGGGATCGGTGATGCCGCCGGTGGGTCGACGTTCGCGCGCGCCTCGTTGTGCGCCGCGGTGATGCCGTTGAGCGATGCCGGCTCTCCGCTGTCGGCGGTGCCGCCGGTGTTGTCTCCGCCGCCGTTCGCGTTCCCGGTGCTGTCGCCGCCCGCGTTGCTGCCACCGTTCGACGAGCCGCCCTCGTCGCTATCCGAACCGTCGTCGCCGCACGCGACCGTGACCACCAACGTCGAAGCGATCAGGAGCGAGGTGATCCGCTGCAGCATGCAGAGATGGTCGCTCCATCGATGTGATCGTTTCCATCACGGACAATTCAGCGCGCGAAGTTTCTCGTCGACGAGCCTCACGCGATCGACTTGAGCCCGCGCGCTCGCGAGCGCCTTGGCGCTTCTGTATGTACGGCACGCCTCCGGGGTGCGCTGTAGTTGTTCGAGGCAGGTCCCGAGGTTGATCGCGGTCCCGACTGCCGGATCGATGTGAAAGCTCGCGTCGAACTTCTCGCACGCGGTGCGCAGATCACCGTTCTGCATCGCCGTCCGACCCTCCATGAAGAGCGTCTCTGCGGTCGCAGCGGCCGCGTTGCTCGGCGTGGTCGCGCCCTGCATCGGCTCGCTCGTCGGTGCGGGATCGGCTTCTTTCTTTGCAGACGATTCGCTCGAAGCTGCGGGCTCGACCGCCGTCGCGGGGGCGACGGCGATCGGGACTTCGACCGTGTCGGCTTGCGGCGCCGGGGCGGCGCAAGCGACAGTCACGAACGAAAAAAGCAGTGCAGCTCGACGCATCGACTCATCTACGCGCGATGTCGTACTCGTATTTCTCGATGCTCCACGTCTCTGCCACCGCTTCCTCCTCCCAGCGAGTGTAGGTCGGCAGCGCCTCGACCCGAGCTCGGTAGGCCTGCGCATCGGCGGGCGAGGTGATTCCGTAGGTCGCGAACCGCGACACGACCGGAACGAAGAACGCATCGACGTAGCCGAACGCACCGCAGAGGAACGGTCCGCCCGACGCGTCGAGCAGCATCTTCCAAAGGGCGTGGACGCGATCGATGTCGGCTTCGATGGCCGCCTCCGCCTCTTTGCCGCCCGCGATCTTTCGCCAGGCGTCGGGCGCATAACGAGCGCGCTTGTTGCACGTGAGCACGCGCCGCAGCTCGCCGAAGCTCGAGTGCATCTCTGCGCAAGCAGATCGCGCGCGACGCCGAGCTGCCGCTTCGACCGGCCAGACGCCGGACGCGGGGTGCGTCTCGGCGAGGTACTCACCGATTGCGAGCGAGTCCCAAACCACGTCTCCTTCGGGAAGGACGAGGACGGGCACGCGCTTCGAAGGGGAGAAGCGACCAATCTCCGCCGAGGTCGCGACCTCGTCGAGCGGAATGACTTTGTCTTCGATCGCGAGGCCGGCGTGGCGAATGAAGAACCACGGACGGATCGACCATGACGAGTAGTTCTTATTTCCCATCAAGAGGAGCGCCATGACCGCTCCTTAGACCCTGAGCCGAGCCGGGTCGATGAGGGAAAGGACGACATCGTCAGCGCGGCGGGAAAACGATCGTCGCGAGCACCGGCCGGTGATCCGACACCAGCGACTCGTACGAAGCGAAGTCCTCGTCCAGCTTCACCACCTCTGCACCGCTCCGCTGGAACAAGTCGCCTCCGCGGACGAGCACGTGGTCGATGAAGCTCTCGAACGGAATGTAGGTGAACTCACCCGCTTGCTCCGGCGCGAGCGTCAGGAAACCTCCGTCCGCCGATTGGAGCAGTGGGCCGAAGACGTTCCACTGTTGAGGGTCGGTGAGCTCGTCGTTGAAGTCGCCCGTGACCACGATCTCATCCTCGACACCCGCTTGTTGCTGCTCGTTGATCCACTGGTCGAGCTTGATGCACGCGGAGCGACGGCGGTCTTCGCTCTCTTGATCGAGCTGGGCCTTCAGGTGGACCACGCCGTACAGAAAATTCTCTTCGGGGGCGTCGTTCAGTTGAACGTGCACCGTGAGCATCGGTCGTGGAAACGCGTAGCTGTCGTCCGCGAACGCCATCTTGGCATCCGAGACCTGCACGCGATCCGGGCGATACAGCATCGCCACGCGCGAGAACCCGTCGCCGGACATCGCGAGGACACCTTCGTAGTCGTCGAGCGCGCCGACCAGGGTCTGCCAGTCCGCTTCCTCGCCGATCTCTTCGAGGCCGACGACGTCGGGTCGGACCTCGTCGAGGATTTGCTCGACCAGCGAGATCGTCTCGTCCGTCTTCGGAAATTGTTCGAGGTTCCAGGCGAGCACCGTGAGATCGGTCGGGGCAGCGCCGCCTTCCGATATGCCGCCCTCGCCACCACCGCCCGAGGTGGGTGGCGATCCGCCGGATCCTCCCGCGCCACCCGTTCCGTCGTCGCCGCATCCGACCAACAGCACCAGCGCGACGAGACAACTTCGGGTGACCACGCGTGTTCCCTAATCCGCAATCGAGGCCGAGACAACAATGGTGAGCGGAGTGCAAACTTCGTCTCCGCTCACCTTCGTCGCCGCTTCGTTACTCGTCCTTCGCGAGCAGCATTCGCGAGTAGCCCATCAGGCCGTCCAGCTTGTCGGCGCCGACCACCAGGCGCACGTCCTTGAGCTGGCCCGCGATCTCCTTGAGCGTCTCGAGCTCACGCATGCGCATGAGCACGGGGTTGTCCGCCATGAGCTTCGCGGTGTTCGCGAGCTGACGGGTCGCGGCCGTCTCCTCACGACGGAGGATGACGTTGGCTGCGGCCTCCTTTTCGGCCTCGATGACGCGGTTCATCAGGGCCTTCATCTCGCCCGGAAGCACCACGTCCTTGATGCCGACCGCGAAGAGCTCGACGCCGTACGCCGTGATCGCCTCGGACACGTCCGAGGTGAGCTTCGACGCAACGATGTCGCGACCCTCGAGCAGCTCGTCGAGCGTCATCGCGCCGACGAGACCACGCGCCGCGAGCTGCACGGCGAGGTACACCGCGTCTCGGACGCTCGCCACCGAGCTGGTCGCGACCACCGGGTCGACGACACGGATCTCGGCCGTGAGCGTAAGACGAAGCGTGACCTTGTCGCGGGTCATGAGCTCCTGACCGACGACCGCGATCTCCTGACGGCGGACGTCGACCATCGTGACCTCGACCGGCGTCTCGGTCGGAGACCAAAACGCGTAGCGACCCGGATCGAGCACGCGCTCGATGCGGCCCTCGATCGCGACGATGCCGCGCTCGTGCGGCTGCACCTTCACCTCGAGGATCTCCTTCGGAGGAAGCACGCGACGGAGCTCCGCCGTGAGCGCGGGGACCGGGCCCTCGGTCGAGAGGACCTCGACCGCGACCGACGGATCGATCACGAACAGCCGGTGCACGCCGGGGCCGAGCCACGCGAACGGGCGGCCGTCCACGCGGACGATCGCGCGCTCGTGCGTCGCGAGCGAAAGCTCGGTCCACCAGGACGCCGGCAAGACGGCGCGGACCTCGGGCATCGCGTCGAAGACGACGTTGCCGATGTCGAAGCGAATATCGGTGTAGCCGCGGCCCCAAATGAAATGACGGCCGGGCGCGAGCGCACGGATGGGCACGCCGTTCTTCAGGAGGACGGCGCGCTCATGCAGCGGAACAGAGATGAAGCGCATGAGAGCCTCGTGGGGCAGGCCACGTCGAGCGTGGCGAGACAGGCCGGGGCGGCTCCCAAGAGGCTCGGTTCGCCGAAGGCGAACGCGAGACAAAGGAGCCTCCTAAGCACGAAAGAGAAGAAACCTTCCGCTCGCGGGCTGCGGCGCGGGCGATCCGTCCACGAAGATGCGGCGAGACGCGGGATGCGAGGCGGGCGCTTCCCCTGAAGCGGAGGAGCGATGGCCAGGCAGCAGCGCGACCGGGCGTCGACGTTTCGGGACCGCACGCGCTCCTTCTCGTTTCGCCGAAGGCGAACGCGAGAAAGAGAGCTCAGGGGCGGAAGGTTCGGGTTGAGAGATCGATTGACCGTCGATCGGGGGTTATCCGATTGCGTTTACCAGTTACGCCACAAGCCCTACTGTGGTGGACCTGGGAGGATTCGAACCTCCAGACTTTCGGGGGTTGCACAATCTCCGGAACCCGATCCACCGAGCCTCTTCCACCGATCCTTGCGGAGGCGAAGAGGCGGCGATCGAGCCGTGTTCGAGACCGAGCGGGGGTGAGCGACGCGGCCGATCGCCGCAAGCTGACGCGGTCTTTGGTCCGCCCGAAGGGCGGCCAAAGTGACGATGAAGGGGCTGTCCAGACTTCGGCGTTCGGCTACGCGTTCGGCCCGGCCTTCATTTGCGCGCGTCAGCGCGGGCCGGGGCGAACGCCGAGCCGAAGCTTGGGAAAGCCTTTAGGGGGTGGCGACCTTCGGCAGCCAGGCGTCGAAGTGCCTCAGGGCCGCTGCTTGCCATTCGCGAAGCGTGAAGAGGTGATTGCAGCCCTCGACGAGGTGAACCTCGACACGCTTGCCGTAGGCCTCGTCCTTTTGCACGAGCGGCTCGTAGACCTCGTTCCAGAAGTCGTATCGGAGCGAGTCCGTCTCGCCATAGAGCATCAACAGCTTCGCGTCCTTTTGCACCATCGCCGAGAGCGCCTCGAGATAGTGAGGGTTCTGGCGCGGGTGGAGCGGGCGCGCGGGTGCATCCGGGGGCGGCGGCGCGATGCGGTTCTTCACCTTTCGCGCGATCTTCTTCGCCGTGCCTTTCACGAATGCGGTCGCGTACGTCTTGATGGTCTCGATGTCGCTCTCCATTCGGAAGAGCCGTTTGTAGGCCTCGAGCGACAGGAGCTTCTTCGCGTACAGCGTCCAGAGGTGCGACGCCGCGTGCTCGGCAGAGATCGTCTCGAGCGGGCTCTGTTGCGCGCTGTCGAGCAGCACCGGTGTGCTCAAAAGGACCAGGCCGTCGATCTTCCGCTTGGCGCGCGGGGCCGCGAGGAGCGCGGTGATGCCGCCGCCGCATAGACCCCAGAGCACGAGCTTCTTTGGCGCGACCTGCCGATCGAGCTCCTCGATGGCGGCGAGGGTGTCGGCGACGAAACAGCCGGCTTGGATCGAGCCGAAGAAATCGAGCATCTTCGTGTCGTCGATCCGACCTTCGCTGTCGCCCATTCCGCTCGGGTCCCAGCGCATCGAAGCGATGCCCTTCTTCGCGAGGGCCCGCGCCGCGACCGGATATTGAAAGGTGCTGCCGAGCCGCCCGCGCGCACCCGAATGCACGAAGAGCACCGCGACGTCGCTCGGCGCACCGTCAGGCCGGTGCAGCATGCCCGAGAGGCGGTTCGCTCCCGATTGAAAGGTAACGGGCTCTTCGCTCATGGCGCCTCCACGACGGAGTCGACATTGCGTTCGCGCTCGCGGCCCGCTCCGAGAAAATCGAGCGTCGTGCGATAGAGGTTCGGCGACATGGTCGAATAGGTGGCTTCGTGGAGCCAGGGCAGGGTCGACTCGACCACCGTGTCGAGGGTGACGTCGACACCTTGTTGGGCGAGACGATCGCGGTATTCGACGAGCTTCTTGCTGGGTTGGCCCGGGTTGCGGCGAACGTGCAGGACGAGCGTTCGCGCGCGCGACGTCCCCTCATTGAGCAGGTCGATTCGCTTGGTCTGCTCGACCATCTCGCGTCCGAGCGGATACCCGTCGTCGATCACGTTGAGGTCGTACCCCCCGACCATCGTCGGGCGCCCGGCGAGGAGGTTTTCGACGATTTGATCTCGTGTCGCTTTGACGTCTTTGAACAGCACCGTTTGCATGCTCACCGTCGCGCGGAGCTGCGCGAACAGATCGTCCCATGGCTTCACCAGCGGCTCCCAAAGGACGAGCTGCTCGACGTCGTCGCGCCGCGCCGCGACCCGCGCCGCGAGCGTCGCACCGAAGCGCAATCCGACCAGGACGACGCGAGACGCGCCGGACCGACGCTTCGCTTCTTCGATCGCGGCTTCGATATCCGCTTCCATCGAGGCCGGGCAAGCCGCCTCGAAATCGCCTTGGCTATCGCCATATCCGACGTAGTCGAAGCGGAGCGCCGGGATGCCGGCTGCGGCGAGCGCGCGGCCGAAGTGTACGAAATGGACGCGGAAGATCTCCGTCTCGCTCGCGAAAGCATTGACGAGAACGACGGCGAAGCGAGGCTGTTCGACGGCGGCGGGAAAATATGCGGTGAACATCGCGTGTTCGCCGCGGTCGACGAAGCGCCCAATCGGACCGTTCATTGGCTGGCTCCGGTGAGGACGGCGAGGCAGCGATCGATCCGATCGAGCACGGTGGCGGTATGTGCTTCGTCCATGTCGTAAGGGTCGTCGATTTCGATCGGCGCACCGTCGAGCGCGCCGAGCCAGACGACCTTGTTCGTCGCGGCGCTGTTGAAGCGAAGCAGGTCCTCGTAGTTTCGCTGATCCATGATCACGACGAGGTCCGCCCATTCGAGATCGGCCTCGGCGAGCATGCGCGACCGATGGCTCGACAGGTCGATACCGCGCCCCCGAGCCGCGCGGAGGAAAGCGTCGGTCGTCGGTCGGTGCTCCGTTCGGTGGAAGCCTGCGGAACGCACCTCACGCCCTCCCGCCGCTTCGACGAGCCTGTATTGCGCATAGGGGCTCCTGCAGATGTTGCCATAACAAATGAAGAGAACCTTCCTCGCGTCGGCATAACGCGTGGCCCGTCGCAAAGACGTCCTTCGCGCGGCGGCGCGCACGGCTTTGCGCCGCGTGCGATCGAGCACGCCCTCGATCTCGTGTCCGACGATTCGTCGAAGCTCGTTCACCATGGGAATCGGATCGCGCAGGCTCGCGCCGTCCCACGTCTCGCGGCCGGTCACGACGCGGCCCCACTCGAGAAGGCTGCGACCGAGCGGCTTCGTGAGCTCTTCACGCGCGAAACGCCCTCGTCGTTTGATGGTGACCTTCAGCCACTCGAGATCGCGATCGATCTGCCGCGCATACACGTCCGTTCGTGACGCAGAATCCGAAGGCACTTTGCCTTCGACCAACAGCTCGACGAGCGCCTTCGGAAAATCCGCTCCGGCGAAGACGGCCAGCGGGAGCGAGCCCCAAAAGCGCGCGTTGATCTCGACGAGCCAACGCCGGCCGGTCGTCTCGTCGCCGCGAAACTCGACCATGGCGACGCCGTCGTACGCGAGCGCGCGGGTGAGCTTGCGAGCGTCCTCGAGGAGATCGGCCGGCATCGGGATTGTACGCCGATAGGTACTTCCGCCTCCGGTGAGGGGGAGCTCGTGCAGCCGCTCGTGCGCAATCGACATCAGGATCTCACCGTCGCGCGCGAGGAGCTCGACGCCGAGGCCGCGACCGGGGACCCATTGCTGGACTTGAACCGGCACGTGCTCCACCCGCTCGACGACCGCGCGGACCAGCTCGTCGCGCGATCGCACGACAATGACCGGGAACTGCTTGGCGGCCTGGCCATTCCAGACCTTCGACTTGATGGTTTTGACGACCGCGGCGCCTTCGCGAAGCCACTCGTCGATTCGATCGTCCGCGAGGTCGCGCGCCGATGTCACGATCGCGCTCGCCGGTACGGGGATTTCGAGACGAGCCGCGAGCTCGCGCAACTGTTCTTTGTCGAGGACGCGATCGAGCGTCGCCTTCGACGGCATCGCGACCCGCTTCACGACGTCCAGTTCGCCGCGCATCTCGTGCAGCGGCACCAGCGTTCGCTCCGTCACTGGAATCACGAGCGCGACGTCACGCTCGCGCACCCAACTCGTGATCCACGCTTTGAACGCTGCCGCGTCGGTCATCGGATCCGGATAAAGGACCGACTCCGCGACGTAGCGCGAGGTGAACGCCGCGCCTTCTTTCGACGCCCCGCCCACGATGCAGTGGTAGCCGGCCGCGCCGAGGCTCTGGACGACGGCGAGGCCGGCATTCGAATCCGCATCGAGCACGAGGATCCGCGCGTTCTGCAAGCGGCCCTCCTCTTACGTCACGCGACGCCCGCCGTCGACGCCGATCGGACGGGTCGGGCACGCACCTTGAAACGTGGGTCAGCGATGATGACGAAGCGGATGACGACCGATTTTCGCCCGCACCCCGAGGTACGTGCGAAACAGGCAGGTGACGGCCTTTCGTTCGAGCGGGCGGGCAGGCACCGATCGAGGCGCATGGCTACGCCCCTCCGGCGGGCCTTTCTGCTCTTGGCGACGCTCTTGTTGGGCCTGTTCACGCTATCGGCGTGTCAGAGCTACGACACGCTCGTCGAGAAGGATCAAATCGCCGCCGAACGTTGGGCGAACGTGGAGGCGAATCTGCAGCGTCGCTCCGATCTGGTCCCGAACCTCGTCGCCGCCGTGAAAGGTGCGGCTGCTCACGAGAAGGACACCCTCGATCGCGTCCTCAAGGCGCGCGCGGAGGCGACCAGCGTGAAGCTCAGCGCCGACGACATGAACGACCCCGAGAAGATGAAGGAGTTCGCCGCAAAACAGGACGAGCTTTCGAAGTCGCTCGGGAGGCTGCTCGTGATTCAAGAGGCCTATCCGGATCTGAAAGCGAATCAGAACTTCCGTGATTTGCAGGTTCAGCTCGAAGGCACGGAGAACCGAATTCTGCGCGCGCGTGAGGAGTACAACGCGGCCGTTCGTGATTACAACGCCGAGGTCTCGAAGGTTCGCGGCAAAGTCGTGAACAAGGTGACGGGCAAACCCTTCGCGCCGCGCGCCTACTTCGAGGCCGCCCCCGGCGCGGAGACGGTTCCGAGCGTCGCGTTCTGAGGACCCATGTCGAGGACGAGTTGGGCCGCGCTCATTGCGCTGGTAGCGGTGTGCCTCGCGACCTTCGCGGGTGTCCCTTCGGCGGCCGCGGCCCGCTACACACCGCCGCCGCTCACGGGTCACGTCGTCGATGCCACCAATACGCTGAGCGCAGAGCAGATTGCCGCGCTCGACCGCAAGCTGACGGCGTTTCGAGAACAACGCGGGTTTGCCGTCGTCGCGTTCGTCGTGCCCACGCTCGACGGGCTCCCGATTGAAGACGTCGCGTACGACACCTTCAATACGTGGGGCGTCGGCGCGCAGGACAAGGACAACGGCGTTCTCCTGGTCATCGCGCCGAACGAGCGGCGCGTGCGGATCGAGACGGGCAAAGGTGTCGGTGGTGAGCTCACCGACCTCGAGTCCGCCGAGATTCTGAGGACCTATGTGTCTCCGGCGATGCGTCGCGGAGATCTCTTTGCGGCGGTCGACGGTGGTACCGACGCCATTGCCAAGGCGCTCGCCGACGAGCTCCCGGTGGACAAGTCGGCACCGAGCGAGCGCGGCCAGGAGCAGCCGAAACCATCGCCGCTGCGCATGTGGATGTTGCTCGCGGGTCTCGTGGTGGTCGGGCTGCTCTCGCTGGTGTCGCCGACGTTCCGCGTGATCCTGTTCGGCATCCTCCAAGCCTTGTTGTTCATGCGCGGCGGCGGTGGTGGGCGAGGTGGAGGCAGCTTTGGCGGCTATTCAGGTGGAGGTGGTCGGTCCGGGGGCGGAGGGGCGAGCGACAGCTACTGAACGCAGAGCGCTCGATTTTCGCGGACAAACCACGAAACGGGCGCGGTGCGCAGACCTCAGGCCTGAAGCCTGATCGTGACAAAAGTGAAAATTGAGCGCGTGATCGGAGGGGGTACGCAGGTCACCCCTCCGTCGCATCGACCGCGGGCTCGCGCGAATTCCTTGCGGTTGTTGGCTCGCCGTTCAATCGCGAACGGGGCGTACCCGACGTTGGCCCGCCTGTCGCATCAGGGGATGTTCGCCGCTTTCCGATCTTTCACTTGCGAAAGCCGGACGCTCGGCAGGGGCGCCTGATGATGAGCAGCAGTTACTTGAGCAATGGGAGCGAGTCCGAGCACGATCACGAGGAGGAGGACGACAGCTCCTGGTATTGCGTCGATTGTGGGACTTCGTCACCCAAGACGAAGACCGCACACACCTTGATCAGCTCGAAGCACGGCTGGCGACTGTCGCGTATCGCCGACGAGCAAGGTGGCTATCGCTTCGAGTGGCGCTGCCCCCCCTGTTGGGCGGCGCACAAGCAGCACCCGCCGTCGTCGAAGAAGCGCTGACTCTTCTTTCACTCTGCCGCGTCCGACCGTGCTCGCGCCCCGAGCGAGTCGAACGCCGGCACCGCCAGCTCCCGGATGTCGGACCTTCGCGGGACGTGTTGGAGCCGCCCGTGATGAAAGTCGTTCCAGGCACGCTCGAGCCGGGCGACCGCCTCGTCGATCCAGATTGGGGAGATCTGCGAATAGGTGAGACGAAGGGCAATCGGTGAGATGGCTCCGTCGGTGCGGAACGTCGAGCCTGTTTCGAATGCGACACCGTGCTCCGCTGCCGCCTGAAGGAGTGACAGCTCGTCGCCTTGTCGGTCGGTCTCGACCAAAAGCGAATATCCGCCCTCCGGCTCGTGGACGCGGAAGGACGGGAATCGCCGCTGGAGAGATCGCACGAGCTTCTCGGCCCGCATCTCGTAAAAGCGCCGAGCGCGACCGAGCCGGGCGTCGAAGTGATCACCCTCGACGAATGCGCCGACGACACGATGCGCAAGCTCGCCGGACGAGCTCGCCGATCGTCGCGAGGCCTGTCGCGCCCGTGCGCGATAGCCCGCGGGTGCGACCAGATAGCCGGTCCGGAGCCCGGGACTCAGGGTCTTCGAGAACGTTCCGACGTGGAACACTCGGTCCGAGGCATCCGCGAACAGAGGCCGCTCGAGACGACCGTCGAACCGCAGCTCTGCCAGCGCTTCGTCCGCGATGATCGGAATGCCCAGGTCGAGGAGCCTCCGCCGTTCTCCCGCGGGCATCCCGCGCCCGAGCGGATTCGATACGCCCGGCATCACATAGGCACAGCGCGCTTCGCCGTGGACGATCACGCTGGGCTCCGCGCCCAACCGATGAAAGACGTCGAGCGCGCCGGGGTATGTCCACTCCTCGACCAAGACCTCGTCGCCCGGATCGAGGAGCAGCTCGGCCGCGATCGAAATCGCATGTTGGGCGCCGCGCGTAATGACGACGTCGTCTTCGGACAGCGTCACGCCTCGCGACGTCATCCTCGCCGCGACCCAGGAGCGAAGGGCGAGCGTGTCGTCCTCGTCGGAACAGCGCGCCGCTCCATTCGCAGGCCCGCACACGGAGGTGAGGAACGCGCGACAGAGTGCCCCGCGGGGAAACACTTCGCTCGAAGGGTCGGAGCCCGCGAGACACAGCGCTTCGGGCCTTCGAGTTGCGAATCGTGCTTCCAACACGCCAGCGCAACTAGCAATCGACGTGCCCCCGACGAAACTCGGCGGGATCCGCGTTACAGAAGTGGGGACCGAGAAAAAATGCGCCGATGCGCCACATCGAGGCACTCCGGACGAGCGCGTTCCGAACCCGATTGCGTATCAAAGCAGGTCGAACACAGTCTGGCGCAGCGATTGCCAATGCCCGTTCACGATGCAGCACAAGCGTCTTGACGGTGGGAGTCAGTTTGGAAGTTCTAATTACAGATCGCACCGGCGTGGCTCGTTACTCGTCCCCATGATGGTGCTTCTCGCTGCGGGTTGCGGCGGTGGAGGCAACGGCGACGAGGGTGGCGGCGACGGCGAAACGGACGGGGCCGGCGCGAGTGGCGCGGGCGGACCGGGCACCGGCGCCGGCAGCTCGAACGGCGGCGGCAGCGAGTGCGGAACCGTCACCCCGACCGGCGATGCGAAACCGGACGTCGTGCACCGCGTCGCGGGCGTCACCGTGACGACGCTCGCGGGTGGCGCCAATCCCGGTACGTCCAACGGGACTGGAACGGCCGCGAAGTTCTCCAATCCGGTGAACATTCTGCTCGATGAAACCGGGGAATTGGTCATCGCCGATTACGACAGTGATCGACTCCGAATATCCACGGCGACCGGTACCGTCACCACATTGACGAACCAAGGGGATTTCAAGCACCCATTTGGACTCATCTGGTCCGGTGACGGCAAGTTGTTCGCTCAAACCGATTATAACGAAACAGGTCAATCGGCCGGGCCCGCTGCAGGCGTCATTTGGCAGATCAACCTGTCGACGGGCGCCGCGACGGCGAAGGCCGTCGGCGCCGGGCGCCCGCGTGGGATGACGACGCTTTCGAATGGGCAAATCATGGTGTCGGACATCGAGCGTCACGACATTCGGATCCTCAATCCGACGTCCGGGGAACTGACATCGGTGGCAGGTGCTTCCGGTTGTCGAGGTTTCGCGGACGGCAGCGGCGGGCAGGCCAAGTTCGACGCGCCGTACGGCATGGTCACGCTCAGCAATGGTGATGTCCTCGTCGCGGACCTGATGAATCATCGAATCCGCAAGGTCACCGCCGACGGGAAGGTGAGCACGTACGCCGGCGACGGCACACCCGGGCTCATCGACGGAGCCCGCGAAAACGCGCGCTTCGATCAGCCGAAGGACCTCGCTCTCGACGCCGCGGGCAACGTGTACGTCTCCGACACGGGTAACCACGTGATCCGTGTCATCCGCGCGAGCGGCGAGGTGGAGACCGTGGCCGGCAGCGGCGCGTCGGGGTTCGACGACGGCGATGGCGACGAGGCGAGCTTCTACGGTCAGGAGGGCATCGACGTCACCCCCAACGGAAAGGTGCTCTACGTCGCCGACGGTACCGGGGGTGAGATCGAGCCGGTGCCGCCCTATCACCGCGTTCGCAAGGTCTCGATGCCCTGACGATCGACTGAACCCTCGCTTGTGCGGTCCGTTGCAGCCCGAGGTTTCCCCTCGGGCTGCATTCTTTGGGTCACGAGGTGCGTCGAGACCGTGCCTTTTTCGGCATGCGGCGCGACCTCGCCCCGTATTTCCCGTGGCATGCCGCGCCAGCACCGAGATGCGGTGCTAGTGTTGAAGGCCTGCGGGACTTGGTCTCGGCTTAGGAGGAAACTCAAATGCACATGTCGCGCGCGCTCGTCCTCGTTGTCGGCTTAGTTGGCGGGCTCGCCACGGGTTGCCATGCGCGGGTCTACGGGCACGCTCACGTGCGTTACGTCGAGCCAGAGCCGGTCGTTTTCGTCGACGCACCGGACTTGGTCCTCGTTGGCGACGGTGTCTACGTCGTTCAGGACTACGACTACCCGGTCTATTACATCGACGGGTACTACTACTCCTACCGTGGCGGCACTTGGTACCACACGTCCCACTGGAGCGACCCGTGGGTGACCGTCAACGTCAACGTGGTGCCAGGGATTGTCGTGCACCGCGACCACCACGCGTACGTCCACTACCACGGCCACGCGGGCGCCCACGTCATCCACGACTCGCGGCCGAGCCGGCACGCGTCGAGCCCATCCCGCTCGCGTCACGCGTCGAGCCCGTCACACAGCGACTCGCACGAGAGCTCGAAGCCGATGAGCGCTTCGCGCCACGACCGCGACAAGGGCCGCGACAACGATCGGTCCGAGATGCGTTCGGAGGGTCGCTTCGAGGCGTCTTCGGAGCATCGCTCGAGCCGTGGTCGGGGCGACGACGACGATGACGATGATCGCCGCGGAAAGAAGTCGTCCCGACCGAGCGCGGATCGGTCGTCCCCGTCGGAAGCCTCCAGCGCGCCCCAGAACCAGAGCCGGGCGAAGAAGCCGAGCCGAAGCTCGGGCAAATCGCGAGGAAAGAAGAGCCGTCGCTGACGGTCTCGCAAACGTCGAGCTAACGGGTCGGCTCACTTCGACGGAGCCGCGCGATCACATCCTTCTTTCCTGCCCAGGGCGCACGCTTTCTCGAAGAACGTGCGCCCTGCGTTTGCGTCTTTGGATAACCCACGACCGCTCGCAAGCGCCTGACCGAGCGTGATGCACGCGCCGGCGTCGGCGAGGTCGCAACCGCGCTCGAGCCGCTCTTTGCCTTTCGCCGCGTCGCGCGGACCGAGCTCACCGAGCAAATGTCCTTCTCCGAGCGCGCCGCACGCCGGACCGTCACCGGCGTCGCACGCCTTGGTCAGGTGCTCGACGGTGCGGGCGATCGACGTGTCCGCCCCCGGCGATTTCGCCTTCTGTTTTCGAGCGATGTCGCGACAGGCGAGACCGTGGCCTGCGTCACAAGCCTTCTGCATGAACGCGGCAGCTTTCTCGGGCTCGGCGCGATACGCCACGTACACGCTCGCGATGGAGTGGCAGGCCGTCGCGATCTTCCGCTCGCAACGCGCCGAAAGGATCGTTTCGTGGCGACCGAGCGCGCGGCGGACGGCCGCATCGTCGCTCTTTCGAGCCGAGGCGAGCTCGATGCACGCGTCGGCGGCGCCGCCTTCGCAGGCGCGCTCGTACGCTGCGATGCTCCCGGGAACGTCCTGCGCCACGCCGCGGCCGCGCGCCCTCGCTTTGCCCATTTGCAGACAACTCTCGGCATCACCCCCGTCGCAGGCCTTTGCCCATAGCTCCGCGGCGCGACGAAGAGCCGCCTCGGCGCGAGCGCCATCGGCCTTGATTCCCCACCCGTTCGTGAACACGACCCCCAATCGATGACACGCGGAGGCATCCGCTGATTTGCAATGTTCGTCGAGGAGGGTAATGGCGGTCAAATAGGCTTTGATGGCCTTGTCGCTATTGGGATAAACGTGGTCGCCGGTCCAATATCGTTCGGCCATCGTCGCGCACGCGACGCCGTCCTTCTTCGCGCAAGCCTCCTCCTCGCGGGCGAGCGCTTGCGCCGGGCCCGCCTTCGGCCCGATGCCCGAAAAGGCGAGACGTGACAAATGGCGGCACCCTTCTCCGCGCCCCGCGTCGCATGCATTCTCGAAGCGCGAGACGGCTCGATCGAGATCGTCGTGGCGCTCGAGCGCGAGGCCTTCCGTCACGCACGCCCCGGGATCTCCTTCGTCGCAAGAACGCGACGGTTCAGCCGGAGACTGCGATTGCCCCATGCGGGCGGGGTCCGAAGGTCCCGAGGATGGACAACCCCCTAGCGCAAGGATCCCGACGAGCGCTCCCCAACTCGATAACGGACCCGGACGAGACGACGCCATCGTCCTAGTCGAGCACGGGATCGCGTGCCGCGGATACGCCGCGACCCCGGCTCAGAAAGACCAGCGCAGACTGAGCTCCGTGCCTACATCGACGACCGGGACCGTCCAGAGGTCCGTGGCCTCGCGCGCGATGCGGTTTCGACGGCCGATGGCGATCATCGGTGAGCCTCCGGCGATGCCGCCGATGCCGAGGGCGAGGCACGACCAGCCGCCGGCGTCGTAGCCGGACACGCCGCGC
>JABFXY010000106.1 GCA_013361525.1 Polyangiaceae bacterium | reverse complement strand
GAGCGGCGACGGCGGCTCCAGCGCCGGCGGGAGCGCAGGCGATGGTGGCGCGCCCGCAAGCGGCGGCGGCACGAGCGCAGGCGGCGCGCCGCCCGAAGGCGGCGACAGCCCGGAAGACGACGGATGCAGCATCGGGGTCGGGCCCAGCGGCGGCTCGTTGGCTGCGCTGCTTGCGTGCGTTGCGCTCGCGGTGCGGACACGGCGCAGTCGCAAGGGCGCGCAGTAGTCACCGCAACCGCGAGCGGCTCATTTCGGCGCGCGCTTCAGCGACGCGAGTGAGCCGCCGTCCACGCAATCGTCGCCCTGCTCGATGTAATAGATGCAGGAGTCGTCGACCGCGAGCGCCGACGCAAGCTCGACCCCAGTCACGACGGTGGCCGCCCGCCCTCCCCCTGAGGAGATCCGCGCGACCCGCATATCTGGCATCGTGACGCCGTCGACGTAATAGAGATCGTCGCTATCGGGCGATTGTGCTGCAAAGGCGAAGGCGAAGCCCGGATCGAACGGCTCCGACGGGCCGCCGTCCACAGGCGCGCGCCAGATACCGTCGTTCACCGTCGCCCAAACCACGTGGTTACCGTGAGCAAACGAATCGATCCACGCTTCCCCGCTCTCGAGCGCCTCGACCTCCAAGGTTGAAAGATCGAGCCTGCGCATGCGCCAATCGCCCCCGTCGTCGAACGCGATGAAATGCACGGCACCCGACGAGACCGTCATCGACTCCACCTCGCGCTCCCCTTCGAGAAGCCGCTCGGCCGGCATGCCAAAGTGGAAGAGGTCCAACGCGTAGACCGATAGGCCGTCGACGAAATCGGTCGCGTGGAACACGTAAATGCCTGCGTCCGCTCGTCCGAGCGCGGACACGTAACCGAGCCCGCTCGCGACGACCGACTCAGTTTGCGTCGCCTTGTCGAACAGCACGACGCGATTGCAGGCGTCGTCGCAATCGGCGTCACGTCGGACAAGCAGCAATTCGGGGCCGGCATCGACGAATCGCAGCACCCCCTCGACCAGCATCTCTACTGCACCGCCGTCGCGCGGCACCCGCGCGAGATTGCTGTCGCCGGGGTCGAAGTACACGTACCCGTCGGAGGCCTCGAGCCCCTGCGCGAAGTAGCACCAAAGCCCCGTCGCGAGCGTCTCCGGCTCCATTCCCGGGGTGCAGCCGGTCGTCGGAGACGCGCCGCCTGTCCCATCGGAGGCGCCTGCCCCGCCTGCGCCGTCGGAGGTCCAAGCGCCCGCGCCGCTGCCGCCGGGATTTCCGCCGCCGTCGACGACGTCGACGTTTGGGCTGCACGCAGTCAGTGAAACGAGGAGGTACGCGCGCACGCTCACGACTTCACCTTCTGCCGAATCCACAGAACGATGAACGCAGCCGCGAATGCGCAGAGAATGCCTTTGCCGATGTTTTCCCCCAGACGAATTTCAGCGTCCGACTCATCGTACTTGGGCTTGGCCGGGGGCGGCGAAGGTTGCACGACACGCACGGTCGACATCGTCTTCGTGACGAGACCGTCGAACGCGGCACGATCCGTAGGGGGGATGACCAGAAACCCGCAGTAGAACATCCCGCTGTCAGCGGGGATGAAGAAGTGCCGCAAGAGCATCTCTTGCCCATTGGACGTCTCGGGCCGAGCGGTGACATCGAGCGTCACCGCGCGAGCGCCGTTTGCTTGCGTGAGAGAAGCGGGCGTCGCCTCCACGTGAAAGCCCGGCGGCGCGACCGATTGGATCTCGGTGACCATTCGACTGCCGACTTGAAGCAAGGCGTCGTCGTCGACGTATCCACCTTCGGTCCAATGCACCATTGCGAGTGTCGTCGCCCCACCCTCCCGTGAAGCCACCGCGAACACCATCTTGCGTTCGCCCCTCGGCGTCGCACGCGCTCGAAGGTCCTGGAGATCGAAGGCTCCGCACGCTTCCGGCTTCGTCTCCGTTTCGGGATAGATGACGCACGAGGGACCTACGACCGGTTCGGGAACGGAGATGCGGAACCCCGACCGCGGATACGAGAACTCGTGTGCGTTTGCCATGGCGGCATGGCAGAGAACGAGCGCTGCGATTGAGCTGCACACTGCCCACGAGCGCACGCCGCTACCCGTGCCTCGGCCATAGCGGAACGTAGTGCGCACCGAAGTGGAGAATATGCACTTCCTCGCCGTCTTGCTCGCCGACGGCTTCGTAGCTTTCAACGGTTCCGTTCCCGGCAACTTGATGGACGATCACCCTGAGGCCCGCGGACGCGGCGAACCCCTGCGCCTGCTCGATGCCGATGGTACCGGTCCCCTGGGCGCCGATGTGTTTGCGCATTTTCTCGAAGTAACCGAGCATTCTTCCGTCGGGCTCGCGTCCCTTGAGCCCAGGATTCTTCAGCTGCACCAACGTGTGAAGAAGGCAGTTGTTGTCGACCGGCGTAGCGCTGCCCTCGTCGAACTGCTCGAGCAGGGTTTGTAGCTCCAGCGAGGGCTCATGCTGTTGCTGCGCAAGGAACGCCGCGAGGGACGTGGGCATCAGCTCTGGAACGAGGGTGGGCTCATCGTCATCGTGCTCGATCTTCTCTTTTCCGTCGTCGCCTTCGCCTTCCTCGTTGTCGTCGTTCTCCCTTTCCTCGTCCTTGCCAGCCTCGTGCTGGGCTGGAGCATGGGCAGCATCCACAGGTGGGAACCACCCCAGGTTCCCTTTCGAGTCGACCGCGCCGACGATATACGCCTCGCCTTCGCGGTAAAGGATGATTGGGCTGTTCAGCACGTTGTCCCGGCCAGGTGGTGCAAGCGTCTGGAAGCGATCGTTCCGGACACTCTCTTGCGCCGCATACGAGATCACCAGAACGGGAATGCCGTGACGCCGGCTGACGCCCTGGAATCCACCGTGACACTGCTCTGCGCACGGGTCCTTGCTGTCATGTACGACGACAAATTCGATCGTCGAGCCCTCCAATGCGTTGAGCTGCTTTTGGCTATCCCTCCACCACAGGCCCTCGGCATGGAGGGACGTGTCCTTGGTCTTGTCGGTTCGGTAGTTCTTCGCCGACTCCGCCCCCTGGTCGCCTTGCCCCAGTTGGTCCACCTCCCCATCGGTTCGGAAGCCAAACGCAAAGAGGTAGGTGCTGCCTTTCTTCAGGCCCATCGACTTGATTAGATGTTTCTTGCGTGCGATCGCGGGGCTCGCTTCCTCGATGACTGCTACCTTGCTGTCGCTCGCGCCCTTGGTCGCATGCGTGTAGCTCGACCACGTCGAGTGCAACTCGTTCGAGGTCGAGCTCTCCTTCTTCCCCGACGCTTTCGACCCCTTCTTGGACGTGTTGTTGTTGTTCGACGAGCTGCTGCTCGACGACTGGTTGACGTTGACGTGGTTGCTCGTGACCTTCCCATCGCCCGCGCGATTGGTCTTCTTGTTCTTCTTCGAGCTCCCCTGGTTCTTCCACATTGCCGCTCGTCAAAAGGCCATTGTACCCCAATAACTTGCGACGACCGTGAGCCACCTCACGGTCGTCGCAAGCTATGCCGCGTATACCATACGCTTTCGCTTCGATGAGGGGACACCCCCCTCCTGGAAAGCGAAGAGCGCGCGGCCGCGACCGCGATCTTTCAGGGCGAAGCCTGAATCTCTTTCAGGAGCTCATCGCAGTGCGCGACTGATCGCTTGAACGCCGCACGCTCGGAGAATCGACCGGCGTACGCCTGAAAGGTCGGACGCGGCTCGATCGACTTCATCATCATGCCCCAACCGATTTGGGAGCCGACGTAGACGTCCGCTGCGGTGAACTGGTCGCCCAGGAGCCACGGGCCTTTCGCGAGCGCATGGTCGAGCGTGTCGAGGACGTTCTCGTAGCTGCCATAACCAATGACGCCGGGGCGCTCGGGCATTGGGCGCTTCATCGAGTGGTCGAGGACTGCGTATTCGATACAGCTGGCCCCGAAGAAGAGCCATCGATAATACGCGCCGCGCGCGGGATCGTCGACGGCCGGGGCGAGCTTCGCCTGGGGGAAGGCATCTGCGAGATAAGCACAGATTGCAGCGGCCTCGCTGATGACGACGCCGCGATCGACGATGGCGGGGACCTTACCCATCGGGTTGACCGCGAGGTATTCGGGCTTCTTGTGATCGCCGCGATCGAAACGAAGAACGCGGACGTCGTACGGTGCGCCGGCCTCTTCGAGCATCCAATGCACGATTCGGCCGCGGGACTGGGGATTGGTGTAGAACGTGATCCGCTCGGTCATGACGTCAGAGGTACGAGCGCTCGGGCCGGGGATCAACCGCGGCGGACATCACGTACAGGTCACGTCTGCGAAGCACGCGTCGAGCGCGTCGAACAGCGCTTCTCCACCGGGAAACTCCTCTGCACACGTGTTGAAACAGGCGGTTCCGGGGTTACAGCCGCGGTCGTCGATGCAGATATAGATGAGCGCGGTGCACGCGTCGCTCTCCGCGCACGCGGTGACTTCCGCGCAGCAAGACGCGTAGAGATCGTCGGCGCAGCTCGCGGGCGTCGGGACGATACCGCCACACTCCGGCTCTTCGACGCCGCATTCTTGCCAGCAGTTCGCCTCGCGACAGATTTTTGCCGCGGAGTTGGTCCAGGTGCCGGGCTCGGCAGCTGCCGCCGAGGCCGAGAGGCAGCAATGTCCGTCCTGGCACGCGGTGCATTCGCTCGTCGATTGCTCGAGGCCGGAGACGCACGCTGCGCCGCCTTCGCTCGAGCCACCGGTGCCACCGACCCCACCTGCGCCGCCGTCGACGGCTGCGCCGCCGCCGCCATTCGACGGCGCATTGCCTTCACCACCCGCGCCACCATTCGAGGTCGAGGCGTCGTCCCCACACGCGGCTGCGCATAACAACGCGACCAACGCGATTCCCTGTCGAGTCTTCATGGCGCGTACATGCCGGCGAAGGCGGACGCAGCCAACTCAAACCTTCTCATCCGTGAGCGGCCGATCCATCCGATGGCTCGGGTTTCGATCGGCCGCTCTTGGTGAGCTCTCAGCCTTTCTCCTCGACTTTGCCGTCGGCGTGTCGAGCGAACCGCCCCGCGTCGCGCGCATGAACCGGCGCATCCGAGGGCCAAGGCCAACCACCAAAGCGCGTTCGCTGATAGTCGGTCATGGCCTGTTGGATTTGCGCGCGGGTGTTCATGACGAACGGACCGTATTGCGCGACGGGCTGGCCAATCGGGCGGCCCTGGAGCAGCAAGATTTCCGCTCCATCCGGACCGGCGGTCAGCTCGACATCCCGGTTTGCGACGACCTCGATGCCTGCGTGCTCGTCGAACGTGCGCGAGCCGATCGCCAGGGTGGAACCGACGAAGAAGTAGAGCGTGCGCTTCGTCGCCGAACCCTTCGCCGCCGGCATCGTCCATTTCGCATTGGCCTCCATTTTGATGGTCCAAATGGCGACGTCCGAACCGGTGCGCGAAGCCCACGAATGCGGCGGAGGCGCGGGCGGTCGCGCACCATCGAGCTCGCCGGCGACGATTGCGACCTCGGTCTTTGCGCCGGACGCGCTGGTGAACGTGCGGGTCGGGATCGCCTCGCTCCACAACATCGTGAAATGCGGCTCGACGAGCTTGTCCTCGCTCGGGAGGTTCAGCCAGATCTGAAAGAGCTCGACCGGGTTCGGGCGCTCTTGATCGACCAGTGGAAACATCTCGGAGTGGACGACGCCGCGACCGGCCGTCATCCATTGCACGTCGCCACGCCCGAAGCGCGCAGCGGCGCCCAACGAATCGGAGTGATCGATGAGCCCGCGCCGAGCGATCGTCACCGTCTCGAAGCCGCGGTGCGGATGCTGCGGAAAGCCCGGCACGATCTCGCCGTGGTACATCCGGAAGCCGTCTTTGACGACGAAGTCTTGCCCGAGGTTTCGGCCTTCGAGCGAGACGTTCGGCCCCAGTTGCTCGTTGCCCTCCGGGTACGCGTCGTCGTGGTGGACGCAGAAGAGGAACGGATCCGTGGTCTCCCAGGGGAAGCCCAGCGGTCTCACGCTCAGGATGGTTTCGTCACGCATGGTCACAGTCATAATCCTCGATCCGGACGGCGTCCCGGTGCCCAGCCGGCAACAGTCTGGTGCGCGCTCGCGAAGCGCAGATCGAAGCCACTTTACTGCTGCTTTTGCGTCGCCTCGGCATACGCACGCCAGGTCGCGGTCCGCACGTCGGCGAGATGTTGGTCGTCGGGTACGAGGATCCGACGATCGATCGACCATTTGTGCCCGGCGAGAGAAACGGCCTGCTTCTGCCCGAGGCTCGCGCGAAAGTTGTCGAGCTCCGCGAGGTGTTTGCCGTCGATGAAATGGCGCAAGACACCTTGCGCGGGCGGCACGGGCTTGTCGGGCGCGGGAATGGTCGCGGGCCATGGCGCCGGGGTTTCGGGTGAATGCTCGTATCCCCAGAGCATCACCTCGACCTTCGCGGGTGTGTACACATGCGGGTCTTTCAATTGGAGCGCGCGAAGTGACCCGAGCGCCGAAACGAACCGTTCGGAGGGCTCGCCCTGCGCGAACTTGCCGGTCACGGAGGCCTTCCCGTCGGGGAGCAGGCCGTACACGCTGCGGAGGATCCACCCATTCGGGGTCTCGAGGAGGATCGACACCGTCGGCTGGTCGGTCGCGTGGGTGAGCGACGCCTGCGCCGGCTCGTTCATGAGCGACGCCTCGAGCGAAGCCGCGAGCCCCGCGACGTCGCCGTCGAGCCGGCCATCGACGAGACGCGGAGGATTCGGCTCCGCGCGCACGACGCTGCCGTCCGCATAAACGACGGTAGACGGGATCTCCGAGCCGAGCACCATCGCCCAAGGGTCGTTGACGTAAAGCGCGATCTTCGGCTGTCGCTCGAGCGGCGCGCGTGGTGCAACACGCACGGGCGCCGAGCCGCGCATTTCCGCAGGCGTGGGGCCGATAGGCTTCGAGCTCGTGTCGGCCGTCGAGCCGGACGCGGACGACGATGGAGACGTAGGCGAGCTCTTGGAGTCGGAGCAACCGGCGGCGCTGGCGAGCGCGGCGACGAGTCCGATTGCAATGGGTAGTAGGCGAGCGCGGCTCATCGCTCGTGTGTACGCCGGCTTCGTGGAAAGGGCGAGACTGCGCTACTTCGGTCGCTTCGGGCGAATCTTCGCGGCGGGGCGCTTGCTCGCTTTCGCAGCACGGCCGGTTTGGGCCTTCGTCGCCTTCTGCTTAGAAGGCGAGGGCCGCGCAATGCGCGTGTACCGAACGGGAAAGTTCATGCAGTCCGATTGGCCGTCCGGGCAGCGAATACGCACGTGGAAATGGTCGTCGTGACGTGCCCCGGGACGAGGCTGCACCATTGCTTCGGCGGCCTTCTCGATGAGCTCCGCGGGCGCACGAACGCGCTGCGCCTCGGCGAGGAGCCTCGTACGGAGGTGATTCGCGACGAAAATGTGGAGTACCGTCGCGCGCTCGTCGCTGAGCCACGACTCGACCAATGCCCAATTGCGGGCGGTATCGAACCGCACGCCCTTCACGCCTTTCGCGCGGCCTTCGCGATCGATGATGTGGAAGTCCGACGCGACGAACGACTTGTCACCGCGAAGCAGATAAAAGCCGATGTCCGCATCGCGACCCGTCTTGTGCGAGCCATGCCCGCGGATCTGCCCGCCGGCCTTTTGGGACAAGTCGCCGACGACGAGCACCGAGCCCGCGTACTTGTCGGCGACCCGCTTCGCGCTCCGGTCGATGAGGCCCACCAGATCGGGCAAACCCCACCGGTGCTTGCGAATGAGGTGAATCGTCTCGCACGCCTCGAGCTTTTTTCCGTTCTCCAGTCGGCCCCGATTCGGCGAGCCGATGCTGCGTGCCGTCCCAGGTGTGGCCCCCGTTTGCACCGTCGCGCTCTCGTCCGCAAAGACCGCCTGCGGAGAAATGCTCCAGGCCACCACCCCAAGGACCAACAGCCTCCATTGCGACGGGCTCACAGCGTCCCCCATTAGCGACGATTGCGCCAACGCGACCGACCCTGAAGCTTCCCATCGAATGGCACGGCTGCAAGGCGAGGTGCCACAGCGGACGCTGGCCGAGCGGCGGCGCTGGGCGCGGTGCTGAGGAAGATCGCGGCACGCGCGATGAGGGGATTCGACGCATTCGATACGACCTCCGGCGTGGACGGGGCGCGCACCTGGCGGGACGCGGCACGTGACGGGGCCCGGACGGCGGGCGGGCCGACGGCGGGGTGGCCGGGGGCGCAGACGGCGGGCCCGCGCGAGGTCACAAGCCACCGCGCCCACGCCTGCCGCGGGTCGGCCGCGCAATGGTGCGCGCGCGACCCAAAACCCCACTACGGCTTTTTCTTCTGCATCTCCTCGAGCTCACCGAATGCGGTCTTCACGCGCGGGTCGGTGGGATCGATGGCTTTGGCCTTTTCATACGCGGCTTTGGCCTCGGGGAGTTTGCCGCGTTGGGCGTGGAGGTTACCTAGGTTGATCCACGCGGAGACGAGCTTGTCGTCGAGCTTGATGGCCTCTTCGTACAGTTTTTGGGCTTTGTCGAATTGGCCTTTGAGGTGATTGGCGTACGCGAGATTCTGGACGATCGCGGCGTTCTTGGGCGCGAGGGTGGACGCCTTTTCGAGGTACTTGATGGCCTCGTCGGGTTGGTTCTGCGCCAGGTGCGCGGTGCCGAGGTCGCTGAGGGTCCCGGGGTCGTTGGGCGCGAGCTTGATGGCCTTTTCGTACGCGGCAATGGCCTCGATGACGTTGCCCGACGCGAAGAGGGCGGTGCCGAGGTTGGATTGGCGCGCGGCGGATCCGGGGTCGAGGTTGGCGGCCTTCTTGAGGGCGACGGTTGCGCCCTGAAGGTCGCCTTTGGCGAGCAGGGCCACGCCGAATGCGGATTGGGCTTCGGGCTCGCTGGGGTCGAGCTCGATGGATTTGCGAATGGCGACCATGGCGTCGTCGGCTTTGCCCTGGACGAGGAGGGCGCGGCCGAGCTCGAGCTGGGCGGGCGCGTACTTGTCGTCGAGCTTCACCGCGCGCTTGAGCTCAGCAATCATGCCTTTGAGCGTGGCGTTGTTGGGCGCGGAGTTGAAGTCGACGGGCACCGAGTCTTTCGCGAGGCGGGCGCGCGCGAAGCCGACGATGGGCGCCGGATCTTTGGGCGCGACCTGCATGGCTTTGCGATACGCAGCCTCGGCGCCGGCCCAATCATCCTTGTCGAAGAGGGCGTCGGCCTCGGCGAGCTCGTCGTCCTGCGGCGATCCGTCGCCGCGCGCGAGCTTCTTCGGTTTGATGGGCGGCGCGGGCTCGGCGGTCGCAGGGGCGCTGGCGCTGACCGCCGGCGCTGTGGCGGAGCCGGACGCAACGGGCGCTGTCGCCGGCGGCATTCCGGTTTGATAGGCCCACGCATTCACCGGCCCCTTCGGCTGGGGCTCGGGCGTTTCGCACGCCGAAAGGCAGAGCACAGCGACGACCCACGCCACACCCCTCACCCCCCTCACGAAGTGAGGGGGGCCGGGGGGGAGAAATTGCAGCAATGCCCTCCCCACACCCAACCCGCTCGCGCTCATATCCACCATGATCACATCCGGAACGGCGTGACGGAGTGCTCGGAGCCGTCGTATCGAACCATGACCGACTTCTGCTCGATCTTCGTGGTGAGCGCGACCGGTCGCTTCCACACGCGGACGAGCGCCTGCAGCGTCTCCTTGGCGTAATCCTGACGCAGGTCGACACCCATGTGCTCGTGCGTGAGCAGCAATTCGCCGCGGTTCGCGTAGTTCGCGTCGACGACGCGGATGTACGGGTCGCCGAAGTTCGTGAGGTGGAAGAGGAGCTTGTCCTTCACCTCTTTGAATTGGCGGCTCTCGATCTCATAACGATCGTTCCGCCCGGAGAAGCCGAACGTGTAGAGCTTCTGCCGAATGATGAACTCCGGCGTGAGGAACTCGTCGATGAAGGTGACGTCGTTGTAGAGCGACCGGACCTCGAAGACCTTCTTCCGGCCGAGGCCGAGCTTCATGTCCCAGTTGCGGCGCTCGTCGAGGTCGTCGCACTCTTCCCATTCTTTGCCGAATTGGCCTTTGTTCCACCGCTCTTCGATATGGCGGTAGAGCTCGACGCCGATCTTGTACGGGTTGAACTTGCCCGGTGCCATCGCCATGACGCCCGCGTTCGCGTCGGCGTAATCGACGATCTCGGAGGCATCGAGCAGCTTCTCCGTCATCATGCGCGAATGCCAGAACGAGGCCCACCCCTCGTTCATGACCTTCGTCTGCTTCTGCGGGACGAAGTAGTACGCCTCGTCGCGAATGACATCGAGGACGTCGCGCTCCCACCGCTCGAGCGGCGCATTGTCGAGGAGGAACTTGAGGACGTCGCGCTCGGGCCGGGCGGGGAAGCGTTTATCGACCTTCTGGGTCTCGAGCTTCTTCTTCTGCGACTCGAGGTACTCCTTCGGGTTGATGAAATCCTCCATGTACTCTTTGGCCTGGAGGCGCGGGATCTCGATCGGCTTGTCCTCTTCGGCTTCGTCGACCTTCGGCGTGCGACCGCTGAACGGCGACCACGGGTCGATGAGGTTCTCGAGCGAGAGGCAATGGTCGATGAAGGCCTCGACCTTGTTGATTCCGTGGCGCTCGACGTGCCGCGCGATGCGGCTGCCGTGGTTCGCGAGCTTGTCGATCCACCGGCGGTCGGGCTCGTACCGGTCCCGCTTGCGCATGGGATCGAGGATCGGCTTCGGTGCATCCAGATCCGTCGCGCGAAAGCAGAAGTTGTTCTTGAAGAAGTCCACGTGCCCGAGCACGTGCGCCATGACGAGCTTTTGCTCGGTGAGCGAGTTTCCCTCGAGCAGGTAGGCGTACGAGGGATTGTTGTTGATGACCATTTCGTAGATTTTCGAAAGGCCATACTCGTAGCTCTTCGCGAGCTGCTCGAACTCCATCCCGAAGCGCCAATGCGGATAGCGGCTGGGGAAGCCCCCGTATGCCGCGATCTCGTTCATTTGGTCGTATTTCAGGATCTCGAAGATCGTCGGAAAGAAGTCGAGACCGTAGTCCTTCGCGACGCCCTCGACGTGCTCCTGCAGCTGGCGGAGGTAGCGGGGCAGCGCGGTCTTCAGGGCGAACTTGCTCATTTACCCTTCCCGAGGAAATCGCGAATCGAGCCGACGATCGCGTCTTTGTCCCGAATCTCGCTGGTCACGACGCGCTCGTCTGACTTGAAGTGCTCGCGCAGGTCTTTGATGAATTGCCCCGAGCCGTACGGGCTCTCTACCTGGCCGTATGCGAACATGTTCACGGCCGGGAGGATCTCTTTCTTCATCAGCTCGACGCACGACAACGTGTCGTCCATCGACCAGTTGTCGCCGTCGGAAAAGTGGAATGGGTAGATGTTCCACTCGCTCGCGGGGTAATCGTCTTTGATCATCTGCGCGCAGAGCTTGTACGCGCTGGAGATCATCGTGCCGCCCGACTCCCTCGTATGGAAGAACGTCTCGCGGTCGACCTCACGTGCGACGGCGTCGTGGATGATGAAGCGCGATTCGAGACCGCGGTATTGCTTCGTCAGCCACATGTCGATCCAGAAGGACTCGATGCGGACGATCTCCTTCTGCTCGTCGCCCATCGAGCCCGACACGTCCATCATGTAGATGATGACGGCGTTCGCGACCGGTTCGGTGATGGTCTTCCAAGACCTGTAGCGTTTGTCGTCGGGGACCGGTACGACGACCGGCGTATCGGGGCGAAACGTCCCACTCGCGATCATGCGTCGCAGCGCCTCGCGGTACGTACGCTTGAAGTGCCTCAGCGACTCGGGGCCGACACGACGGATTCCCGAATACTTGTCGTGAGCATTCGAGATCTTGCTCTTGCCACGATCCTCGATACGCGGAAGCTCGAGCTCTTCCGCGAGGATATCTGCGAGCTCATCCATGGTGACGTCGACTTCGAGGATGTGCTCCCCCGCGTCTTTGCCTGCTTGGCCTTGACCGGGCGCCTCCTCCCCGCCGTTGACGGGATCACCGGGTTGTCCGTCACCCTGCCCCACACCGCCCATCTGCTTGTCCCCGAATTTGAAGCGGGGAATGTCGATCTGGGGGATCGGGATCGAGACCACGTCCTTGCCTTTTCGGCCGACCAGCTCTCCCGTCGAGATGTACTTACGGAGGTTTTCACGAACCTTGCCGCGTACGATCTGCCGGAACCGGCCATGGTCTTGGTCGATTTTCACGATGGTCGGAAGATAGCAGGTCGGGATAGCTTAGGGGTCGCTCCCAAGGTCAACCGGTGTCACTGCGATCGAAGCTCGCGCGGGTTCTCGACGGACTTGGTGTCGTTCAAGCTGCATTGCAGCTGCGCAGCTTCGTGGCGACGCCTTGGTTAACGACGCTTTGCTATCACCGGACGGCCGAACAAGCGACGAGCGGCGACGATCTCGACGGCGAGATCATCGATGCCACACCGGCGCAGTTCGACCAGCAGATGAAGTTTCTCTCCGAGCACTTCAACTTCGTCGGCGTGGACGAGGTGGTCGACTTCGTCGAGGGGCGCGGCAAGCTGCCGATGAACCCCGTCCTCGTCACCTTCGACGACGGCTACAAAGAGTGCTTCACGCTGAGCCTTCCGATCCTCAAGCGGTACGGCGCGCGCGGCACGTTCTTCATCTCGACCCAGCACATGACGGAGCGCCGCATGTTCTGGTGGGACCGCTTCAATTGGATCGTTCGACACACGACGACGGATCAGATTCGGCTTGTTTACCCGCGCGAGCTGGTCCTCGACGTCGCGGACGAGCAGCAGAAAAGGCGCACGCACCAGACGCTCACGACGCTCGTGAAGCAGACCGTCGGGTTGAACCTCGATCGCTTCATGGAAGAGCTCGAGACCGCCGCGGGCTGTAGCCTGCCCCGCGACGAGGAGCGCAAGATGGTCGACCGCGCGCTCATGAGCTGGGCGGAGGTAGAGCACCTTTCCAGCGCGGGGATGAGCGTCGGCTCGCACTCCTTCAGCCACCGCGTGCTGCAAACCGTCGAGCCGAAAGACCTCGACGTCGAGCTCGGGGGCTCACGCCGCGAGCTCGAGGAGCGGCTCGGACGCGCGATTCGCACCATCGCGTACCCGGTCGGTTACCCACTCGGGACGAACGAGACCGTCCGGCGTGCGGTGCGCGATGCCGGATACTCGCTCGGATTTACCGTCCGGGCCGGCGTCTTCGGCGGCAAGCGCTTCGACACGCTCGACGTGCCGCGGATCCTGATGGACACGTCGTACGATCTTCAGCACTTCTCGGCGATGACGACGTTGCCTCCGCTCGCCCCGCGCTCCGAGGTCGACTTTACGCGTCGTTGACCGGACTAGGTTTGCAAGCCTCTGCACGTGTAGAATGCGCACCGTGCGTGCCCTTCGCTTCGCATCGGTTTGTGGGTTCGTCGCGCTCGTAGGCTGCTCGGCGAGCACGAACGTCGACTTCGGCGGTGGCGGCTCGACCGCCGACGGCGGCGGCCCGGGCAGCGGCGGCGAAGGTCCGTCGTGCCTCGCGTCGGGAACGTGCAACGCCGCTTCGGAGTGTTGTTCGGGCTCGTGTGAAAACGGCTCGTGCGTTCCGACGTGTCTGGCGAACGGCGCGCTCTGCGAATACGGCACGTCGTGCTGTAGCGGCGCGTGTGAAGAGGGCGTCTGTGCGACGCCTTCGTGCAAACCGGACGGTCAGCCCTGCGCGACCGCCGACGAGTGCTGCAACGGCAGCTGCGGCGGCAGCGGGACGTGCGGCTCGGAGTGCAAGTTCGACGGCCAGCAGTGTCTCTCGCCCGGGGAGTGCTGCTCGGGGACGTGCAATGCGGGGCTTTGCGGCTCGGGTTGCCTCCCGAACGGCCTCGCGTGCACGCAAAGCGGCCAGTGCTGCATCGGCTCGTGCGACCACGGCCTCTGCGGCGCAAGCAACTGCGCCCACGACGCGTGCACCCAGGGTATGGCGTTGAACAGCGGCTGCAGCCCTTGCGTCATGGCCGTCTGCAGCACCGACGAGTACTGCTGTTCGATGTACTGGGACGAAAAGTGTGTCGGAATGGTGGCAACGGTCTGCGGCCAGGGCTGCTGACGTTTTCCGCCTTTCGGACAAACCTAGTACGCTGGACGGCGTGATCTCTTCGCGCGCGCTGGCTGCCGTCTTCTGCCTGTGGGTCCTCGCTTCCGGCTGTGGAGCGCGCGACAGCCTCGTCGCTCCAGGCGGCGACGGCGGCAACAGTGGAGGCGGCGGCGGGGGCGACTGCCAGCCCGAAGGGCTCCCATGCGACAACGCCGACGTGTGCTGTAGCGGCGTCTGCGATGGCGGCACGTGCGGCGCATCGACCTGCCTGGAAGACGGCGCGCTCTGCTCGTCCGATGCGAGCTGTTGCAGCGAAAACTGCGACGAGGGTGTCTGCCGGCCGACCGAATGCCTCGACGTCGGCGAGCCCTGCGCGTCGGGCGCCGTGTGCTGCTCGGGCGCGTGTGGACCGACCGGCCAATGCCTCGGCGGCTGCGTCGAGACGGGCAAGGCATGCTCGACACCCTCGCAATGCTGCTCGCTGCAGTGCGCGGGTAACCAATGCGTCGAGGAGTGTGTTCCCACCGGCAACGGCTGCAACGTCGGAACCGAGTGCTGCTCCGGCAATTGCCAGGGCGGCGCCTGCATCGAGAGCTGCACGCCGAACGGGTTCGACTGCAATGTTCCCGGCGATTGCTGCAGCGGCCATTGCGAGATGGGCTTCTGCGTCGGATGCCTGCCCAATGGTTCGCTGTGCGCGGGCCCGAACGACTGCTGCACCGGCACCTGCGACCTCGGGGTGTGCGGCGGGATGTGCAACCCGAACGGGACATTCTGTCAGTTTCCGAGCGACTGCTGCTCCGGCAATTGCGACGACACGAGCACCTGCGTGCCTCCGTGCTCCCAAAACGGCACCCCCTGCAACTTCCCCGACGAGTGCTGCACCGGCGTCTGCGAAGGTGGGTTCTGCGGCGTCGGTGATTGCACGCACGACGAGTGCGTCGAGGGCGAGGCGCTGAGCCCGTCTTGCAACGACTGCGCGGCGCTCCTGTGCGATCCGAGCGTCGATCCGTTCTGCTGCCAGCAATTCTGGGACAGCATCTGCGTCGACGAGGCAGAGCAGCTCTGCGGCTGCGGGATGTGCATCCCGAACGGCTCGCCGTGCAATGGCAATGGCCAATGCTGCAGCGGCGAATGCGACAACAACGTCTGCGTGCAGCAGAATCCGTGCGACCACGGACCGTGCGAGGTCGGCACGCCGCTCGATCCCGATTGCAGCGCGTGCGCGAGCGCCGTCTGCCAACAGGATTCGTTCTGCTGCATGGGCGGGTGGGACGCGGCGTGCGTCGCCACGGCCGAGACGGTGTGCGGCGTGGATTGCGGGATGTGCAGCCCGCTCGGCGCGCCGTGCAACACCGGCCCGGACTGCTGCACCGGCACATGCGAGGGCGGCGCCTGCGTCGAGGCGTGTTTGCCGGACGGCAGCATGTGCCAGAGCTTCGAGGATTGCTGCAGCAACAACTGCGACGACGGCATCTGCGCGTCGCAATGCCTGCCGGATGGTTCGTTCTGCAACGATCCGTCGGAGTGCTGCTCGGACCTCTGCATCGCGGGGTTCTGCGGCCCGTCGGAATGCCCCTCGGACGGCTCGGAGTGCGGTGACTGCATTGCAGCGAACTGCTGCGATCAAATCCTCGGTTGCTTCAACGACCCCGATTGCGTCGACGACGTCACCTGCTTCTTCGGTTGCATCGGCGGAAGCGGGCCGCTGCAATGCCTCCTGCAATGCGTGAATGATCCGCAGGCGTTCCAGACGCTCATCTGCGTTGGTCAGAACTGCGGCCCAGGGACCTGCTTCTGACCGACATCGACGAGGAGTACGCCAAGGGCCGCTTCGCAGCGATGACCGACGACGACCTCGTCGCCGCGGTCACGCTCGAGCGCGACGATTACGTCCCGCGCGCGCTGGAGCTCGCAAACGACGAGCTTAAGCGGCGCGGGGTCGACGTCCCCGCGCGGAGCGCCGAGGTCGCCGTTGCCCACGCGCGACGCGCTTCACGAGGTCAGAAGAAGCTCGGCACGCGCTGGCTCGAGATCCACGCGCGGCTGCTTCTCGTTTCGGCCGTCGCCATGCCCGTGCTTCACCTTCTGACGCCGGATGCCGCTTTGCCGCTCGAGCTCACCCTCGCACTGTCCGTCATCCGCGGTTTCGCGGGCGTCGGCCTCGTGCAGCGGCGCAGGTGGGGCTACTACTTCAATTTCGTCGCGCTATTTTCCACGTTCATCGCTGGTTTGGCGAGGCCGAGCGCAGCCACCGCGATCGCCTGGCTCGCCTGGATGCTCGTCAACGCGGTCTACTTCGTGCGACGGCAGCACCTATTCACGGCGGGACCGAAGCGCGCGGAGATGGTCCCGTTCTTCACGGTAGTCGAAGAACGTCCCAACGAATCCGACGAGCCGGACCACCCCGAGCCGATAGAACCAGATCCTGCGCTCGAAGCTCCGACGTCTCCGACGACGCCGAGCTCGCCCGAAGGCGAGCCACGTCGCCGGCGTCGCTCGTAACGAAGCAATCCGAGCAATCCGCGATCTCCGCGTCGGTCGCCTCCTCGAGATCGGTGGGGTTGCCGGCGTCCTCGCCGCGCGTCGCAGTGAGGATCGTGCCGTCCGCGAGCGTGAGCGTCGCCGTCTGACCGGGTGAGAGCGCGACGACGACGTCCAATCGATCGCTCACGGCGTCGAGATCGACGACCGTCGGATCGTCCGCGGGCGCCAGGGTCTCGATCGAGGGGTCCAAGAGCGGAAGGATCTGCTCCGAGACGAGAAAGAGCGGCAGCTTGCCGAGCGGCGCGTCGACCGTCACGACGTCGCCCCCCTTGTACACGGCGTAGTCCGCGAGATCGACGTAACGCGCGCCGGGCGGAAGCCACGTTTCCTTTTCCGTCATGCCGCGCCGGACGACGGGCGAAACGTAGAGCGCGGGACCGAGGTAATACGCGTCCTCGACCTCGAGGCTCGCAGGCTCATCGGGGTGGAGCAGGAATGGGTGCATCGTGATGGGGCGACCGGTGCGGCTCGCCTCCGTCGCGAGGACGAGGAAATACGGCTGAAGCCTCGTGTGGAGCCCCGCATAGCGGGTGTAGTGCTCGATCGTCTCCTCGTCGTTCCAGAGCTTCCACTTCTCTTTGCCGCCCTCGATGGGGTTCGAGCAGGCGTTCTGCTCCATCATGATGGGCGAGACGGAGCCGAACTCGACCCAACGCAAGAACACCTCTTTGTCGTTGGGCGCATCGGTGAGGCATTTGAATCCGGTCATATCGCTGCCCCAGAGCGGCACACCGACCATCGAGAGATTCAATCCGCCGCGAACCGACGACGGCAAACCTTGTGTCTCGTCGAAGGTCGCCTCGGCGTCGCCGCCCCAAACGGCGGGCACGTATTTCTGCGTGCCGGAATAACCCGAGCGGACAAAAAAGAGGTAATCGCCGGGCCGCTCTTCTTCGAGCAAATCGTGGGCGGCCTTCGCCGAAAGCACCGGATAGAGGTTGTGCGCCTCTTCACCATTGCGACCGTCGGCAAACAGCGATGTTCGAGCGGTGTATTCGCCGAAGTCGTGCATCCAGCCGTCGTAGCCAATCTCGAGCGTGCGCCGCAGCAAGTCTTGGAACCAGGCGACGGCGTCGGGATTCGTGAGGTCGACCGCCGCGACCTCGAGTAGCTGGCCCGAGATGAATGCGGTCAATGCAGGCTCGCCATCCGGCCCTTTGACGAAATACCCATTTTCACGCCCATAGGCGTAGTCGACGGCAGAGCGCTCGTTGTTCGCTGCGACGTACGGGTTGTTGTACGCCATCACCTTGTAGCCGAGCGCGTGCGCGTCGCTGGTCCAGGTCATCAGATCCTGCTCGATGCCGAGATGCGAGAGCGCCGGAAGGAAATGCACGGCGTCGTCGACACCCGTCACCGGGATATGGCGCTGCCGCATCAATCGAAACTCCTCGACGCCGTCGACGAGATCCCCGCGACCGACGCGCCGGCGAGGCCCGAAGACCCATTGCGCCGGAACGAGCGGCCGGCCGGTATCGGCGGTGTATGCGTCGATCACCTCGAGCGGGTCGCCGACGTAAATGGTCGCGTCGAACGACGCCGCATCGACCGCGGCGCGCCACGCATCTTCGCGCTCGCTGCCGAAATGGAGCTCGGTGCGGTAGGTCGTGTCGAGGTGAACGCCGTAACCCTTGTTCGAGAGGAAAAACGGCACCGGGAAATAGGTCATCGACGGGCCGTTCGGCGCCGGGTTGTCGTAAGCGGCAGGCGCGTCTTCGCCCTTCGGGAGGCCACCTTCCTCGGCCCAGCTGTAGAGCGACAGCCCTCGGTGATCGACGCTCGCGAAGCGCTCGCCCAAACCAAAGAAGTGCTCGTCCTCGGGCAATCGAAATGCGATCGACGATTTGTTGAGCTCACCGCTGTCGGATGCGGCTTCATCCTCGCGCGCCCGGACCGAAACACGCACGCGAGGTCCTTCGACGGAGACGTCGAGCGTCATCGCGATTCCGTCCGCATCGAGGGCGAGAACGATCTGATTGTCGCTCGCCGATTGCACCGCCGCGCGGGTCGCGCGTCGCCAGGGCGCTTCGTTGGCTCGGTATCCGTCGTACCCCGGAAGGAGCGTCGGCACCTCGCCCCAATCGTCGACCGTCGCGGACGGCGCGCCGTAGGCCTCTTGGTCGCCGGTGAGCGTCTCCAACACGACGTTGCCATCGATGTCGAAGATCGTCATCTCGAACGGCGCCAGCGCGATGACGACGCGCGCCTCTTCGGACCCGATCTCGATGGGGAGCGGATCGATCGGCTCCTCGAGATCACAGCCACCGATCCCCGCGAGCACGGCCGCCGTCGTGAGGGCCGCGAGCGCCATGATGCGTCTCATTTGCCGGCGAGTGTCGCGTGTTTGCCTGCGATCGTAAACGGCCGCGGATCTGCTAAGCCAAAGTTGCTCCGTCCTCGAGACGCCGATGAAGCAGGCTCCCTACCGAACCTCCGACGGAGAACCGCCCGCGCCGGCTGCGCCGCCATCACGGTCCTCGAGCGACCTCGGCGGGCTGCGCCTCTCGGCGGGAATCGACCGGATGCTCGCGCTCAAGACGGTCCCTGCGATCACGGTGATTCCGACGATCATCGTCGTGTGGGCGGGCTGGGCTGGTGGCTGGCGCGCCGCTGCGATCGCGTTTCCATTCGCCCTCGCGCTCGGGGCGTATATGGCGCCGTGGTTCGTCAGTGCGGTGTTTCGGCGCGTCGATTTGCATATGCGCGGGTTGCGCTATCGCGAGCTCGGGGGCCGTGGGACCGTCCTCTTCGACGACGTCGACGAGGTGCGAATCGAGATCATGAGGGGCTCGAACGTCGTCGCGGCGACCGCGCTCGATCTTCGAGAGCACGGCGGCGCGAAACATCACATCGGCATCTTCGGCCTGCAGGCCGCAGATGCACACGCCGTGTTGCAAGCGGTCCTCAAGACTTGCTCGGAGCCGCTCTTGCCGATCGCGCAGCAAGCGCTCGAGCGAGGCGAGACGCTGCGTTTCGGGCCTGCGACGATCGACGCCGTTGCGATCGAGGTCGGTCAGCGACGCTTGCCCTGGGGCGAGATGGAGTGGGCGAGCCTCACGGACGCGACGTTCTCGTTCTCGGGCAAGCCGCCGAACTACACGGTCATCGCGCTCGACTATTCGGAGGTCCCGCACCCGACGGTGTTCGCGGAGCTCCTGCGAGGGCTCGCGCCCTGGCGCGACGGGCACAAGAACAGCTCCACGCGATCGTAGGCACCGGCGTGCGCTAGGGTCGGGACGCGCATCAGCCGGAGGGAGGGGTCTCTGTTCGCGACAAAATCGCATGGCAAACGAGATGTTTACCACACGCTTTTTGGCGAGAAGGAGACAGCGGCCACCCGGCAACCAACACGCGCCGTGCGTGCGAGGCGCCTCTTCTAGCTCTGCTTCAGCAGCACGCGGTTACGCCCACAGCGCTTCGCTTCGTAGAGCGCTTCGTCCGCCGCGGCGATGAGCTGGTTTGGTGATTCGATCGGGCTCGTCGGATAGGCAGCGACGCCGACACTGATGGTGACCGGAAGTCTGCGGCCTTCGTGCTCGAAGACGCTCGACTCCACGTTGCCTCGGAGGCGCTCGCCGAGGACGCCCGCGTGCTGGATCTTCACGCCACGGCAGAGGATCGCGAACTCTTCGCCGCCATAGCGGGCAAAGATGTCTTCCTGGCGGAGGGCACCGGCGGCGAGCTTCGACAGCTTCTGCAGCACGAGGTCGCCGGCGAGGTGGCCGTACGTGTCGTTGATGCGCTTGAAGAAGTCCACGTCGAACATCAGCAAGCTGAGATCGAAATGGTGCCTGCGCGCGTACGACAGCTCGCTGTCGAGCCGATCGAGGAAGAACTTCTTGTTGAAGGCGCCGGTGAGGCCGTCGCGAAGCGCAGCGTCGTACATGCGCTGCTGGAAGCTCTCTTCGATGTCGTCGTGGTAACCGAACTTGAGGATCGTCGCAGGGCCGAGACGGATCTTGTCGCCGTCTTGAAGGCTCTGGCGCGCGGTGATGCGCACGCCGTTCACCATCGTGCCGTTGGCGCTGCCGAGATCTTCGATGAAGAACGAGCCGCGGTCGGCGGTGATGCGCGCGTGACGCCGAGAGATGCCGTCGTCGTTGAGGCGGATGCCGGCGTTCGACGCGCGGCCGACGATTACCTCGACGCCTTCGAGCCTGTACATCTCGCCGACGTTCGCGCCGGCGAGAACGACGACGTTGGCTCTATCGCGCGGCCTGCGCTTGCGTAGCTCGTGCTCGAGCTCTCCCATGCTCGCGACCATGGTCGCGTCGGGATCGTCGTCGAGAGGGGAGCCTGCCATGAGCGACAAGAAAAGCCCGTGTGCCTAGCCGGCGTCAAGGCTTCTAGCTTATTGTTCGAGCACCACCGCGGGGGCCTCGAGTGGAATCACGAGCTGTTCGACGCCGATCGTCAGCGGGCGTGGTTGCGCGCGCGCGGTGCCTTGGGCAATCGACCCGGCGATGTCGGACGCTATCTCGAGAAAGGTAGCCTCGGCGTGCCGCGCACCGCCGCCCGACAGGGCCTCTCCGACGGAGCCGACGTTCACCACACGCACCCCCATGACCGTGCGATCGAAGGGCACGTGCGATCCGCCGCAAATGATGATGTCCGCAGGATCGTCACCGAGGAGGGCGCGCACGTCGTCGTCGCTCATGTCGTGGGTGAACGGTTCCGTCGGGTCGGCGGGTGAGCCGTGGACGAGCAGGAGCTCGCCGCCGTCGGGCAACGGGATTCGGACCTTCTGCTCCAGCTTGAGGAGCCGCGCGAGGATCAGGTCGCCGAGCGCTTCTCGAACGCGCACGAGCTCGTCGACGCGCTCGCGCTCGCGCGGGCTGCTGCATTCGATCTGGGACGGGTCGAGCGTCGCGATGGCTCGATCGGTGACGCCCTGCACGCACGTGGCGCGCGCGTTGACGAGGCGGCGCCAGACTTCCAGAGGCTCGGGCCCCGGAAAGCAGAGGTCACCCGCGACGAGCAGCCGGTCGTAGCCGCGCCGCTCGGCGGTGGCGAGAACCGCCGCGAGCGCGGCGGCGTCCCCATGAATGTCCGAAATACAGAGCCAACGCATGATGATCGTAGGTTGATACTACTGCCTCACCCGACCCGAGGTATGACATAAGAACGACGCATGCGCGGGTCCCGAGCACCCATCGGGTTCGCTGCCGACGAGGTACGTCGGATCGCACGTGCGGTCGACGCGGAAGCGGCCATGAAGCTCGAGGAAGAGCTCGGGCCGTCGTATGCATCGGTGGGCGAAGACGCCCTCGCGGCAGCGGTTTTGCTTTCGGTGTGCTACCCGGTCTTGACGGCGCCGGCGCGTCGAGATCCTGCGTCGATCGCGCGCATCGTGGCGGCGGATCTCGGGGTCGCGCGCACACGGGTGACGCTGCTGGGACTGCTCGCGTCGGAGCTCGAGCGTGCAGGTGGTGACGATGCGCTCGGCGACGAGATGGTGGTGCGGCGGGTGCTTCGATCGTTCGCAAACCGCGAGCGGATGCGTATCGCTCTGCGCGAAGTGCTGCCGCGCTCGCTGCTGGGCGCCGACGTCGACGTGACGGCGCGCGAGCTCGCCGCGCTCGCGGACGCGACGATCCAGGTCGCGCTCGACGAAGCGGTGCGTTGGGGGGAGCGACGTTATGGCCGCGCGCTGGGGCCGACGGGCGCGCGATCGAGCTTCGTCGTCCTCGGGATGGGCAAGCTCGGCGGCGACGAGCTGAACGCGGGGAGCGACGTCGATCTCATCTATTTCTACGACTCGGACGACGGGTGGATCGCGCCGCTCGATCGCTCGCCGGACGCGACGGCGTCGTCGATGACGTTGCACGAGTATTGGCAGCGTGTCGCGCGCAGGCTCACCGCGACGATCGAGGACGTGACCGAAGACGGCTACGTGTGGCGTGTGGATCTTCGCCTCCGACCCGAGGGCGGGTCGGGTCCGCTCGTGAACTCGCTCGCGGCGGCGGAGCGCTACTACGAGAGCTTCGGACGGTTGTGGGAGCGCGCAGCGCTGCTTCGCGCGCGGCCGATCGCGGGAGACCTCGGCCTCGGCGAGCGTTTGCTCTCGGAGCTGACGCCGTTCGTATGGCGCAAGCGCATCGATCCGCAGATCGCGACGGAGCTGGTGCACCTCGTTCGTCGCGCTCGGTCGGAGCTTTCGGCGCGGCCCGATCGCGACCTCAAACTAGGCCCCGGAGGCATCCGCGAGGCGGAGTTCTTCGTGCAGGCGCTGCAGCTCGTCTGGGGCGGTAAAGACGCGTCGCTTCGCGAGCGACCGACACTCGTCGCGCTCGGACGCCTCGAGAGCAAAGGCTTCTGCACACAGCGCGAGGCAGCCGACATCGCCGACGGATACCTCGCGCTCCGGCGCGCGGAGCACGCCGTGCAGGTCGGCAGCGGCATTCAAACCCACGAGCTTCCCGAAGGCGCGGATCTCGAGCGCATCGGGCGCATGCTCGGGTTCGGCTCGGCAAAAGCCCTCGAGGCTTCGCTCAACGCGCACCGAACGCGCATCGCGCGCCGCTTGAGCTCACTCTTGCCCGAAGGCGAAGCGCCGACGCCGCGCTGGTCGGACATCTTGTGGTCGCTGGATCGCAGAGACGCGGCCGCGCTCACCGCGGCGCTCCAGCGTTCCCCCGCCCTCGCGCATGTGTCGATGGCGCGCGCCGCCGAGGCCCAGCCGGACGAGCGCATCTTGTCGCTGTCCGCGAGCATCTTCGATCTCGGCTCACACCCCGACTCGGTCCTCGGCGTGCGCACCCGCGAGTCGTTTCCCGGCCTCGCGCAGACGCTGCTCGACGCGCTCTTCGAGGCCGCGGATCCCTTCCAAGCCGCGCGGTATTTGCGGGTGTTTTTCGATCGAGTGCGCCAGCCCGCCGTCTACGTACGGCTCGTGTTCGCCGACCCCGCGGCGCTTCGGCGGCTGATCGGCGTGCTCGGCGCGAGCGCATTCATCGGCGACGCGCTCTGCAACAACCCCGAGCTCGGCGACATGATCTTGTTCTCGCGCGGCACGCCGACGCCGGAGGGAGCGCGCCGCGAAATCCTCGCGTGCCTCGACATGAAGCCCGCCTCCGACGAAGACCCCGACGAAGCGCTCGTCGGCGCGCTCCGCCTCGCGAAGACGCGCCTGACCCTGGAGGTCGCGCTCGCCGACGTCTCCGGGGCGCTCTCGATGCGCGAGGTGAACCACGTGCTCACGGCGATCGCCGACGCGTCGCTCGAAGCCGCGACCGAGCGAGCACTCCGCACGTCCGAGCCGCACGGGCTCACCGTCATCGCGATGGGCAAGCTCGGCGGGCGGGAAATCAGCTACGGCTCGGACCTCGACGTCCTCTTCGTCTACGACCCGGACGCCGCTCCGGATCCGATCGACAGCGCAGCGTATTTCACGCGCGCGGCACGCAAGATCATTCGTTACATCTCGACGTTCCACGGCGCAGGTCCGGGCTACGAGCTCGACACCCGCCTGCGACCGAGCGGCAATCAGGGGCTCCTCGTCACGAGCTTGCAGGCATTCGCGCGTTACCACGAGACGACCGCCGGCCAGGCGCGCGCGGCGATCTGGGAGAGGATGGCGCTCGTTCGCGCGCGACCCGCCGCGGGTGATGCGGCGCTCGGTGCACGCGCTCTCGCGGTTGCCCAAAGCGCCGCGTTCGGAGCTCCGCCCGATGCGGCCGCGGCGGCGACCGAGATGGCGCGGATCCGCGCGCGTGTGCAACGCGAAGCGAGCGAAGAGCGCGAGGGTGTCTACGATCTGAAGCTGGGGCGCGGCGCACTCCTCGACGTCGAGTTCATCGTGCAGTTCTGCCAAATCCTCCACGGCCCCGTGCTTCCGCCCGAGGCGAAGGTCGCCGAGACGCCGCTCGCCATCGAGGCGCTCGCGACGGCCGGCATCCTCGAGCCACAACGCGCGCGCGTTCTGTCGGATGCGTACGCGTTTTTGCGACGGCTCGAGCTCCGCGTGCGCGTCGTTCAAGCGGACGCGTCGCACGTTCTCGATGTCGCGAGCGCGGCGATCGTGCCGCTCGCCCGTCGAATGGGGATGCGCGATCACCCGGCGAGGACGGCGCCCGAGGCTCTGGTCGCGCGCTACAAGCAGGTGACCGACGCCGTCCGCGCCGAATTCGAAGAGGTCTTCGGCAGGCCATCATCGCCCGGTTGACGACCCGCGGACGAGCCTCGATAGTCCGGCCGTGCAAGCCACGGACACGCAGAGGCAGAAATCCCAGGGCACGTCGCGGATGGTGACCAAGATCGACCGCGTGACGGATCTCGTCGGCGCGCACCCCGACACGCTCGCGTCGCTTTTCGAAAACGCACCCCCGACGGATCCCGAGGAGCTCGGAACTACTCCGCGCGGCCTTCTGCTCTCGCTCCCCGCGGTCTCGCCGGTGCACCTCGCGCTTCGCCCGCTCGTTCTGGGACTTTCGCGCGGTGGCTCGATCGTGTGGCAAGGCATCGAGTTCGACCACGGCGGCAACTCCGGAAAGAACGCGGTCTTCGGTCGCGGCGCGCTGCGCTTCCGAGCCGAGCGCGGCAGCTCTTTCCTCGATTCGATGCCGGCCCTGGTGCTCACCTACGACAAGGCGCCTTGGCCGTTCAGCAAGCTGCGCGACGAGCTCCGGACGATCGGCACGGGCATCGCGCTCGGCGCCACGTTCGCGGGCGACAAGCTCGTCGCGTGGTTCGGCCTCACCGCCGGCTGATCTCGACGCGCCGCGGGCTGCGCCGCATATCGCTGCCCGCAAATCGCTGCCCCGCAAACACGAACGCCGCCTTTTCGGCGGCGTTTCGCGGATCCGTCTGCCACTGCATCGTCGTCGGACGAAGATGCGTGACGGGCGTGACGGTTATTCGATCTTGAGCAGCTCTTTGACCTTGGCGATGACCTGCGGCGCTTGAATCGGCTTGGTGATGTACGCGTTCGCGCTCAGCTGGAGCGCGCGCTGCCGATCCTCCTGCGACCCTTCCGTGGTGATGATGATGATCGGGGTGTCCTTGTGTACCGGATCACTGCGGACCCGCTTCACGAGCTTCAACCCGTCCATGATGGGCATGTTGATGTCGGTGATGATGATGTCGAACTTCTGCTGGGCGAGCTTGCGCAGCCCGTCGACACCATCGTCGGCCTCCGTCACCTTGAGGCCCTTCACGCGCGCCAATGCGAACACCAAAAGCTGCCGCATCATCGGCGAGTCTTCGACGATAAGACAGGAGTACTCAGCCATTCCTCAGTCCTCTTGGTCGATGAACGCGTGAACGCTCGGTGCCCTGCGACCCGCTTGGGCAAACAAGTAAGCGTGGACGATCGCCGGCGCAGCTTGGGTGCTGAGCAGGCTGAATAGATCGAAGTCCGCAGACTCGAACTTCGTTTTCTGAGACAGCGTGCGGAAGATCACGATCGCTCCGAGACGCTGGCTCGACATCGTGATCGGGATCACGGCGGCGGGATTCTTGTGGTTGCCGAGCGAGGTGTCGCGCAGCGTATCCGTCCAGATCTCGCCGTTCTGATACGCCTTGCCGGCCGGGATATCCTCGAGGCTGAACTCCCGCGCCTCTTTCAATCCGATGCCGTCGACCGAGATCGGCACGAGCGCGGTGTGATCGTCCGTCTCCCAGAAGACCGCGAACTGCGACGCGCCGAGGAACTGCGCGAGCAGATCGCGAAGGGAGCGGAACGCACGGCGCACCGTGGTGCTCGAGTGGAGCTGGACGCTCGCCACGTGGACCGTGCCGAGGTTGCCGAGCTCGTTCTCGAGCTCCGCGAAGCGATCCGCGAACGCTCCAGGGTTGCTCTCGTCACGGGTCGTGGCGGCGATGAGGCGCCGCTTCTCTTCTTCTAGCTCTTCGATCTTCCGCAACAGATCGCGAATCGCTGCGTCGCTCGCGAGCTGCGCGCGCAGCTTCGCGTTCTCCGCTTCGAGGTCGCGCACTTGCTCGCGCAAGCGCTCGATGTCACCGAGCAGCTCTTCCGAAAGCTGAGCGCCTCGTCGGAAGAATTGCTGAATGAAGGTGTCGCGCTCGCGTTTGAGATCTTCGGGCGGGGGGTCGCTGCGCATCGAGGCCTTCTCCGGACCTCTCGTCGACTCTGCCATGGTTGGTCCTGTTCGCCGTCGCCGGCGCGTTGACATGCGCGAAGGCTCGGGCAGAGCGACGCTATCACCCTTGAATGACTCTTAGGAAGTACGCCGTAAACGTCTTTTCGCCGAGCCCCCGGATGAGGGGATCGAGGCGAAAAGTCGCCTCACAGCGCGCCGTCCAGGACGCACGTCCGCTCGCGGGCGCTGGGCTAGATCGCAGTCGTACGACGCGCGGGTTGTCGGCTAGCTACGCGACTCTGCGTGGTTTTCGTGTCTCGGCCGAGGCCTTCGCTCAGGCCTTCTTACGACGCTTCTTGCGGCCGACGCCCTCGGCGGCGAGGCGCTGCCAGCGCTCGAGCCGCTCACCCACGATGAGGGGAGCGCTCCTCATCTCGGAGACGTTGCGCGCGCCGACGAGCAGCATACACGCCTTGATCTCCTGTCGGACGCGCGAGAGGAACGCACGGGCGCCTTCGGGGCCACCTTCGGTGAGCGCCTGAAGGACGGGCCGCGCGATGCCGCCCGCGTGCGCGCCGAGCGCGATCGCCTTCGCGATGTCGACGCCGCCGGAGACGCCGCCGGTCGCGATGATGGTGTTGAAGCGCGGACGCGTGGCCGCGGCGATGACGACGCTTGCCGCAGTGGGAACGCCCCAGTCGCGGAGCACCGTGCCGAGGTGCTTCTCGTCGCCGCGCGCACGCTGCATCTCCACGGCGACCCACGAGGTGCCACCTGCACCCGAGACATCGAGGTGCCGAATGCCGGCCGACGCGATCTTGTGCGCGGCGCGCGGGCCGATGCCGCAGCCCGTCTCCTTCGCGATCGCGGGGACGGAGAGCTCGTCTGCGGCCTCGCCGAGGAAGTCGACGATGCCGGTGAAGTCCTTGTCGCCGCCGGGCTGCACGATCTCCATGGCGGGGTTCAGGTGGATGCAGAGCGCATCTGCCTGGACGCGGCCGACGAGATCCTCGAGCGCGGCGAGACCACTCTGCCGTGCTTGCACCGCGCCGATGTTGCCGAGCAGCAGCACCTTCGGAGCGACCTTGCGCACGTCGTACGTCGGGTCGCGGCCCGCCGAAGCGTCGAGCATCGCGCGCTGGCTGCCGAGACCGAAGCCGTACCCTTCTTCGTCGGCGATCTTCGCGAGCTCCAGGTTGATGGCGCGGGCCTTCTCGGTTCCCCCCGTCATCGCGGCGATCACGATCGGCGCGGAGAGCTTCTTTCCGAAGAGCGTGACCGAGGTGTCGACCTCGTCGACGTGGAGCTCGGGCAGCGCGTCGTGCACCAGGTCGACGTCGTCGAAGAGGTTCGTCTTCGCGCGAAAGCCGACGTCGCCGGTCGCGCACAGATCGATGTGGTCCGCCTTGCGTTGCTGGATGTCGTGCTCCGCGGGTGCGGCCTTCGGTGAATCGACGATCTGAAGCTGGGCCTCGGTCATGGGGCGCGGAGCATGCCAACAATATCGGTCGGATTCACGCAGGATCGACGCCTCCGTATCTTTGCTAAGCTGCCATGCGATGGAACAGCCGTGGTCGGAGGAGCAAGCGCGTTGGGTCGTTCGACGCGCGGCGACATTGAGCCTGTGCGGCGCGGAGCCGGTCGGGCCACTCGTCCTTCCGGACACGCGCTTCTTTCCGGACAAGTTCGACCGCTCTCCCGAGAGCGTGGCGCGCCTCTTCGAGCGAATGAAGGAGCACGTCGGCCTCGACGAGACGACCACCGAGGTCGTGCTGGTCGACCCGGAAGAAGGGCGCGTCGTCACCTCTTGCTCGAGCGGCGGGTGCGGAACGGGCGCGGTGAAGACGCTCGGCGGCGATCGCGTGGAAAAACGCGACGACGGCTACGTCGTTGCGGTCGCGACCTCGGAGATCGGCCACTCCACGGTGCTCACGACGGTGCTCGCGCGCGCGATTGGGCAGATCTTTCTTCGCGAGGTGGACGCGCTCAAGCGCTTCCCCAAGAACGAGCGGCAAGCGGCCGGTGATCTCGCGGCGTCGATGCTCGGCCTCGCCGTGCTCGTCGCAAACGGCTCGGGTATCGAAGTCAAAGGGTGCGGCGGCATCAAGGTTCACAGCGCGACGAGCTTCGGCGTGCAGGAAGCGACGCTCGCGCTCGCCCTCGTGGAGCTGCGACGGGAGCTTCGCTCCGGCGCCTCGAAAGATCCCGGCGCCGGCCTCGCGCGCGGCCTCGACAACGTGCCGCGCGGGATCTATCCGCTCGCGCGCGCTCTGTTCGATGAAAACCGCGACATCGTGCGGCGCATCGACAACGCACCGGAATCCGTCGAGCGAGGCGATTTCTCGCTCCGAGCGCCGGGCTCGTCGCTGACCACGAAGCTTCGCCGCCTCTTCGGCGGAAGCAAACCGCGCGACGAGGATCCGTTGGATGCGCTGGAGCGCGAGGCGAGCCTCGCCGCGGCCAGCGGAGCAGCTTCTTCGCGGCGCGCGGTCGGCCCACGCAGCGATCGACTTGACGAGATTCGCGCGCTCGTGGACGAAAGCTTCGACACACGATGAAGCTCTGGGACAAAGGCGTCGCCACCGACGCAGATATCCTTTCGTACACCGCACGCGACGACCACCGGCTCGACCAAGCCCTCCTCCCCTACGACCTGAAGGCGTCGAAGGCGCACGTGCGCGGCCTTTGTCGCGTCGGCGCGCTCGACACGGGCGAACGCGATCGCATCGTCGAGGCGCTCGAGCGCCTCGAGAAGGAGGTCGCCGAGGGTCGCTTCGTGATCAGCGAGGACGACGAGGACGGCCACACCGCGATCGAGGCCGCGCTCGTACGCGACCTCGGCGACACCGGTAAACGCGTCCACCTCGGAAGAAGCCGCAACGATCAGGTCCTCGTCGCGACGAGGCTCATGCTTCGTGATGCGCTCGCGGAGCTCGCCACGCTCTCGGGCGGCTCGGCACGCGCGTTCCTGAAGCTCGCGACGACCAAAGGCGACGCGATCGTTCCGGGGTACACACACCTGCAGCGCGCCGTGCCGCAAACGCTCGCGCACTGGGCGCTCGCGTATACCGAGGGCTTCGTCGACGCGAGCCGTGCGCTGCTCTCCGCGCGCACCCTCGCCGACAAAAGCCCGCTCGGCGCGGCTGCGGGCTACGGCGTCAACATCCCGCTCGACCGAGAGGGCGTCGCGCACGAGCTCGGCTTCTCCGACGTCGATCTCAACCCGCTGTGGTCGCAGACGTCGCGCGGGCTGAACGAGGTCATCGCGCTCACGGCGGTCTGGCAAGCGATGGCGATCGTTCGGCGACTCGCTTGGGATCTGAGCCTCTTCTCGACGAGCGAGTTCCGCTTCGTGAAGCTCCCCGACTCGTTCACGACGGGGTCTTCGATCATGCCGAACAAGCGCAACCCCGACGTCGTCGAGCTGATGCGCGCGGCATGCTCCATCGTGCAAGGTGCGCTCGCGGAGCTGATGACGATCTCCGCGCTGCCGTCCGGCTATCACCGGGATCTGCAGCTCACGAAGGGCCCGACGCTCCGTGCGCTCGCGGAAGCGAAAGCAACGCTCCGGCTGGTGCCGAAGCTCGCCGACAATCTCACCTTCGACGAGGCGCGCATGAAGGCGGCGGTGACGCGCGACATTCTCGCGACCGACGCGGCCGTCGACCTCGCGCGCGCGGGCATCCCCTTCCGCGACGCGTACAAGCGGGTCGCCGCGCAGCTCGGCTCCCCCGACGAGCCTGCGGGTGAAGCCGCGAATGCGAGCATCAAAGCGCGAACCTCGCTCGGCGCTCCGGGCAACCTCGGCATCGATCGGCTCGAGGCGCGCCTGTCGCAGCTCGAGCTCGAGCTCGATAGTGCGATCGGTCCGCCGCACTCTTCTTGGTAAGACGGAGCGCCCGACAACGGCGCACACTTGATTCGTCGACCAAGCAATTCGAGAGCGCGTCGTTATGTGCTCAAAGTTTCGCTGAGGGCTAAAGGACTCGCGACGAAGTGCTTGCTGCGGTCTAATCTCTTCGGTTTGACCGATGCCTGCGCTCAAAGAGTTACTCAAGTCGATTGAAGGAAATCCTGGCGCGCGGCTCGAGCTGATGAGCGGTCGCCGGCCGCGCGTCATGCGCAACGGCGACGTGAAGAACCTCGCCGACGAGATCCTCACCGACGAAGAGGTCCTCGAGTTTTGCCGGCAAGTCGGTGGTGGCAAACGGCTCGACGATCTGACCGACAAGCCGATCACGTGGAACCACACGAGCGTGGTAGGCCCCCTCACCGTCGCGGCGCAGCTGCGAGGCCGTGAGGTGTTCGCCTCGTTGTCGCGCGCGGTTCCGGAGGCGCGCGAGGCGCCGGATCAGCGCGCGACCAAGCGCGGGATGAAGGCCGCTCGCAAGCCGTCGCGCGAGATCGAGCAGGCTCGCGCTCGACCGACGGAGCCGCCGCGGCGTCGCACCGAAGCGCCGCCGCGTGACCGCGCCACGGTGAAGCCACCGCCCCGCAAGTCGTCGTCTTCGTCGATCACGCGCCGCGATGTTCCCGTGAAGCGGATCGAGGTCGAGCCGGCCATCAGCATGAAGCGGCCGACGAATCGGCCCGCGCCGGCTGTCCAGGCGCCTGCTCGCGCGCCCGCGCCCGCGCCGGCTCCAGCTCCGGCTCCGGCGCCTGTTCGCGCTCCCGCGCCGGCGGCCGTACCTGCGGAGGCGCGTTCCCGCTTCGAGCTGGTCAGCTCGCCCGAGCGCCTCAAGTCGAACGGGTTCCTCAGCGGTCTCATCCGCTCCGCGAAGAGCGCAGGCGCCTCGGACATCCATGTCTGGGGCGGAAGCCCACCGCACATCCGCACGTCCGGGGGGCTGACGGCTCTGTCTGCGAGCACGACCGTGGCTCGGAGCGAGATGGAGCGGCTCATGAAGGAGATCGTGCCCGATACGCTCGTCGATCGGCTCCAGCGCGATGGCGGCGTGAGCTTCGCGACGACGCTCGAGGACAACGTTCGCCTGCGCGTGAACGCCACCGTGGGGCTCGAGGGCCCGAAAATCGCCCTGCGAATCCTTCACGCGACGGCGCCGTCGTTCGACGATCTCGGATTGCCGGCCGAGCTCGCACGCGCGACCGATCACCCACAGGGGCTCGTGGTCGTCACGGGCCCGAGCGGCGCGGGCAAGACGACGACGCTCGCGGCGCTCGTCCAGCGCATCAACACGACGCGACCGGCACACATCGTCATGGTCGAGGATCCGATCGAGGTCCCGATCGTGTCGAAGCGATCCATCGTGAGCCAGCGGGAGATCGGCTCGCACGCGAAGAGCTTCGAGCGCGCATTGAAAGGCGCCTTGCGCCAGGACCCCGACGTCATCGTCGTCGGCGAGCTCCGCGACGTCGAGACGGTCCGTATCGCGCTCGCCGCCAGCGAGACCGGCCACCTCGTCCTCGGCACGATGAACACGCCGAGCACCAAGGCGGTCATCGATCGCCTCATCGATCTGTTCCCGCCGAGCGACGAGCCCCAGGTTCGGCACACGCTCGCGGGCGGCCTGCGCATGATCGCGAACCAGCGCCTGGTCGTGCGGCAAAATGGCATCGGCCGTGCGGCTGCGTTCGAGCTCCTTCCCGGATCTACCGCGCTGTGGAACCTCATCCGCGAGGACAAGACCTTCCAGATTCAGAGCCTTTTGCAGCGCGGGCGCGGCGCCGGCATCGTGCGCATGGTCGACTCGCTCGTGGACCTCGTGCGCCGTGGTGAGGTCACGCGCGAAGCAGCGATGGCGGCGTGTGACGACGAAGCGGAGCTCGCGTTCGCGCTCGACGGAATCCCGAGAGAGGCCGTTCAACCGACACCAATCGATGCACCACGCCCGCCGGTCCCAGAGGAAGCGGGCATCGGCGGCCTGCTCTCGAAAGCGGGCGCGTTCTTCGGTCGCGGGAGGGGCGCCTGATGGCCACCATCGACGCGCTCTTCGACCTGCTACTTCAACGAAAAGGCAGCGACCTCCACATCGGTGTGGGCCGTCCGCCGATGGTGCGCATCCGCGGAGAGCTGGTCGCCGCACGTCACGCCGAGTCGACCGAGGGGGAGGTCGCCTCGCTGCTCTTCCCGCTCATCGGCCCGGAGCAGAAGCGCAAGCTGGAGGAGGAGCTCGACCTCGACTTCGCGCACGCCTACGGCGAAAAGGCTCGGTTTCGCGCGAGCTACTTCAAGAAATCGTCCGGCTATGGGGCCGTGTTCCGCGTCGTTCCTTCGCGCGTCGCGACGCTCACGGATCTCGGCTGCCCCGCGGCGCTGCGCGCGATCAGCGAGCGGCGCGCGGGCCTGGTGCTGGTCACGGGACCGACGGGCAGCGGCAAGAGCACGACGCTCGCCGCGATGTTGAACCACATCAACGAGACGCGCCCCTGCCACATCCTCACGATCGAGGACCCGATCGAGTTCGTCCACAAGCCGAACCGCGCGCGCTTCACGCAACGCGAGGTCGGCCGTCATGTTCCCGATTTCGCGACCGCGATGAAGAGCGCCGGCCGCGAGGATGCGGACGTGATCCTCGTCGGTGAGCTCCGCGGCGCCGAGACGATCGCGCTCGCGCTGCGCCTATCGAGCTTCGGCGTCCTGGTCTTCGGGACCGTCCACACGAACAGCGCGCCCGCGACGATCGACCGCATCGTGAACGCCTTCTCCTCCGACGAACAGCCGATGGTCCGCGGCCTCCTCGCGGAGAGCCTCATCGCCGTCGTCGCGCAAGAGCTCCTCCCGACCGCGGACGGCGCCGGCCGCGTCGCTGCGCAGGAGATCCTCCTCGGATCGAGCGCGCTGTCGACGATGATCCGCGACGGCAAGACCTACCAGATTGCGTCCCTCATGCAGGGCGGCCGCAACCAAGGCATGCAGACCCTCGACATGGCGCTCGTCGAGCTCGTCGACAAACGCAAAATCACCGCCGACGTCGCCCTCTCGCGAGCCCGCGACCGCGAGTTCCTCTCTCGCGCGCTGCGATCGAGCTGAACAGAGAAGAGGGGTCGCCAAGGGCGCCAAGGGCAGAAAGAGAAAGAGGAGAGCGGGGATTCGGTCGGCTTCGAATCCGATCCTCTTCTCCCTCCTCTTCTCTTGGCGCGCTTGGCGTCCCCTCTCGTCTTCTCAGGCCGGGCTGATGACGCGGGCGCCTTGGGCGTCGCCGACGACGACGAGGCTGGTCATGTGGAAAAAGAAGCCGGTGTCGACGACGCCGGGGACGGCGCGGATTTGTTTGTCGAGGAGCTCGGGCTCGGACCAGCCGGCGGCGGCGTGGAGGTCGAGGACGAGGTTGCCGTTGTCGGTGACGAAGGGCTCTTCGCTGCCGGGCTTCGTTCGCAGCGTGATGCTCGTGCCGAGAGGGGCGATGCGGCGGCGGGCGGACGCGAGCGCGAAGGGGACGACCTCGATCGGCAGGGGTGATCGTTCCCCGAGGGTCTGGACGAGCTTTTCGCCGGTCACGAGGACGACGAAACGTTTCGCCTCCGCGGCGACGACGCGCTCGCGGAGCATCGCTCCGCCGAGGCCCTTCGTGAGGCGCGCGTTCGGGTCGACCTCGTCGGCGCCGTCGAACGCGACGTCGAGCGGCCCCTCTTCGAGCGAGCCGATGCGAATGCCTTCGGCGCGCGCGAGACGATCCGACCGCTCGGAGGTCGGCACACCCACGACGTCCGCGCCTTCACGCACCGCCTGCGCGAGGCGCAGGATGAAGGCTTCCGCGGCGCGGCCCGTGCCGAGCCCGATGCGAACACTGCCCGAGGGGACTTCTTCCAGCGCTCGCTCCGCGACGCGGGCGAGCATCGCGGGATCGGCGGCGAGGCTCATCGTGGCGACCGCATACACCGGCCTGCTGCGCACTTGAACCAGGCTTTCGAGCCGGCCCCGATTCGGCCTCGCGTGCTCAGAGCTCGATGTGCTCGGACAAGATGGCTCGAACGTCGTCGGGCATCTCGACCGAGCGCATCTGTAGCAGGTTCGTCGTGACGACGGTGTGCTTGACCTGCGCGACCTTTTCCCCGTCGCTCCGGCGGTACATCCGATAACGAAGGGTCGCGCTTCGGTTGCCGAGGCGCGCAGTCGTCGTCTCGATGCGGAGCGTGTCCGGGTATTTCACCGGATTGAGGAACTGGACGTTCACCTCGACGGCGGGCAACCCAATCTCCCGCGTGGCGATGAGGCGGCCGTAGCCGCCCTCCAGCCCGCCGAAGAAATGCTCCATCGCCTCGTGCGCGTAGTTCAAGAAACGCGCAAAAAAGACGATCCGCGCGGCGTCGACGTCTTCGAACCGGATGGGTCGTTCGTAGGGAATCACGATGCGTCGAAGTCGGAGGCTATCGACCGCACCACGTTCGGGGGAAGCTCTGTTCGAAGGGGATAGGCCGGATGGTCCACGACCACGAACGCTTTCGCGTTTCCGGTGCGCACGGCCGCCTGCTTTTCCGGGCTGACGTCGATCTTGAAATAGTGGAGCGCCGTCGTCCGCTCGATGCCCTCCACCGACCGGTCCTCGCCTTTTGCGAAGAATCGTGCGCCGTCGATCTCGATCGCGACCTTCCCCTCGAGGCCGGCGAGCGACCGAAGCGTCGACTCGCGCCGGTCCTTGTCGGCGATCGTGATGTAGAGCGTCATCGACAGCTGCCCGGGGCCGGGGATGAGCTCGTTGTAGGTCTCGATCTCGTGGAGGATGCCGTCTTCCGCGGTGATCCGCTCGGAGCGGAGCATCTCCTGGATCTGCAAGAGCACCGAGTCGCGGTTCTCGAACGCCACGTACATGATGTCCGACAGCGTGAAGACTCGGTTCTTCTTCGCCTCGATGACCCGCGCTCGGAACCGCGGGCGAATCGGCTCGTATTCGCCGATCGGAAGCACCTCGTTACGTTCGATGGGACGCATGGGGACCTCGCTCCTCGCTCACGCCGGCGCGATGCCGGTGGTTCCTTCTGCCTCGAGGAGGCCATATGCCTCCGCAACCGCTTCGATCGGATGCATCACGCGTACCGGCTTGCGACCGCCGGCTTTGATTTCGTGGTCGATGCGGAGCGCACTGAGCGTGCAGTCGGTCACGACGATGTCGGGCTCCGCGTCGGAGACGCCGCGCGCGAGCCGTTGCGCGTAACGCCGGCCAGTCGCGTAGTGGGCGGCCTTCATCCCCCACGTTCCGTCGACGGCGCTGCACTCCTCGACCATGCGGACGTCGGTGTCGGGCACCTTCGACAAGACGCGCTGGCCCGGTGAGCCGATCTTCTGCGCGCGAAGGTGGCAAGCCGCGTGGTACGCGATCGTGCCGAGGCCCTTCTTGAACTCGAGGACGAGCTTCTTCTGTTTGCCGAGATCGACGAGGAACTCCATGAGATCCATCGTCGCAGCGGCCACGGCCTTCACTTCTTTCGTCGGCACGTGCTCGACCCACTCGCGCTTCATCGTGTAGCTGCACGTGGGGCCCGGCACGACGATCTTCATCCCCGCTTCGACCTGCGGGTAGAGGAGCGCGACGTTCTGCTCGACCTTGCGCGCGAACGCGGCGAGGTCGCCGCCGTCGAGGTTCGGCATCCCGCAGCACGTGGGCGAGCCCGCGCTCGTTCGCTTGCCGCCGCTTTCGATGGTCTCGCCCGGTAACAAAACGCGGAAGCCGTTGTGCTCGAGGACGCGGACGGCGGCCTTCGGAGCGCTCGGCGTGTTGAACTCGCCGTAACACGTCGAGAACAAGACGACGTCGCCCGCTTCACCCGCGCGATCGACCAGGCTTCGCGCTGAAAACCAGCGCGAAAAAGGCTCCGGTGCGAGGGGCGGAAGCGGAAACTCGCTCGAGATGCCGGCGACCTTCTCCTGCACTTTGCGGACGAGGCGGTTTGCGTTGATGAGGTTCGTCGCGGACGCGGCGATGCCGCTACCGAGCGCGCCGACGAGCTGCGGCTCGCCGAGCACGCGATCGACGAACGCGACGCCGTCGCGCTTTGCCTGAACCGCACGCGCGCGACCCATCAGCCGCGGAAAGTCGAGGAGCTCGTAAGCGCCGTCGTCCTTCGTGTACGGGCACTTCACGAAGCAGAGCTTGCATTGCCAGCACTCGTCGACGACCGAACGGAAGTCATTCGCGTCGAGCTTCTCCGCGCCTTCGGCCCGACCGCTCTCGATGTCGCGATCGACGCGACGGAACAGGTCCGGGAACGAGCCACAGAAGCCGACGCACATCCGGCACTCGTGACAAATCTGGAAGGTCCTCCGCAGCTCCGCTTCGAGGTCACGCTCGTCGAAGTAACGGGGGTCGTGCGGGCTTTCCGCGGGAGGAGTGGCCGGGGCGCGAGGGATTTGGCTCATACCGTCGTCGAGTGGTTGGAAGGCACTGCACGCTGAAACGGCAAGGCTGCAATTTCTCCCCCCCAGCCCCCCTCACTGCGTGAGGGGGGAGCCCGAACTGCGCGAACGTGATCCCCCCCTCACGAAGTGAGGGGGTTAGGGGGAGAAATAGCAGCCATACAGCATCCCAACTGCTCGGACGCCGCAACCTCTCCGTAGCGGTCAGAAGTCGAGGGCGTCGAGGGCCTTCTTGAAGCGCCCTGCGTGCGACTTCTCGGCCTTGGCGAGCGTCTCGAACCACTCGGCGATGTCGTCGAAGCCCTCGTCGCGGGCTTCCTTCGCCATGCTCGGGTACATCGTCTCGTACTCGTGCGTCTCGCCTGCGACCGAGGCTTTGAGGTTCTTCTCGGTGTTGCCGATCGGAAGCCCCGTCGCCGGATCGCCCGCCTGGCGCAGGTAGTCGAGGTGACCGTGCGCGTGGCCGGTCTCGCCGTCGGCCGTGTCCTTGAACAGGCCCGCGACCTCGGGACGGCCTTCCACGTCCGCGATCTTTGCGAAGTAGAGATAGCGGCGATTCGCCTGGCTCTCGCCGGCGAAGGCGTCCTTCAGGTTCTGGTGTGTCTTCGTTCCTGCCAGCTTCGACATCGTCGTCTCCTTGTCACTCGAGAGAGAAACTCCCCCACAACGTCCACGTCCACCCCGAGGAGGAGCCCTCGAGGCAAAGCCTCGTCGACGGCGGTACACCCGCCGCTCGCGCGTTAGTCGCCGCCGTCGGCGTCGCGGCACCGTTGGCAGGTGCCGCGGAAGATCTGCTCGACTGCCCGCACCGCGAACCCATCCGGAAGCGACGCATCCACCGAGGTGGAGCGCGGTCGCGGAGCGACGTCCGCCACACAACCACAGCGGTCGCATACGGCGTGGTGGTGCGGCTCCACGTTGGGATCGAAGCGCGTCGCACCTGGCGCGAGCGCGCGCGCCTCGATGAGGTTGCAGCGCGCGAGCGCGTCCAGCGTGTTGTACACCGTCGCGAAGCTCATCGTCGGCATCGCCGGCGCGAGCCTGTCGAACAGCTCCTGCGCGGTCGGATGCGACGAGTCGTCGGCGAGCTCGCGAACGATCGCGATGCGCTGAGGCGTGAGCTTCAGCCCGCTCTCGCCGAGACGCGCGAGCATGAGATCCGCGCGGTCGCCTTCGGGTCGCATCCTCATGACGCCCCTTCTTCTACTTAGAAAGGTTCTCATGTGCAAGCGTTTCTAAATGTTGTCTCCCGCGCGCCGCCAGACAACAAAAGCCACTCGCACGCTCGTTTCCCATAGACTTCGGTGAGGACGTTCCATGCGCCGAGCTTTCCTTGCAGCGATTGCCGCCACGCCTCTCTTAACGGCCACCGCATGCACGGTGGAGATCCGCTGCTTCGACGAGGCCTGCGCGCCCGGCGGCAGCAGCTCCCAAGGCGGCGACGCGCAAGGAGGCGGCGGAACCGGCGGCGACGCGACGGGCGGCGGAGAGGACGGCCCGACCTGCGGCGACGGCCTCAAAGAGGGCGACGAGCTCTGCGACGGCACGGAGTTCGGCGGCGCTTCCTGTGAAGCGCTCGGCCTCGGTCCCGGGGCGCTCGCCTGTACCGGCGCGTGCACGATCTACGCAGGCGGCTGCAACACGCTCTGCGGCAACGGCATCCTCGACCCGGGCGAAGCTTGCGACGGCGACATCCTCGGCGACACGACGTGCGTGTCGATCATCCCCGCCTCCCCCGGCGGGACGCTCGCCTGTCTCGACAACTGCGCGGACTTCGACACGAGTCAGTGCGAGGCGCCGAAGACGTGCAACAACGGCGCGCTCGACGCCGGCGAGCCCTGCGACGGCACGTTCCTCAACGACCAGACCTGCATGAGCCAGGGCTACGCGTCGGGGACGCTCGGCTGTCAGGACAACTGCTCCTTCGACATGAGCGGCTGCAGCAAATGCGGCAATGGCGCGCTCGATCCGGGCGAGATCTGCGACGGCGAAGCCCTCGCCGGGCAGTCGTGCGGATCGCTCGGCTACGGCGGCGGCAACCTCACGTGCTCGGACACCTGCGGGTTCGATATCTCCGGGTGCAGCGCGTGCGGCAACGGCGTGAAGAACTCCGGCGAAGAGTGCGACGGCCAGGACTTCGCCGGCGCGACCTGCTCGACCTTCGGCTTTTCGCTCGGAACGCTGGCGTGCAGCTCGGACTGCACCGTCGTCACGAACGGGTGCTCCAACTGCGGCGACGGTGAGGTCGACGGCGGCGAGCAGTGCGACGGCTCGAACCTCGGCGGGCAAAACTGCCAGGGCCTCGGCTACACGGGCGGCGGCACCCTCGGCTGCCAGGGCGACTGCACCTTCAACCTGTCCGCGTGCGTCAGCCAATCGTGCGGCAACGGCGCAATCGAGGCTCCGGAGTCGTGCGACGGCTCGAACCTCGGCGGCTCCACCTGCGCGTCACTCGGCTTCGCCGGCGGCTCACTCTCCTGCGACAACTGCACGTTCAACACCGGCGGCTGCACGTATTGCGGCAACGGTCAGATCAACGGCGGCGAGCAGTGCGACGGCGGCAACCTCAACGGGCAGAGCTGCCAATCGCTCGGCTACGACGGCGGCTCGCTCTCCTGCAACGGCGCGTGCGCATTCAATACGGGCGGCTGCACCGACTGCGGCAACGGCACCGTCGAGGCCGGCGAGCAATGCGACGGTGGCAACCTCGGCGGCGCGTCCTGCGCGACGTACGGCTTCTATGCGGGCTCGCTTTCGTGCAACGGCAACTGCACCGCGAACACCGCGGGCTGCACCAACTGCGGCAACGGCGTCATCGACCCTGGCGAGGAGTGCGACCAAACGACGGGCGGCGTGACGTGCGCCGACCTCGGGTGGGATTACGGCAACCTCACTTGCAACGCGAACTGCACCTACCGAACCATCAACTGCCACTTCCAAGCGTGCGATCCGATTTGCCCGTAACGCGCGCCATCAGCTCTGACGCAGCGTGATTGAATCACTCCTCCAGTGGCTCGCCGACGCGCTCGGCGTCGACCTCGATTCCGTCAAAAAAGTCGGCATCACCATCGCGCTGATTGCCGGCTACGGCATCGCGCGTCGGTTCACCGGTCGTCTCATCGGCAGCAGCGTCGAAGACGCGAGCTCGCGCTACCGGTTCGTCAAAGCGAGCCAGCTGCTCTTGCTCGCGGTGTCGATCGTCTTGCTCGCGCGCATCTGGTTCCAGGGCGCGACCGGCGTGGGCACTTGGCTCGGGCTCGTCTCCGCAGGTATCGCGGTGTCCCTCCAGGACCCGCTCGAGAACCTCGCCGGTTGGATCTACATCGCGACGAGCCGCCCGTTCAAAGTCGGCGACCGCATCCAGATCGGTGAGCACGCGGGCGACGTCGTCGACATCCACCCCTTTTCGTTCACGCTGCTCGAGATCGGCAACTGGGTGAACGCCGACCAGAGCACCGGGCGGCTCATCCACGTGCCGAACGGCTGGCTCTTCAAGCACGCGGTCGCCGGCTACGACCACGGGTTTCCGTACATCTGGAACGAGATCTCGGTGACGGTCACGTTCGAGAGCGACTGGAAGAAGGCGAAGAGCCTGCTCCAGGAGATCCTCGATTCACACGCGCAGAAGATCGAAAAGGAAGAGTTCGATCGCGCGAGCGAAGCGATGCACATCCAGTACACGCGCGTGACGCCCGTCGTCTGGACCGACACGGCGCCCGAGGGTGTGCGGCTGACGATGCGCTACCTCTGCGCGCCTCGACACCGGCGCGTCTCGACGAGCAACATGTGGGAGGCGATCCTCGACTCGTTCAACGGGTCGGGGGACATCGACTTCGCCTACCCGACCACCCGCCGCTTCGACCACGCGTTCGAAGGCAAACCGGCAATGCGCCCGGAAGAAGCGCCGAACCGTTCGGATCGCCGCAAGATCTCGACTTCGTGACCGGCGCCTTACGCGGGGAACACTCCCCTTGCGCAGCGGTAGTTAGTCAAGTAGGGTGCGCGGCCCCAACGGAAAGGACTTGTCGTTCCACATGCCGAGCGAAGCGATTCAATGCAAGCCCCTGGAAGTCACCGTCGGTGACAAGGGCATCGAGCGAGCCATCAAGCACCTGAAGCGGAAGATGGCCGCTGAAGGGATCCTTCGCGAGCTGAAGCGGCGCAGGCACTACATGAAGCCCTCCGTGAAGCGCCGCAAGAAGGCGTCCGAGGCTGCGCGCCGCCGCCGCAAGCGCTCCAAGGTCGAGATGATTTGAGCGTCGCTCGAGCGACCGCGGACGGGCGCGTCGATGACACGCGCCCGTCTTCATTCGTGCCGGCGAAGGCTCGAATCGCGGTCGTGACGACGTCGTTTCCGACATTCGAGGGGGATCCGTCCGGGCACTTCGTCGAAGCGCACGCGCGCCGTTTTGCGCGCGAAGGCCACGACGTCACGGTGCTCGCGATGGGTGGTTCACGCGAGGGGCGCGGCAAGCGCGCTCCGCTGCGAGCTTTTCCGGAGCGTCCGCCCGGACAGGTTCAAGTGTCGTGGATGGGCGGCGCGAGCACGTTCGGCTGGCCCGGCGTCGTCGAGCGATCACGCCACGCGCCGTGGAAGCTAGCGGGCGCCATCATGCCGATCGCGCGGGCCGCGCGTGCGGTCACCCAGTTCGACCACGTCGTCGCGCACTGGATCGTGCCGAGCGCGTGGCCGATCGCACTCTTCGCGCACCCGCGCTCACTCGAAGTTTGGGCGCATGGCGCCGACGTACGCCTGCTGACGGCGATGCCGGTGTTCGCTCGATCCGTGATTCGACGCCTGCTCGAGGCCCACGTGCGCTTCGTCTTCGTTGCGCAGCCCCTCCTCGATGCAGTTGCGGCGGTACTCGACGAGCGACGCGCACGCGCGCTCGTCGCAGCGAGCAGGATAGAACCCGCACCCATCGACGTTCCACCGCGCGACACGCTCTCCGATCCGCGCGACGCCGACCGTCGCACGCAGCCGTACGCCGTGTGGGTCGGTCGGGCGACGCGTGACAAACGCGCCGATCTCGCAGCACGAGCGGCGCGCGACGCAGGCGTGCAGCTCGTCGTCGTCGGCGACGGCCCTGCCCTGCCCGCGAGCGACGATCTCGTTCGTTGTGTCGGTCGCCTCCCCCGCGTCGAAGCCTTGCGATGGATCGCGCACGCTTCGGCGCTCGTCTCGACCAGCGAGATCGAAGGCTCGCCGACCGTGGTCCGCGAAGCGCGCGCGCTCGGCGTCCCGGTGGTCTCGTTCCCCGCCGGTGACGTCGAAGAGGCCGCGCGAAACGATGACGGCATTCATCTCGTGCGAAGCGAGAAGGAGCTGTCACGCTGGCTGCGCGCGAGGTCCCAATGCTCTACCTGACCCAGCTCGTTTACGTTCACCCCGGCAAAGAAGCCGAGTTCCACGCCTTCGAGGCGGTCGCGATCCCGCTCATCGAGAAGTACAACGGCGAGCTGTTGCTGCGCCTTCGGCCGACGCCGGACACGTTGGTCGAGGGCACGTCGGAGCTTCCGTACGAGGTGCATTTCGTACGCTTCGACAGCGACCAAGACTTCGCGCGCTTCGCCGCCGACGAATCGCGCAAGCAGTTCCTCCATCTCAAAGAGGCATCGGTTCGCGCGACGCTCCTGGTTCGCGGGGCTGCGGTGTGATCGTGCAAACACCCGTCTGCGCGCTCGAGCGCCGCGACGGTGTCGATCCGAGTCGACGCGCGGAAGACGCGCCGAGCGCGGAAGACGAGACCGAGCTCGAGCGATGGATCGTGTGCGCAACGTGCGAACACCCCATCACGCGCCCGTCGGACCGCGTCTCGATGTTCGGCTCGCACCTGCACGATCGGGTCAATCCTGCAGGTGTCGCCTTCGCGATCGGGTTGTTTGCGCGCGCCGACGGCGTCGCCCTCGCCGGCGCACCGAGCGACGAGTTCCCTTGGTTCCCTCGCCATTGGTGGACGATCGCGCTCTGCGCGGGTTGCCTCGGACACCTCGGGTGGCGTTTCACGAAAAACGGCGATGCCTTCTATGGGCTCATCGTCGACGCGCTCCTCGAACGCTGACGGCTCAGCGCGTGCTCACACGTCTTCGGGGCCTGAAGCGACGCCCCAAGTCTCGTCGGCGAGGCACTCCATGATCCACGGGCCGTCGTCTTCGACGTATTCGCAATGCGTCCCGTCGACCGCTGGATCGCAGGCCGCGCCCGACTCGGGCATCTCGGCGGGGCACTCGAGCTCACACGCGACCGCGTTCGCTCCGAGGAACGCCCACGCTCCGTCCGTGCATTCGTAGACGGGCTCTTCGTCGTTGCCGCACGCGTCGTAGACGCCGGAGAAGGTGCACGATCCCTCGCCCGTGCAGGCCGTTCCTTCGTCGGGCGGTGCATCGGGGCACGTCAGCTCGTTGCTGCCGCCGCCGCCACCTTCTCCACCTTGCGCGGGGTCGCCCCCTTCACCGCCTTCACCACCCTGACCACCTTGACCGCCGCCGCCGGGACTGTCGGTCGACGAGTCACCACAACCGATCACGAGCGTCGATCCACACAACACCAAGAAAGCTATGGCACGCATTGACACAAGCTCACCTCCGCGTGCTCAGGCTGTTCAAGTCTCGTGCCCGCAATGCCCGTGATGTTTCGCCAATCCGCTAACGACCGAGGCAACCTTGCGAGCGTGAGGCGCGATGGTCGTTACGAAACTGCCTCGGTGACGTCGCCGAAAGCTGTTTCGCTTCGGGTCTGCGAGGGCACGTTAGGTGCTTGAACGACGGCTCCTTCGAGGCGGCTCAGCGAGCGAGCCGATCGCGGACTCGACGAAGGGCACGGGAGGCAGAGCATGCACAGGAAGCGAAGCGTCGTCATGGGCGGAGCGGGCTTTCTCGGATCTCACCTGTGCGAGCGCTTGCTCGGCATGGGCCACGACGTCGTGGCCCTCGACAATTTCCAATCCGGCTCGCGCGCCAACGTCGAGCGTTTGCTCGAGCACCGATGGTTTTCGCTCGTGGAGCACGACGTGACGACGCCGTTCCACATGCCGTGCGACGCCGTCTACAACCTCGCCTGCCCTTCGACGGCTGCGCAATACCGAGCCGCGCCGACGAAGACGACGCTGACGAGCGTGCTCGGGACGCTTCACGCGCTCGAGCTCGCGCAAGCGTACGACGCTCGACTCTTCCTCGCGTCGTCGTGTGATGCACACGGTGCAAACGAAGCCGACGGCGTCGCGCTTCGCGCATGTCACGAAGAGGGGACGCGCTGCGCGGAGTCGCTCGCGATGGACTTCCATCGAACGAACCGCGTCATCGTCCGCATCGGCCGCATCTTCGACACCTACGGCCCGAACATGACGACGGGCACCGCGCCCGATATCTCCACCATCATCGCGAAGGCGCTTCGCGACGACGAGATCACGCTCGGCGGCGGCGGCGCCGGCCAGCGCAGCCTCTGTTACGTCGACGACCTCGTGGACGGCATTCTTCTCGCGGCGAACAGCACCACGCTGAGCGGCCCTGTCGATCTCGGCGGCGCCGAATACGCGACGGAGCGCGAGGTCGCGGAGGTCGTGGTCGAGCTCACCGACAGCCAGAGCCGCATCCGCTCGGCGCACGCCACGAGCGAAGAAGCACCGCCTGCCCATCCGGATCTCACGACCGCGAAGACGACCCTCGGGTTCTACCCGCGCATCGGCCTTCGCGAAGGACTGGAGCGCACCATCGAGCACGTACGCAAGCTCCAGGCGAGCGGCGTCGCGTTGCCCGGCGACGAGCGTAAGCGCGCCGCTCGAACCGATCCGGCGCGTCGCGGAGCTCCGCTTCGCGCGGTCTGACGCGTGAACCATCCCGACCGCTAAGCTCGGCGCCATGACGTCGACGGCAAGCACCATCGCGGTGCTGAAAGACGCGTGGCGCGTGTTCGCATCGCAAGGTGGCAGGCTCCTCGCGGGTGCCATCGCCTACAGCGCGGTCCTGTCGCTGGTGCCGCTGTTGCTGTTGACCGTGCAAGTGGCCGCGGTGTTCATGGGCGAAGGCACCGCGCACGCGACGCTCCTCGCGAACCTCACGCGGTGGGTCGGCGTCGACGGCGCGCAGACCATCGGTGACCTTCTCACGCGCGCACGTCACGGCGGCGCACACGAGACGGTGATCGGCGCGGCCGTGCTCGTTTGGGGATCGACGCGGCTCTTCGGCGCGCTACGCCGATCGCTCGACGCGCTCTGGGACGTCGCTCCGCCGCTCGAAGACACCATGCGGAACAAGGCGCAGCGATTCGTCGAGTACCGCCTGCGCGGCTTCGCGTTCGTGATCGTCTGCGGCTTCGTGCTGGTCGCGCTCGCCTTCGGTCACGCCGCACTCGCGATGGTGCGCCGATTTTGGGACCTGTCGCTGTTCGGAACGGTCGGAGAGATCGTGCTCTCGTTCCTGCTCACGGCGGCGATGTTCGCGGGGATGTTTCGCCTTCTTCCGACCAAGGCGGTTCCGATCCACGACGCGACGGTCGGTGGACTCATCACTTCGGCGCTCTTCACGGCGGGCGCGCTCCTCGCCGGCCAATACGTCGCGCACCAAGCTGCGAGCTCACCGTTCGGCGCAGCGACCTCGGTGGTGCTGCTCCTCGTGTGGGTGCACTACTCCGCGCACACGTTTCTCTTCGGCGCGGCGATCACGGCGGCACGCGCGAAGCGAAAAGGTCTGTTGTGAGCGGCCCAATAACCGACGGCTTCGGCGTCTCCGCCGAAGCCAGTCGGGGCGAGTGGATTCGAACCACCGACCCCTTGACCCCCAGTCAAGTGCGCTAACCAGGCTGCGCTACGCCCCGGCCGCTACCAGCGCCTTGCGGCGCGTCGAGCCAGCGCACCCTACTTCAAGCGCTTCGTATTGCAAGAGGGCGTTTTGATAGAAGGCGGCGTTTTGAACTTCTCGCGCAGAAATGCGGCACAAGTCCCACCTCGTCGTTTCGTCGACCTGTGGCGGATAGTTCTGATATGGTCGCGCCCCTCGTGCGAGCGCTAGCGATCCTCATCGCAGCGACGGGGCTCGGGCTCTTCGGCTGTGCCGAGGTCAACCCTCCCAGCCCTGTCGCTCCCCACGCGGGCCTCTCCGACGGCAAGCACCACCCCGACTCCCTCGAAGGGTCGCTTTCGACGAGCGCCGCGAGCGCCGACGCAGCGTCCCACGAGGAGGCCGGCTTCGACCAGACAGAAGAAGCCGAAGAAGACGAAGGCGACGAGGCGAGCCACGACGCCGACGGCCACGAGGTCGAGGGCGACGAGGAGTCGGTCGACTTCATGTCCTGCCTCGACCGAGGCCCCGGCTCCCCCTCGCACTGCCCCCAATACACGTGGAAGTCTCCGCTCGAGGGCCTGAGCACCTCGGAGATCGAGACGAAGGTGAAGACCGACCTCGCGTCGGTCGGCTCGATCTCGGTCGGCTACCCGAACCGCGGCCTGCTGGTTAACGGCGTCCGCATGCCGGACAGCGAGAAGTACCAGATGACCGACCCGGGCCACGCCTACGGCACCCAGGAGACGGTCGACTCGATCACCCGCGCCATCGATAAGGTCTTCGCGAAGCACGCCGACACGCCCAAGGTCATCGTCGGGCACCTCTCGGCGAAGGGCGGCGGCCGGCTCAAGCCGCACAAGAGCCACCAGGCCGGCCGCGACGTCGACCTCTCCTATTTCTACACGGAGAAGCTCGGCTGGTACGCGTACGCCACCGACAAGAACCTCGACAAGCCGCGCACCTGGACCTTCGTCAAAGCGTTCCTCGAGGACCCGAACACCGAGATGGTCCTCATCGACACCAGCGTGCAGCGCCTTCTCTACGATTACGCGCTGAAGGCCGGCGAAGACAAAGCGTTCCTCGACCGCGTCTTCCAGATCGCCGGGAAAAACCCGCTCGCGATCATCCGGCACGTCAAAGGCCACCAGACGCACATCCACGTCCGCTTCTTCAGCCCCTCGGCGCAGGCCTCTGCGAAGTTCGCGAACGCCTACCTACCGAAGCCTCCCCCGCCGGCGCCCCCGAAGCGCGGCAAGGGCAAACACGTCGCAAAGGGTGACGACGTCGACGCCCACGACAAGAAGGCGAAGAACGGCTCGGCCGCCAAGAAGGGCTCGAAGGACGAGGAGTCGTTCGTGTATCACCGCTGCCGAAGCGGTGACACGCTCGACTCCCTGGCGCGCCGGTACGGCGTCTCCATTCAGTCCATCCGCGAGGCGAACGGTCTGAAGGGCAACGCCCTCAAAGAGAAGAAGACGTACCGCATCCCGAAGACGACCAAGACCGCGAGCTCCACCACCGCCAAGGGCGGCGGGCGTTCGCGGAAGTAAGGGCGCGCGCGCTTTTTCGGCGCCGCCGTCCGCGGCGCCATGCTGCGGCGCCATGCTGCGGCGCCATGCTGCGGCGCCATGCCGCGGCGCCATGTCGCGCAACGATCGCCGCTCAAAGATCGGGGGCGCTCGGAACTCCGTCGGGCACTTCGTCCTCCGGGACGAGGCGCGCGACGAGCGTGCCTTGCGCGGCGCCGCTCTCCGTCTCGCCCACGAATACCTTCTCGGCGGTGACGGGACCCGTGCCGCGAAACACACCATTTTCGTCGGTCGAGAACGACGAAATCAGCTGGATGCCCTGGACGAACACGTCGGGCTGCTGGATGTCGACGTCAGCCGGCAGATTCACGAAGGCGACGGCGTCGCCGGTGTCGATGACGCAGCCTTCGACGGTGAACGAGTAACCGGAGGGCGGCGTCTCGTTCGGGAGGAAGTCCGGGAACTCGTCCTCGCTGCCCGCCTTCTCCGACGGAAGCACGCACTCCTCGCTCGGCAAGAGGCGGCAAGCCTGCGACGAATCACACGGCGGGTCGCAGCGGCTCGGATCCGGATTGCGATCCGCATTGGTGAACTGCCCGCGAAATAGGCCCGTCTCGGGATCCACGTTGATGCGGCCCCAGAGCTGAATCTGGGTCGGAATGGGGTTCACGACGTCGGCGACGAAGAAGTACGTGCCCGAAGGAAACTTGTCGGTACCGCCCGAGCTGCCGTCGCATTTGACGCCATAACCGAAGACGAGGCGTTGCCGAACGTCCCAGGTGCGGCCCTCTTTGTCGGCGAGGCCCGGCTCGAGCAACACCGCGAGGCTCGGCCCGAGCGGAAGCGGCGCGGTCGGCGTAATGGTCAGCTTCGTGTTGTCGGACGACAGCTCCGCGGTCCCGCCGAAGTTGTTCGCCGTCTCGGGGTTGAATCCGAAATACGCATTGAGGACCGTCGCGTCGTCGTCGTCCTCGTCGGGCAGATTGCCCTCTTCGTCGACCTCGAGCTCGACGACCTGCACCTTCAACGTGTCGGGGACGATGGGCTCGCTGAAGGTGACGACGATGGGCGCTTCGCGGTCCGACAACACGCCGTCGGTGAGGCCCTGAATCTCAGGTCGCGGGGGCGAGTCGTACGTCTCGCAGCTCGCCGCCAGAATCATCGCGCCGGACAGGACGGCAGCCCACGCCAAGCACGCACGTGCGTCACCCTCGCGACGTGAGGCGGGCCGGGGGGGAGAAATTGCAGCCATAACGCTCCTCATACGATCTGCTTTCGATCCCACCACATCGGTCAAAAGAAGAACGACGTGCGCCCTTGGACGAGCACGCTCCGCACCGCGTCGCCGTTTTCGTCCTCGAATGCATCGCCCGGCACCATGATCGCGCCCTCGAGATCCGCCACGAAATGCTCGAGGAAACGCCATTGCCCGCGAAGGTCGACCTCGGTGCCGTAGAACTGGCCGGGCTTGCCGCCGGCGAAGTTCACGAGGTCGTCGTCGATCGACTCGCCGTCGCGCGCGAGCAGTGAGGCGACCGGATCGACGACCGGGTCCGGGGCCCACGCGACCAACACGCCCGCCCGAAGAAGAACGTCCGGGTGGGGACGGAAATCGACCTGCGGGAAGATCGCGAACGCATTGGTGAACGACCCGCGGGTGTCGATCGAATCGACCGGATACGACTGCGCATTGAGGCGGCCGAGCGTCTCCGTCGCGGCCGCCGCAGCGCGCGCGCTCTGGAAGTGCAGCACGTGCTCGAACATCAACAAGCCGACATTCATGTCTTCGGCCCACGTGAATTGCGAAAGATCCGTGCGCGCCTGCGGGTCGCCGTCACCGGATGCGTAATCGATCTCCAAATACGCCGAGAACCCGGGCTGACGCTGCTCCCCCGCGTGCACCACGGGGTAATCGTAGCGCGCGACCGCGCGCGCGCCGACCTGCAAGATGCGCTGATCGACGACCGGGTCGTTGGTGATGGCCTTGTAAGCGGCCGCGACCTCGCGCGTCGACCCGATGTTCGAGGCAGCTTCGAGGCCGACGTAGACGGGGCCGATGCGGCTCACCGCGCGGCCGCCGAAGATGTTCACGTTCGTCGAGTGCTCGCTGCTCCAGCGGTGGACGTAATAACCGAGGAGCTCGATATCCGACAAAATCGAGAGGTTCTTCTGCTTGTAATAGACGGCGCCGCCCACCTGATGCTCGTCGTCGTTGAAGAGCTGCAGGTTGTCGCTGACGAGGTGGTCGTAGAACGCCACGGTGAACAAGCCCTCGTCGAGCGCGAGGCTGCGCTCTTCCGCGGGCTTCAGGGCCTCGAGCGGCTTCGTCCCGAACGCGATGCGGTCGACGTAGTTGCCGTCATGGGCATACCCGAATCGATTGAATCGTCCGTCACCGGGGACACCCTGCAATGCATTGCCCAGCGTGAACGGCTGACGACCGATACGGATCAATCCAATGGGCGTGACGACGTCGCCATAAAGGCGGCGCACGTTGAAGAGCTTCCCCTCGCAGAGGGAATATCCGTAGTCCTCGGAGCGGAGCGGATCACCCGTCGGACCGCCCTTGTAACCGATGCAAGGTACGGCCTCGTTCGGGTTCTTCGCATTGACGGTCGTGCCCGCCTCGGTCTCCGGCGGCTCGAGCGGGGTGCCGTTGTCGCCCCAGAGCACGCCGTCGAGAATGTCGATGCTCGTGACGATGCGGATCTTGTCGTCGTAGTCGGCGGTCGCATCGAGGCGCAGCCGGTGCTCGAGCCACGCAATGCGACGTTGCGAGATCGTATTGAGCGCGATCGGATTGATGTACGTGCCCGACGCGCGGTACTCCGCCGCGCCCGAAAAGCCGAAGTCACCAATCGGAACGCGGATCGGCGGGGCCCCCGGGTCCGCGTCGATCCAAGGTTCGTCGGCCGCTGCAGTGCCGGCGATCAGCAACACGCTCAGCGCGAGAGACGAAGACAAGACACCCAAGCCCAGAGCTCGCTGGTGCTGACGTCGCAATCGGCCCGCCCGAGGGGGCGAGCGGTCCGATTGCTCAGCGCTCTTGCCATAGGTGTGAGCTCTGGGCTTTCTCGTTGTCGGGTCAACCCAGCTAGACGCTGGGTTTGAGGTCGTACGTCGCACGCGGCGAGCCTAACAGTCTCGGTTGCGCCGACGGTTTCAGAAACGATCGAGTGCCAAAAACCAAAGCCGATCAAACCGAGGGCGCGCCGCTCGAGCCCGGAGCTCGCCGATCAAACCTTCGGTCGTGCCTTGGGGCCGGCGACCCGGTCGTCCCCGCGACGCACGCTCGTCCCGTCGCGGTCGAACAGCTCGAGCAGCGGGATGGCCTGTTTTCGCCCGAGACCGCTCATGTCTTTGAACTCGGCAATCGTGAGGACGTCGTGCGCCCCGAAGTGTCCGACGACGGCAGCACGCAGCGCGTCGACCGCTGCGCGGTCGAACCATTGGCCACCCGCCGCGATGGCGTGGCCGTCCCGGACGAGCTTCGCCAGGACGGCGCGGACCTCCTTGACCGGAACCGCCAAGAGCTCCGTTATCGCGAACTCTCCCGTTCCCTTCAGACCGGCATCGGCGAGGGCGCGCCGCGCCTTCTCGACCGGCCCGCCCACGACCGGCCCGACCCCGTCGACGAAGCCCTCGATCCGGGCGATGTCGCCCTCCACGAGGATCGGGATCCCCTCGAGGCTCTTCTTCGCTGCATGCCGAATCGCTTCCTGCGCGGCGGGGGCTCCGGCGCGCTCGGCGAGCCGCTGGCGTAGGGTCTCGAGCTTGATTCCGCGCTCGAGCGGGTGGCCTTCGTGGTGCTCCCGCGTGAGATCGCGCGCTTTGCGAGCGAGCGACGTCAGGGCGTCGCGGTCGAGGTAACCCTCGTCTTTGATGCGTACGACCTCGCCGCGGTCGGCCGCCTTTTCGGCCGCTCGCTCGATCGCTTGCGTCGCGAGGGAGAAGCGGGCGCCGAGGTCTTTCGACGCGAGCGGCTTCGGCGCGCGCTCGGCGACCAAGGCACGTAAGGTCGATGCCACATCCGCGCCGACCAGGGCCGACAACACCTTTCGGCGCTTCTTTCGATCGCGCATCGGCGGCGGACGAGCATCGAGCACGACACCACCGCCGATCACGGCGCCGAATGCGCCTTTGCCACTTCCGCCGCGCAATACGAAGCGGTCACCGCCGGTCACCGCGAGCGGTCGGTCGATGCGTATGCGGCCGAGCGCCGGCGTGATCGTCCCGTCCTCGAGCTCTTCCTCCGGCGACAAGATCTGAAGCCGGCCCGGCGCCCGCGCCGTGCCGACGTACACCTCGAGCGCCGCCGAAGAGCGAATGGCCTTCAGCATCGTGAGCCGGGCGTCGAAGCGTGAGGTCGGCTGCAGATTGGGGTCGGAGGTGACCACGTCACCGCGCGAAATGTCCTCCAACCCGAGGCTCGCGAGATTCACCGCGAGGCGCGTCGGTGCCTCCGCGAGCTCGACGCCTCGATCGTGCACGTGCAGCCCGCGTGCGCCCGTCTGGCGGGGCGGCGTCTCACCGACGACGAAGAGCCCATCGCCGGTGCGGATCGCGCCGCGCACGAGCGTCCCCGTCGCGACGGTGCCGGCGCCTTTGACGGAGAAGACGCGGTCGACCGACAGATGGGAGCTGGACGCCTTCTCCGGCTCGGGAAGCGCGGCCAGCGCGCGTCGGAGCGTCGCGCGGAGCGTCTCGAGGCCGTCACCCGTCTTCGCGGAGCAGACGACGATCTCGTGCTCGATCCTGCCTCGCAACAGCTCCGAAATCTCCTCGCCGGCGAGCTCCGCGAGCTCTCGCTCGACGCGGTCGGACTTGGTCACCGCCACGACGGCTCGCCGTATACCGAGGAGCTCACACGCCGCGATGTGCTCCCGCGTTTGCGGCATGACGCCTTCGTCCGCCGCAACGACCAGCAGCACGAGCTCCATGCCGACGGCGCCGGCGATCATCGTGTGGACGAGCCGGCGATGACCGGGGACGTCGATGATGCTGACCGACGTCTCGGGATCGATCTGCCACGGCGCGAAGCCCAATTCGATGGTGATGCCGCGCCGTTTCTCCTCGGGCAGGCGATCGGTATCGATGCCGGTCAGGGCGCGAACGAGTGTGGTTTTGCCGTGGTCGACGTGGCCGGCCGTACCGATGACGAAGCGTCTCATTGCGGAATCGGAGGCGGCACGCAGATCGATTGGCCCGCCCCGACGACCGTGAACCCAATATTGGAATCGCGCTGCATTTCGGTATTCGTTATCGGATCGTACATCGTACACGTCGAGCCGATGCCGACGCCCGGCGAAGTGAACATGTAGAAGTTGCCGGCGTAGCGCGAGAAGGCCCACGCCTGCGTGCCTTGGAGGCCCGCGAATTGGTGAACGAAGGCCGCCGACACCGAGGAGACGTCCACCTCGTTCAGCCGCGCGGTGCCCGCCTCGAAATGAAAGAGCTTCGCGTCGGGTCCGCCGGTGAGCTCCGCCGCGCCGAACAGCCCGTTGAGCTCGGTGACCTCGAGCGACGGGAACTCAATGGTGGCGAGCCCGAAATCGGGGCTGACGACATAGAGTCGATCCTCGAATGCCCCTTCGCTCGTCGCGGTGAACCCCATTCCGAGCTGGTTGAAGTCGTTTTGCACCGGGTGCACGTAGTCGGTCGACGTGCACGTCGCATCGAGCGTGCTCACCCGAAAGAGCTCACCTGAATCGTAGAAGACCCAAGCGATACCGTTTTTGTCGACGCTCATCGATTGCGGCGACCCGAACGAATCGCAATTCAGCGGGCCGATTGCCTTGTAAGCGGCGGTGCCGGGGATATTCGGGTCGAACGAGTAGAGGGTCCGCTCGTACGAAACGAGATAGACGAGCTCCGCTTCTTCCACGCAGTTGGGGCCCGTGCTGCCGCCGGTGCCCTCACCTCCGGTCGTGAAGCCGCCGCCGAAGCCCTGGCCGCCGGTGTTGGCGCCGCCGCCGTCGGCTGACGACCCGCCGTCTTCGCCGTCTTCGTCCTCGGCTGTGCCCGCGGAGCACGAGCAGCCAGTCCCCTGAAGGAGAAACGCGCTCAGCAAGAGGTGTCGTGCCGCCATGTCCGCATCCTATCAGCGGCGGCTCGGACGGGACCACCAGGGCATGCATGTCAGGGTCACCGGAAACGCCCGCTCGTGATTCCACCGCGTTCGGCGTCTGGCACGCCGACTGCTGGACGCCACGGCACTTATGCTTACGCGCGCGCTTGGCTTTCTGGTCGTTGCAGGCATCTGTTCCCTCGCCCTCCCCGCGTCGGCGCACGACCCCGACGCGGAGGAGGACGACGGCCGGTGGATCGATCCCCCGGCCGCCGACGAGCAGCCCTCCGAGCCAGCCGACCCCGACGGCGAGCAGACCTCGGCGGCCCCCGGATCCAAGGTGGAGGTCGCGCCGCCAGAGCCCGCGGAAACCGAAGACGTCGAAACGTCGGAAGCGCTCGAGGTCGAGGAAGTGGAAGCGGTGCGCGTCAAGCCGAAGGTGCCGCTGCCCGCCCATTACCTGTCACGGCGGCGCAAGTACCTCCGCCCCATTCCGGGCGCCGAACCTCCGGAAGGTTATGTCTGGGGCGAGCGGAACAAACACGGATTGTGGCGCGGCGGTATCGGCCTATCTGCGGGCACCTACGCGCTCTCGGTCATCACCACGGGCCTCACGAGCATCGGAGTGGACAATCGGGACGTCCTTCTCTACGGCAGCTTTCCGCTCATCGGGCCATTCATCGCCGCGAGCATCGACGACGAAATCCCCGGTGGGATGAAAGCCGTCTTCGCCGTCGAAGGCCTCGGGCAGCTCGCCGGCCTCGCGATGATCATCGGCGGCGTCTCGATGCGCGTGCCCACTTGGAAGCGCGACCGCCGCTACGCCGGCGCGACCGTCGACGTCGAAATCCAACCGACCGGCGCCGGCCTGAACGTCACATTCTGACTTGGTGCAGCCCGCGAGAAACCGCAAAGACGCAAAGCGAAGCAAAGGGCGCAAAGGGGGACTTATCAAATTCTCTTCTTCGCGCTCTTCTTCTGCACTTCGCGTCTTCGCGGTTCGTCTTTAATGGGCCCGCTCGAGATCGAAATCGCGCCGGCGTGGACGCCGCGTTCGCCACCAATATTCGAAGGTGAAGCCGGGCCAGTTGTTGGTATTGCGGCCGCTCGCGGTCTTGTACCAACTCGTGCAGCCGGCCTCCCAGATCGAGCCGGAGAATCGCTGCTGCATCTCCTCCGAAAAGGCGCGGACGCTCGCGGCCTTCGGCGAGAGCGCGAGGGCTCGCTCACGATCCAACAAAGCGAGGCATTCGGTGACGTAATGGGCCTGCGCCTCGAGCATGAACACGATGGAGTTATGGGCGAGGTTCGTATTCGGCCCGTACATCACGAAGAAGTTCGGGAAGCCGTGCGCCATGATGCCGAGGTACGCCTCGGCACCGTCGCGCCACGTATCCGATAGCTCCACGCCGCTCTCGCCGACGACGCGCATCGGGGCGATGAACTGCGTCGTCTCGAATCCGGTCCCGAAGACCAACACGTCGAACGGGTGGCGCACGCCGTCGTCCGTGACCAGCCCGTCCTCGTCCGCGTGGGCGATGGCCTCGGTGACGATGGAGACGTTCGGCTTGGCGAGCGCTTCGAAGTAGTCGTTCGAGATGATCAGGCGTTTGCAGCCGGGAGGGTAATCCGGGGTCAGCTTCGCGCGCCGATCGGCGTCGGGGACCGCCTTCTCCATGTGATGGGTCGCGACCCAGCGAACGAGCTCGTTGTAACGGCCGCCTTGCTCGAATGCGATGAGACGGGACTCGCCCCATAGGTATTTCGTCGTCCGGCTGAGCGACAAGAGCGAAGGAAAGAGGCGATACAGCGTCTTTTCGTAAGCGGAATAGGCTCGATCGAATTTCGGTAAAATCCACGGAGCGCTTCGCTGAAACAGCGTGAGCAGAGAGGCGTCGCGCACGAGCGGCGGCACGAATTGAACCGCGCTCGCGCCGGTACCGACGACGCCGATGCGGGCGCCCGCGAGATCGCAATCGTGGTCCCAGCGCGCTGAGTGGAATCGCCTACCGCGAAAACGGTCGAGCCCGGCGATCGTCGGATAGGCCGGCTTGTGGAGCTGCCCGGTCGCGACGACGACGGCGTCGACCTTCCACGTCTGCCCGTCGGCTGCGCGGAGATTCCACACACAGCGAAGCTCGTCGTATCGAGCCTCGACGATTTCGGTGCCAAGCCGCACGTGCGGCGTAACGCCGTATTTGTCGGCGCAATGCTCGAGATACGCGAGGATCTCCGGTTGCTCGGCGTAAACCCGAGACCAGTCGGGCTTCGGCTCGAACGAATACGAATACAGATGCGACATGATGTCGCACGCCGCGCCCGGGTAGGTGTTGTCGCGCCACGTCCCGCCGATGCGGTCGGCCTTCTCGAACACGATGAAGTGGTCCGACGAGAAACGCTTCAGCGCGATGGCCATGCAAAGACCACCAAAGCCGGAGCCGATGATGGCGACCGTTCGCGGCATCGGAACGAAGAGAAGCGCTCCGGCGCCGCTCGGTCAAGCGAGCGCCACGCGCTGGCCAACGCAGGCGAGCCGGGCGAACATGCCGCCGATGCGCTCGTCGCTGGTCCTCGTCGCCGGTCCGATTTCGCTGATTCTCGCTGCTTCCTGCGGCGCTCGCGACGCGCTCCTCGGCGACGGTGCCCCGAACGAAGGCGGCGCTGCCGATGGGGGCGCCCCGGCAGGCGGCAGCAGCGGAGACGGCGGGTTCGGAGGCGTACCGAACGTCGGTCGTTTGGTGGCCGCGGGCGCATTTCACACGTGCGCGACCGACGCGAGCGGCACCGCCGTGTACTGTTGGGGGCGCAACAACGAGGGTCAGCTCGGCACCGGCGACTTCGAGGACTCGTCGTCGCCTCGCCTGGTCGCGCTCCCGGCCACCGGCTCGATCATCGCGCTCACGGCCGGCTACCGACACACATGTGCCGTCGTGGCTCCGAACGACGTCTTCTGCTGGGGAGAGAACGGCGCCGGTCAGGTCGGCGTCTTCCGCGGAACCCCCGTCGTCGAGACACCGACCGCCGTGCCTCTGCCCGACGATGCAGCGGGCGTGGTCACCACGCTGACGGCCGGGGAATACCATAGCTGCGCGGGCCTCGACGACGGCTCCGTCGCGTGTTGGGGCGACAACACGAATGGTCAGCTCGGCATGCCGACGATGCAGACCTATCCGAATCCGCCGCTGTCGGTGGGACCGGTCGGGCCGGCGCTGACAGCCGGGGATTTCCACACGTGCTCTTTGACGGCGAACCAATCGTTTTGCTGGGGCGCGAACTTCGACGGACAGCTCGGCAATGGGAAGACGGCCCCGAGCAACGTTCCGGTCGCGACGCTCGCAGGGCCATTGCGCCAAATCGAGAGCAAAGCCTTCACGACGCTGGCGCTCGACGACACCGGCGCGATGGTCGGCTGGGGCGAAAACTTCTCCATGTTGCTCAGCACCGATGGATTCGACATCACCACCACGCCGATCGCGGTCCACGAGGGAGAGCGCTTCTCCGATCTCGCGGTGGGCATTGCGCACGCTTGTGCAATCACGCTGCGCGGAGGAACGGGCGCGGGCTCGCTCCGCTGTTGGGGTGACAACTCGAATGGCCAGCTCGGCGACGGGACGCAGAATTCGAGCGCGAAGCTCGTCGCGCCGCTCGAGCAAAACGGCAGCTTTACGGCCTTCGATACGGGCGGCCTCCACACCTGCGCGTTCGCAGGTGACAGCCTCTATTGTTGGGGGCAAAACGACGAAGGGCGTTGCGGACAGCCGCCGCCCGGCCCAGTGCTCGTGCCCACCAAGGTAGATGGCATTTGATCCGATGATGTCACCCCCGTATCCGCCGTACGTCCCCGCGCCCCAACCCGCCCTCGATCCGACGCGACCGCTGACCGCGTCCGGCGCGGTCCTCACGCTCGTCGTCGCATTCGTCGCTTGTCAGATCACGGCGGCGATCGCCCTCGCCGCTGCGATGGTCGGGCTCGGGGTCTTCGGCCTCGTCGATCTGAACACCCTGCGTGAAGCCGACGCGGCGAAGAAGCTTTTGTCACATCCGGTCATGCTCGTCGCGGCGACCGGCGCGACAGGCCTCACCCTCGTCGGAACGGCGTTCGTCGCCGCAAAGATCGGCAAGCGTAGGTTCTGGGACATGATCGCCGTCAGGAAGCCGAAATGGTTCCACGTGCCGCTCGCCATTGGAATGGTGCTCGGCGCCGGACCATTTGCCGACCTCGCGGTGCGAGGGATGCGAACGCTCTTTCCGTCGTTCACGCTTCACACGCTCGAGACGATCGGCGAGGCCGCGCAAGGTACCGCCGAGTCCGCCGTCGTCTTGACCATCGTGATCGCGGTCATCCCCGGCATCGGCGAAGAGATCTTCTTTCGCGGCATGCTCCAGCGCTCGTTCGTTGCGCGGCTCGGCGCGCCCGCAGGCGTCGCGCTGGCGTCGGTCCTCTTCGGAGCGTTCCACCTCGATCCGCCGCAAGCGGCCGGCGCCGCCGTGTTGGGCGGCGCGCTCGGCTTCGTGTCCATTCGAACGGGGACCATCGTTCCGGCGATGGTCGCGCATGCATTCAACAATGCGCTCGCAATGGTAGCCGTGCGCTTCTCCGAGCCGGATACCGCCCCGACGGAAGAATCTGCGCCCGTTCCACTGCTCGTGTTCGGCGCGGTCCTGATGACGGGGTGTGTCTTCGGGCTCTTGCGAACGACGCAAAAGCCGGCGTGAGCCCCGCCGGCTTCGGGGTCAGGGGTGGACGTGCGAAGGCGGCAATGGGACACAGCTGGTCCCGTGGCAATCGAGGGGCCAGCCATTTTCCGCGAGGTCGCCGGGCCCGTCCGAGCCTGCACAATCCTTTCGGGAACTGCAGGACAGTAGGCATTTCCCCGCGCGACACCGATAGGGATAACAAGACACTTCACCTTTCGCGGTGCGGAGCGTCGCGCGATCGGTGCATTTGCCGCGCGCTCGCTCGGGCGTGAGGTCCAGCGGGATCTCGGGAACCTCGGCGACCGACTCCGCGGGAAGAGGAGCGTCGACCGATGACGACGCGGTCGCGCTCGCGCTGTTGCTGATGCTCGCGTCGACGGTCGCAATCGGAGCCGAGGCACTGGCGAGCGGGGACTGGTTCGATTGCGCCGGCTCGGCGTTGCCGACGGCGGCCGTCGTATCCGACTCGGCCGGGGTGGTCGCGTCTTCGCGGCTCGGTGACGCGCACCCCAACAAGAACACAACGGCGAAGTAGCGCCTCGACATCGGCGTCATTGTCGTCGACGAGCCTCCGCCCGTGCAATCGCGGGTGTATCCGCCGCACGATCCCCGCGGCGCGGCGGCTCGCTCCGGCGCGCCTCGATGAGGAGGCCGAGCCCGTCGAGCAGCGGCCCCAGCCCAAACTGGAAGACCTTGTCCAAATCGAAGTCGAAGTTCCCTTCGAGCCCCGTGAACAATCGATTGAAGGTGGGAAGACTTTTTTCGGCGGCGATTGCTCGAAACACCTCGGCGTGCGCGTCGACCCACTCCGAATCGGTAATACCCGTCTCCGCCTGTGCTTGCGCCTCGGTCTCGAGGTCGATGGCAATGCCGCGGACATAGCTGTAAATCGTAACGTGTAGAAAGAAGATCGTCGGTATGTCGAGGCCGAGCCCGTCGAACGACGCGAGCACCCATTCGCCATAGACGAGAACGTTGGGCAGAGGTTGAGGCCGGGTGAGCGTCACGACCTGAGCGAGCCACGGGTGTCGCCGGAACATCTCCCATTGAAGGCGCGCGACGAGCTCGAGGCGCGCGCGCCATCCCGTGGGCGGATTCGCCGGCGGCGGGTATTCGCTGAACGCCGCGTCGATCATCGCGAAGACGAGCTCCTCCTTGTCCTTTACGTGCCGGTAGAGCGACATCGTCGCGACCCCGAGCTCCGCGGCGACGCCGCGCATCGACAACGCGGCGAGGCCTTCGGTGTCCGCGATCTCGATCGCCGCCTTCACGATCCGCTCCCGCGTGAGCTCGTTCTCCACCGCCGCGCGGCCGGGGCGCCGTCGAACCGCGGCGCTACTCACCGGCGTGGACCGCGGGCCCTGCTCCGCTACGACGGTCCCCATTCGGGGCACCGCACGCACGAGCCCTTCCTGGGCGAGCATTGCGAGCGCCTTCGTCGCGGTCGCCATCGCCACATGAAACTCGTGGGCGATCTGGCGCGTCGACGGAATTCGATCACCCGGGCCTAGCTCCCCGGATCGAATGCGGCGCCGCAGCTCGGCGCAGATCTGGAGGTAGGGCGGGTCCGCGTCTGCTTTCGGTTTCAATGGTTCCTCCGTCCGACGGCTCTGTACTAGTACAGGCAATGGCGGGCCCTGCGAATCCTAGCGGGCTCGTTTCTCGCATCTCCACGATGGACGACCGCGGCGAGCACGCGCTCTGTACTAGAACAGAGCACGGTACCGAATCGACAAATTTCGCTCGCTACCCATTGCATGTCGAAAGCGTACGCCGTACATCACGACGCGTACAGCGTACTTCCCCAAGCGCGGTCGCCGGCGCGACCGCCGAGGAGACCTCATGCAGAACGTCCGCGTCCTCATCTCTGGAGCCAGCATTGCGGGCCCCGCCGTCGCCTATTGGCTTGCCCGTCGTGGGTTCCGTCCGACCGTCGTCGAGCGCGCACCATCCGTGCGGCGGGGCGGACAGGCCATCGACGTGCGCGGCGTGGCTCTCTGTATCGTCGAAGAAATGGGCATTTTGCGCGCGATGCGCGCGGCCGGCACCGACATGCGCGGCATGTCGTTCGTCGACGCCGCGGGCAACGAGCTCATGCGCACGACGACGGAGACATTGACCGGCGGCCCGCTGGACAGCCCCGACGTCGAGCTTCTCCGCGACGATTTGAGCGAGATCCTGTTTCAAGCAACGAAGAGCTCGGTCGAATACCAATTCGGCGATTCAATCACGGGTCTCACCGAGACCGACGAAGGTGTGAACGTCACGTTCGAGCGCGGGGCACCGCGAACCTTCGATCTCGTCATCGGCGCGGACGGCCTGCATTCGAACGTGAGGAGGCTCGCGTTCGGCGAGGAGTCGCGCTTCATTCAGCACCTCGGCATTTACCTCTCCGTTTTTACGGTTCCGAATTACCTCGGCCTCGACCGATGGCAGACCTTCCACCGAGGGGCGGAGGAGATGATTGGCGTGTACAGCGCTCGCAACAACACGGAGCTTCGCGCGATGATGGGATTCGGCTCCCCTCCCCTCGACGTCGATTATCGCGACATCGACGCACAGATGAAGATCCTCGAAGAGCGCTTTGCCCGCGCAGGATGGGAGGCGCCGAAGCTCCTCGAGCTGATGCGGAAAGCGCCGGATTTCCACCTCGACTCGATGGCGCAGATCCATATGGATCGCTGGTCCGTCGGCAGGACCGCGCTCGTCGGTGACGCCGCGTATTCGAGCTCCCCGATGTCCGGACAAGGCACGAGCCTCGCTATCGTCGGGGCGTACGTCCTGGCCGGCGAGCTCGCCTCGGCGGGCGGCGACTACGCGGAAGGCTATTCACGATACGAGGCCGAGATGCGACCCTTCGTCGCCGAAAATCAGAAGCTGCCCGCCCAGGCGAAAGAAGGGCCGCCCCCGCGCGACATCGTCGTCCGCGCGGCCAATGCGATCAACCTTCGCCACTATCCGGCGTGATTACCATTCACACAAATACGGAAGCTTCGTCCCGCAAGGCACGTCGTTCCACGCATTGCGATCGACGAGGAGCTCGACACAGTCCTCCGACCCCCCGGCATCGTTCGGCTCCCCCTTCAGGAACGGTCGGAACGTGACCGGCGCGCCGTTTTGCCAAGAAAACGTGCCTTCTTGACGTCGATCGTCGAGCCCGATCCATAGACGCGACGCGGGCATTTCGATGTTCGCCGCGAGCTCGTCGTTCTCTTCGACGGAGGTGAGCTCGGCCAGGTGGCTCCCGTTTGCGAGGCAGGCCTCGCGCGCGGCGTCCCACGATTTCGGCGCGCTGCCGAAGAGACAATACTCACTCGTCTTCGTTCGAACGACGCGGCCCGTACAGGCGAGCTCGCTGCCGGGGCTTCGCTCGCAGATGTACGCCCGCTCGTTGGCGCAGGGCGCGTCGTTCCATTTGCCGTTTTCGGCGAGCAAGACGGCGCAATCCTCGGCGCCGCCCGCGTCGTTCGGCTCGCCCGGAGCCCAGGCGCCGAACTTGGGCAACGTACCGCCGGCCCAGGTCCACCGCTGCCGTTCCGGCTCGTGGAGCCCGATCCAGTAGCTCGCTTGGGCTGCAGGCTCGCCGCGCAGAGCGACTGCGAGCGCCCGCTGCTCCGCCTCGGATTCGATGACGACGAGCGATGCACCGTCGGCTTCGCAACGAGCGCTCGCGCCGTCGAAGTCCTCCCCGTCGCGGTGAAGACAATAGTCGCGCCCGTCGATGTCGACACGTTGATCGGCGCAGCCGTGCGCGCCCCCGACCGCGACGCGCGGTCGACGGGCGGGCTCTTCGTCCTGCGGCGCGCCACAACCGGCGACGACCGCGATGCATGACGCGAGGACGATCCTCATGCCGGACAAGGTAGCAAACGCTCCCTCGCGCTCCGCCACGTTTCCGCGTTTTCGAGCGTGGCGTTCGGGCTGAGCATCGCGTGATCGAACGGCTCGAGGTGCGCACCCGAGGCGAGCCGGCGTGGATAATCCGGGTTCGCGAGGGCACCTCGTCCGAGCGAGACGAGATCGGCGTGGCCCTCCTGCAGCACGCGCGCAGCACGTGCCGGCTCGTGCATTCCGCCGTTGGCGATGACGGGAACGCCCGCGACGGCGCGCGCGAGGCCCGTGATGGTCACGCCCTCCGCGAGCTGCGCGGTGTCGAGCCAATTCCTTCCTTCGCTGGCGATATGAATGAACGCGACGCCCGCATCTCGGACCGCCGCGAAGATCGCTTTTCCGTCTTCGGCCCCACCCGGCCATCGATACTCGAAATCGTTTACCTTCGTCTGCGATAGGCGAATGCCGATCGGAAACTCCGCACCGACCGCTCTGCGAACGGCGGAGACGACGGAAGCAGCGAATCGCACGCGGTTTGCGACCGGACCGCCATATTGGTCCGTTCGCTGATTGGTATACGTGGTCAAAAACTGGTCGATGAGGTAGCCGTTCGCGCCGTGAATCTCGACGCCATCGAAGCCGGCGTTGCGCGCACGTACGGCCGCCCCGGCAAAACCTTCCAATACGTCGTCGATGTCCCCGTCGGTCATGGCGACCGGCCTCGAGAACGGCCCGCTGCCGCCATATTCGGACATCTTCTCGCCTCTGGGCTGCACCGCCGAAGGCCCCAACGTCTTCGTCTTGTGGCGATTACCCTGGGAGAGGGCTCCTGCGTGCATGAGCTGGGCGAAGATTGCTCCGCCGGCCGCGTGAACCGCATCCACGACCGGTCGCCAGGCGGCGGCTTGCTCCTCCGTCGCGAGGCCCGGCTGATCCTCGTATCCCTGGCTGTAGGCGAGATCGGGATAAATCCCTTCCGTCACGATGAGCCCGAATCCCCCTATCGCGAATGCCTCGTAATACCGTTTCATGGCTGCGGTCGCGAGGCCGACCGGCGCGCTCACGCGCGACATCGGCGCAACGACCAGTCGATTTCGTAACGTCGAGGGCCCAATCGATACGGTCTCGAGTGCAGCGTGGATCGGTGCAAAAGCCGGACGAGTCGCGGACATGATCGTGATCTCCTCGGCGAGCGAGAGGGCCCGCCTGGTTGGATACCCGTGATTTGCTCCTTGTCCGTACCGATGACAATCGTCGCATTCGTTGACGCATCATCTACGATTCGTAGACAATTCGGGCGTGGATCGATTGCGCGCGCTCTCCTGGTTCTCCAAGGTCGTGGAGCTCGAGAGCTTTTCGGCGGCAGCGACCGCGCTGGGTGTATCGAAGGCCGCCGTCAGCAAAGAGATCGCGCGGCTCGAGGCGGATCTCGGCGCAACCCTTCTCCATCGAACCACCCGCAGCGTGCGCCCGACGGCGACCGGAAGGACCGTGTTTACACGCTGCCGAGGGCTGCTCGATCAAATGCAGGAGATCGAAGCGGCGGCGAAGCTCGATCGGGTGGAGCCCTTCGGCACCCTGCGGGTGAGCGTCCCCATCGCCCTCGGCCTCCTCCATCTGAAGGGCGCACTCTCCACGTATATGCGGGCCTACCCCAGCGTCCAGCTGGAGCTGTCGCTCACCGATCGGTTCGTGCGAATCGCGGAGGAGGGCTACGACGTCGCAATCCGTGTCGCGACGCAGCCTGACGACCAGGACGTCATTGCGACGCGCCTCTCCGACGTACGGATGGTCGCCTGCGCCTCACGCGATTACCTCGCGCGAGCCGGGAGACCGAAAACGCCGCGAGATCTGCCGAAGCACGCGTGCCTCGCCTACGCGGCCCCAGGGACGAGCGGCCGCGTGCCGTGGCGCTTCGGAGCCGACAAGCGCGAACAGACCATTTGGATCGAGCCGGTCGTCCGCGCAGACAGTAGCCTGCTCCTCCGGGATCTCGCAATTGCGAGCCACGGCATTGCCCTCTTGCCTTCGTTCGTCTGCGATCGCGAGCTCAAATCGGGAGCATTGATCGAGCTCCTCGAGGGGGCCGCGCCGGAGGGCCGCAATATCTTCGTCATGTTCCCGTCGACCCTGCGAACCTCCGCGAAGGTGCAGACCTTCGTGCGTGCTTTGCGAAGTGCGTTCGGCAAGCTCGAGCGCGATTACCAGAGCTGAGCGCCGAGCACGAAGAGCCGCTCGTTCTCGCCGCTCGCGACGAGCGTGCGCTCCGTCTTCGTCGTCAAATCGTACGAGACGATATCGAGCGACGGGCCGAAAGGATCGAGGAAGACGACCTCGTTTCCGTCCGCGGAGAGGCGCATTTGACGAATGAAGAGGTCGCTGATTGCAGGAGGGCGGATCTCGGTCACAGCCTGCGTGGCCACGTCGACGGCTGCGATGCCGATGTCGGTGGCGTACTCGGGATAGCGCTCGCCCGTGATGGTGACGAGCGTCTTGCCATCCGCGCTGAAGAACGTCTCCGGCTGATCGAAGCTCTCGAATCCGATGAGCTGTTTCGTCCCATCGTAGAGGACCACATCCGGATCCGATCCGTCGACGTCCTCCAGGACGAGGCGCGCGCCGTCGGCGTTGACGAGCATCTTGCTGTTGTCGAGCGGGAAGTAGTCGATGACTTTGCCGCCCATGCGACGTTTATGCTCGCCCGATTCGAGCTCGTAGACGTCGAAGGAGTATCCGTCGGCGGCGTCCCGAGTGACGAGCCACCGTCCGTCCGGTGAAAGCCTGAGGGGAAAGCGCGACGAGTCTGGGAGCATCGTTCGAGCGGTGAAGTCGTTGGTGTCGATCACCCACGTCGTCGATTCGTAGGGGTCGACACCATTCCATAGCGGTGTGATGACCGTCGAGCCGCGGAGCTGGAACGGGTCTCCTAGCTCGAACCCGTCGGGTGCGTCCTCGTACGAGATCCGGACATTGTCGTCCTCGTCGAGCACCCATCCGAAATGGCGAAAGTCGATGTCCGGATTGGGCGCGGCATTCGCGGTCTCGACGCTCCAAGCAATGGCGTTGTCTCCTACCTCGACGGTGCTCCCGATAGGGTATGTGCCTTCGGGCAGCGCGAACGATTGCACGACGGCGAGCTCCTCACCCGGGCCATTGGTCCGCAGAAGCACCATCCCCTCGCCCGCGCGCACGGAGAGATAGACACCTTCGCCCCGTTTCGCGAAAGAGTAGACCCACCCTTGCCGGGCATCGGGCTCGTCCTTCCATTGCACGTTTTCGCTGAGGAGCGTCCGCGCGCCCGTCGCGAGCTCGACCGAATAGATGGCCGAGTTCGTCCAATCGGCCGGATCACCCTCGACGAAGACTGCGTGCTCCAGATCCAAGAAATCGAAATAGAGAATTTTGCTGGCGACGACCGCCGGCGGAAGGTCGCAATAGATCTTCCCGTCGCAATACGACACGCCACCGCCGGCGGAGAGCGGGACTTCGATCTCGCCATTGCTGAAGAAGAGCGTCTCTACGCCGGCGACTCCGCGCACGAAGAGGAGGCCCGAGGTGGACGGCGTTGGCAGCACACAGGCCTCGGTTCCGTCGGAAGGCTCATAGCCTTCGTCGCATACGCACTCGCCCGCTGACGCGTGCGCGTTGTCCTCGCATTCGAGGGTTTGATCGTTGGGGGGGTCGTTCGGGTCCGATTCAACCGGATCGCAGCCGAGGGGAGCGAGGAGCATGAGGACTGCGCCGGCAAGCTTCGAAGACAGGGGTCGCATGAGGATTGGGGGTCTTTCATCGAGGAAGCGTGAAAAGCGGGTGATGCGCGGCGCACCTACATCAAGCCCCGTGCCTGGCTTCCCGCCCCAGAAATCCCGGCGTCGAGCCCGTGTGACTGTACCGAACTGTTCCGATCCGTTCCTCGATGATTCGATACGGCGGCCCATCGGGACTCGTTGGACAAGGTCACGATTCCGGCATAAAAACGGCCTCGGAAGCGCATCCGTTTCTGGCGATCGGCCCGGTCTTCAAAACCGGTGTGGGGCACCCCACGGTGTCCTGGGCAGGTTCGATTCCTGTGCGCTTCCGCCAAGCGATGCCCATGGCGACGTTCGACTTCGCATTCACGGTGCGGGCTTCGCTCGATGCCGTCCTCGCGTTTCATTGGTCGCCCGACGCCGTGAAGACGCTGTCCCCGCCTCCGATGATCCTTCGCGTCCACTCGGTCGAGCCGCTCGCCGAAGGGTCGGTCTCGCGGTTTACGTTATGGGTCGGACCGATGCCGCTGCATTGGGTCGCCGTCCATTCCAATGTCGATCCGCGGCGAGGCTTCACCGACACGCAGGCCGAAGGCCCGATGAAGTCGTGGGCCCATACCCATACGTTCACCGAAGTCGAGCCCGCACTGACCGAGGTCCGCGAGCACGTCGAATACGAGCATCACGAGGGAGCGCGAGGCGCATTTACCCGCGTGCTCTTCAATGGACCTGCGCTAAAAATGCTCTTCGCCATGCGGCGCAGCATCACGCGCCGCGCGCTCGAACACACGAGCTGACGCTTACACCTCGATTACGGATCCAATGCCGAACGACATCATCGACATCGTCGAAGCTGCCTACGATGTCGAGCGGACCGAATCCTCGTGGCTGGAGAACCTCGTGCGCGCTGCGACGCCGAGCCTGGACCACGGGCTCGGCGTGGTCGGTTACGTGTACGACGCGTCGGATCTCGACGAGGTGAAGGTCGGCTCGTTCCATTCCGATTTGCGGGCGCCGGTGCTGTCCTCTCGCGAGCAGGTCCAAGCGCTGATTCGTCACTCCGACCCTACCTACGTGCAGCGCACGTGGCGCGGGCTTCCTTGCTCGACGATCAGCGAGACGCCCGACATCGAGGAGCAACCCGGCTACACGGCGATGCGCGCGCTCGGGCTGCACGATGCGCTCGTCATCAATGGGATCGATCCGACCTGGCACGGCTGCTGGCTCGGCGCGTTCTTGCCGGAGGTGACGAAGCTCGCCCCCGAGGTGGCGGCACGCTGGGCACGGATCGCAGCCCACATCGCGTCGGGTTTCCGTGTGCGGCGGAAGCTCGAGCAACTCGAGCAGCTCGAACAGCTCAACGCGACGAACGGCGCCGAAGCTATCCTCAGCCCCGGCGGCAAGGTGATCCATGCGGAGGAGGCGGCGGCTTCCAAAGCTGCGCGGGACTCGCTCCGCGAGGCGGCCATCGCGATCGACCGCGCGCGCACCAAAGGGCGACGCGCTCGAGCCGATTCCGTCGATGAGTGGAAAGGCCTCGTCGCCGCTCGCTGGACCATCGTCGACCACTTCGAGAACGACGGCCGCCGCTACCTCTGCGCGAGGCGCAATGACGCCCTACCGGAGAAAGACACCGGTCTCACCGATCGCGAGTTCCAGGTCACGGCGTTCTTGAGCCTTGGTCACACGACCAAGCTGATCGCGTACGAGCTCGGGATCTCCGCTTCGACGGTGCGCGTCCTCGTCGGTCGAGCGTCTGCAAAGCTCGGCGCAAACACGCGCGCAGAGCTCGTTACGGCCTTCCAGCGGGGCGCGTTTACGCTCGCGAGGAAGTCGTAAGCACTACGGTACGTGACGCCGACGTCAGGTAGCGGATAGCGTTCCCATCAGGAGGGCGGCGATCCCGAGCCGTGGGGGGCGTCCCGGACGCCGCCCTCCAATTTGTACCCTGCGTGGCCGGCGGTCGCGGCTATCGACACGCGCGCGCATCGAGCACGATTCGCTGCGCTTCCAGGCACGCTGTGGGCGTGGAGAGGGCTCCTTCGGAGAGGCTCGGCGCGACGAGGTGCGTGCGGATCGTTTTCAAGAACGCGGCTTGATCCGACAGGCAGCGCATCCGCTCGTGCGCGCGGATCGACCGGGCGGAGTCGATGGCGCGACCGATGTGCACGCGAGAGATGTCGATCTCCTCGACGCATGCGACGCGTTGCTCGTCGGAGTCGGGATCGCCTCCGCGGATCGGCCACCCTCGTGAGATGGGCGGTGGAATCTCTTCGCTCGCGTTGTCGCGCCAATCACCGTCGCGATCGACGTCCGCCATGTCGGGCTCGTCGTAGGTCGGTCCACACCCGATCGCGAGCATCACACCGCTGGCTGCGAGCGCATGGCGATCGAGGCGCATGAGAGGTCAACCATAGGCTCCGAACCCGACCTCGACAACGCGCGCCGCGCGAAACACCGACCGCGTTCGACGACCTACTCGGGGACTGCCTTCAACCGCTCGAGACCGGCTTGGTATTCGTCGATGAGCGGATGTGGAGCGAGGGTATTCGCCGCACGACCCAGCGCCTCGAACCGCTCGATCTGCGCCGCCTTGCCACGCTTGAACATCGACCACGGATTGCCGTGCAGCTCGTGGCAAACGATGATCGACGCGAAGTTGTCGAGCTTGTCGGACAGCGTGATGGCCTGCGCTTCCCACGGCTTGTTCGGGAACTTCTCGACGTAAGCGCGCTTGCGCTCCTCCCAGGGGAGCGAGCGATCGTCTTCGGAGCAGTGCTTGACGAGCTCCGCGACGCGCTTGCCGTAGCGCTCCTCGATCTCCGTCGGGAGCACGCCGCAGTCTTCGATCACGTCGTGCAGAGCGCCCGCCGCCTGCACCTCCACGTCGAAGCCGTGGCGCGCGAGGATCGCGACGACGCCCGCGATGTGGCTCACGTACGGGACGGCGACGCCGGGATATTTGCGGACCTGTCCCTTGTGCCAGACGGCGGCGTCATCGAGCGCACGTTTGAGAATCAGCGCGCTCGACGCGTCGCGGTGATCAGTCTCCGCTGTCGTTCTTTGCGCCAATGCCATGCCTCCTCAAATAGGCACGGACATGGGCTCTTTCCATCCCTGCCCGGCGAGCCATCTCCGAAACGTTGCCCTTCGCGTCGTCTGCGAGCGCCGCGAAGTAGTCGCGCTCGAAGCGCGCGAGCACGTCTCGCTTCGCCTCTTGGAAGGGCCTGCCGCGGAACGCGACCGCGATGGTGCCCGCGCCTGCGGCCGTGGCCGCGGGGCTCTCCGACAAAGCGCCGAGATGCGCTGCGATATCGATCTCTTCTTCCTCGCTCGAGAGGGCGAAGGCGACCGCGACGGCGTTGCGCAGCTCGCGCACGTTGCCCGGCCAGTCGTGGCGCATCAAACGCTCGAGCGTCATCGTCGTGACGCGCTCGTAGGCGCTCTCGTCGCCGAGGTCTTTCAGCATCTTTCGAACGAGCACGGGGATGTCCTCGAGGCGCTGGCGAAGGGCCATCATCTCGATCTTCACCTGCGCGACGCGGAAGTAGAGGTCGCTCCGGAACGTGCCGGCGTTCACCGCGCGCACGAGGTCGCGGCGGGTGGCCGCGAGCACGCGGACATCGACCTCTTTGTAGTTCGAGCCGCCGACGGCCTTCACGCGGCGCTCGGCGAGCGCGCGCAGGAGCTTGGGCTGGACCTCGAGCGGAAGCTCACCGAGCTCGTCGAGGAAGATGGTGCCGCCGTTCGCTTCCTCGAACGGGGAGAGGCGCTTGTCGATCGCGCCGGTGAAGGCGCCGCGCTCGTGACCGAAGAGCGTCGCCTCGGCGAGCGTCGGCGGGATCGATCCGCAATCGACGACGACGAACGGCTTCTTCGCGCGGTTGGAGGCGAGGTGGATCGCCTGCGCGACCAGCTCTTTGCCGGTGCCCGTCTCGCCCTGAATGAGGACGGTGAGATCGGTCGGGGCGATCTTCTGGAGGCGATCGAAGATCGCGCGCATCGGAGCGCCTGCGCCGACGAGCGGTCCGAACGATGGGATCGCCGGGATGTTGACCTTCTCGGGGCGGAGCGCCTCGAAATGAAGCTCCGACTCACCGACGCGGACCTTGGTGTTGGCCGACAGATATACGTCGCCGACGCGAACGCCGCCGACCCAGGTGCCGTTGCGGCTGCCGAGATCACGCAAGCGAACGCCCATCGGCGTCGCGAGGAACTCTGCGTGCACGGCGCTCACCTTCGAGTCGTCGAGCACGATCTGGCAGGCGTTGTTACGACCGACGATCACCGGCTCGGTGCCGACGTCTTTCCATTCGCCCTTGGCGACGCGGATGCGTCCGCCACGGACCTCGAGCTTCGTCTTGGATCCAGCGACAGTTGCGTCGAGCACCTATCGGCCTCCTTGTTTGTTGCGGCCGCGCGTGGTTCTCACCGCACGGTTCGAGTCTTTCGACGGGCGTGGAACGCCGCGCTCGTTCCATCCTTCTGCACCCGTCATCGTCGGAGGGTTGTCGTCCACCTCCGTCGGTTGATCCTCCGGGAACGCAGGGACGGATCCGGAGAACGAGAGCGAAACGGCTGCGATCGCCGATTCTTTGCGCGACGGCGGTCGAGACGGCGGCAGCTTCACCTTCGTGATGTTGGCGGGCTGAATCGATCGCCATGCCTCGAGCGCCTCTTGTGCGGTGGCGAAGCGCTTCTCGCGCTGGCGGGCGAGCGCCTTCTCGAGGAAACGCTCGACACCGGCGGGCCACTTCTCACCCGTCGCCTCTTCGAGGGAGGGCGCGTTGCGATCGAGCTTGAGCGAAACGAGGATCGCCGCGCTCGTGCCTTCGAACGGCAAGCGACCCGCGAGCGCGCGGAACGCGACCGCACCGACCGCGTAGATGTCCGCTCGCTCGTCGGCGCGCGCGGCGCCGCGGATCTGCTCCGGCGCCATGTACGCGAACGAGCCGAGCGTCGCGTCGAACGCGGTGAGCGTCGGCTCTTCCTTCTTGTGGCCGGTGATCTTCGAGATGCCGAAATCGAGAATCTTCGCGCGCTCGGGTCGCTTCGGATCGTTCGTGCGCTCGACGAAGATGTTGCCCGGCTTGAGATCGCGATGAATGACGCCGGCCGCGTGCGCGGCGACGAGGCCTTGCAGCACGTCGTCGGTGAGCGGCCCGACCTCGGAGAGCGGCAGGTACTGCTCGCGCTTCAAACGATCGGAGAGCGACTCGCCCGTGAGGTGCTCGAAGACGAGCAGATGCGTTCCGTCGTCGGTGCGCGAGACCTCGAGCAACTGACAGACGAACGGGCTGTTGATCGCGCGCGTGATCTTGGCCTCGCGTTCGAAGCGACGCACGAGATCCGGCTTCATCGCGGCGCGCTGTAGAAGAACTTTGATCGCGACCTCGCGCGCATTGCGATCGTCCACGGCGGCCCACACTTCGCCCATGCCTCCGCGGCCGAGAAGCCGAGTCACGCGATAGCCAGCAAGCATGTCTCCAGGGTGGATCGCCACGAGTCCTGGATCGGCAACGTACCGGTTTTAGGCTTTAACGCGAAGAGAAAAGAAATGACGGGTTTGCCGCGTCCGCAGCGCGCCGCCCGTTGCGCCTCGCATGCGCTCGCCGCGCTCGCATTTCGGTGTAGGCTCTGCGCGCTGACATGGCTCGAAACGCTGACGACGTCGAAACCTATCTGCTCAACCTCGGGCGCACTTTCGAGAAGCGCGAGGTCAACGGCTCATCCGCGACGTTCCTCATCACGTCGCCCGATACGCCCGTCATGGCGATCCGCGTCGCGCCGCCGATCGTCGCGATCAACGTGAACATCGGCCCGACGCCGACCGACGAGGGGCACCAGCTGCGGTTCTTCCGCAAGCTCCTCGAGCTCAACGCGAGCGACCTGATGCACGCGTCGTACGGCCTCGAGAATGGATCCATCGTGCTGTCGGCGGCCCTCGCGCTCGACAATCTCGACGCGAACGAGCTCGAAGCTACGCTGAGCGACATCGACGTGGCGATCGTCCGGCACACCAAAGAGCTCGCCCAAATCGCCCGCGACGGTTCGTAAGATCTCGCCCTTGGCCTGAGACACCCCGCGCCTTACGAAGAGACAACCGATGGGAATCTTCTCGAGACTCGCCACCCTCATCAAAAGCAACCTCAACGATCTGATCAGCCGGGCCGAAGACCCCGAGAAGATGCTGAATCAGGTCACGATCGAGATGGAGTCCCAGCTCGTCGAGGCGAAGAAGCAGGTCGCCGTCTCGATCGCGGACGAGAAGCGCCTCGCCAAGCAGGCCGAGCAGGAGATGGCGAACGCCGCCGAGTGGGAGCGGCGCGCCATGCTCGCGATCAAGGCCGGCGACGACAACCTCGCGAAGGAAGCGCTCGCCCGCAAGAAAGAGCACGACGGCCTGGCAAGCTCCTACAAGGAGCAGTGGACCAAGCAGAAGCAGGCGGTCGATCAGCTGAAGACGGCCTTGCGGCTCCTCAACAACAAGATCGAGGAAGCAAAGCGCAAGAAGAACGTCCTCATCGCGCGCAAGAAGCGCGCGGAGGCGCAGCAGGCCATCTACAACACGATGAACAATCTGAACAACGTGTCGGCGTTCGACACGTTCGATCGGATGTCTCAGAAGATCGACAAGATGGAGGCCGAGGCCGAGGCCACGACGGAGCTCCACGAGCAGTACAGCGGCGACACGTTGAAGAACCGCTTCGATCAGCTGGAGGCGACGGCGGGAGCCGACGACGAGCTCCTCGCGCTCAAGCGTAAGATGGGTGTCGCACCGCCGGAGCCGCCGAAGGCGCCCCCGCCGCAGGTGCGCGTCGACGGTCAGGGCGCAGCGCCGCGCGCCGAGCCCGAAATGTCGAAGGCCGAGCAGGACGAGCTCGCCGCAGCCCTCGCCGAGCTGGAAGCGGAAGAGCAGCGCGAGCAGGCGCGGATGAAGCGCTGAGCCGGCGACAAACAACGGGATTTCACCACCGAGGCACGGAGACACGGAGAGAAGAAAATTCTCTCGCTCCGTGTCTCTGTGCGTTTGTGGTCGACCATCGAGCGCCTCGGGCTTGCGCTTTGGAACACCGAGGCGGCAACATCGTCCAACGCCAACCATGAGGGTGCCGCGCTCCGTCTTATCGCGATGTTCGATGCTGTCCGGCGTGTGCGCAGGTGTCATCCTCACCGGCTCGCTCCTCGACGCCACGGCGGCGCACGCCGCCGGGACCCAGCTGCGGATCGACAAGGTCGAGAAGGCGCCGGTCATCGACGGCGTCCCGAAGGAGTGGCCACGTGAGCTGTCGAAGCTCACGTCGGCGGTGAAGGGCTCTCCGAGCGCGACGGACCTCTCCGCGAAAGGCGTCATCGCCTACGACGATAAGAACCTGTACGTCGCGGTCGACGTCACCGACGACACCCTCGTCGGCGGCGGATCGGATCGCGTCGACTTGGTCCTCGCTTTCGGATCCGGCGCGCAGACGGTCAGCATCTTCCCGGGCCAGCCCGGAAAGAGCGCGGGCAAGGCGACGGCCAAAGGCAGCGCGATCACGGGCGCGAAGGTGGTCGAGGCGCCGCGCAAAGGTGGCTGGTCGCTCGAGGCGAGCATTCCGTGGTCGGCCTTCGACGGTGCGGCGAGCCAGCGTGTCGACTTGAAAGGTGGCCTCTTCGTTCACGACGTGGACGCGTCGGCGGTCGAGGCAACCGTCGGAACGGCGTCGGGGATGGATGCTTCGTCCCTCGGACAGGTGCTCACGACGCCGGAGCAGGCGCTCGTCGACGGGCTCGTCAAAGACAAGAAGCTCGGTGCACCGACGTTCGCGGGCCTCGCAAATGTCGTCGGCGACGCACAGAAAGAGCGCGTGCTCGTATTCGGCAGCCACCTCGTCGTGCTCGGCCCGACGTACCGAAGTGGCAAGGAGTATTGGTTCTCCGACATGGCGGTGGGCGGCATGTCGATGAATATCCTCAGCACCGAGCTGCGTGACGTCGACGGTGACGGCAAAGAAGACATCGTCTTCAAGAAGCGCTTCTTGAAGTCGGGCGCGAAGACGTCGCGCGAGGTCCTACAGGTCTACTCCTACGGCGCGGCCGACGCGCCCGAGCTCGTCTTCCGCCACGAGGTGGGGATCTCGAACGCGAAGGGCAGCGTCACCAACGACGTGAGCTTCGGCTCCGACGGCGGCAAGCCCACGATCGTGATCAAGCCCGGCTCCGCCAAAGGCCTGGACGACCAGAGCTACGACGAGCCGACGGAGAGCTCGTATGATCCCCTGCTCTTGCCGTGGGGCACGATCGAATCGCAGACGTACAAGGCAAAGGGCAAGTCGTTCGGCAAGACGGAGAAGACGCGGCCCAAACCCGTCAGCGCCGAGCCGGCGAAGACCGCGCCGAAGCCGGCGACCGCCGCACCTGCCGCGCCCGCGCCGGCGAAGCCCGACACCGCGAAGGTCTACGCGACCTACAAGAAGGACCGCGGCATCTCGGGGGCTGCTCGCTTCGATCTGAACGGCGACGTCGCCGAGGACACGAAGACCGAGCGCGTCGTCGTGCACGACAAGGAGATCGCCGTCTTCGGCCCCGGCTTCAAAGGTGGCGACAAATACGTCTTCACGCAGCTGGCGTTCGCGAACGCGTCGGACATCAAGAGCGTGAGCTTGCAGGACGTCACCGGCGACAAGAAAGCCGAGGTGGTCGTGCGAGGCGTCCTCAAGAGCAAAGGCCCCAACAAGGAAGACGTCGAGCGCGAGGTCGAGCTCGTGTACCGCGTCACCGCCGAGGGGTTGAAGCGCGTCTTCGCGGCCGAGGTGGGGCGCGCGATCGGCAGCAAGAAGATCATCGGTGCGATCGCCTACGACAGCGGAAAGGTCACCCTCTCCGCCGGCAAAGCTGTCGGCTTCACGAAGGACACGTATCCCTTCGCCCAAGACAGCTCGGCTGTCGGCGGCTTCGAGCCGCTGATCCTCCCGTGGGGTGACGCGAAGCCGCTCAAGTACAAGTGGTCGGGCAGCGGCTTCGATAAGCAGTAGGGGGAGAAGAGGGAGAGGGTCGCCGAGGGCGCCAAGGGCAGAGGGAGAAATAAGAGGGGTTGGGATTGGCCCTTCGGGGCGCTGCGTTTGCGCGCGGCGCGAGGCTAGCTCGGCTTGCACCGCAGGCCGGACACGGTCCGTGGGGGCCCCGGCGGGTTGGGGCGAACGAATCGCAGAGGTTTGCATCGTCCCTCCCCGATTCGTTCGCGGTCGCGCATCGTGGAGGTCGTTCGCGCGACCTGGGAACAAGGACGTACGGAGCGCGGGCCTCGGCCATCGCGCGGATTCGCTGCGAAACCGCGAATGAATCCGCAGGGGACACCGCAACTCCTCGAGATTCGTTCGCCCCCTCGCGGTCCGAATGCGCCCGTACCCCTCCGCCCGTCGCGCCCCGCGACTCAATCCTCTAAACCTCTTCTCGTCCTCCTCCCTCTTCGCGCGCTCCCTCTCCCCTTCGCGTCTTCGCGGTTCCTCTCGGTCACCCATCGCCGCAACCGCGTAACGGTGTACGCAGTGCGTAGCTGCTGACGATCTTTTGACGGTGTCCGGATCACCGCGGCGCGCTCGAACGCGGCGAACGCCGGTGAACTGCTTTTTTGTTGGTGCTGGCCTGGGTTTCGCTTAAACGCCCCGGTGTCGAACCTTCGACACACCATTGCGTTCAGGGCGGTCCGCCGCCGGGGCGCGCGTGAGAAGAAGCCCATGCGAACTTTCCCTCGTGTCCTGCAGGAGAACGCCGTCCACGCCGACCGCGCCGTGACGTTCATGCGAGCCGACGGCGAGGAACGGAAGGTCAGCTTCCCCGACCTCTGGCAGACGGCGTGTCAGCGCGCTCAGGCTCTCTACGCCGTCGGGCTCCAGAAGGGCGACCGCGTTGCGCTCGTTCTGCCCGAGCCGGACGAGTTCGTCCTCACGTTCATGGCGTGCCTCACGGCCGGCATCGTCGCCGTGCCCATGTACCCGCCGCAGACGCTCGCGAAGCTCGAGGCTTACGGCGACACCGTTCGCCACATCCTCGCGGCGAGCGGCGCGAAGGTCCTCATCACGAGCGCGACGCTGAAAGAGATGCTCGCGAGCCACATCGCCGACAGCGCGAGGATCGTCCTCGAGTCCGAGGTCCGCGGGGATGCCGCCAACGCCGCGCCCCCGCCGGCCGTCGACCTCGAGGACCTCGCGTTCCTCCAATTCACGAGCGGCAGCACGTCGAAGCCGAAGGGCGTGATGGTGACGTTCGGCAACCTCGCTGCGAACGCGCACGCGATCATGGTCGACGGCCTCAAGTCGACGCCGGCCGACAAGGGCGTGAGCTGGCTGCCGCTCTACCACGACATGGGCCTCATCGGCTTCGTCGTGGCGCCGCTCTATACGCTGGTCCAGGTGATGTTCCTGCCGACGATGGCGTTCATTCGACGGCCGTCGATCTGGTTGGATGCGATTCATCGTTTCCGCGGCACGATCACCTTCGCGCCGAACTTCGCGTACGCGCTCGCCGCGCGCGCGATCACCGACGCGCAATCGAAGAGCTGGGACCTGTCGTGCATGCGGCACCTCGGCTGCGGCGCCGAGCCGATCCAAGCCGACGTGCTCCGCGCGTTCCTCTCGCGCTTCGCGCCGAACGGCCTCGCGCCGACGAGCGTGCTGCCGAGCTACGGCATGGCCGAGGCCACGCTCGCCATCACGTTCTGGGACGACGACAAAGAGCTCAAGACCGACGTCCTCGACATCGAGGCGATGCGTGCCGGCGTCGCGCGTCCTCCGCAAGCCGACGGCCCCGCGTCCAAGACGATGGAGCTCGTCGCGTGCGGCCGCGCCTTCCCGAACCACGAGCTCAAGATCTCGAATGCACGCGGCGACGCTCTTCCCGAGCGGCACGTCGGCGAAATCTGGGTGAAAGGCCCGAGCGTCACGCGCGGCTATTACGGCGATCCCGAGGCGACCGAAGAGACGTTCGGCGGCGGCTGGCTCCGCACCGGGGATCTCGGCTACGTCGCTGACGGCAACGTCTTCATCTGCGGCCGCGCAAAAGACCTCATCATCATCAACGGGAAGAACTACTACCCGCAGGACATCGAGGCCGTCGTTTCGCGCGCTCCCGGCGTGCGCGACGGACAGTGCGTCGCGTTCAGCGACCTCGACGACACCGGCGCCGAGCGCTGCGTGCTCGTCGCCGAAGCGAAGATCGGCCCGCGCGCCGGCACCATCGGCGACATCGTCGCCCAGATCGTTCAGCTCGTGCGCGCCGAGATCGGCATCGTGCCGAGCGAGGTGCACCTCATCAAGCGAGGCACGCTCCCCAAGACGTCGAGCGGCAAGGTCCGCCGCCGTGAAGCGAAGCGGCGCCTCGCCATGGGTGAGCTCGAGTTTTTGACCGAAGCAGATTCGAAAGCGGATTCGCTTCCCCCGTCGGTGCTCGGCGCCGAAGCGGGGATGGGTCCGCGTTATCAGAGGCCGGAGGCAAGCGATGGGATCCAGTAAGGCGGACGTCGAAGTCAGCTACGACGTCTCGAACGAGTTCTTCCGGCTTTGGCTGGACGAGCGCATGAACTACACGTGCGCGGTCTACGAGTCGTGGGACCAACCGCTCGAAGCGGCGCAGCTCAACAAGCTCCACATCCTGTCGGAGTTTGCGAAGGTCACCCCGGACAAGCGCGTCCTCGACATCGGCTGTGGTTGGGGTGCTTGCCTCGAGTATCAGGCCACGACGCGCAAGGTGAAGGACGCGGTCGGCATCACGCTCTCGAGCGCGATGGCCGACGAGGTCAACGCGCGAAAGATCCCCGGCGTGCACGTCGTCGCGAACGATTTTCGCACCTGGCAGCCGGAGAAGAAGTTCGACGCCGTCATCTCGATTTGCATGATGGACCACCTCTGCTCGCCGCAAGAGGCGCGCGAGGGCAAGGCGGTCGAGATCTACCGCCAGTTCTTCAAGAAGGTGTGGGACATGACCACGCCGGGCTCGTGGTTCGGCTTGCAGGTCATCCTCCGCAACCGCACGCCGCGTCGAGGCAAAGACCTCGAGGACATCTTCTGGGTCACGCACAACATCTTCCCCGGCGGCCTCAACCCCCGCATGGAGGAGATCATCCAAGCGGTGAACCCCTACTACGAAGTGGTGCAAGTCAACTCGCGCCGCGAGCACTACGGCAAGACTACCGGCGAGTGGCTCCGCCGCCTGCGCCTCCACGAAAAGACCATCCGCGACAAGTGGGGTGACAAGCTGTTCCTCGACTACGAGCGATACCTGGCCACCTGCGTGATGGCGTTCGACAAGCACTACAGCTCCCTCGCCCAGTACGAGCTGCGGCGTATCGACGGTTGATTGAGAGAGAGACGAGCATGAGCGAGAACAAAGATTTGCTGGTGTTGTTCAAGAACGTGGCGGCCCGCATCGACAAGCGCGGCTTCGACCACGTCACGCGCGAGTCCGTGATCACGGAGCTCGGCATCGACTCTCTCTCGATGATGCAGATCGTCGGCGAGATGGAGAGCGAGCTCGGCGTGATGATCCCCGACGAGGACCTCGTCGAGATCCGCACGGTCGGTGACCTCGTTCGCAAGGTCGAGGCGCGCTCCGCGGCGTGAGTGTGGTCCGCACAGGCTTGGGTGCCCAGTCCTAGTCGCGCGCCTTCGGCGCGACGCGAGCGCAGCGAGCGCTCCCCCCAGACGGGACCCAAGCCGTCGTGCGGACGCGAGTAAACAATGCACGCCCGCCTCTACGAGCTGTACCGCACGTCGTTCGAGAAGGCGGAGCGTGAGCGGCGGTGGAGCGTCTTCGAGGACGTTCCGTGGGATCGCGCGAAGAAGGACGTCTCGGAGAGCATCGTCAGCTCCGCCGAGACGTTCTTTTGCATGCACGCCGCGCTCCCGGAGTTCGTCGCGCGGGCAATGGAAGCGGCGCGCTCCGGGCCGTTCCCGACTTGGTATTTGACGGCGTGGGCCTACGAGAAGTCGCGCCATCAGCTCGCGCTCTCGGAGTGGCTGGCGCGGACGGGCCGTCGTTCGCGCGACACGTTGGCGACACTCGAGCAGCGAGCGCTCGGCGCGGGATGCGACGTGCCGTTCGCCACCGGCCGGCAGCTCGTCTTCTATGGCGCCATCCAAGAGATGGCGAGCTTCGTCACGTACGCGAAGCACCGCGAGATCGCGCGCGCCTCCGGCGACGAGTGCCTGCGCACCATCTACGATTTTCTGGCTCGTGACGAGATCGCGCACGCCCGGTTCTTCGAGGCGACGACGCGCATCTACCTCGAGGAGGACCGCGAAGGCACCGCGCGCGACATGGCCGCGGTCGTCGAACGTTTCGTCAGCCCCGGTGAGCTTTTGCTCGCCGACTACGAAGAGCGCATGCTCACGGTGCGCGAAGCGAGCATCGACCGCACAGTCTTCATTCAGCGCGTCTATGCGCCCCTCTTGAAGCGCCTCGGCGTGACGCGCCGCGAGCTGACCCTCGCGCGCATCGACCTCGGTCCGAGGTCGACACCACGCCCACAAGCGGCATCCCCTTCCCTTCCCTGACCCCGAACCCTGAGAGCAGCGAGCATCGAGATGAAGCGACGTGTCGTGGTGACCGGCGTTGGAATGGTGACCCCGCTCGGACACGACGCGGAGTCGACCTGGACGGCGCTGCGCGAAGGGCGATCGGGCGTCGGCTTCATTCAGGACTTTCCGACCGACAAGCTGCGCTCCGACGTCGCTTCGATGGTGAAGGACTACGACGCGCGTGCGTTCCTCTCCAACAAGGAGGCGGACATCTACGGGCGCGTGGTTCCGTTCAGCCTCGGCGCCGCGATCGAAGCGCTGCGCATGGCGGGCCTCGATCACCCGAAGGCCGAAGACGAAGTCCCGCGCCCCGGCGGCACACGCCTACCAGTCGATCCGTCGCGCATCGGCTGCTTCATGTCGACGGGCCAGGGCGCGGTCGACATCTTCGAGCAGCAGATCTTGAAGAGCGCCGAGCGCGGTCCTCGCGCCGTTTCGCCGTTTTTCATCCCCGCGGTGATGTTGAACATCGTCTCCGCGCTCGTCTCGATGCGCTACGGTTTCATGGGGCCCAGCTACAACATCGCGAGCGCCTGCGCGACCGGCACGCACTCGGTTGCGACCGGCACGCTGATGATCGAGGCCGGCGAGGCGGACGTGATGGTGGTCGGTGGAAGCGAAGCGGCGACGCGCCTCAACACGGTCGCGGGCTTCGGCAACGCCCGCGCGCTCGGACGCAGCATCGACGGCGATCCCGCGAAGACGAGCCGTCCGTTCGACAAGAAGCGCACCGGGTTCGTCATGGGTGAAGGCGCCGGCGCGCTCGTGTTGGAGGCGGAAGAGTCCGCGCTGAAGCGCGGCGTGAAGCCGATCGCCACCATCGCCGGTTTCGGCATGACCAGCGACGGCGAGCACCTCACGCGCCCGCACAGCGAAGGTGTCGGCCTTCGCCTCGCGGTCGAGCGTGCGCTCGCGCGCGCGGGGATCGGCCCCGGGGACGTGGGCTACATCAACCCGCACGCCACGAGCACCACGCAGGGCGACATCGCCGAGTACGCAGCGCTGCACGAGGTCTTCGGCGATCGCCTCGCGACGATTCCGATCAGCGCGACGAAATCGATGCTCGGACATCTGCTCGGAGGCGCGGGCGGTGTCGAAGCAGCGGTCACCGCGCTCTCGCTGCGCGACCAGGTCGTTCACCCGTCCATCAACGTCGACGAGCTCGACGACGCGTTCAAGCTCGACCTGGTTCGACAAGAGCGGCGCGTCGACTTGAGCTACGCGCTCAAGGTGTCGGCCGGCTTCGGCGGACACAATTGCGCCTTGGTGCTCGGTCGCGCCTGACCTTCGGTCGCGGCAGCACGCCTGCATCGCACATCGTCACGACGCGATTGCGTCCTGCCGCCGAGCGGATTGGCTGAGACGATTGGCCACAGTGCGACGCTATCGCGCTGTGGAAGGCTTTTCAGGCGCGAGGAAGCTTCGGGGGCGAGCTTGGCACGCCGTGTGATTGCGTCGCTGCGTCGCCGCGACGAGGCGACCGTCAGACATTTCCATCACGGAACATGTCGGCGCTTGGATTCGCGCCCACATCGATGCCATGAACCGTAACGGTCTTGCGAAGGACGGCGTAGGGGGAACGCCGCTCGGTTCGACGCTGACGACGCGTCGGGTGCCGGACGCGCCGCCGGTGGACGCCGCGCTGGCGGAGACGATGCGCTCCCCCGGAGAGGGAGGCGGCGCCATCTCGAGCGGCGTTCGCGTGCGCTCTTTCGTACGTCCCGAGCTCGTTCCGGGTGCAAAGATCGAAGGCGACTACCGCCTCGTCGAGCCGATCGGCGCGGGCGCGATGGGCCTCGTCATGTGCGCGCACGACGAGCGCCTCGATCGACGCGTCGCCATCAAGTTCGTGCGCCCCGCGCTCCTCTCCGAAGGCTTCCGCGAGCGCTTCGCGGCGGAGGCTCGCGCGATGGCCCGCGTGAACCACCCGAACGTGCTCCACATCTACGCGTCGGGCGAGCACGCAGGCATCCCGTTCTTCGTGATGGAGCTCGTCGAGGGAAAGACGCTCGAGAAGTGGCTCGATCTTCAGCCCGGGCCGCCGGAGCTCGATGTCGCGTTGCGCATCCTCGACGAGGTTTGTTTGGGCGTCAGCGCGATCCACGAAGCGGGCACGCTGCATCGCGACATCAAGCCGAGCAACATCTTGCTCGACACGCACCTGCACCCGCGCATCGCGGACCTCGGCCTCGCGGTGTTGCATTGCAATCAAGAGCAGGAGGCGACCGAGATCGTCGGTACGCCCGCATACATGGCGCCCGAGGCTGCCGTCCCGCAGACCGTCGATCCCCGGCTCCGAACACGCGCCGACGTGTATTCGCTCGCCTGCATCGCGTACGAGCTCATCACCCGGAACCGTCCCTTCCGCGCGCGCTCGAGCACCGAGCTGCTCGCGCTCCATGCCTCCGCTCCGGTCAAGCCGCCGAGCGCCGTCCACCCGGAGCTCGCGCCCTTCGACGACTGCATCCTTCACGCGCTCGCGAAGGACCCCACCCGACGAACGGCGACGGTCGAGCTCTTCCGGCGCGAGCTCGCGGCTGCCCGCGAGGGCACCGCGGAGCCGGTGCGCGTGCTCGTCGCGGAAGACGACCCCGATTTCCGCGAGCTCATTCGAATGGCGCTCGCACGCGAGTTTCCCGACGCGCACGTCGAGTGCGTCGCCGACGGACGGGAGGCGCTCGCGGCCTTCGACCGAAAGGTCCCCTCCGTCGCGATCCTGGATCTACAGATGCCCGCGCTCTCCGGGCTCGAGCTCACGGCGCTCATTCGCGCCCGTGAATCGTCGCAAACCGTCCCGATCTTGGTACTTACCGGCGAAGGGGGGCCCGAAGATTGGCGGCGCCTCTCGGCGCTCGGAGCCGACCGCTTCTTCGTCAAACCGGTCGTGATCGACGACGTGGTCGCGACCGTGCGCCGCGCGCTCCGCGAGCGTATGAATGGTCCACGGACGATTCGCTGAAAGAGAGGAAGTATGTATCGATCCCTCCTGCTGGCCTCGGTCGCCTTGGTGTCGGGATGCGCGGGCGTCTATGGACCAATCCCCGATCCCAACGGGAAACCTTCGGAGGCGCTCTACGAGCTTCGCAGCGAAGACGGGCGGTTCGGAACGGCGCGCATCGTCGCGTCCGATGCAAAGGAGATCGATGTACAGGGCGAGCCGCGCGCCGTCGTATCGGTCGAGGTGCTCGTCGACAACGACGACATCGAAGAGGTCCTCGTCGCGTCCAGGCAAGTCTCCATCTCGTACGTCGATACCAACACCGGCCGCATCGAGGCTTCCGAGCTGGAGGTCGTTCAGCGAAAGGCAACTTCGCTCTCCGAAGGCGTCGCGCGGGTCGAGGCGGCGTACGCGCTGCCGCGCGGGTACACGGCACGTGACGTTCGCGGTTACGGCGTTCGGTGGGCGGTCGTCCGCGACGGCGAAACGTACGAAGAGGTAACGGCGTTTGCGCGGCCGTCTTCGCGTTATGCAGGCCTCTTCACCGGATCGACGACGCCGTTCGTCGTCTACACGTATCCACCGCCGGGCTCCTACTACGACCCGATCGTGAATTCGTATTACGAGCCGACGCCGCTCGCGACGAGCCTCGCGTCGCCGCCGAGCTACAACCTGCCTTCGATCACGATCCCGGCGACGCCGCCCCCGCCGGAGGCACCGCCGATCAACCACGCGCCCGCGCAGCCGGGCATGTCGTTCGGTCACGTCCCAGCGCAGCCGACCATCGGCGGGCGGAACTGACCGCATCGAAGCAACGACGAACGGGCGCCGATCGGTCCAAATCCAGCGTCAGCTGGGCCTAGAGCTGGTCGGCGTCGCGCTCGGGCTGCGCGACGACCGCGGCGTTCGCGTTGGGATCTTTCAGCTCGATGACGACGCTCCAGCCGACGTGGCAGCCGAGTAGATGCGCAAGCTCCATCGGCGTGTACGAGCGATCGCCGACGGTGATGAAAGGTTGATTCGGCGCGTTGGGGTACGCCTCGACGCGACACGCGAGCGTGCCGGCCGCCGACAGCAGCCCGGACATGTCGCGCCGCGATCGCGCAGCCTCGTCGATCGACGTCGCGAGCCCCGCATTCCAAAGCGCGAGGATGTCCTCGTCGGTCATCCGCTTCAGTCGATCGGCACCCACGCGGTATTGCGTCGTCTCGATCGTGTCGTCGACGTACGCAATGATGGCGAAGTCACCATCACGCGTGATGACGACTTCGTCGGGGGTGGCGACATGAGGGCGCTTCTTCCGAGCCACGTATCCTGTCTATCGAATTGGGATCCCGCTGTCTCTAGTGCGCTGCTCGACAAAGATCGGAACATCCGGCCCGTGAGACAGGTGGGCCGTCGCCCTGTGGCACGAGAGCGCCTGCGGAGGCGTCAGCGAGCGGGAAATTGCCCCGCGATCCAGGCGTCGATGCGCGCGAACGCCTCGGCATTCAGCGTGTCGTGGCCCGCACCTTCGAGCGGTTCGAGGGTGCAGCTCCCACCCATGTGCTCGACGATCTTCGCGTCCCGCCAGACCCCCGAAAATGGGACGCTCTCGCGATCGTCCGTTCCGTGCAGGACGAGACAGGGCTTTTGGTACGAAGGCCAGAGCGGTCCTACGCCCGAGTCGAGCATCTGCGACCAGAACGCGGCCGTTCGTCCGCCCAGCTCGGTGTCGGACGGCAGCGTGCGCGCCTGTTCGGCGAGCTTCGACAGGTCGGCGCGCAGCTGCGGATCGGCCTCGCCGAGGTCGTCGAAGACGCCGGAGAGATCGTCGAGCCCGCCCGAGAGATCGATGAGCCCGGCAACGCGATCTTGATATCGCTCCGCGTAGAGCCGCGCGACATGCGCGCCCGCCGAGTGACCGAGCAAGACGACGGGGCCGAGGGGGAATGCGCGACGAACCTCGGCGAGCAAGCGATCCAGCTCCTCGATGCGGTGGAAGAAGTCGAGCTTCGCCCATCGACGAGGATCGGAAGCGCAGAGCGTGTTCACGAGCGACCGCGGGCGAACCAGCACGAAGCGGCCCGTGTTGCGCTTCAGAAACCGGGTCCACATGCCTTCGGAGAAGGCTTGGCACTGCGACCCGTCCCCTTCGAGGAACACGACGATCGGCAGCCGCTCGGGCGCATCGACCGGCGCGGCAGACCAATATGCGAGGTCCGAATCGGCGTACCGATACGAGCCCGTCCGGATCGCCACGTCGAGCCCCAAGCGGTTCTGCGCGGAGCACCCCAGGAGGGACGCGCCGAGCACGAACGACGCGAGCGCGAGGGACGCGCGCTTCATGGCGATCGCTTCACCCGCGAAGGGCGTCCACGAGCGCGGAGGCGATCGTCTCGTCGTCGATCCCCGACACGCGCTCGCCACCGAGCGCGATCGCGTCCTCTTCGCAGGCGATGACGAGCGCAGCGACGATGCGGCCTTCTTCGCGAACGATGAGATCGAAGATCCCCTCTTCGTCGACGACCTCCGTCGTGAGCAGCGTCGAGAGGCGCCTGCCGATCTGCTCCGGAGCCTCGTCCGGGTCGATGCCGACGGTTTCGTAGTCGACGTCGAGCTCGATGGTCTCGTGGTCGTCGACGGACGCGCCCTCGCGGTCGAGCGCAAATTCGAAGTTACCGCTTCGGAAGGAGCTCACGGCCGGGAGTCTGCCACGCCCTTCGCGCGAGGCGCGGGACAATCGCGCTCGGGTTTGGATCAAAGAGGCTCAGATATGGGCGAGCGGCTCGAAGCAGGTCGCGCGGCGATGGTACGGTCGACGTAGCTTGGTCGCCGCTCTCGCCGCATCGCTCGTGCTTCCCGGCGCGATCGTCTTCGCCGACGTGACCCGCAGCGTTCGAGCTGAAGGTGCGGAGGACTGTCCGGACGAAGCGCGCATGGCGGCGCTCGTGAGCCAGGAGCTCGACGGCGCCGACACCGCGGGGCGCAGCGTGTCGATCTTGTTCGAGCGCGACCGCGACGATTTCATGGCGATCGTCGCGACGAAAGGTCGGACGCGCCGCCTGCGCTCCCTCGACTGCGACGAGCTCGCGGCATCGGCGGCGCTCGTCGCGGCCATCGCGCTCACCTCGGAAGCCCCTGCGGCGGAGTCCGCTCCGCGCCTCGACGAGCGCGACGCTGCCGATCACGAGAGGGACGCGCCGTCGGCGCCTGCTCCGCAGGTCACCACGACGGAGCGACGAGACGACGCGCGACGCGATGCTCCTGCGCGAAGGGCCTTGCCACCGATGCACCCCCTCGACGAATCGGAGCGCGATTTCCGCCTCGCGCTCGCGTTCGGCGGGCACGTGTCCGCAGGGCTGACACCACAGGTCGGCGGAGGGCCGAGCCTCGGCGTAGAGCTTCGTGGTCTGTTTTGGTCCGCCGGCGCCGAAGCTCGATACACGACCCGCCCCGAAGAGGAGGTCGAGCTCGGCGAACACACCTACGCGCTCGAGACGCACGTCTTTACGGGTGGGGTCGTCCCGTGCCTGCGCCTTCCAATCGCCTCCGGCTGGAGCTTGGACGCGTGCGGGGTCTTGCACGCCGGCGCGATCTTCGCGCGCGTCCGCGACCTCGACCACGAGACGCCCGGGGCCCTGCCGGTCGTCGATCTCGGCGGGCGCGCACGGATCGAAGCGCTGATCGCAGGGCCCGTCGGCGTCCGCGCCAACATCGAGGGGCTCGGGCATGCGACGCCGGCGCGGTTCGTCGTCGTCGATCACGGGCAAACGCTGGGAGCGTGGACCTCCCCCGAAGGAGCCGTCGTCGGCACGGTCGAAATCGTGATCGTGGCCCCCTGACGATTTCGGCAAATGGCTCGAGAAGCTTCGCGACAAGCACCCTCCGTGGCGGCCATCGTCGCAATGCTCCCCCGAACCGTCGCATTGCCGGATCTGCGCGACGTCTTCCTGGCGAACGAGGGGTACGTCCTTCGCTCCCTGCGGAGGCTCGGCGTCCCCGAGCGCGACGTCGAGGATGTCGCGCACGAGGTGTTTCTGCTGGTGCATGCGCGCCTGTCGGACCTCGATCCGAGCCGGCCCATTCGGCCGTGGCTGTTCGCGTTTTGCTTCCGGGTCGCGTCGAACTACAGGCGAAAGTCCGCGCGGGCTCCCGTCCAGGAGCTGGAGGAGATCCTCGATGAAGCGCCGTCGGTTTCCGACAAGCTCGAGGACGAAGAGCGCAGGCTCCTGGTGCTCGAAGCGCTCGAGACGCTCGATCTCGAGCGCCGCGCCGTGTTCGTTCTGCATTGTTTGGACGACGTTCCCATTCCGGTCGTCGCCGAAACGCTGAGCATTCCCCTCGGGACCGCGTACACGCGGCTTCGCGCGGGCAAACAGGCTTTTACCGAAGCGGTTCGCCGGCTCGGCAAGCGACGAGGTCTCCGATGAGCCGCGACGACGATCTGCCGCCGGACGTCGCGCGGCTCCTCGACGCCGAGCGCGCCATCGAGCCGAGCTCGAAGGCGCGGCGGTCACGCATGTACACACGTCTCGCTTCGACCGTCCCGATCGCGCCGGTGCCGCCGGATCTCGGCGGGACATCGACCTCGATCGTCGCCGCGACGAAGCTCAAGATCGTGGTCGCGACCATCGGCGTCGCAGGTGCCGTCTCGGCCGGCGCGTACAACCATTTCAGCAAACCGACCGATGTACCCCAGCCCGCTGCGTCGGCGCCGGTCACGATGCACGTGGGGACGCCCCCGCGGCCGAGCGCCCAGCGAGCCGAGCCTGCATTGCCCACCCCCACGGCGGCGCCGGAACCTTCGGTCGACGCGATGCCGCTCGATCCACCGCACGGTCCAGCATCGAGCGCGGCCGCCGCGTCCGCGATGCCGCGCAAGAGCGACCTCGCGCTCGCCGAGGAGCGAGCTCTCCTCAAGCGAGCACGCGACGCGCTCGCGCGGAACGAGCCGCGCGCAGCGCTCGCTGCGCTCGCGGATCACCGCGCGCGTTTCGAGAACGGACGCCACGCCGAAGAGCGCCGGGTCCTCGAGATCGAAGCGCTTCGCGCCGCCGGTGAGCACGACCGCGCGCGCGAGGCAGCGCGGTCGTTCGTTCACGACCATCCGGACAGCGTGTTTCGCGACGGCGTCGAGCCACATGAGCCGACGCCGAGCAGCGTCCCCTCTGCTGGGCCTTGAGCGCCGCGAAGGTTCAGAGCTGCCAGGTCATCCGGAACGATCCGGGCCCGACCGAGACCGAGGGCGCGCTGGGAAAGAACTGCTCGGGATTGTGGTGCAGCCACAACCCGGCGGGCACGAGCGCGATCCCGAGGAGCTGCGACGCAAAGAGCCCGACCGTGACCCCGGTGCTCGCAGCGTCGTCCTCGAACATACCGATCGCCGCAAGCGAGTTCACGACGGGGATAAACGACCATTGTGAGTAACTGCAGCTTTCGTCGCGCGGACAACGTGCGTCGCGCACGACGGCCATGGCCATCGACGTGAAGTAACCTCCCGCGAAGAGGACGAAGCCCGTGACGGCGAGGCCGAGCCCCGCGTCGCTCGCCGCCTTCTTTCGCTCCTCGAAGGCGAGCAGATCGCGCTGTCGCTGCTCCCACGCTCGCTCTTCGATCGTGGGCAAGTGGGACGGAAGCTCGAACACCTCCGCGGACGGCTCCTCGGGCGGTGGCGGCGCGTACACCCAAGGCTCGTCGTCGTGGGACGTCGCGGATACAGCCGGCTGCGCGCCTGCACGAGCGACGACAAAGCTCGCCGCAGCAAAGGCGAAGAGAGACGTCGCGCGCACGCAAAGAGCCTACGACGCCGGTCGAGCCGAAGCCCTCCAGCGGCACGAATTCGTCAACTGTCCGAAAACCGCGCATCGCGCTCGAATGCGGCTCAAGGACCGACGTGCCCGGCGTCGTTGCCGTCGACGATGGCGCCGACCCACTCGGTGAGCGGAACCTCGTCCACGGTCGTCGAGGTATAGCCCGCCCCGCCGATGTACGTGTGCGTCGTGCTGCTGACGAAGTAGCTCGACCATACCGGAAGCGGCGCGAGGTAATTGTCGCGCAGGTCGTTCAAACCTTCGGCGAACTTGGCGCCGGACATCGAAATCGGAACGACCCCGTCGAGGTTTGCACAATCGTTTTCGCCGAAACCGAAAAAGAGTCGAATCGTGTTGTCCTGATCCGACGAGATCAGCCCGAGCCGCGTATCGGGGTATTTGTTACCGACGTAGGTGACGTAATGGACGATTCCACCGCCGTCGGGCTGCGTGCAATCCACGCAATCGGCGGGCAACGTGGCGTTCAATCCCCAGAGCTCTCGCCAGCGTGTCTGCAAACACGGCGCGATGTATTCGTCGGACATCGCCGGCCCCGAGTCGTCGACGAGCGCTACCGGCCTCGGGCAAAACGCTTGGGCCACGCGATCGTAGTTGTAGGTCGCGCCGAACCCGCCCGCGCTCGCGCCGGTCAGGAGGACCTTCGTCGCGGTCGGGAACGTCGGAACGATTCGATCCAAGAAGAGGCCGATATTGCGATAGCCGACGAACGATTGGCCTTTCGGCGCCGTGAGCCCGGGAACGTCCGCGTCGGTGGCATCGCCGGCGTGCACGTCGCCGGTGCAATAGGGGATATAGACGGCATACCAATCGCGAACGGGGTTCGTCTCGTTTTGGCTGTCGAAGATGCCGGATTGGCCACCACCGCTCGCCCAGTCCGAGAAGCTCGACGCACCAAACGAGGCCGGATTCAGGGAGCAACTCGTCCCATTGAAGCAGGCGCCGCCCCCCTCGAGGTAAACGAAGAGCTTGTCGGACGCGGGGTTGAGCCTGACGCCGAAGCCGGCAGCCGATCCGTCGCGGCAAACGGCGCCCGGCACCTCGACCCACGTCCACTCGCCGGCATCGGCCTCGACCGGTTCGCCGTCGAATACGTCCTCGGGCGCACATTCGACCGAACCGCCGCCTTCACCACCTTGATCGCCGCCGCCCGAATGACCACCGGCACCGCCCTCCGCGGCGATGCCACCATTGCCACCTTCGTCGCCTGCGCCGGCGCCATTGCCACCGCCACCGTCCGCTGCACCGCCTTCCGGCGCGCCGCCGGAGCCCCCGCCTCCGGGCCCTGTCTCGGCGTCGCACGCGACGACGCCGAGCGCGAAAACGAGCATCGAACCGACGGGAAACATCGCGGGTCGCATGCTGCGAGCCTACGAGCAAATCCGTCAGTGGCTCAATGCGATCGATTGGATCTCGTTTCGTGAGCGGCCTCACCCGCGCGGCGCGATATCGAGGCAGCGGTCGCTCCTATCCAATCGAACACCGACAGAATACCCCCGTAATTGACGATTCGTCGCCCGTCACCGTGGTGCATATGGTGCATTGCGGGGCTGGTGAGCACGTATTCGAACGGTCCGAACCGAACCGGGCCTCGCGCGTGGAGCCATGCGGTCCACAGCCGCAAGCCGAGGTTCAACCATAGTGAGACATACCCCGCAGGGCCGAACGCCAGCACCGCCGGAAGGTTCCCGAGGAATTGAAATAAGAAGAACTCGACCGGATGTTGGCGAAAAGCGTCCAACGCGTGGAGCGCGTCGTGGTCGTGGTGGACGCGGTGGAATCCATAGAGCCTCGAGCTGGCATGGAGAGCTCGATGCACGAGGTACGAGACGCCTTCGAAGCAGACGAATGCGACGACGATCTGCCAGGCGCGCCACGGCGAATTGCCTGCATTCGGGTGCGCAATCGCGCCGACGGCGGAGAGCAGCACTCCTATCGCAGGGGCGAGCGCGCCGTGATTGACGAAGTAGAGCGCGACCGATTTCGAGGACGGCATTCTGCCCGATCGATGTCGGCGGCCGGTGCCGAGCCTCGATCGAGCGAGCTCCCAAGCGAGCGAAAGCGCGCCGATCAGAACGAAGCTCGCCGTCGTGAATGCGAGCCACGCGGCGACCGGCATGGCTCAGTACCCTTCGAGCGCGCCGTCGAACCCGGACGACGAGATCCGTTCGATCGCTGCGGCGGTTCCAAGCCCGCCGAGGAGGATCCCGACGACCAGCGCGAACACCGTGATGTATTTGCGGCGGCGCCTCGCCCGGAGCGAACGAACCAGCGCTTCGATCTCGTCCTTTCGGGAGCCCATGCACGGCCGAACGCCGCCGCACGCACCGCTTGTTCCCAGACCGGTTTCAAAAGGGCCGGTCTTCGCTGTAGGGTGCTGGTCTCGTGGTCTCGAAGACGGAACTCAAAGCCGAGCTCGTGCAGCTGCTTCTTGCGGACGTCGCCGCCGCAGAACGTGCCCAACAAACGACGATCGAGGGCGCGACCCACGAAGAGGCGAAGCCCGAGAACGACAAGGACACACGCGCGCTCGAGCAGTCGTACCTCGCGCGGGGTCAGGCGCGCCGAGTCGAGGATCTCAAGGCCGAGCTCGCGCAAGCGCAGGCGATGCCGACGCGCGATTTCAAGGACGGCGAGCGGATCTCGCTCGGCGCGCTCGTGACGGTCGAGGAGGACGACGCGACGCGGGTGTTCTTCCTCGCGCCGGGGCGCGGCGGCACCGTCATCGCCGGCGACATCCAGATCGTGACGCCGGCTTCGCCGCTCGGTCGCGCGCTGCTCGGCAAGGTGGCCGGCGACGACTGCGAGCTTCGCGCGCCCGGAACGCGGCAGCGAAACCTCGGCATCGTCGACGTCCGCTGAGCGAAACGAACCGACCCTTCAGCCCTTGCGCCGGATGGCGACCGCTGCGTTCGTCGAGAGCACGCGGAACGTGAAGGACTCGGTGAGGTAGAGCTCGACGGTGTCGTGGTCGAACGACGTGAAACCGATCGACAGATCCTGGCCGACGGTGAGCTCGTAGTCGCCGCCTCGCATCGAGACGACCGCGGCTTCGGTCAGCGCGGGCGCCCAAACGATGGTCTCGACCATCGGCGCGACGCGATCGCGAATCGGAAAGCCGTCCTCGGCGGCGGAGTGCAGCTCGTCGTAGATGCTCGGTCCGAGGACGAGCGCGTAGGGGCCACCGACCCCCGCTTTGCGCAAGAGCTCTTTCGCGCCGACGATGACCCCGGGGAGATTCTTCGCGCCGTGGTACTCGAGCGGCGCGTGGTCGGCTGCCTTCAGAACGCCTTGCACGGCGGCGGCGTCGTAGCCGTGAAAGACGGCGTGGTCTTCGGCAGCCGCGATGCGCTCGGCCGCGCGAATCAGCGGATCGACATCGATGTCCGTCGCGCCGCGCGAAACGGTATCGAGCTCGGCGATCGACATCTTGAACGGCGCCCACAGGTGCACGAGCGGCTGCACGACGCGGACGGATGCCGAGACGTTCGCGAACGGTGGATCCACGTTCTTGAGTCGCCCCGTGTTCACCGCGCCGAGCTCGAGCCCGAAGGGACCTTTGAAGTCGACGACCTTGCGCGCCGCGAGGTGAAGCTTGAGGACGCGCTGCGCTTCGCGATCGATCTCCGCCCAAGCTTCGGGCGTGATCGGAGCGAGCTCGCGTTTCAGGAGGTTCATCGCGACATCCCTTTCTTCAGGCTACCGATCCCCAGCGAGCCGGAGTCGTCGGCGGACTTGCGCTCGGATGCATCCGCGGGGCCAGGGGTGTCGCCGCCGGAGGTCGCGCTCTCCTCCACCTCGGTGACGGGCCCCTCGGTGAAGAGATAGGTGCGCGCGTTCTCGTCGAAGCGCGGGTTTCTGCGGCGCAGCCACTCGAGCACCATCATCGCGTGCTCGATCTCTTCGTCGCGGTTGTGCGCGAGGATCGCGGCCAGCTCTGCGTCCCTCGTCGCCTCGACACGCTGCTGGTACCAATCGACCGCGTCGAGCTCCTCCATCAGCGATCGAATCGCGCGGTGGAGGTCCTTCGACTCTTCGCTGAGCGCATTCGCGCCCTCGTGGTAGCTGTCGCTCGCCATACCTTGTTCGGGGTACGGCTCAGCGGCGCTTCGTGCAACGTGGCGAAATTCCCCCCGCTCGCGGATGAGACCCGCGAGCCGGCCTCATTGTGACGCTGTGTCTCGCGCCGCGGCCTGTTCGCACTTCGCGCCGCCGCACGGCTCCGACGACTCGGGGCACGTGCAGCGCTCGACTTGGCCGACGCCCAGCGAAGCAGCGCACTCGGCCGCGATCGGCTTCGGATCCTCGCTCTCGCCGGCGCACACGCGCACGTCCTGAATCCCCGGCACGTCGGTGTCGGTCAAGTATTCGCAGCGGCACTCGTAGCCCTGCGTCGCGGGCTTGGAGCACCCGACCGCAGCGAGAATCCCCGAGAGCACGATGGGCCCCATTGCCCGCGAGGGCGATGGGCGCGCGAGGAGCGCAAGCCCCGGAGCGCGGAGTTGGGAGGGGGGCCCCGCCGCGCGCTGCGCGGTGTGGGGGAGGGTCTGCATCAGACCCTCCAGCTCAAAACGCTCCGCGGGGCGCTGCGCTGACATGGTGGAGTTGAAAGCACGGCGAAGCGCCCTCATGCATTTCGTTTTGCGAACCGCGTGTCGGCGGGCGGGACGGGCTCACCTCGGCGGTGGAGCCCGTCTCACCACAGGATCACTTCACGTCACTCGCCGGGCTTGGGGCCGGTCGGCTTCGCGCCGCCGCCGCCGCCACCTTCGATGGCCTGATCGCGGATGTGGAACTCGGTGCGGCGGTTCTTCGCGCGGCCGTCGGCGGTGTCGTTGCTTTCGAGCGGCTTCGTCTCACCGAAACCTTCGCTCGTGAGGCGCGAGGCTTTGATGCCCTTCTGGATGAGGTAATCCATGCAGGACTTCGCGCGCTGCTTCGACAAGAGCAGGTTCGTCTCGTCGGAGCCGACGTTGTCGGTGTGACCCTCGATGCTGAGGAGCGTGATCTCGGGGTTGGCCACGAGCAGGCGATAGACCTCGTCGAGGATCGGGTAGCTGGCCTTGCTCAGGGTCGCCTTGCCGAAATCGAACTCGACCTTCTTGAGGACTTGGATCTCCGTCGAGCCTTCGACGCGGCGGATGAACTTCGGGCAGCCGTTCTTGCCCTTCTCGGTGCTGGGCTCACCCGGCTCCTTCGGGCAGTCGTCCTTCGCGTCGGGGATGTTGTCCTGATCCGCGTCGTCCTCGGGGCATCCGTCCTTGTCGTCGACGCCGTCGCGATCCTCCGGAACGTCGGGGCACTTGTCGCGCGAGTCGGGGATGCCGTCGTTGTCGCGATCGGGCTCTTGCGGGCAGCCGTCATCCGGATACGGCGGCTTCTTGTCCTCCGGCACCGTCGGGCACAGATCCATGTAGTCGGGGATGCCGTCCTTGTCGGTGTCGAGGGTGTCGTTGAACTTGTTGTAGTTGACGTCCTTCTTCGGTGCCGGCGGCTCCTCGTCGACGAGGTTGAACCAGCCGCCGAACGCGAGGCCCGTGCGGAAGTCCGGCGCGTAGCCCGGCGACATGCGCGTGCCGCCGTAGCCGTTCAAATAGAGCTGCTTCTTCTTGTCGAGCGTGAAGCGGCCCTCGGCCATCCACTCGATCGGCGACGAGGCAACGGTCGCCTTGTCGGGGCCCGTCATCTGCAACGAGCCGAAGACCTCGAGGCCGAGACGAATCGTGTTGTCGCGAAGCGGAAGGAAGCCCGCGAGGCCGTAGTTCCACTCGTGACCGGTGGTGAAGTCGTTGACGGCCGACTCCGGGCGGAAGTGAAAGCCCGTGTCGAAGGTCAGGATGAACACCTTCCAATCGAGCTCCGTCGCGAGGCCGACACCGCCGGCGACGTCCTTCTCACCGGTGAAAGACTGATCGTTGCCGCTCGGTGCGAAGATGTTCGCGTTCGCGCCGAGCTTGAAGAAGCCGTCCGCCGTGCGGATGATCACGCCGCGCCCCTCGAAGCGAATGTCGCCGGCAGCGACAGGCGCGAGGTCGACGGGATCGGTCGCGCCGATGACACCGGGCACGCTCGTCGGGTTACCGGTCTGGACGAGCGTGAGCGGAAACATCACGTTCACGCCGATCCGCTTGAAGACCTCGAAGCCGATGCCCATGTACGCCGTGAGCTGCTCGCGCACGGGCGCGCCGCTCCGCAGCGCCATCTCTTGCTGCGACTCTTCGTTCTCGAGCTCGTGCTCGATGCGGAACGGATTCCACGACAGGCCGAGCGCGAATTGGCCGTAGAGGCGCGGCTTTTCCGCCATCTCCGGACGCCACACGCCGATGCCGTCGTCCGGCGCCGTGCCGATGCGCAGTCGGTCGAGACTGAAGGTCGTGTCCTGGGCTTGCGCCTCGGTCGTCGCGCCGATACCGGCGAGGAGACCGAGCGCCGCGACGATTGTGCGTCCGAATCGTCGCCTCGTCCCCGACCGCCCGTTCGACCGATACGCCACAGCCCGACCAGCAACTTCGCGGAAGTACAAGAAAGGCCCTCGCGCCATGATCGGGACGCTACTACAAGAGGTACGACAAAGGCCAAGGGGGTTGACCTAGCGACGTGTGTGTGGCAACTCTCCCCGCCCTTCGCGCCCCTGGCTGTTCTATAGAGGCGCCGTTCGCGTCGAGCGACCAACGATCGCGCGACAGAGGATCAGCGCGCAACCACCGCGCGCTCACGTTAGAGGATCGAAGCCATGAAGCGCACTTATCAACCCCACAAGACGTCGCGTCTCCGTACGCATGGTTTCCGCACGCGTATGGCGACGAAGGGTGGCCGCAAGGTCATCAACAACCGTCGCCGCAAGGGCCGAGCTCGTCTCTCCCCCGGCACCTACAAGAAGTAAAACGACGCGCGGGCGATAGCGCGCGACCCCTGCGTCGCGCGCTCCACGCCGCGAATCGCTCGTTTTCGCACGACTTGAGCGTGACGCGTGACCTCGATGAAGGCGGTGCTCCGTCGGCACGAGCGGATTCGTCGGCGCTCGGAGTTCGTGCGTCTGCAGCAACGTCCGAGCCTACGCGTCCGCGGACCGGGGTTCCTGATCCTCGCGACCCCGCGCGCGGATGCGGAAGCGTGCTCGCGCATCGGCATCATCGCCTCGCGCAAGGTCGGCAACGCCGTCGAGCGCAACCGGGCCAAGCGCCTGCTCCGCGAGCTCTTCCGTAAGAACAAAGCGGCGTTCCCACCGGGTTTCGATCTGGTGTTCGTGGCGTTCGCGGATCTTCACGAGCGGACGTACACCGCAGTCGAGGCGGGCGCCCACGCCGCACTTCGTGAGCTGCGTGAACGCGCTTCGAAAGTTCGCCGTGAACGTGCACGAGCAGACGCTGGTGACCTTGCCCAGGGACAAGGGCGGATCCAAGCTGCGGCCAGTGGGCACATGCCCACCCGCAAGGCAGTGCGCGACGAGGAGAGCGGCTGATGGCGAGGATCCTCATCGCGATGATTCGTGTCTACCAGCTGACGCTGTCCAAGCTGCTGGTGCTTCTCTTCGGCCCGGTCTGCCGATTCGAACCCTCGTGCTCGCGCTACGCGATGCTCTGTATCGAGGGTCACGGTGTGCTCCGGGGGAGCTTGCTTTCGGCAAAGCGCCTGTGTAGGTGTCACCCATTCCATCCCGGAGGGTACGACCCTCCACCCCCTGCTGATGACCGCCGAGCAAGGCGGCCGGCGGGGCGCGGGCAAACCGAAGACTCATCCCGACTGCTTGATCCGGCCGAGCCGGAGCACGCGCTAGGGCAAGCGGCGTGCGGGGCAATCCCGGCGCGCGGTGCGATCAGCCCGGTACCCCACGTCGAGGGACCGGCGTCGCCACGAAGGGACGCATGACGGAAAACAGTAGCGGCGGCGGCGCCTCGGGTATCGGCAAATGGCTGTTCATCGGCCTTTCGCTGATCCTCGTCGCGTACTTCGCCTGGCCGATGATCACCGGCAAGAGCAAGGCGCCGGAGCGGCAGCCGCTCACGACGCAGGACTGGGGCACGACGGCCGAGGGCGAACGCCCCGCCGAGCAGACGTGCGAGCTGACGGGGCCAAGGTCGCACGTCGTGCTCACGTCGCGCGGCGGCTCCGTGAAGAGCGCGCGCATGCTCGACCCGAAGTACGCGGAGAGCGTCGACAAACCCGACACGCGCATCGAGCTCGTCACGACGTCGAGGGAGCAGCGCATGCCGCTCCGCACCAGCCTCCGAGCGACGGGTGAGGCCGCGCAGCAAGTCGACTTCGACAACCTCGACTTCGAGCTCAAGGAGTCGACGCCCACGAGCTGTACCTTCGTGCACAAGGACGCGGCGGCCGAGGTGACGAAGGTCGTCTCGCTCACGGACCGGCCGTTCGAGCTCGACGTGAAGCTCACACTCAAGAACCTCGCGTCGGAAGCGCGTACACATCGCTACGCCATCGAGCAGACCTCGTGGCGCTCGAAGAGCGAGACGGAGTCGAGCTTCTGGGATCTCGGCCGCCGCCCCGCGTGGCTCACCGACGTGACCACGCACACGGCGAAGGGCACGAAGCGACACCTGCCCGGCGCGTTCGATCCCGACGATTTCGATCCTGAAGAAGGCTTCACGAAGGAGCACTTCCTGCGCGCCGAAGGTGACGGCATCTGGTCCGCCGTCTCGAGCAACTACTTCGTGTCGAGCGTCATCCACCAACCGGTCGAGGGCGTCGGCGCCCCCGCCGCGGAGACGCTGATCGAAGAGGGCGAGTACTACAAGCTAGCGCACGGCGCGCCGGACTACGGCCACATGTACCGCGCGCGGCTCGCGTATCCGGAGAAGGAGCTCGCGAGCGGCGAGTCCGTCACCTACGACAACCTCGCCTACTTCGGACCGAAAGAGCGCGCAGTGCTCGCGGCGGTCGGCGGCGCGGACTCCGGCCGCATCAACATGACCGAAGCGATCGACCTCGGCATGTTCGGCTTCGTCGGCAAGTACCTCGTGATGTACGTCGCGTGGCTGTTCAAGCTCGTCGGCAGCTGGGGCTGGGCGATCTGTCTTCTCACCATCAGCATGAAGATCCTCGTCTTCCCGCTGATGCTTCCGAGCCTGAAGACGCAGATCGCGACGCGCCGCTTGAAGCCGCAAATCGAGGCGATTCAAGCGAAGTACAAAGACGACATGATGCAGAAGAACCTCGCGATGCAGGAGCTGTATCGCAAGGAAGGGATCCGCCCGATGTTGGGCTGCCTCCCGATGATGCTGCAGATGCCGGTGTGGTTCGCCCTGTACCAAGCGCTCGGCACGGCGGTCGAGCTGTTCCACACGCCGTTCTTGATGCCGCTGATCCCCGACCTGACGCACGCGGACCCGTACCACGTCATCCCGATCGTGCTCGGCGGCTCGAGCTTCTTGCAGCAGAAGCTGATGCCGGCGCAGGGTATGGACCCGCAGCAGCAGAAGATGATGCTCTACATGATGCCGGGCATCTTCACCGCCATGATGTTCTTCCTTCCCGCTGGCTTGGGCGTCTACATGGTGACGAACACGTGGGTCGGAATCCTCCAGCAGTTCTTGGTCGAGCGCTGGATCGGATCGCAAGTGAAGGTGCCCGAGGGCATCAAGGTGCGCGAGATCAAGAAGCGCGAGAGTGATGCGCCTCCCGCACTAGGAAAGGGGAAAGCACGTGCCCGTGGATGAGCCCGTCGCCAAAGTTTCTTCGCCCGTCGAGGCGGAGCCGAAAGCGGAAGCATTCGTCGAAGATGGTCGCGCCGACATGGTGCTCGACTTCGTGATCGACGTGCTCGCCGCGATGGGAATGGATTGCACCGTCGATCTGCTCGAGCCGGACGAGGACGATCCGCCCGAGGAGATTCGCCTCGAGATCGAGGGCAAAGACGCCGGGCGCATCATCGGGAAGAAAGGCCAGACGCTGAGCGCGCTGCAGTTCATCTCGAACCGCGTCGTCAACCGCCCGAGCAGGCAGCGCAGGCACGTCATCATCGACGCCGAGGGCTACCGCGCCCGCCGCGAAGAGGCCCTCGCCTCGATGGCGCGCCGCCTGGGCAAACAAGCCGTCGAAGAAGGAAAGATCATCACCTTCGAACCGATGAGCCCGCAGGATCGCCGCGTCGTTCACCTCGCGCTCGCGAAGTTCGCAGGCGTCGTCACGAAGAGCGACGGCGAGGGCGAGCAACGCCGCGTGCAGATCATTCCGGTGCGCCGCTAGTCGCGGCGCACGACACGTACTTCTTCTCTTTGGAGCGCGCGTTCAGGCGCGCTCCGTCGTTGACAGTCGAGACGCGCCATGCATAATGCCGCGCCTTCTTCCGAGGATTTCCAGCCCATGATCACGTCGCCCGTCATCGCAAAGATCGAAGACTCTCAGCTCCGTTCCGACCTTCCCGAGTTCCGGGTCGGTGACACGGTTCGAGTCCACTACAAGATCGTCGAGGGCGAGAAAGAGCGCGTTCAGGTCTTTCAGGGCATCGTCCTCAAGCGCCACCGCGCGGGCGTGCGCAGCACGTTCACCGTCCGCAAGGTGAGCTTCGGCATCGGCGTCGAGCGCATCTTCCTCCAGCACAGCCCCCGCATCGACAAGGTCGAGGTCGTGTCGAAGGGCGTCGTTCGCCGCAGCCGCCTGTTCTACTTGCGCGACCTCGCCGGCAAGGCGGCTCGCGTTCGCGACGAGAAGGACGCCTGATCCGTACTTGTCTGACGTGCTCGTTCGGCACGCGCGACTGGTTGGTTTCTAGGGCGCCTCTGGTGCGACCGGTTTCGTGCTCGAAGGCGCGAACGAAAGACGGCGTCGGTCGCTTCGAGGGCGACCGCTCCGTCCACGTCGATAGGTAATTCGAGGGTTTCGGTTCCACACGCAACGACGTGTGGGCCGCGAACCGAAGCAACGCGCGCGGGTCGACCATCCGCGCGCGTCTGCTTTTGTCCGTACGACGGATCGCTAAGGTCTTGATCCAAGGAGGACGGAGCAAGCTATCCTGCGCCGAGCGGTCCGCCGCCGACCTTGCGGTCACAGGCATCGCTGCCCTTCAATCAAGGACTCTCCATGATCTGCCCTCGTTGCGGCGCCCCTAACGCTCCGACCGACAAGTTCTGCGCTGTGTGTGCTTCGCCTCTTCAGCCCGGAATGGGGCCCGGTCCTATGGGCCAGCCTCCTCCGCAACAAGGAGGATTTGGGCCGCCTCCCGCATTCAACCCGGGGATGGGTGGGCCGGGCATGGGCGGACCGCCGGGCATGGGTGGGCCGCCGCCGGGCTTCCCGCCGCCGGGTGGTGGCTTCGGACCGCCGGGCTTCGATCAAGGTGGAGGTTTTGGTGGACCGCCGCCGGGCATGGGTGGACCGCCGGGGATGGGCGGGCCGCCGGGTATGGGTGGTCCCCCCGGTATGGGCGGACCGCCGGGTATGGGCGGGCCGGGTATGGGTGGCCCCCCGGGTATGGGCGGGCCGCCGGGTATGGGTGGCCCCCCCGGCATGGGCGGCGGATTCGGTGGTTTTGGTGGGGGGCCCGAAGGGCAATATCCCGCCCCGCCTCCGCCTCCTCCCTTCCCTCCTCCCGGTGGTGACGCCGGGCACGATCAGTTCGGTGCGACCGCGTTCGCACCCTCCGGCCAGCCGGGGATGAGCGCGCCGCCAGGAATGGGCGGGCCCGGTATGGGTGGCCCCGGAATGGGCGGCCCCGGAATGGGTGGCCCCGGAATGGGCGCGCCGCCAGGAATGGGCGCGCCGCCAGGAATGGGCGGCCCGGGGCTTCCTCCGATGGGTGGGCCTCCGCAAGGTGGCGGGTTTGGGCCTGCACCGATGCCTCCGACGAACGCGATGAGCGGGTTCGACGCGCAGCCGCGTCCTTCCGGGCCCAGCGCCGGTCCCGGTGGCGCGAAGAGCCGTCGCCCGCTCGCGGGCTTCCTCGTCAGCTTCCAAGACGATCCGCTCGGGAAGTTCTGGCCCGTCTACCAAGGCCGAAACCTCGTCGGGCGCGCGGAGACGGGACAGGAGGTCGACGTGCCGATCGGGCACGGCACCACCTCGACGAATCACGCGACGATCGACGCCGAGGGAGGGCGCCTGACCCTCAGCGATCTCGGCTCCACCAACGGTACCTTCCACAACGAGGAAGCGATTGGGTTCCAAGGGCGGCGCGAGCTGCGCGACGGCGACAAGATTCGCTTCGGCGGCTTCAGCGTCATCGTCATCAACGTCGCGGCACGCGCCTAACGAGGGTGCGGGCGTGCGCGTCTGCTCGCCTTCGCAGTCAGGGCAGACGCGCGACGCGTGCCGTGCGCGAGCTTGGTCGTCGCCTCCACCGATGGAGCGACGGCTGGGCTCGCGAAGGAGCTCGCGCGGAATCACGCGCGCGCTCGGTGGTCGCGCGCACGAGAGCGCGCGAGTCGTTTCCGTTCGCGCAGGAGTTTGCGCGAACGAGCAGCGCGGGACGAGCCCGTGCTGCGACAGCGCCGGTGCCGCCCCCGAACGCGGTCACCGGAACGACACGAGCTGGAGGAACCATGCAACGCGCGCATAGCCGCCGTGCCAAAAGCCGCCTCGCGCTGATCGCGTTCGTCTTGGGTGTTGTGCTCGCTTGGAGCGCGACCGCGAGCGCCGAGGGCCGAGGCAACATCCTTCGCATCGACCCACGCGCGAGCCAGACCGAAGGCGCTCCGATTCTGACCACGGTCGTCGAGATCATTCAGCACTACCCGCTGAGCCGCGCGACAGGACCGTGCAACGCGATGTCGAAGCAGGAAGAGATCTTCGACTGCATCGCGAACGAGGTCGAATAGCCCAAGGCCCTGTGGGACGCGATCAAGTGGGAGGAGGGCAAGACCTTCCTCAGCATCAACGTTCAGGGCAAAGACCAGCAGCTCAAGCTCATCAGCAAGCAGAAGTGGGGCGATGCTTCGAAGGAGAAGGTCGCCGGCGTGGGCACTGCATGGCTCATCCTCCTCGACTCCGGCGCGAGCATCGGCGGCCGATTCGACGAGGCGAAAGCTGTCGCGAACGCGTTCGTCAATTCGAAGCGCGAGAACGACATCTTCAAGGTGATGTACTTCAACGACGCTGGCGTCGTGTACACGCTCGACTGGACCAACGACAAAGCGAAGGCCGCGTCGTTCATCGACGCGACGGTGACGAAGCCCTTCCCCGCGTCCGGTCGCGGGGTGCGCGAGCTCGGTGACATCATCAAGCAAGCCGCGATCGACGGCTTCCGCGAGCTCGGCAACGTCGGCCAGACGGTGAAGGCGCCCATGCACCAGGCGATGGTCGTCCTGTCGAGCGGCGACGGCGGCTCGGGCAGCTCGTCGTCGGTCGGTCAGGCAGGCGCGCTCATCGCGCAGTACATGACGAAGGGCCGCTTCCCCGAGGACAACCTCGCCCTTCCGAAGATGCCGGTGCCGGTCGTCTCGGTCTGGTTCCCCGCGGGCGGCATGGAAGAGCGCTTCGAGCAAGCTCGCGCCTTCATGCAGAACCTCGCGAACACGGAGATCGGCGGCTTCTTCTCGGTCATCCGTGACAAGAGCCTTCCGCGCGGCGATCGCATCGTGACGGCCGTCCGCAATCGCTTCGACGCGATGTGGATCGCCAAATGGCAGGCGTCCTGCGTCGCCCCGACGATCCAACAGACCTTCAACTTCGGCTTCGATCCCGCGCTCGGTCTCGCAGGTGACGGCTCCTACAAGGACGTCCCGGTCGGCATCGATCCGAAGTCGTGGCCTCTCGACATCGACATCGACACCACGACGCAGGAGGCCGACAAGAACCCGATGTACCCGGGTGGCAAGGTCACCATCTTCGGCAACTTCTGCTGGGAAGGTCACAAGGAGCGCGCGGAGCTCTTCCTCCTGCCGAAGAACCAAGAGGTCCCCGCGACGCTCGAGGGCGTGACGCTCGAAGATGCCGAGAAGGCGCGCAAGACGCTCATCGGACAGGGCCTCAAGGCGACGGTGATCGACGCCGGTAAAGACTCGGCGACGTTCGAGCTTCCCGACAGCGAGAAGTTCTTGAGCGGCAAAGGCGAGAGCTTCACGGCGCGCGTCGTCCTCCACGACAACGAGACGCTGCGCACGAGCGCGATCACGAAGGACAAGATCATCACCGTCAAGGCGGTGAAGGCGCCGCTCTCGTCGTGGCTCAAGTCGAACACCGGTTACCTGGTGATCGGCGGCATCGTGTTCGCCGGCGTCGTGCTGATCCTGTTGCTGGTGACGGCGTTCCGAAGCGGCGGAAAGCGTCGCGGAGGCGCGGTCGTCGCAGCTCCCCCGCCCCGTCCGGGTGGCGGTGGTGGCGGCGGCGCGGTCGCGGCGAAGATGCCCGACCCCGCGATGAGCTACGCGGCGCCTCCGGCACCTCCACCGCCTGCTCCTCCGCCTCCGGCGCCCGGCCCTGCCTTCGTGCAGCGGGCGACGCTGAGCGGCGCGGCCGGCATCTTCACGGTGCTACCAGGCGTCGAGATGAAGGCAGGCCGTGACGGCGCGCTCTGCCAAATCCTGCTCGCCGAGCCGCGCGTGTCGGGCACCCATGCGACGATGAAGATCGACGGTGGGCAGCTCTTCGTGCGCGACGACAACTCCAACAACGGAACCACGCTCAACGGGCAACGGCTCCCGCCGGGCGTTTGGACGCCGGTCACGAACGGAGCGCAGCTGCGCTTCGGTCCTATCGAGTTCGCCGTAGGTCTGGAGTAAAACGCCACCGTGGCCATGTCTGCCCCGTCCACCATCGATCTGAAGATCGAGGTCGCTCAGCTGAGCGATCCGGGCCGGGATCCGAACAAACAGATCAACGAAGACTCGTGCGGCTACGCGCAGACCCGGTTCGGTCATCTGTGCGTGCTCTGCGACGGAATGGGTGGCCACTACGGCGGACAGGAAGCAAGCCGCCGCGCCATCACGACCATCTTCGAACAGATCGATCAGGCTGCGCCGACGGCGACGCCGGCGCAGGCCCTGAAGTACGCGATCGAGGTCGCCGCGCGACGTGTGTACGAGCTCGGCGGGCCGGCCGACAACAAGGTCCGGCCGGGCTCGACCGTCGTCGCGATGCTCCTTCACGACGAAGGGCTCGAGGTCGCACACGTCGGCGATAGTCGCGCCTACGTCATTCGTTCGGGTCAGATCTATCCCCTCACGCGCGACCACTCGATGGTCCAGGCGATGATCGACGCAGGCTTCCTCACCGAGGAGCAAGCGATCGGTCACCCCGACGCGAACAAGATCACGCGCGCGCTCGGCATGAAGCCCGAGGTCGACGTCGAAGTGCGACCCGAGCCGATGGAGCTGTTCGCGGGTGATCTGCTGCTCACCGCGAGCGACGGCCTCACCGATCTCGCGCTCGCCCGCGACATCCTCGGTGCCACCCGACAAGCGCTCGCGTCGGGCGGCATCGAGCACGCGTGCCAGCAGCTCGTTCGGATGGCGAACGATCGCGGCGGCCACGACAACATCACGGTGCAGATCGCGCGGGTGGTCAGCACCGCGCAGCGAAAGACGCGCACCGGCGCAACCCACGCGGGTGAGGCTCCGAGCGCGTCGACCACGCTCGAGCAAGGCCCGCTCTCACCGCACGGTGTGCCAGCGCAGTCGGCGATGGCTGGTGCGCCGCAGGCGCAACATGCAGCGGCGCCGATGAGCCAGCGCAGCCATCCCCTCGCCTCGACGCAGGGCATGGATGGGTCTCCCGCGCACGCTGCTCAAGCCGGCCCCACCGCGATCGACAAGGATCGACACCCGCTCGAAGGAACGATCCCGATGCAGACCGCGTCGACTGCTCACGACGGCACGTCGCGGCTGTCGCACGCGTCGGTGCCGGCCGCGGCCGCCGGTGGTCTCCACCTGCCGCCGGTGCCGCCGCTTCTCAGCCCCGGTCTGCAGCAGTCGCTCGAGTCACCCGCGAAGGGCATGCCCGACTACCGTCTCGACGGCGTCGGTGGTCTGCAGTTGCCGCCGGTCTCCACCCGGTACGTCGGTCAACAAGCCGTGCAGCATCTGCAGTCGGCGACGCCGCAAGGGATGCTCACGCCGCCTGCTCCGCGTGTGCAACCAACGTCCGCGATGACGCCTGCACCTGCCGCTGCAGCACCGGGCTTCGGTGCTGCTGCTCCGCAATGGTCGGCGGCGGGGATGGCGTCGCCGCCCGGGGCGCAACCCGCAGCAGCCGGCCCGGCGAGCACGACCTGGCGACCGCCGCCGGGCGCGCTCGCTCCGGCGCATAACCCCGCGCGAGATCTCGCGGATTCGGCGCCGCGACCAAGCCGCGGCTCGGACATCGACTCGGCGGGTGGGCGCACGGGAGGCAACGTGCTCTTCTTGGCGCTTGCGATCAGCTTCGTCGTCGCGGTCGTCATGCTCGCGCTCGTATGGGTGCTGTTCCTTCGTTGACCGTCATCCAACAATGGACCGCGCGTTGTCGTTCGGCATGATCCTCGCCGCACTCTCCTCCCCCCAACCCCCTCCGCGAGCGGAGGGGGAGTACCTCTCAAACTCCCCCCTCACCCAGTGAGGGGGGACGGGGGGGAGAAGATGCAGCAAGAACGTCTCCCTGCGGCGAACGTCGCGCCCTCAGAATTCCGGTAGGCGAATCGATGATTCCTGGTTTCGGCAAACAGAGCGTCAGCATCGGCAGCGCCCCCAACTGCGACGTCGTCCTCAGCGCGCCCGGCGTGATGCCCGAACACGCGCGGATCGTCCATCAGGGCGGCGGCAAGCTCCTCTTCATTCCGCAGGCGCCCAACGCCGCCGTGCAGACACAGATGCCGGGGGGCGGTCAGACGCAGTCGCGGCCGCTCAATCCGGGCGAGCAGATCCCGTTCGACTTCCGCACCGCGTTCACGATCGCCAACGTCCCCGTCCCCCTCAGCCACCCGGCGATCGTGATGCAGGTCATGTCGCAGGGGCAGCAGTCGGCCCCGCGCGGACAACACATCATCGGTCGCGATCCGGCGCGCGCTTCACTCGTCATTCAGCACCCGAGCGTGTCGAGCCAACACGCGACCGTGATGCTCGATCGCATGATGGTGCTCGACCACGGCTCGACCAGCGGCACCTTCGTCGGCACCAGCCGCGCGAAGCTCCCACCGAACCAGCCGAGCCCGCTCGATCCGAACGGCATCATCGCGTTCGGTCCCGTTCCGGTGCCGGTCTCGCTGCTGATGCAAATCGCGCAAGGCTCGGTCGGCGGCGGTTACCCGTCGATGAACGCGCCGCAGCCGCAAATGGCTGCCCCGCAAATGGGCGGTCCATCGATGCATCAGCCGATGGGCGGCGCGGCGAGCCCCGGCACGATGATCGCCCCGCAAGGCATGTCGATCGCGGCAGCTGCCGCATCGCTCGAACAGAACGCGTACCTCTCGCAACAGGGCGGCGCGCTCCAGCAGGCGGCTCTCGGTGCGCAGCCCGCGACCGCGCTCGGAAGCCCGGGCGCAGGCGCGAAGAAGAACAAGACGATCCTCGGGCAGCTCGACTTCGCGGGTGGCAACAAGCCCGTCCGCACGATCGGCCGCACGCCGGACAACGACATCCAGATCCAACACCCGCAGGTCTCGAGCCGTCACGCCCTTCTCCACCAGGTCGCGGGGCAGTTCTTCATCGAAGACCGTGGCAGCGCGAACGGCACGTACGTGCGCGGCCACCGCGTCGCACCGGGTCAGAAGATCCCCGTCCAGAGCGGCGAGAAGATCTTCATCGGCCCGATGCCGCTGCAGATCGAGATCTCCGCGACGGGCGGCGTCGACGTCCTCCAAGACAGCCCCGACCGTTGGGCCGGCAAGCCGCTCTACGAGATCGAAGCTTGGAGCCTCCAGCTCCAAGTGCCCGATCGCGACAACACCGGCGAGATGAAGACGCTGCTCGACAACGTCTCGTTCAAGGCGTTGCCGGGCGACATGATCGCGCTGATGGGTCCGTCGGGCGCCGGCAAGACGACCTTGCTCCTCACGTTGAACGGCTACCTCCCGCCGACGAGCGGCGTCGTCCGCATCAACGGCGAGGACCTCTACAGCATCTACGACACGCTCCGCGGATCGATCGGCTACGTCCCGCAGGACGATCTCGTCCACCCCGAGCTCACCGTCTTCGAGGCCGTCCGCTACAGCGCGAAGTTCCGCCTCCCGCCCGACTACTCGAACGAAGAGATCGATCAACGGGTCGAGCAGACCCTCAAAGACCTCGGCCTCGACGGCGTGAAAAACCTCCAGATCGGCAAGCCCGAGAAGAAGGTCCTCTCCGGCGGCCAGCGCAAGCGCGTCAACATCGCCCTCGAGCTCGTCACCGACCCCGTCATCCTCTTCCTCGACGAGCCGACGTCCGGCCTCGCCGCGGACGACACGACCGCCTTGATCGAGCTGCTCGCGAACCTGACGAAGCAGACCGGCAAGACGATCATCATGACGATCCATCAGCCGGCGAAGGACGAGTTCGAGAAGTTCACGCACTGCCTCATCATGGGCTACGGCGGCATCCCGATGTTCTTCGGGCCGACGCAGCCCGATGCGTACGAGTTCTTCGGGTCGCTCAAGCAGCGCCAGGGCCAGCGCAACGACGTCGACAACCCGCGCGACATGTTCGACATGCTCGCGGCTCGAGAGCGCCCGATCTTCGAGCGGATGCGCCAGCAGAACCCGAACGCGTCACGCCAAGAGGCGCGGAAGATCGCCGCGACGGAGTGGCGGTCGGAGTTCTTCCAGGACGGCAACCGCACGTACCAGAAGATGTACTCCGGCAAGCGCGAGATCGGCAGCGGCCAATCCACGCACGGGTTACCGCCCGGCCGCGGCGCGACACGCGGCCAGCTCGGGCTGCTCGTCTCGCGCTACTTCAAATGCAAAGTCCGCGACGTCAGCGGTCTGATGATCATGCTCGCGCAGGCACCGATCATCGGAGGCCTTCTCACCCTCGTCTTCGGCGGCCAGGAGGAGACGGTGCCGCAATGGTGTCTCGCCGCTCTTCAGCAGCTGTCGAAGGACGGCAAGGGCGGGATGGAATCCGCCGCGGTGCTCGCGGGGATGGAGCCGACGCGGGATCAGACCGCGGCGATCTTCTTCCTCATCGTGTCCGCCGTCTGGTTCGGCACGTCGAACGCCGCGCGCGAGATCGTGGCCGAACGGGCCATCTATCTGCGTGAGCGGATGGTGAACCTCGGCCTCTTCAATTACGTCTTCTCGAAATACATCCTGCTCGCCTTCTTCTGCATCGTTCAGTGCACGATGTTGCTCGGGATCGTGTTCTTCGGTCTCGGCCTGCCGGGCGGGATGGATGCGTTCGGGCAAATGTTGGGCGCGTGCGTGTCGACCGGGCTCGTGGCGACCGCGCTCGGTCTGCTCATCTCGACGCTCGTCACCTCGAGCGAAGCCGCGATGGCGCTCACACCCATCGCGCTCATCCCGCAGGTCATCCTGGGCGGATTGCTCGTTCCGATGACGAGCGTGCCGCACCTCAAATATCTCTATTACGCAATCCCGGCGCGCTGGGGCTTCGAGGCCGGCATCGTCCCGAACCGCCTCGCGCTCGATACCGACAAGTCCTGGGCGATCGATCTCCAGATGCCCGAGCCCGTCTCGAGCGCGGACGACTTCATCGAAAACGGCGAGTTCAAGTGCGCGACCGCGCAGATCGCCGCCGAGAAGCTGAAGGGCTCCTGGGGCTTCTTCTCGTACGAAGCCCAATGGCTGCCTTACGTGGTCCTCGGTGGCTTCACGGTCACGCTCCTCGTGATCCTCTGCTTCATCCTGAAGCGACGCGACCCGGTGTGACCGATTGATTCGAGAGGCCCTCGCTTCGATTCGTCGAAGCGAGGGAGCGTTCTGGGGGCTCGGATCGCCGGCAGGTCGATGGGAACGAAGAACGTCACGCTGCTGCACTCGAACGACATGCACGGCGACTTCCTCGCCGAGATGCGCGGCGAAGGCGGCCAGCTGATCGGTGGCCTCTCCCTACTTTCGGGGTACGTCAGCCACGTCCGCCGAACGGAGAAGAACGTCCTCTACGCGATCGCGGGCGACATGCTCCGCGGCTCAATCCTCGACGAGGAGTTCAAAGGCATCTCGACGATCGAGCTGATGAACTTCCTCGCGCCCGACGTCGTGACGCTCGGCAATCACGAGTTCGACTACGGCCTGCTTCAGCTGCTGTTCCTCGAGAAGGTCGCGAACTTCCCCATCGTGAACGCGAACCTCTACATGTCGAAGTACAACAAGCGGCTGATGAAGCCGTTTCACGTCGTGAACATCGACGGCTTCGACGTGATGTTCATCGGCATCGTGACCGACAAGGTCATCCAGCAGCTGCAGACGATCGACTCGGAGCTCGCAGGGTTTCTCACGCTGGAAGATGCGACGCGCGAGATCGGAAAGATCTGCAACGCGTACAAGAACGACGACATCGATCTCACGGTCCTGCTCACGCATATCGGGTTCGAATCCGACAAAGAGCTCGCGAGCATGCTCGACCCCGCGTGGGGCGTGGACATCATCCTCGGCGGCCATTCGCACACCGTGCTCGAAAAGCCGGAGACGGTGAACGGTGTGCTCATCGCCCAGGCCGCCGTCGGCACCGATCAGATCGGCCGCTTCGATCTCGTGGTCGACGACGTGACGAACAGCGTCGTCGATTGGAAATGGCAGCTCGTTCCCATCACCGATGAAACGGCGAGCCCCGACACGGAGCTCGAGCGCTACATCGCGTCGTTCCAGGACATCGTCGACCGCAAGTACAACACCATCCTGACGAAGCTCGCCCGCCCTCTCACGCATCCGTCACGTGTCCAAGAGACCGAGCTCGGCAATTGCTTCGCCGACGCGATCGCCGCGGTGACGAAGGTCGACGTCGCGTTCCTCGCCTCCGGATCCATTCGCAAGCCGGTGCTCGGCCCGACGGTCACGCGCGGCGACTTCCTCGCGATCTTCCCGTTCAGCGACGCGTTGCACCGCTTCGCGCTCCGCGGGCGCGACCTGCGTCGGATCTTCGAGAAGATCATGCACCCGAAGAACCTGCGCGGCGAAGGCGAGTTCTATCAAGTGAGCGGCGCCGTACGCGCCGTCTTCGACCGTACGTCCGAGACCCTCGAGTCGCTGCACCTACGCGGCGCGCCCGTCGACGACGGCGAGACGTACACGATCACGCTGCAAGACTTTCACTACAAGAACAGCGCGTCGTTCCTGGGCCTCACGCACACCGAGCTCATGGCGATCGACGTGTGCCACGGCGTCGCGACGAGCACGCAGGATCTCCTCGAGGAGTACCTGCATGCTCATCAACACCTGAGCGCCACGGTCGAAGGCCGCCTGCGCTTCCTGTAACTCGCCCTTCAGACTTCAGGCTCCGGGCTTGTATCAGCCGAGTTCGACCACCGTTCGGATCGAGGTGCCCGCGTGCATGAGATCGAAGGCCTCGTTGATGCGGGAGAGCGGCAGCTTGTGGGTGATCAAGCTGTCGATGTCGATCTTTCCGTCCATGTACCAATCGACGATCTTCGGCACGTCGGTGCGTCCGCGCGCGCCGCCGAATGCGGAGCCTTTCCAGACTCGCCCGGTCACGAGCTGGAACGGCCGCGTCGAGATCTCTTGCCCGGCGCCCGCGACACCGATGATGACGCTGACACCCCAGCCTCGGTGACAACACTCGAGCGCTTGTCGCATGAGCTGCACGCTGCCGACGCATTCGAAGCTGTAATCGGCGCCGCCTTTCGTCAGCTCCACCAGGTGCGCGACGAGATCGCCGCCGACATCCTTCGGATTGACGAAATGGGTCATTCCGAATTTGCGCGCGATCGCTTTGCGCGCGGGGTTGATGTCCACGCCGACGATCATGTCGGCTCCGGCGATGCGCGCGCCTTGGATGACGTTGAGCCCGATGCCGCCGAGCCCGAACACGACGACGTTCGCGCCCGGTTCGACCTTCGCGGTATACATCACCGCGCCGATCCCGGTGGTGACGCCACAGCCGATGTAACAGACCTTGTCGAATGGCGCGTCTTTGCGAATCTTCGCGAGCGCGATCTCCGGCAAAACGGTATGCGTCGAGAACGTCGAGCAGCCCATGTAATGGTGAATCGGCTTGCCGCCGATCGAGAAGCGGCTCGTCCCGTCCGGCATGAGGCCTTTGCCCTGCGTCGCTCGAATGGCGGTGCACAAGTTCGTCTTGCGGCTGAGGCACGATTTACAGGCGCGGCACTCGGGCGTGTACAGCGGGATGACGTGGTCGCCTTTCTGAAGGGAGGTCACGCCGCGCCCGACGTCCACGACCACGCCCGCGCCTTCGTGTCCGAAGATGACCGGGAAGAGCCCCTCGGGATCTTTGCCGGACAGGGTGAACTCGTCGGTGTGGCAGACGCCTGTCGCCTTGAGCTCGACGAGCACCTCCCCTTCCCGCGGCCCTTCGAGATCGACATCCTCGACGACCAGGGGCTTGCCTGCTTCGTGTGCGACCGCCGCCTTGATTTTCATGGGGCCAGGGTACCGAAAAGGCCGCTTGGTGCGCGCACTCACAAACCCGTCTGAAGACCTGCGGCGCCATTGTGCCCTCTGCGCACGCGGACTCATTTCGGTGTAGTGTCCCGGGCGCGCGCGCATGCCCAAGACTCGACTGCCGGCTCTGTTCCTCTCCGCCGCGCTCCTCCTGGCGCCCGCCGTCACGCATGCTCAAGACGGCGTTCCGCGCGGTGAATCCGGCGCGGTGAAGAAGGAGGAGGCGCAAGATCAACCGCCCGCGAGCGGCCCCGTCCTCCCGCGGATCGTGAAGTACGTCGCGCCGGTTTATCCGCCGGAGGCGAAAGCGAAGGGGGTCGAGGCGAAGGTCGTCGTCCAGCTGGACATCGACAAGGCGGGCAAGGTCACCGACGTCCAGGTGCTCAGCCCCGCGGGGCATGGCTTCGACGAAGCAGCCGTCGCCGCCGGCAAACTGCTCGAGTTCACGCCCGCGCAGGACGCGACAGGAAAGATCGTCGCCTCCCGGATCCAGTTTCGTTTCACCTTCGAGCTCGGTGAGGAGCAGCCGACCGATCAGCCGACGGACGAGCCCTCCGACGTCCAGGGCCTGTCCGGCACCGTCGTCGGGCAGCCGAGCGAAGCACAGCCCGGCGCCGCGACCGAAGAGGTGCCTATTCCCGGCGCGAAGGTCACGCTCACGCCGCGCGACGGCACCGCGGCGCGGGTGCTCGAGACGGACGCCGAGGGGCGCTTCGATTTCGGCGAGCTCCCGGTCGGCTCCTACGACGTCAAGGTCGAGGCCGAGGGCTACAGTTCGAGCGACCTCGTCGAGGAGATCACCGCCGGCGCCTCGAGCCAGGTGAAATACCGCGTCTTCGTCGCCACCGGCGGCGTCGAGGTCACCGTTCGGGGCGAGCGACCTCCGCGCGAGGTGGTGAAGCGAACGCTGTCGAAGCGCGAGATCAATCGCATCCCCGGCACGAACGGCGACGCGCTCCGATCCATTCAGAACCTGCCCGGGGTCGCGCGCCCGCCCGCCATCATCGGCCTCCTCTTGGTCCGCGGCTCGGGGCCCGCCGATACGCAGACCTTCATCGACGGCACGCCGGTGCCGCTCATCTACCATTTCGGTGGTCTATCGAGCGTCGTCCCCACCGAGATGCTCGACAAGATCGATTTCTATCCCGGAAACTTCGGCGCCGAATACGGCCGCGTGATGGGCGGCATCGTCGACGTCGGATTGAGAAAGCCGAAAGACGACGGTTATCACGGCCTCGTCCAGACGGATCTCATCGATACGCGTGCAATGGTCCAAGGCCCCATTGCCGACGGATGGACGTTCGCGGTCGCCGGGCGAAGGAGCTACCTCGACGCTTGGCTCGGGCCGACGCTCGAAGCGGCGGGCGCCGGCGTCACGCAAGCACCGGTGTATTGGGATTACCAAGCCCTGCTCGAGCACAACTCGGCAAAGGCGGGTCGATTCCGCTTCGGTTTCTTCGGCAGCGACGACTCGCTCGAGCTCCTCCTCGAGGACCCTGCGCCGGGCGAGCCCGCGCTCTCGGGCAGCGCCGGTTTGAAGACTGCGTTCCAGCGCATTCAGCTCTTGTACGAACGCGACCTCGGAAAAAGCGACAAGATCCGCGCGGTCGGCGCATTCGGGCATGACGAGCTCGGCTTCAGCTTGGGCCCGCTCTATTTCTTCCTCGACGTCCTTTCGTACAACACGCGCGCGGAGTGGACGCACGAGTTCTCCAAAGCGGTGAAGCTCAATGCGGGCTTCGACATCTTCTCCGGCGTCGGCAACGTTCGGCTGCGCCTACCCGAGCAGAACACCCGCCCGGGGGAGCCGCCGAATCAGCCGTTTTCGACGCGTCCCTTCCGCGAGCTCGAGCAGAGCGAAGCGGCAATCCAATCGGCGCTCTACACGGAGCTCGAGCTCGAACCCGCGCCGGGCATCCGCCTCGTTCCGGGCGTGCGCCTCGATTACACGAGCTTCGGGGAAGAGTTCACGTTCAGCCCTCGCTTTTCGGGACGATTCGGCCTGCGGCGCGAATTCCCGAAGACGACGCTGAAGACCGGTATCGGCGTTTATCACCAGCCGCCGTCGTTTCAGCAGGCGATTCCCCCATTGGGCACCGAAGGCGTGAAGTCGAACCGCGCCATCCATTACGCGCTCGGGCTCGAACAAGAGATCACGCCGCAGGTCGACGCCTCCGCCGAAGGCTTCGTGAAGCAGCTCGACAATCAAATCGTCGGCAACGCGGCGGAGAACGGCGCGGGCCTCGTCTACACGAACTCGGGTCGCGGGTACGCGGCCGGCGGCGAGTTCCTCATCCGATACAAGCCCGACGAGCGGTTCTTCGGTTGGCTCGCGTACACCCTGTCGCGCAGCGTCCGGCAAAACGCACCGGGTGAGGAAGAGTTCCTCGTCAACTTCGACCAGACGCACATCCTCACGGTGCTCGGCAGCGTGAAGCTCGGGCACGGCTGGGAGATCGGCAGCCGCTTCCGACTCGTCTCGGGCAACATCATCGACCCCATCGTCTGCGACCCCCAGATCGTCGGCTGCAACCCGCTCCGCACCAATGCTCTGTTCCACGGCGCGAGCGGCGCCTACACGCCCATTCCGATCGGAAACAACAGCGAGCGATTGCCGCTCTTCCACTCGCTCGACATCCGCGTCGACAAGAAGTGGAAGTTCAAATACTGGGCATTTTCGATCTATTTGGATGTCCAGAACGTCTACAACAATCAAAACCCCGAGGCGGTCGGTTACAACTTCAATTACACCGCTCGCCAATACGTGAACGGCTTGCCGATCTTGCCGAGCCTCGGCATCCGCGGCGACCTCGGAGAAGAGGACGAATGAAGACGCAGCCTGCGCGCTCGAGGGGCCGTAGGGCCCTGCTCGGTGGAGCGACGACGGTGCTCGTCGGTCTCGCCCTCGCGGGGGGCCCCGGTGTCGGCGGTTGCTCCGCACCCTTCGACCCGCCGAGCCTCGTCAATACGCTCCGCATTCTCGCGATCACGGCGGCGTACGCGACGCCTGCCCCGACCGAGGAAGTGCCCGACCCCGAGCCGGATCCTGGCTATGGGCCGTTCGCCAAGCCGGGACAGATCGTCCATTTCGAGATGGAGCTCGTCGACGGCCGCGACCTCGACAACTTCGTCCCCGTGACGACGGTATGGCTCGGCGGCTGTTTCAACCCCCCGGGGCAGCAGTACTACGGCTGCTACGAGCAATTCGGTCCGCTCTTCGAAGGTCTGCAGGGCGACTTCTCCGGCAACTGCACGCCGGACAGCTTCATCTGTGTGGGCACGGGTGACGTGCCGTTCGATCTCGCGATCCCCGAAGACATCGTCTCGAGCCAACCGGATCCCGACTACGGCCCGAAGTACGGCATCGCCTACATCTTCTTCATGTCCTGCGCGGGAGAGATTCGGCCCGTCAGCCAAGAGGGCGACACCGTCGCAGGGTCGTTCCCGCTCGGTTGTTTCGACAGCGAAGGGCGTGAGCTCGGCCCCGACGCGTTCGTCCCCGGCTACACGCAGATTTACGTGTTCGAGGACGAGCGCCCCAACCCCAACCCTCCGGTCGATGGTCTCGTCTTCGACGGCCAATTGCGCGAGCCCGACGAAGTCCTCGAGGCGACGGTGTGCCCGGTCACGCTCGAGGAGCGCCGCAAATCAGGCTGCGCCGCGACCGACGAATTCACCGAATGCGGATCGATCGACGTCGACATCGCCGTCCCCGACGATATCGCCGACGAAGACCCGGAGTCGAAGGACGCGAACGGCAATATCCTCCACGAGGTCGTGTGGGTCAGCTACTTCGCGACAGGCGGCACCTTCGACACCGAGGTGAAGCTCGTGAACGACGCGACGACCGGCATCATCGAAGACCGCGCCGTGCAATGGGTCCCCCCCGAAGAACCCGGCACGTACCAAATCTGGGCCGTCACCCGCGACAACCGCGGCGGCTCCTCCGTCGTCACGCACTTCGTGACGGTTACCGAATAGCTCTCGCACTCGGCCCAGAGGGGTCGCCAAGAGCGCCATGGGCAGAAAGAGAAAGAAGAGGAGGCAGAAGGGTTCGAATTCGAAACCCTAAATCTCTTCCCTCCTCTTCCTCCTTCTCCCCTTGGCGCCCTTGGCGACCCCTCTTGTCTGCAATTCAGGGCGGGAGCGGCGCGGTCACAGTTGGGGCGGCGTGCCGCGGGGGTTATTCGCCACCGGGGCGGTCTGGGATTGCGCGGTTCTTGCAACCGATTCGGTATCCCCATGGATCCACGAATCGTATTCGGGTCGTGCGTGACGGTTTTGCTCGGTGGAGCGTTTGGCTCATTGGGCTGCCAGGACCCGCCGTATGGGGAACGCTCGCCGTTTCGGGATCAATCGACGCCCGAGTCGCGCGCGGGGATCACTGCCGCGCCCGCCGAATCGGCGCCGCTCAAGCAGGCGGAGCTGACGGACGGACAGATCATCACGTTGCTCGATGCCTCCAATGATCGCGAGATCGAGGCCTCGAAGGTGGCGATCGACAAGGCGAAGGACGACGAGGTGAAGGCCTTCGCGAAGACGATGGTCGAGCACCACGAGGCGGCGAAGAAGGCGCAGCAGGACCTCGTCGACAAGCTGGCCGTCGTCCCGGCCGAGCTCGAGGACGCGAAGAAGCTGAGGCTCGGCACGCTCGAGGTCGTCGCGCGGCTGGAGAAGACGCCCGACGAAGAGTTCGACGCGGCGTACATCGACGAAATGGTCGCCGACCATCAGGCGGCGCTGGAGCTCCTCGACCAGCGCATTCTGCCGAGCGTGCACGATCCGGATCTCGAGACCCACATTGCTACCGACGTGCGGCGCATGGTCGACAATCACCTCGAAGAGGCGCGCACCCTGGCGAAGAAGTTCGCTCCGAAATCGAGCGCACCTCCAATCCGAGCGGCCGCCCTGGTGCGATGAGACGATCGCGCGCGCTTCCGGTCGGCGTACCATTGCCGATCGATGAGGCTCGTGTCGTCGCTTCGCTTCGCTCTGCTCCTCACCCTCGGCGGCTGCTTCCTCGATTCGATGGGCCAGCCACCCGACGATAGCGCGGGAGGCGCAGGCGGCACCGTCTCGAATGGGGGCACCGCGCAAGGCGCGAATGCGGAGGGAGGCTCGGGCGCGGGCGCCGCGTGCACGACGGCAGAAGAGTGCGGCGACGATCCGTGTCTCGTCTACACGTGCGACGGCACATGCTCGGAGGAATTCGCCGCGGAGGGGACGCCGTGCAGCGATACGCCGACTTCGCAATGCGACGGCGCCGGGCATTGTCTGCTCGTCCTCGGCGCACCTTGCGCATCGAATGGCGAATGCGCGAGCGGCTTCTGCGCGGACGACGTTTGCTGCGATGCGGCCTGCGACGGCTCTTGTGAAGGGTGCGACGCGGCGGGTGCATGCACGGCAACGACGGCGGGAACCGACCCCGACGGCGAATGTGAAGGAGGAGTGTGCGACGGCTCGTCCGCGTGCGCGGTCGGTACACCCGTATCCGCCGTTCGGTTCGGCACCGGCAACGGCAGCATCGAGGGTTGGGTCCTCGACGTCGACGCGATGAACGCCCCCGTCGTCGGCGGGCTCTTCAGCGGAACATTGAGCTTCGGAGCGTCCGACATCGTGGCCGATTCGCAAGACGGCTTCGTCGTGCGGTTGGACAACAACGGGAACGTCGCGTGGACGCAGCCATTGAGCGGCTCGGGCGATCAAGAGGTTACCGGCGTGGCTGTCGCGCCGGACGGGAGCGTCTACGTCGTCGGATGGTTCACGGGTGACGCGCAATTCGCGGGGCAATCGTTCGAGCACGACTCCGGTTTCGACGCGTTCGTCGCAAAGCTCGGCGACACGGGGCAGCTCCTCTGGGCGCGCGCCCTCTCGACCGGCGACGACGAAGGATTCACCGGCGTCGATATCGCCCCCGACGGCCGGGTGCTCGTGATTGGCAGCTTCGCCGGGAGCATCGATACCGGAAATGGCGAGCTCACGAGCCTCGGCGACTACGACGTCGTGGTCGCAAAGCTCGACCAAAGCAATGGCGCGCCGGTTTGGATTCGGGCCTTCGGTGGTCCGGACGAAAACCGCGGTCGCGACATCGCGCCCCGCTCCGACGGATCGATCGTCATCGGCGGCGTCACGCGCCAAGACCTGAGCTTCGGCAATGCGGGAACGCTCGACGAAGACGGCAGCGAGGGCGCGTTCGTCGCGGTGCTCGATTCCGACGGAACGCCGCAATTTGCCGACCTTCTAGGCGGAAGTGAAGATCAGGTCGCGTGGTCCGTCGCGGTCGGCTCCGACGACGGCTTCGCGCTCGCGGGCATGCTGCGCGGGACCGTGATGTTCGGCACGACGTCGCTCCCGAGCGGCGGAGGCGACGACGCATTCGTCGCGGTCTACGGTGAAACCTTCGATAGGCTTTGGGCAAAACGATTCGGAGACGGAGGCCCGCAGGAAGCGTGGGGCGTCGCCTTCGATCCGAATGGAAACGTCGTGGTGTCGGGTGACAACGCCGGCGGCGCCGACTTCGGCGGCGGCAATCTACAAACCGCAGGCGACGACGATATCTTCGTCGCAAAGTTCACCGCCGACGGTACCCACCTATGGAGCCACCATTTCGGCGACAGCAGCAGCCAGGTCAACCGCGCCCTCCGCACCGGCCCCGACGGTCAGCCCTGGATCACCGGCTCGTTCACAGGGACGCTCGACTTCGGCACCGGCACCACATTCACGAACAACAACGGCCGCGACCTCTACTTGGCGGAGCTGATGCCTTGAGCGGCGTAGGATGAACCGCAAAGACGCAAAGAGAAGAAAAAGGGCGCAAAGAGCGGAGAATTCACGTTCTGGCGCAGCGCGGCGGAAGCGCGCGCACGTCTCTGACAAACCTTCGTGCTCCTTTTCTTCCCTTTGCGTCTTTGCGGTTCCTGTCGCTCTCACAAATAACGCAGCCGCGCCGCGATCTCGTCGAGCGGCGCAACGTCTTCGATGGCGCCGGCGTCGATGGCTGCTTTCGGCATACCGAAGATGACGCTGGTCGCTTCGTCTTGAGCGAGCGTTCTGCCGTCGGCGCGGCGGATGGCCAGCGCGCCGGCGGCGCCGTCTTTGCCCATGCCGGTCATGACGAGGCCGATCGTGCGGCGGCCGAAGACGCGGGCGGCGGAGGTCATCGTGATGTCCGCGGCGGGGCGGCAGCCGTGGAGCAGCGGGCCGTCCGAAAGGACGACTGCACCGCGCGAATCGAATTCGAGGTGGCGATCCCCGGGCGCTACGAGCGCGAGGCCGGGCCTCGGACGGTCGCCGGCCACCGCCTCCTGCACACGAATGGCGCTCGTCGCGTCGAGCCGCTCGGCGAGCGTCGTCGTGAAGAATGCGGGCATGTGCTGGACGATGACGATCGCAAATCGAGTATCCGCCGGGAGCGCTGGGAGCAGACGCGAGAGCGCGACCGGGCCACCCGTCGAAATGGCAATCACACACAGCTTCGGGAGGCCGCCGGGCGAAGAGACGGGTGCGGGTGGAATTCGGGCGGGCGACGGCGGCGGCCTCGAGACGGTCGCCGGCGGCAAGCTCGGCGCTGCGCGCGGGCGGGCGCTCGCAGCGGCGGTGAGCTTGCGAACGAGCTCGTCCTGTACCTTCGAGAGGTCGGCGGACACCTCACCCGCGGGCTTCGTGACGAAGTCGACCGCGCCGGCCGTGAGCGCGTCGAGCGTCTCCTTCGCACCTTGTTTGGTATGCGCGGAGAACATGACGACCGGCGTCGGCTTCTTCCGCATGATCTCGCGGACCGCGTCGGCGCCGGTGATGCCGGGCATGTTGAAGTCCATGGTGACGACGTCGGGCGAAAGCTCCTGGACGCGCTTGACCGCCTCGTTGCCGTCTTTCGCCTGGCCGACGATTTCGAACTTCCCGGTCGCAGACAGCGTCTTGGAGATCGCGCCGCGCATGAACATCGAGTCGTCGACGATGAGGACGCGGATCACGATTCACCTCGGGGGGCCATGGATCGGACGACGAAGGCGGTGACGGGCGCGCTCACGCCCTTGAGCTCGAGGCCTTCGACAGGGTCGGCCACGACGAGATCGCCGAGCGCGTCGTACGTCGATTGGCTGATGAGCACCCCACCGATGGGGCATTTCGATTCGTATCGATTGGCGCGGTTCACCGTCTCGCCGATGACCGTGTAATCGCGACGAACCACACGAGAACCGAGATCGCCGCGAACGAGCGGCCCGGTGTTGATTCCGATTCGCATTCGCAACTTCAGCGGACGATCCGCATTGAAGACGTCGAGCGCGGCTTGCATCGCGAGCGCGGCCCGGACCGCCCGCTCGGGGGCCGGAGGTTTGCCACGGACTTCGTCGAATACGGCCATGATCGCGTCGCCGATGAACTTGTCGATGTCGCCGCCCTCGTCGACGACGATGGGACACATTGCGTCGAAATACCCATTGAGAAGCTCGATGAGGTCGCGCGGCGTGAGCTTCTCGGACATGGGGGTGAACCCGGCGAGATCCGAAAAGAGCACGCTCATCACCCGCTCGTCGGCGCGGAGCGTGTGCATCGCGCCGGCCTCTGCCCGGGCCTCCGCGGCGCGGCGTGCGCCCTCGGAGATGTAGACACTGGAAGCCTCTTTGTAGGCGAGCAGACGCCGCTCCGCGAGCGTCCGCTCGACGATGGCGACGCACTTGTCCTGCGCAAACGGCTTCACCAAATAGGCCGAGGCGCCGGCGGCGCGCAGCTGCGCCATATCGCGCTTCGAATCGCGAGCCGTGAGCATGATGACCGGAATGTTGCGTAGCTCGGGATCTCGGCGGAGCGCATGCACGAGCTCGAAGCCCGTCATGACCGGCATTTCGTAATCGGAGACGACCAGCGCGGGGCGCGCCGCGTGGGCCTTTTCGAGCGCCACTTTGCCGTCCGGCGCCGTAATCACCTCGAACCCCTGGCGGGCCAGGCAATCGGCGACGTAATGGCGTTGCGCAGGCGAATCGTCGACGACGAGCACGCGCTCGCGCGAGGCGGGGAGGGTCCCCGCGAGGAGGACACGCACGCGCGTCGACAGCTCCTCTGCCACGACGGGTTTGACGAGGTAATCGTCGGCGCCCGCGTCGAAGCCTCGCTCGAGATCGGCCGCCTCACCGAGCGTGGAGCAGATCATGACCGGAAGATGGGCCGTCGCGGTGTCGGTCTTGATCGCACGGCACAGCTCGTAGCCGTCCATTTTGGGCATTTCGACGTCGGTGATGACGAGATCCACCTTGCGGCTCCGGACGATCTCGAGGCCTTCGGCGCCGTCGTGGGCGGCGAGCACGACGTATCCCTGGTCTTCGAGGATCGGCGTCGTATGCCGATGAATGAGCGGCGAATCGTCTGCAAGAAGGACGACCTTCGCGCCGCCCGTCGTCGTGCCGACCGCCTCGAGAACCTCCGCGTCGGTGAATGGCACGAGGAGGAACGCATCCGCACCGTGGAGACGGGCGAGCTCGCGATCACGCGGCTCGACCCCGAGCAAGACCACCGACGGACCGCGCTGAGCCGCACCATTGCGGAAGAGCTCGACGGCGGCGCCGAGATCGCGGTCCGGCAGCCGCCGCGGCAACACGACGACGTCCGGCGCGAGCTCGTCATAACGATCGATGACCTCTGCGACCGACTCGACGTGATGGAGCTTGTGCCCGAGCGGCTCGAGCGGCCTTCGCAGAAACTCGGGCAACATCGGGTCGTCGGTGACCAGGACGACGTTCATCCGTTCGAGCCCTCCTTCGGGTGCGAGAGGAGCTTCTCGACGGCGCGTAGCAACAGCTGCCGGTCGTGCGGCTTCGTGATGTATTCGTCGACGCCGGCATCGAAGCCGCGGACTCGATCGATTCGTTCGCCGCGGCTGGTCACCATGACGATCGGGACGTCGCGGTAGGCGGGGAGCGCGCGGAGCGCCCGCGTGAGCTCGTAGCCGTCCATGTGGGGCATCATGACGTCGGTCGACACGAGATCGAAGCGTTTGGCGCGGCAGAGCTCGAGCCCCGCGCGTCCGTCGTCCGCCGTCGTGACGGTGAATCCAGCGTCCGACAACAAGCGGCGAAGCGCCTCTCGAACGGTGTCGGAGTCGTCGACGATCAGGATGTTGCCGCGCGATCCGGTGGTCGCGAGGCGCGTCGGACGGGGCGCCGTGAAGGCCTTCTTGCGCAGGGCGCGCTCGATGATCGCCGGGACGTCGAGGATCAGCGCGCACCGATCACCGAGCAACGTAGCGCCGACGATGCAGGGCACACCCGAGAGGACCTCGCCGAGGGATTTGACGACGATCTCTTTCTTGCCGAGCAGATGATCGCAACAGAGCGCATAGAACTCACCGGCCTGCTCGGTCAGGACGACCTGCATCGGCTCCTCCGCGTGGTGGTGAGGGTCGTCGAGCTCGAGCACGTGGGAGAGCCGTACGAGCGCGATGTTGCGATCGTCGACCTCGATCACCTCGCGATCGCCGACGAGGCGGACGTCGTCGGGCAGAATCACCATCGTGCGGTCCGCGATGTCGAGCGGGAGCGCGAAGATCTCTCCCGCGACCCGCGCGAGCAGGACGTCGATGATCGCGAGCGTCAGCGGCAACCGCAGGATGAACGCGGTCCCCTGCCCCAGCGTCGACTCGATATCGATGGTGCCCTTCAAGCGGGTCACGATCGTCTGGCGCACGATATCCATGCCGACACCGCGGCCGGAGACGTCGCTCACCGTGGACGCCGTCGAGAACCCAGGCCGAAAAATCAGCTCGAATGCGCTGCGATCGTCCATCGTCTCGAGCTCGGCGTCGGTGACGATGCCTCGCTCGCGCGCCTTCTGCTTGAGGCGCGTTGGGTCCATTCCGCGGCCGTCGTCGGCGATGCGGATCACGACTTGGTTGCCCTTGTGCGTGGCCTCGAGCACGACCGTCGATTCGGCCGGTTTGCCCGCCGCGGCGCGCTCGGCAGGACCTTCGACGCCGTGGTCGACGGCGTTTCGGACGAGGTGAAGGAGCGGCTCGTCGAGCGCTTCGACGAGGAGCTTGTCGAGCTCGGTCTCTTCACCGAAGAGCTCGAGGCGGATCTTCTTGCCGAGCGATTGGCCGAGGTCGCGCACCGTGCGCTGATGTTTGCGAAAGACGCCGCCGACCCGGACCATCCGTAGCCGCATCACCTGATCGCGCAGCTCGCCGGAGATGGAGTCGAGGTTCGACGTCGCCGTGTCGAGCTCGCCGGCGATCGAGTCGAGTACGCGCTCGACGCGGCCGAGCTCCTCCGTCAGCTCGACGATGCCGTGCGCCTCGCGCTCGGCGTCGCGGCCTCGACGGTCCGACGCCCCACCGTTCTTCTGAACGCTGCCGATACGCCGCGCGAGCGCGCGATCCGCCGAAAGCTCGCCGGCGACGGATCCGAGTGCGGTGCAGGCCGTTCGCAGCCCGTCACGTCCGAGGACGAGCTCGCCGACGAGATTGAGCAGTCGGTCGAGCTTGTCGAAGTCGACGCGGATCGTCTGTTTTGCAGCCGGAGGAGCGCCGGCCGCAGCAGCGCCGGTCGGCTTGGCGACCGCGCCTGTCTCTTCCGCCTCCACGCTCGGCGCGACGGGTCGCGGTGCGACGGCCGCCGGCGCGGCGGCCCCGGGATCGCGCAGCGCTCGAATGAGCGGTCGCGGGTCCAAATGGATCGGCTGTCGCGCGCGCGCCGCTTCGAGCATCGAACGGAGCGCATCCAATGTGGCGAGGAGCGCGTTCACGACCGGAGCATCGGCCGCTCGCGTCCCCTCACGAAGCTGCCCGACGAGATCCTCCGCCGCGTGCGCGAGGTGATTCACCGGCAAGAGGCCGACCATCGCGGAGCTTCCTTTGACGGTGTGCAAATCGCGGAACAGATCGCGAAGGAGCTCTTCATCGCCCGATCGGCGCTCGAGCTCGATGAGCTTGCCGGAGATGCCTTCGATGCGCTCCGAAGCCTCGTCGAAGAACAGCTCGACCATGTCGTCATCGACGGCCGGCGCCCATACGAAGGCTCCTTCGATTTGCGCCTCCTCGACGGCGGCCGCGGGTGCGGCGGGTTTTGGAGCAGGAGCGACCGCGCCCGCGACCGGGCCCCGAGGCGCGCCGGCGACACCTGCGAGCGCCGCGGTGAGCGTCGCCGTGAGCTCGACGATGGGGATGCCTTCGACGCGCGCCCCGGATTTGTCCGGATTCGCGAGCTGGGCCATCGCGTCTCGCAGCGCGGTGCGCGGCGCTGCGAGCGCGTCCACCACCACGTCGAGGGGCATCGCCCCGGCCGACGCGACGTCGAGCGCACGCTCCACCGCGAGCGCGAGCCTCCCCACCTCTTCCGCCCCGACGAGCAAGCTCGACAATCCGACACGGAACGCCACGTGCGCGAGCGACGACATGCGGAACGGCTCCGCGCCGCCCTCGAGCATGCCGATTCCGTCGTCGAGCGTGCGGACGTCCTCGCTGGCAGCGGCGACGTACGTGCGCCACGACTCCATGGCGGAAGCAGCGCTGGTCACGACGAGCCTCCGCCGAGCCTGTGCCGGCCCAGCCACCGGTTCGTTGCCGGCTGTTGCGTCGCAAAGCGCAGATCGACCCCGGAGGCGCGCGCGGCAGCGGCAGCCCTCCGCAGGATGCGCGCGACCTCGTCGTCGAGCACCTCCACGGCATCGAGGTCGACGGTGAGCGACGACAACGTCGCGCGACCGAGCGCGGTCGCGATCTTCGCCGAGAGCTCGGCCGGCGCGCGGGCCGCGACGTGCACCGTTGGAGGTTGAGCCGCGTCCGACGCCTTCGCCCGCGCTTCGACCTTGGGTGCCGGCGGCCGATGCGACACGCGCGCGGTACGCGTCGGTTTGGCGCGCGGCCGTGGCTCGATCGCCGAAGCCGCCGTCTCCCGCTTCTGCCAGACGACCTGATCGCCGGCTCGAATCGGCACGAGCGTCTCGACGTCGCGCAGGCTCTCCGAATACCCGACGAAGAGGAAGCCGCCGGGGCCGAGCGTTTCGACGAGCTCATCGATGACGGACCGGCGCGCTTGCGCGTCGAAATAGATGAGAACGTTGCGGCAAAACACGAGACTGAGCGGGCGCTTCCGAAGCACCTTCGGAGCCTCGAAGCTCGCGAGGTTGTGCGGCTCGAACGTGACGAGGCTCGCGATCTCCGGGCGGATGCGCGCCGTCGCGCCCCGCACCACGAAGTCTTTTTTGTACGTCTCCGGAACATGAGAGAGCACCGTCGACGCGTACGCGCCGCGCCGCGCGATCGCGAGCGCTTCGTCGCTCAGATCCGTCGCGACGATCTGCGGCTTGTAGGCAGGCGAAGGGAACGCGTGCGCCAGCACCATCGCGAGCGTGTACGCCTCCTCGCCCGTCGCGCACCCGGCGCTCCAAACCAGGGGCGTCTTTTCGCCGACCTCGACCCAATGCGGGACGACGAGCTCGACGAGCGCGTCGAACTGCGCGTGGTGCCGAAAGAACCTCGTCTCACCGACGCGCACGGCTTCGACCAGCGCCGCGAGCTCGGCGGCACCACGCCGTGAATCGAGGAGCTCCACGTAGGCGCTTCCGTTCACGCCGACCGCTTCCATCCGCTGTGCAGCGCGCGATTCGACGACCCACGCAGGCAGCTCGAGCCCGGCGTGCTCTCGCAGCCTGCGCTGGAGGCCATCGAGGACGCTGCGTGCGATCGACACCTCGCGCTATCCCCGCCTCAGATCCGACCGGCCTCTGGACGACGGCCGCTCGTGCTTCGGGGGCAGCGTCTTCGGGACGGGTGCAGCGCGAAGCTCCGGCGCGATCGGGGCCGGCGCAGCATGCGCGGCGGACGAGTCGAGGTTGAAGCCGCGAATCGACTCCTCGAGCTGGAACGCGAGCTCGTGGAGGCGCTCGGCTTGGAGCACCGACTCCTCGGAGCCCGTGAGCACCTCGCCGGCGATCTTCTGCACGGCATCCATGTTGCGCGCGATCTCGTCGGAGACGACCGCTTGTTCCTGCACGGCGCCTGCCGTGTCGCGCACGACGCCGATCAAATGACCGAGATCGCCGAGCGTCGTCGAGACCAGCTGCGTGCCGGTGTCGACCTCCGCGGTCCCCTTCTCCATCGAGGCGACCGCCGCGGTGGTCTGCTCTTTGATGGTTTGAATGAGCGCTTCGATGTCCTTCGCGGACTGGCCCGCGCGTCGCGCGAGCGACGACACCTCGTCGGCGACGACCGCGAAGCCGCGCCCATGCTCGCCCGCCTGTGCGGCTTGAATCGCCGCGTTCAGCGCGAGAAGTGAGGTCTGCTCGCTGATCTGACGGATCACTTCGACGATGTTGCCGATGCGCTTGGAGCTCTCGCCGAGCTCGCGAATCTTCTCGGCTGCATCATCGACGGCGACTCGGATCTGCTCCATCCGCTGGACCGCCGACGTCACGGCGACGTTCGATTTTTCGGCGACGGTGGTCGCTTGGGCGGCGTTCTCCGCGACCTGTTGGATGGATGCGCTGAGCTCCGTGATCGCAGCCGTGGAGCTCTCGATCTTGACGCTCTGATCTTTGATGCCGGAGAGCATCTGCTTGGAAGCCGCGCTGATCTCTGCGCTCGAAGCGCCCACCTGGAACGCCGCGGTCTGCACGTCCCCCGCGAGGCCGTGCAGGCGCACGAAGACCTGGTTGATGTTCTCGGCGAGGTCGGCCGTCTCGTCGCGCGAGTGGACGACGATGCGCTGGGTGAGATCCGTGTCGCCCTGAAGCAGCTTCCGCGACTGCCGGACGAACTGCTTGATCGGGCGCGTTATCCAGAACGCCATCGCGGAGGCGACGACGACCGAGAGGCCGATGCCGATCATGATCTCGAGCCAAGGGATCTTGCTGCCCTCGTCGGCCGCGGTGCGCGGCCGCGTCATGAACACCTTGCCGATCTTGGTCTTCTCGAGGCCGCGGTATCCCTCGATATCCTCGGTGTAGAAGTCCTGGTCGCTACCCGAGAACTGAATCACGTCGCGCTCGACGTCGTTGGTCACGACCTTCACGACCTTGTCGAGCTGCATCGCCTTCGAGGCGCCGCCCCACTGATCTTGCGGCAGCGCCGACGCGAGGATGTCCTGACCACGGATGAGCGTCGGCCGGACGCGCCGCTCGGGCACATCGTCGCTCTGCTCGGCGAACTCGTCGTAGTAACGCTGCGCATGAACGGCTGCGAGGACGCCGCCGATGACCTCGCCGCCGTTGGTTGCGCGGACCGGCACGGCGGAGACTTGATAGGGAACGCCGTCGAGCAGCGTGAGGCGGTGTGCGAACACGTTGCCGTCGCGCACGCGATCGGCCGCGGCGAGCTCGCCGAGATCGTCGGCGCGAAGCGGCGTGTTCGGCGTCACCCACAGGAGCTCGTTCTTCACGGTGAAGATCGCGAAGATGTCGGGCTGCACGCCGTTTTTGGAGCCCAGCCGCGCCGAGATCGCCTCACCGACCGACGTCGGCGACGGTGCTTCCCTGCCCGTGTCGGGGACGGCGCCACCGGCGCTCGCTGCGATGGTCTGGCGCAGGCGCGTGTCATCGGCCACGAGCTCGAGCGCACCGGTCATGCCGCGGCCGACACGATCCTCGTAGCCTTGGAGCCGGCGCAAGTGCTTCGCGAGATAGTTCCCTTGCGTGGGCGGCTTCGCGCTCTGCTTGAAGACGAACGTCCCTCCGACGATGAGCAGCGCCGCCAGCGTCAGACAGCCGAGGAGGAACTTCGCGAACATCGGAATGGGAAACGATCTCATTCGAGCGGGGCCTCTCGTTCCGTCGTCGGGGAGGTCGAAGCTGCGCCGAGCGATCGCAGCCGTTCAGAGCCGAGAATCGCGTTCGGCGCGAGGATGCGCACGGTGCCGGTTGGGGTCGCGGCGAGCCCGGAGAGGAGCACCGCTTGATCGGTGGACAAGGTCGAGGGCGGCGCCACCACGTCCGATGGACGCAGCACGCGAAGCTCCGCGAGACCGTCGACGAGAATGGCGATGACCTTCGTCGGGTGGCGGAGCACCACGAGGCGCGTCTCGTCGCCCACGATGGTGGGCGGCATGCCGAGCCACGGCGCGAGATCGACGGCGGGCACGATCTCGCCGCGCAGACTGAAGATGCCGGCGAGCCACGAAGGCGTGAGGAACACGCGCGCGATCGGCCGGACGCGGATCGTCTCGCGCACGCAGTCGATCGGCAGCGCGAGCTCCTGATCGCGAAGGTAGAAGCACACGAGCTTGAGCGGCGGCTCCAGCTCTTCCGCTTCGTCGTCCGCCTCTTTCACGCGGGGAAGGCTACCAACGAACGCGATCAACCCGCCATGAGCTCTGCGTAGGCGGCGTTCAGGGTCGCGAGGCGCTGCTCGAGCTGGCGGCGCCGGACCTCGCCCACGCCGGGGTGCCGATCGGGATGCCAAGCGTGCGCGAGGCTACGAAAGGCCTTGCGGACGCGGGTCGCATCGGCATCGACCGGCAGGCCCAGGACCTGGAACGCGACCACGCGCGACCTTCGGACGGGCGCCGAACGAGTCGGCGCCGGCCCCGGCCTGCGAGCCGGATCGACGGCACGAACGCCCGACGCGAGCGCGGGTCGAACAGGAGGCTCGGCCGAAACCATCGACGGTGCCAGGGAGAGCGCGCCCACGGCCCGCAGAAAGTGCACGAACGAAAGCGCGCGGTAGCGAGGGACGCGGGCGATCGCGGCGAGCTCGCTCAACGTCCGCCCGCGCGCGAGCGCCGCAACCATGCGCCTTTCTGCGCTCTCGAGGTGCATGAGCTCCGGCACGTTCCCCTCCCGAAGCGCGAGCGGTCGCGCGCCGATCTCCCGGACGAGCAGCTCCGACGCCGTCAGGTCGAGCTGGCGCTCGATGTGTTGGCGAGCCCAGCGAGCGAGCGGAAACAGCCGCTCTCCGCCGTCGACGCCGCCTGTATGGAACGCGAAACGCGCGCCCTTCATCGCGTCGAGACGTGCAAGCCGCGCCCCTGCCTGTCGCCCGAGCGCATCGAGCTCCGAGGTGAGCGTGGCGCCCGAGCGAACGAGGACGAGCTCCGGCGGACCGCTCGGCGGCTCAACGGTCAGCACACCGGTCGCGCGCGTCGTGCCGAGCTCGTACGCAAGCAACACGAACGAGTCGCGCGCGCCGCGCGCTACGTCCGACCGACGCACCCTCCCCGCGCTGCTCGAAGACTCGACGCCCATGAAGCGACGCATAAGCAGGCGCGCCGTCGATCGGCAACTTTTCGGATGGCCTCAGACACCACTGCCACACTGCGACTGAGTTGCTCACGCGAGGATCGCGGGGCGCGCAGCGATCTTCAGGGAATTCCTCGGGCGAACACGGGTTGTTACCGACCCGGATCGCCCATTGCACTCGCGACCTTCGGCCGCCTTCGTGCGGACGCGAGGAAACCAATGGTCCGCGCAGGCGTGGGTGCCCAGTGCGAGCGAAGCGAGCACCCCCCACGGGCGGGACCCACGCCGTCGTGCGGACGCGAGGAAACAACATGTCATTGGCGAAGAAGCTCTTCGATCACAGCGAGGTTCGTGCGTGGGCAGAGGCGCGCGGTGGGAAGCCCGCGCGCATCAAGGGCACGGCGGAAGACGAAGTCTGGATCCTGCGCATCGCGTTTCCGGACGGCGGCAGCGACGATCGGCTCGAAGCGATCGAGTGGGACGAGTGGTTCGACACCTTCGAGGAGAACGACCTCGCGATGTTGGTCCACGACGACACGTCCGACGGCAAGCTCAACCGGTTCGCGCGGATCGTCGGTCGTGACGACCCCGAGGAACCTCAGACGCTGCGAAGGGTGCCGCCTTCACACGTCTCCGCGCACTGAGCCGGCTCGGCTCTCGGCTCAGTCAGGACTTCAGCTCTTCCACGATCAGCATCGCGCCGGACACCGTCGCGGCACGGAGCGGGCTCACGGTGATTCGGCATCGAATCGTCTTGCCCCGACGGTTGGTGCAGTCCGTCACGAGCTCGATCGCATCGGCCCGATCCGGGTTGAGGCAGAGGCGGACCGGCCCGCGGAGCGTGTCGACGGGCAGGCCGATGTCGAGGTTCAAGAAGTGTTTGCCTTCGACCTCGCTCGCGCGAAGGCCCCAGAGCTCTTCCATTTGGCGGTTCCAGGCCTTCACCACGAGCTCGGCGTCGAGCACCGCGACGCCGGAGCGCAACGTGGCGAGGATCGTCCCGAGGAACGAATTGGCGTGGTTCAGCTCTTCGCCGCGCTCGCGCAGCTCCTGGTTCATCGTCTGGAGCTCCTCGTTCGTCGACTGAAGCTCCTCGTTCATCGTCTCGAGCTCTTCGTTGGTCGATTGCAGCTCCTCGTTGGTCGTCTCGAGCTCCTCGACGGTCGACTGCAGCTCCTCGTTGGTCGTCTCGAGATCGGCGCTCGTCGAGCGGATCTCCTCGCGGGCGGCGTCGAGCGCGACGCTCATCCGCTGCAGCTCGTCCATCAAGGTCTGCGTCTGCGTCGCGTCACCGAAGCTGAGCTGCGTGCCGAGCGCCGTCCCGTCGGGGGCGAATAGTGGCGTGACGTCGAGATCCACGTAGGTGTGGTCTCCCGAGGGCAACATCCGCTGGAGCTTTCGAAGGCTCGTCATGCGTCGCTCTTTGTGGGCGCGATCGATGATCGACCTCAAATCGACGGGACGATGCGAAATCTCCAGCTCTTCGAAGGGTCGCCCGGTGTCGTTGCCGGACAGGCCGAACATCGTCGCGGCCCGCGCGTTCACCAGCGCGAGGCGCATGTTCGCGTCGAGGACGACGACCGCGACCGGCGTACCTTCGAAGGCCGCGCGCTGCAGCTCGAGGAGGCGCTCGATGGCCCTCACGCGCGTGCCTTTCGAGTCTTCTTGAACAAGCGAGCCTTCAGATCGACGGCGGTAAACAAGGTCGTATGGCTGACGAGCATCTCGGCACGGCCGAGGAGGAGCGTCCCCTCCTCCGTAAGCGCGAAACGCAGGCGCTCGAGGATGCGGGCCTGCGTTCGCGCATTGAAGTACATCAGCGTGTTGCGACACGATAAGAGGTCGAGCCGCGAGATCGGCGCGTCCCGTACCAGGTCGTGCCGTCCGAAGATGACGCATCGACGGAGCTCCTTCGCGAGCACGAACGAGGAGCCGCTCTTCGTGAAGTACTTCGCCAAGAGCGCCGGCGGCATCCCCTCGACGCTGCGCGCCGCGTACGTGCCCGCACGCGCCTGCACCAGCGCATCTTCGTCGATGTCGGTCGCAAAGATTTTCACGCGCCGAGCGAGCTCATCGGGGCCGATGATTTCGGCGAGGAGCATCGCGATGCTGTACGCCTCCTCCCCCGAGGCGCAGCCTGCGCTCCACACTCGAATCGGGGCGTCCGCACCGCGGCTCGCGACGATCGCGCGCAGGTGTTTGTCCACCGAGCCCCACGCGGACGCATCGCGGAAGAAGCTCGTGACGTTGATCAGGACGGTGTTGAAGAGCCGCGAGAGCTCGTCCGTGTGCAGCTCGAGATACACCGTGTACGCCGCGTAGGAGTCGATGCCCACCGCGCGCATCCGGCGCAGAATCCGCCGAGAGAGGCTCGCGCGCTTGTAACCGGTGAAGTCGACGCCGCGGCTGTCGCGCAAAAAATCGAGGAGCAGCTCGAGCTCGTCGTCCGCGCTCGTCAGCGACGACCCGAGACCGCAGCCTGGTTCGCTCCATCCGTCCACGCGAGGCGCCTCCTCGCGCGTCGCGATCGTGTCGCTTTCAACCACCGGACTCTGTTCCTGTTTCGAGTTGAGAGAGCGCAGGGCACGAACCCGGCGCCGAAGGGGTTCAGGGCGAGCGCAGCGAGTCGACGATTCCGGGGGTCACCCGCGGCGCCCAGAGACAGAGCCGGGCTGTCTGTGGACGCAAGAACCGTGTCAACTCGCGCGTTTAGGGCCGCGAAGGCTAGATATGGCTAGGAATTGAGGCCAATTAGCAGCAACAAACCTCCTTCCAATCGTAGCCATTTGCCACATGCGAGGCACTTTGGCCGCACAGAGGTGCCGCGGCCACCTGGCTTTGTGGTGCCGGCCATGCCATTCCGTCGCCCCGTGCCGAGCGAGGGTGCACATCCGCGTGAATCCACGCCGAAAGCAGGTCGGCAGCGCCTCCTGCCCGTCCTCGACGCGCGAACGGTCGCGAGCCCACTGGCCCATCCAACAGCCGACGGCCGCCTGGAATGCCGGTCGTGCGCGCATCGGTGCCGTCTTCGAGACGGGGACCGCGGTATCTGCGGTGTCCGCGTGCGCTCAGGCGACGAGCTGCGAGCGCCCTTCGGATACGTCGCGCGCCGCTACATCCGGCCGGTCGAGATCAACACGATCTTCCACGTCATGCCCGGGACGAAGTCGCTCACGTTCGGTAATTTCGGCTGCGATCTAGCCTGCCCGTATTGCCAGAACGCGTACATCTCGCAGGCGATCCGCGACGGCCGCGATGACCAGACGCCCATCGACGTAACGGCGGAAGAGCTCGCTGACGAGGCTGTCCGCGAAAGATGCTCGACGGTCTGTGCCGCCTACAACGAGCCGATGATCAGCGTCGAGTGGGTGCGCGCGGTCTTCGAAGCGTCGAAGCAGCGCGGCCTGAAGACCGCCGTCATCACCGATGGGCACACGACCCCCGAGGCGCTCGGCTACTTGCGACCCGTCCTCGACGTCTTCCGCGTCGACTTGAAGGCGCACGACGAAGCCTCCTACCGCACCCTCGGCGGTGAGCTCGGCGCGGTGTGGGCTTCGGTCGAGCACGCCCGCGAGCTCGGCCTGTGGGTCGAGCTCGTGACGCTCTTGGTGCCGGGTTTGAACGACAGCGCGGATGCCATTCGCAGCATCGCTCGGCGCATCGCTGCGCTCGACCCCGACATTCCGTGGCACATCAACGGCTTTCTGCCGCGTTACCGGATGAAAGATCGTCCGGCGACGCCACCTTCGCTGCTCGTCGACGCTGCAGGCATCGGCTACGGCGCAGGCCTGAGCTACGTGTATGCGAGCAACGTGGCGACGCTCGTGGAGCTGGGACACACGCGCTGTCCTCGCTGCGCATCCAACGTGCTCGAACGCGCAGATTATCGGCTCGCGCGTTCGACCCTGCGCGACGGCGCTTGCGGCGCGTGCGGTGCTCGCATCGCCGGCGTGTTCGACTGACCGGCCGCAGGCCTTGACGCTCGCGGCCTGTTTACCGAAAGGTTTGGCCATGGCGACGAAGAAGACCGCAACGCCGAAGAAGACCGCGACCGCAGCAAAAGGAACGAAGCGGCGCCGAGGCGTGAAGCTTCAACCGACCACGCTCTCCGCGCCCGAGCTCGTCCTCGCCACACCGCCCGAAGACCTCGCCCCGCTCTGCGATCGCATCGCGGCCGACGGGGGCGCCGTCATCGGCGCATACCGCGAGCCGCTCGGCGGCCACCCGCTCCTGTTCGCTTCCTTGCCGATCGACAGGGTCCACCCGACGTCCTTCCAGCGCGACGCCTCCGATGCGCACGTTCGCAAGCTCACCGTTGCAATGGACAAGACGCGGCGGTTTCTCGACCCCGTCATCGCCGTCGCGGACGACGCCGGGTACATGGTCCCCAATGGCAACCATCGCCTCACCGCATTGAAGGAGCTCGGCGCGAAGGCGGTCGTCGCGCTCGTCGTCCCGGACGTAAAGGTCGCGTATCAAATCCTCGCGCTCAACATCGAAAAGGCGCACAACCTGCGCGAGCGAGCGATCGAGGTCGTGCGCATGTACCGGGACCTCGCCCGCTTCGACGATCGAAAAGAGAGCGATTGCGCCCTCGAGTTCGAAGAGCCGCTGCTCGTCACCCTGGGGTTCGCCTACGAAAAGCGCCCGCGGCTCTCCGGCGGCGCGTATGGCCCCGTGCTCAAGAAGGTCGACCATTGGATCGAAAAGCCCCTCGCCTCCGCGGCGGAGGAGCGCGAGCGCCGGTCGGCGCTCGTCCTCGAGCTCGACGACGCCGTCGCAGAGGCGGTGGAGAAGCTGAAGGCTCGCGGCCTCGTCAGCCCGTATCTCAAGGCCTTCGTCGTCGCGCGGATCAATCCGCTCCGGTTCATCAAGGGTGAGCCGCCCCCGCTCGAAGAGCTCTTGCCGTCGATGGCGAAACGAGCGCGCGGAATGAAGACGGAAGGCGTGAAGGTCGAGGACCTCGCGCGCTCCGGCGGAGCGCCCGAAGAGGAGTAGACGTTTCGCGTCGCGAAGCGCTCGCGTCAGGCCGCGCCAACCCGAAAGGCGCGGACGGCTCGGGCGCTCAGCTCGTAGGTCTCACGGCCGAGAAAAACGCTCGGCGCCTCCCGCATCAGCGGCAGTCGCAGGAGCATCGACCCCGAACGGATCATCATTCCGCTCGCGACCTCCACCGCGCCGGGCTCGGGCAGGTTCACGATGCGGCGGATGTAACGCGGCAAAAGCGCCAGCGCAGCACGGGCCGAGATTCGCACCGGCACTTGATAGGCGAGCGTCTCGTCGAACATGATCGGCGGGTCGAGCACGAAATCGATGGCCTGCCGCGCCTGCTCGCTCACGCACAAGAGCGGGCGCATTCGAGCCCAATAGGAGCGAAGCTCACCGATCGTCTTCGGCACGATCGATTCGGGAACCCCGAGCAACGACGCCGCGCGTGCGCCCTCGCTCAAATAGCGATCCTCGTCCGACCGCGACAGCCGCCCGCCGAATTTGCGATAGGCCACGAGGAACGAATGCCATTCCACGTTGTGGACCCATAGCTGCGTCTCGGGATCGTCCGCGCTGTAGGCCTTTCCGGTTACCGGATCCGTCCCGCGGATCCTCGAATGCACCGCGCGCACGCGAGCCGCTGCAGCATGCGCCTGCGCCGTCGTCCCGAACGTCGTCGCCGCCACGTAATAGGCCGTGCGCCGCAGACGCGCGAGCGGCCGACCTTTGTAATCGCTGTGATTGGCCACCCCGGCCATCGCGAGCGGGTGCAGCGACTGAATGATCAAGCTGCGAAGCCCACCCACGAAGGAAGCAGGGTGACTCACCACCTTCCACGCCACGGATCGCGGTCCAAAAAGCCCCTCGTCCATCAATGGAGCGTAGCGAAGAACCAGCGCGCGCGCCCATCGCCAGCCCGCGAGCCGCTGCACCTCGGCGCGGCACACCCATTGCCGTTTCGCGGCCGAAGGGAATGGGATGAAGCCGCACGTCGCACAATTCCCCGCATTCCACGCGTTCGCGTGCCTCCTCGCCGGCGGCATCATTGTCTTCGCAATCACCGCGGACGAGCGGGATGAAGCCGCTTGTAAAGGACACGCGGAAGGCGACCGATGCCTCCTGTCGAGCGGAGACAGCGGCATCTGCCAGGTCGACGACGTCGTGGAGGATCGCCTCGAGTGTGACGCCGCTGCGCTGGATACCTCGAGCGCATCGGTGCTACGGCGATGGCTCGCTCGGCTCGCTCAGGGGTCGCAGCAGATCGCGGCCCCGCCGGTCGCGAGGCCCGCGGCGCCCTCGGCGCCATTGCCAACGACCGACGCGCCGCCTTGAGCGCCCGAAGCCCCTGGCGAGTTGCCACCGACCGACGCGCCGCCTCCAGCGCCCGAAGCCCCTGGCGAGTTGCCACCGACCGACGCGCCGCCTTGACCGCCCGAAGGCCCTGGCGAGTCTCCGCCCTAGCGGCCACCGAGCGAGTTTTCATCGTAGCCGCGGACATTCAGGCCCCGTGCGGAGTCACAGCAGCCATTGAGGCCCGCGCGGCCATTCACGCGGCGACGATTGGGTGATTTGTCGGCGAGCGGGCGGGTCCCCGCGCTCTTCGCCTTCGGAGAGGGGCGCGCGGCGAACGAATGGCGGAGGTTTGCAACATCCCCAGCGGGTTCATTCGCGGTTTCGATAGGAGGTCGTCAGCGTGGCCGACCCGATTGGTCCCAAGTCCTTGATCGCAGGTCGCGGGAGCATTCCAAGTATCCGCGAGCGCGAACGAATTGGGGGGTGACGGTGCAACCCCCGCCGATTCCTTCGCGCAGCGTGCTCATGGCGGTCGCGGGGCGTCGGAAACGACGCGTTGGCAGCGGCGGC
>JABFXY010000092.1 GCA_013361525.1 Polyangiaceae bacterium | reverse complement strand
TTCTTTCTCGCGTTCGCCTTCGGCGAACCGAGCCTCGTGGGAGCCGCCCCGGCCGGTCTCGCTTCGCTCGACGTGGCCTGCCCCACTAGGCTCTTCACCATTGCACGACGTACGTGCAGCTGTCGGCGCCTTTGTTGCGGCACGGTTTCGAGTCGTCGTGCCGAACTTGGGCGCCGGGCTGGAACCGTAAGGCCATCGTCGTGAGGATGCCGCGGTCGAAGTGACAGGGATAAGGGTTCTCGCAGACGCTGACGATTTCGTTCTTGTCCGCGGTGCGCGCGTATCCGTAGTGGCCAATCCCCTCGGTCATCTCTTTCGACTCCGTGTCGAACATGACCTTTCCGTTCCTGCGATGGTTGAGGTGGTACGCGACGTCGATCGAGCGAATCGCGCTGTCGATGTCCGTCACCCAAGGGGGGAAGATCGCGTTCTCCGGGATCTTCTTTCCAATGGAGAAGAGGACCGGATCCCCGAGCTTCTTCGCGATGCGCTCGAATGCGCGCAGCCAGGCGTCCTGCGGGTACCAGCCCTGCGCATCGACCTTGAAGCCGCGGTTCGCCGTGAGCTCGCCAATGCCCTCATTGGTGAGGATGTCGGCCGCGATCGACTTGAACGCAGCAAAGCCGTCGAAGACCGCGTACACCGTCTGACCATTGACTTCGATGGCACGCTCGAACGGAACGAATTGCATTGAAAGTCCTCGTTATCGACGAAAGTTGGCGATCACTGTCCCTCGACGCGGAGGCTGCTCAGCGTCCGGGCGATTGCCTTCATGCAGTTATAGTTGATCCGTTGCCAATCGATCATCGCATCGAACCGGAGGATCGCGCGGACGCCCTTCGAATCGAGCGTGCGGATGAGCGCCATGATCGGCGTCAGGGTCGCCGAGTTCATGAACTCGAGCTTGCGGAAGTCGAGCTCGATGGAGTCCACGTCGGGCTGGTTGCCGAGATCTCGCAGGACCTGACCGGCGAACGCACTCGGATCGCGCGCGTCGCTGATGCCCCGCCAGGTGACCGAGACTTCCCTCCCCCACCGGTGCACCTCGAGAACCAGCCCGTCGCGCTCGAAGACCTCGGGCGACGGGCTCATCGGGTGCCCCGCTTCGCGACCATCGTGACGATCTGATTTTCCCAGGTGCACGAGAGATCGAATCCCCCCTCGAAGCCGATGCGATAGAGCCCGAGCTTCCCGCTCTCGGCGGGGTTGCTGATGAGCTCTTGCAAACGCGCGAGGTAGAGGGCGTCCCGATCCGAGCTCTTCGCGATTTGGTCCACGCGCGACATCAGATCGTGCACGCCCTCGTCATTGGTGGAGCCATTGACGACGGTGATGACGATGAGATCGTCGTCGGAGGCCAACGTCACGCCTGCGCACTCGGCCCCCGAGACGGGCTCGCCATATTTGATCGCATTCTCGATCAATTCGGAGGCGGTCATTTCGGCCGCTTGTCGCAACGAATAACTCGACCCGACGAGGGCGCCGTTGATGGCCGTGCGGACATCGCGCACGTGCGCCCATAGCAGGGGAACTTTGAGCTCGAGTCTTCGAATCATCGTTCACCACCCGACGCATCCCGTCGCAACACCACCAGGGTAACGTCGTCGGTCACGTCCAGTGACTGCGCACGCTCGACGATAGCATTGAGAATCGCCTCGGCGGGTCCACGAGGCAGCGCGTCCGCAGCATCGGGTTGTGGCATGTTGTCACCCTCGGTGCCCCGCACGGAGCGCACGGCATCGACGAACATTTCCTCGAGGGCGGATGTGGCGACCAAAGCACCGTCGTGGCGCGCTTCGGTGATGCCGTCGGTGAAGAGCAGCACCGTGTCGCCGGCGCACAGCTCGATCGATCGGTCATCGAGGAGCGGACCGATATCCTTCACCAAACCGAGCCAGACACCGGTCGTCTCGACGCGCTCGACCCGATCCGTCGCCGCGCGGTGCACGAGGATGTCCTGGTGCAATCCGGCGTAATGGATCGTGCCACCCTCGATCCGCAGTCCCATTATGGTCATGTAGGCATTGGTCCCCATTCGCTCGACGCTCTCGCAGAGAACACCGTTCACCTCCGTCAGGAGGCGAGCCGGCGAGAGCGGGGTGCCGGAGCGAGGCACCGTCTCCGCAACGGTGCGAATCGCCGTCCTCGCCATCATCATGATGAGACCTGCGGGGACGCCGTGGCCGGAGACGTCACCGATGAGCACCCAGTGTTCTCCCTGCAGGCTCATGACGTCGTAATAATCGCCGCCGACGCTCGACGCGGGCTGCATCGAACAACTCACGTCGTAACCGGGAACGCTCGGCCGAACCGGCAAGAGAACCGTCTGGATCTTGCGAGCGAGATCCATTTCGCTCCAGAGCTCGTCGAGCGCATGGCGGAGCTTCTGAGTGCGTTCGGCTACCTCGCGCTCGAGGTTCTCGTTCGCTTCGCGCAGGCGTCGTGTCGCGACTTGCACGTCTGCGTACAAGATCGCGTTTTCGACCGCGATGGCGGTCTGCGACGCAATCATTTGCAAGAGCTCCACGCGCGCCGGGCTGAATGCGTGAGAGCTGATTTCGTTTTCCAAATAGAGGATGCCCGCCATCTTTCCCTGGTGGGTCATCGCAATACAGAGGATGGACCGGGGGTGCGCGGCGCGAATATACGGGTCGGAAACGAAACGCGGCTCGTTCGGAGCGTCACCGACGATCACCGGCTCGTGGGTGCGCTCGACATAGCGGACGATGGATCGTGCGAGCTCGTTCGAGGCGCCCACCTCCTGATCGAGGCCGACCCGCACCGTATTGGGATCGGCAGTGACCGCCGCCTCGATTCGGAGTGAGCCATTGCGATTCAAAATGAGAAAACCGCGTCGGGCGCCGGCGTTCTCGATCACGATCCACATGAGCTTCTCGAGGACCTTGTCGAGAACGAGCTCGCTCGAGATCGCTTGAGCCGCGCGGATTGCGGTCTCGACGTCGAGCTGCCCGGCGCTCGAAACCGAGGTCGAAGTCACCTGCGTTCCACCGGTGCCGAGCCGTTCGCGCGCGCGGTCGCCGCCGATGAGATCGGAATGGCGGCAGAGAAGCTCGTCCGCTTTGGCGACCGCGCCCCACCGCACGTAGTCGTAGTGCGCGTCGGTCAGGTAGACGGCGGCGATCTTCGAGCGGCCACGCCCGAGGTGAAAACCTGCACACAGCTCCGACGCAAGCGCGGCGAGCGGCACGAACCCACGATTGTGTGCCGAGGTGATCGCGTCGTCGTACAGATCCGTCGCCGCCTCGGGGTTGCCCTCGATGCGGGCAATTTCGGCGGCGAGGAGAGCCCTGCGGGGCGCGAAATTCTCCGGCGCACCTTCGGCATAGCGTCGAAGCCGCTGCTCCCACCCGCGCATTCGTTCGAGATCGCGGGGATGTTTTTCCAGCGGGCGCTCGGGCTGGAGCGCGGCGAGCGCGAGCCCGGCATACAGGACGTGATCGCCGAGCGCGTACAGACCGAGCACCTTGTCCGCGAGCGGCGCCGCCTGCTCGGCCGCGGCGAACGAGCCGTGAAAATCGCCCGCCAGATAGAGGAGCATTTGACGAAAGACGTGATGATGAAAGAGGCGCGCCGCATTGTGCGCGACCTTCGCGAGGCTCGCGGCCTCGTCGTAACCTTCATGGTCGAGACTGGTTCGCGTCTGCGTCTTTCCCTGCAGGTTGTCGATCGCAGCTGCGACGAGGTGGACGTCGCTGAGGTGCTCGTCGGTGGCGATGCGCCGGAGGGTCGCTTCGCTGCTCGCGAGATCCTGCTGAATGGCACCGAGCTCTTCGCCGAGAAGGAAACGATGAATGAGCGTGCGCCCCACGCAATACGCGGCGTGCAAGTAGTCGCCGGCCTCGAGGCTCGCGGGGAGCGCGATGCGCAAATGTTCGAGGCTCTTCGCGGCGTGCGAGTGGAAATGGCAGACCAGGGTCCCAAAGAGAAAATGGCTGGGGCCGAGCATTGCGCGGTTCTCCCGACGCTCGGCGAGGGCGAGCCCTGCGCGCCCCAATCGGTAACCGGTCTCGAAGTCGTCTCTTTTGGCGCCGTGAATGGCCCCATAGAGCACGAAGAAGTAGCCAGTCGGGCGGGCTTGACCATATTGAAGGGAGAGCGCCACCGCCTTCAGCACGATGGCCAACATCCAATCGGGATCGGACTGATAGACCGCCGGCACCATTCGATAGAGGACTTCGATCAGGGCAGCCCGGTCGCTCGTCGCAGTGACGTCGGCCGGAGCGGCGCCGGGGTCGGGCTTCGACAGCGGCCGTAGATCCGCGAGAGCCTCGATCGGCTGCGCAGCGAGCGCCGCGAGCACCTCCGCCCATTGCGTGTCGATGACGCGCGCGAGCTCGGCACGGTCCTCGGGAAAAACGGCACCGAGGAGCGCCGCCGCTTCGGTTCCGCGCTTCGCCGCTTCGTCGAGGCGCCCGAGGCTGGTCAAGACCACGGCCGACAGCTCGAGGATCGGCACGCGGTCGCTACTGGTGCGGGCACGTTTCTCGAGGAGAGCGAGGATGTCGAAGGCGCGCTCGACGCGCCCGCTCAGAAACTCGGCCTCGGCCCGCGCGAGGTTCGCAGCAAAGACGACATCGTAATCGAAGTCCCACGCGCGTGGGCCGAGCAGGCCGGCGCTCGCGTCGAGCAGCTTTGCCGCGACCTCGTAGGCGGCCGCGTCTTTCGCTTTCCGCCCGGCGAGCAGGTTCAGCTGAGCGAGATCGCGTCGCTCCTCCGGGTCGTCGATCGCCGACGAGCCGAAATTCATGTTCGCGACGACGTCGAACAGGTCCTTGTCCGAAGGCGCCGAGGCATATTTGACGCGCAGGAGCCGGCCATTCCACAAATGGACTTCCTGGCGGCGCGCCTCGTCGATGAGCGAATACGCGGCTTGTTGAACGCGATCGTGGAGGAATCGATACGAAATGGGGAACGTCGTGTCCGTCTCGACGTCGCCGGCGTGCAAAAATCGGTATTCGCTGCCGAGTGGCAAGACGAGGCCTTCGCGCAATGCGTCCCAGAGATCGGTCGCGGTGTCGACGGCGGACTTCTCGTGGAAGAGCGACAGCGTCTCGATGTCGAACTCGTGGCCGATGCACGCAGCGAGGCTCAATACGCGTCGCGTGACCGGCGGTAGGCGCTGAAGGTTCTCGACGAGGAACGTGATGACGTTGTCGGTCACCATCGTCGAGCGAATGCGCTCGAGATCCCAGGACCAGCGGCCATCCGGCGCGAGGACGAGCAGCCCGTGCTTGTAGAGCGTTCGAAGGAACTGATTGACGAAGAACGGATTGCCGTGCGTCTTTTCGTGGACGAGCAACGCGAGGGGGCGGGCGCGTTCGGGCGTCGTGCGGAGGGAGTCCGCGACCAGCGCCGTCAAATGGCCGATAGCGAGGGGGCCGAGACGAATGGCATGTAGCACCGCGCCGTGGCGAACGAGATCGTCGAGCGTGAGCGACAACAGATGCCCGGGCCCGACCTCGTTGTCCCGGTAGGCGCAAATGAGGAGCAGATACCGAGCTTCCGTGTCGGTGACGAGGTTTTGAAGGAGCTTGAGCGATGCCGCATCCGCCCATTGAACGTCGTCGAGAAACAGCACCAGCGGGCGCTCGCGCGAGAGAAAGACTCGAACGAAGCTCTGAAAGGTCAGAATGAATCGGTTCTGGGTTTCGGTGAGACCGACGTCGGGAACGGCCGGCTGCGGGCCGAGCACCAACTCGAGCTCGGGACACAGCTCGATGATGACTTGGGCGTTCGTGCCGAGGGCATCGGCGAGCTTCGATTTCCAGCTGGCGAGCGTGGCCGGGCTTTCCCCGAGAATGTGGCGTAGAAGCTCGCGAAACGCGCCGACGACCGGCGCATAGGGCACGCTGCGATTGAATTGGTCGAACTTGCCCGAGATGAAATCTCCGCCCCGGTGCGCGATGGGCTTGTGGATCTCGTGCACGAGGGCGCTTTTACCGACACCCGAATAGCCGGACACGAAAAACAGCTCCGTCGTGCCGCCGGCCGCGCGGTCGAATGCCTCCAGCATGGCGGCCGTCTCCGTCTCGCGACCATAGAGGCGCTGCGCGATCTTGAGCTCGTGGGCGAAGTCGTGTGCACCGATCTCGAATGAATCGACCCTTCCCTCTTCCGCCAACCGGCGGGCGCACTCGTGCAAGTCCGCCGCGAGCCCGCGGGCGCCGTGATAGCGATCCTCCGGGGCCTTCGCGAGAAGCTTGAGGACGATCTCCGAGACCACGGCTGGGACTTCGGGGCGGACCTCGCTCGGCGAGCGCGGTCGTTTCGCGATATGGCTGTGGACCATTTCGACCGGGTCGGTGGTCTGAAATGGCAGGACGCCGGTCAGCATTTCGTAGAGCGTGACGCCGAGGGAATAGAGGTCCGTCCGCGAATCGCTCACGCGGTTCATCCGGCCCGTCTGCTCCGGGGACATGTACGCGAGCGTCCCTTCGAGACGACCCAACGAGGACGGCTGATGCACCTCTTGAGAGAGGCGGGTGGCAATGCCGAAGTCGACCAGGTGCACCGTCCACGACGCGGGATCGACGACGACGTTGTGCGGCTTCACGTCCTTGTGGATGATCCCGTGCTCGTGCAGCGCCGCGACGGTGAGCGCGACCGACTCCGCGACGCGCAGGGCCACGAGGACATCCATGGGGCCGCGACTGACCACATCGTGGAGCGTCGTCCCGCCGACGTCTTCGAGGACCAGCGCGATGCCGTTGCCTACGCGCTCGAGCCCGAGCGCCTTCACGACCCCCGGGACGGCGAGCGCGGTGAGGAGCGAATATTCGTGGCGGAGCTTCGCGATCTCGACCGCGGTCGGATAGACGCTCTTCAGGACCTTGAGGACGACGCGTGCGCCGTCAGCATTGCGTCGCGCGCGAAAGAGGAAACAGCTCGAGCTCTCGTGGATGCACGCGCCGAGCTGATAGCCCTGGACTTCCGTCGCCCCCGTCCCGCGCACCGCGGTGCCCTGTGTCACGTCCCGCCGATAGGCTACCAGCCTTCGGAGACGGGCGTGGGCACCGTGCACCTAGCCTACGGCGATGCGTACGGAGCGAGGCGTTTTGCGTAGGGGCTCGTGGGGTTCGCTTCGATGAACGCGCGTGCCAGCTTGCCCGCCTCTTCGCGTTTGCCCGACGCGGCGAGCGCTTCAATCGCGACCACGCGCCGCTCTTGACCGAGGACACCACGCGCGACCTCGCTGTCGAGCGCGCGCAGCTCGGCGAGCGCACCCGCAGCATCGCCGCTCGCGAGGAGCGCGCGCGCGCGCTTCACGCCGTCGGACTCGCGAAGAAGCGAGCTCAGCTTGTCGGCTTGTTTGTCCTTGTCGGTCGTGGATGAATCCGCGACCGCATGTGGATCGGTCGCCGACGGTTCGCTGGCGGTTCGCGCTTTGGAGCTGGAAGACGCCGACCGATCGAGGGCGGCGCTCGACGGTGCGGAGGTCTGCTCGAACCGTTCGGCCGGATCCACATGCGCAGCCGGATCGGCGGGGGCGGCAGCCTCTGCCATTGCGACGCCGGACGTGGCGGCGACGATGGGCGCGTCGATGTGAACCGACGAAATGGTTTCGTCGATGGGCCGACCATTCGCGGTCGTGCCGCTGAGCTCCGGCGCGGGTCGCGTCGCGAGCGTCCCGACGACGAGGCCTGCGCCGCCGAGGAGCGCGAGCAGACCGAGCTTGGTGCCGAGGGCAATGCCCTTCGCGGCGACCGTGGCCGTGGCGGCTGGCGCGGCGCTGGCCGTCGGCGCTGCACTGACTGTCGATGCAGCATTGGCCGTCGATGATCCGGCAGAGACCGAGGTGGACGTCGTCGACGGCGCCGACGCCATCGAATCGAGCCCGCCCGTAGAGCCGACGGAGCCTGCAGAGCCGACGGCGGCGGCACCGATCACGCCTTCGAGCCGGCCCCAAATCTGCGCCTTCGCACCTGCGGGCGGGCTCACGTCGGTTGCCGACTCGAGCATGTTGCGCGCGAGGGACTCGTCTGCGAGCCCATCGAATGCACTCGGATCCGAGAGAAGTCGTCGGGGGTCGCTCATGCTGCACCTCCCGCGATGGCATGATCGGGGACGTCGAATCCGTCGAGATCGTCGTCGTTCGCGGGCGACGCGACCGCAGAGGTCGGTCGAACGCGGGACGAAACCTCCGGAGTGGATGGGGACACGCGCGCATCGGCGATGGCCTCGATGGGCGGCGTCTTCGTGCGCAGGCACGCGTCGCGAATACCGCTGGAGGGCGGTGACGGTGGGCGTTTGCCCTCACGCGCGCGAATACGCTGCACCGAGCGCTGGAACGCTTCGCGCGCGAGGCGCAGCCGCGAGTAGACCGTGCCGAGCGGAACGTCCAAGAGCTCCGCAATGGCATCCCCCGTGAGCCCATCGAGCTCGAAGAGCGTGAAAACGGCGCGCTGTTCGATGGGCATGGAGTCCAAGATCGTCTCGAGGAGGGCGAGGCCCTGCTTGCGTTCCAAGTCGGCGGCGATGTCTGCCGAAGCATCCACGCACCCGGTGATCGCTTGCTCGTCGTCGACCTGACGGCGGGTGTACGCGAGCTTTTGGCGATCGCGCGCAACCCGAAGGGCAATCCCGAAGAGCCAGGTCGTGACCTTCGAGCGACCCTCGAATTCAGGCAGCTTTCGATGAACGACGATGAAGACGTCCTGAACGGCGTCGGGGACGTCCGCTTCGCGCACACCCAGCCGGCGGAGCGATCGCCAGACGAACTGGAAATGCTCCTCGTATAAGGCCCGGAGGCTGAGCGCTTGTTGCGTCATCGGGGGCGTGAGGTCGTGTTCCGGCGGGTGGGTGGGGGGTTCGGGCCGGGGCCATCAGGGAAAAAAGCAACCTGGGACGTTTTTTTTGCGGGGAAAATCAACCTGGGTGCGGGGGGAGGGTGCGCGGGGACCCACTTTGGGAAGCAACCTGGGTGCGGGTTACTCCTCGAACCAGAACCGAAATCCCGTGCTCATTTGGAAGGTGACGGCCTCCTCCTCCGGGTAGGAAACGCCCACGTCGGGGATGTCGATGGGCTCGCGGAAGAAGGGAATCGACAGCCCCATGTCGGCATACATGCCGACGGGGCCTGCGATCCTTCGGCTGACCTCGATCATCACGACGGCTGCAAGGAACGCCCCGTCATCATCGTCGTCCAGGTCGAAGCGCTCGACGCGGTTCTCGTCCGGGTCTTGCTCGGCGTACGTGCGCTCGACGTGCCGATTGCCGGCAAGCACCCCTGCGCACGCGCTCGCCCCGAACAGCTCGAGATAGGGCTCGCGCGTGCAAACGCGAGCGCGCCCAGCGAAGAACCGATAGACGTGCGGCTCCGGGCGATCGCGCGGCGCGTGTGGAAGGGTGATGAACGTGAGCCCGAAGCTCACGATGGGGATCACCGCCTCGATCGAAGCCGTGACGCCGCCGTTGCTGCCGTCGATCGTCCCGAAATCGTAGAACGCGCCTACCGCGAGCGTGAACGGCAAGAGCTTGACCGGCGGTGTCGGCTCCGGCGCCTTCAAGTCGTAGAAGCGCTCGGGCTCCGGCGCGGTGGGATCGAGCTCGTCCTTGCTCTTGCCATCGAGCAACACGGCGATCGTGACCGCGAGCCCCTGCGACAGAACATCACATCCAGGCCCCGAATCGGTGATCGTCCGAGAGCCGTTTCGCGCACCGGAGAGCTCGATCAAACCGACATACCCGTCACCGTCGCGACGGATGTGCACGTCGAGATGAACCGGTTTGGGGTCGGTGCCGCTGAGAATCGGCTCGCCGACGACGGCCTCCACCATCGGCACGAGCTCGCTGCCCTCGACACACGTTTCCGCGCCAACCTCGCGATAAACCGACAACGACGCGCGAATAGGCGCGGCCTCGGCCTCGGCCTCGAACGCGACGAGCGCGCATGAGACGAACGGTCCCGCTAGGGTCAGCCGTCGTGCGCGGGTGCGGAACGGCGGTGCGAATCCCATCGCGGACGCTCCAGCTTTTCACGCCGGCTTCGTCCGCTCAAGGCCTCGTGAGGGTCGGTTTGCAGCTTCGAGCCGATGGAGCGAGCGGCTCGAAGCGTGCGGAGCGCCCTTCAGAAACTCTCGACGGACTTGAGCATTTCGTTGACGAAGCTGGTCCTCGGGCGAATCAGCGTCATGCGCACGCCGCGCGGCCGAACGGTGAGCATCGGCGGCGATCCGTCGAGACCGGCGCCGTCGAGGAGGTCGTCGAGGAACTTCACGCTGTATCCGTCGGTTTCATCCTGGGTGACGTATCCATCTCCGTCGTCGGCCGACGCGACTCCCGCCATCGTGAAAACGAAGAGCCCAGCGCACAGCATCGCGATCTTCTTCTTCATGGCGACGTCGGACAACCGACCCGCGCGCAGGCTTGGGTGGATCGCGCCGATCAATCGAGGCGCATGATGGCTTCGATGTCCTGCTCGATGAGCGCCTTCAATCCCTCGGTCAGGCGGCCCGGCTCCAGCTCCACCGAGAGCGTCACGACATCTTCGTGCCCCGCCGACACGGGCGCCTCCACGGGACGGTCGAGACCGAGGAGCCCGCCCATCGTCGAGAGCGCGACTTCGTCCCACGCCGTGCGGAAGACCTCCGCCGCTTTTGCTGCGTCTTGGCCGAAGGCGCCGACCAATGCGATCGCAATTCCGACGTTTTCACGCGCGGTCGGCCTCGCAGCAGCACCAACTGCGGTTGCGATTTCGAGCAGGCCATGCGCCGCCTTCTTCCACTCGTCGGTGAAGGGTCCAATCGCGGCAGCTATCACCGGGGCGTCACCGAAGCGCCCGACGAGCGGACCGAGCGGATACTCGGCGAGCAGACGAGGCGCGCGCGTGAGCTTCCCGCGGGCGAACAGACTCGCAATGGCGACCGGCCCTTTCGCGGTATCACCGCGCTGTTGAAACGCGACGACGTCGCGGCCGAGGCGAGCGAATGCGTGGCGCGTCCGGCCGATTGTGCCGGCGATTCGCACGAGCTCGGGATGATCTTCGATGCGCTCGGCGTCGCTCGAGAGCCGCGCGAAGAAGCTCTTTTCGACGGCGACTGCATCGGCGTTGTGGCGGACGATCTGCGCCTCCGCGTCGCCGAGGGCGGCTCCATAACGGAGCAGCAAAACCTCGTGCAGCTGCCGTGGATCGAGGCCGGTGCGAAGGCGAAATGCGTCGAAATGAGGCTCCGGCACGATGCGTCCGATCGCGGGGATGAGCCACGGAATCTGCGCGATCGCGCGCGGGCGGGCGCGCACCATCCAAACGAGATCGGCGGAGGTCGCGAGCGTATCGAGAGGATCGAGCGACAGCGGAGGCGGTGGTGGCTTCGCCGGCGCCGGCGCCGCAGAGGAGCACGCCGATTGCGCGAGCACACCGATCAGCGCAGCGAGCCACGACCGGCGGTCGATCACCATACGGCTCACGTTATCGTGAGACGCGCGAATTGCCGGTTCTTCGAGCCGACCCGCACGAGGTAGGTATTTCCCGCCTCGAGCTTGAGCTGGGCGTCGTTCTTTTCGAGCCGGCGCCCATCGAGGTGTACGGCCCCTTGCTGAATCATGCGGATCCCCTCGGATCCAGATTTGACGAGGCCGGCCGTCGCGAGCGCACGCGATAGCGGGATGGCGCCGCCCTCGGACGCGAGTGCATGCTCCGGGATGTTCTCGGGAACGCCGCCTGCCGATACGCCGCGCCGGCGCTCACGTGCCTCGTCTGCGGCCTCTCGACCGTGAAAGCGGGTGACGATCTCGAGGGCGAAAGCCTCCTTGATCGCAAGGATGTCCGCCTTGCCGGATTGGACCTCTTCGCGCTCGGTGCGAATCTCTTCGAGAGAACGCGACGAGAGAAGCTCGATGTACCGCCAGACGACCGCATCGTCGACGAGCATGAGCTTCTGGAGCATCTCGAACGGGGGCTCGTTGATGCCGACGAAGTTGTTCGCGCTCTTCGACATCTTGGGACCGACGACCTTGCCGTCGACGAAGCGCGCGTCCGTGCCTTCGAGGATCGGCGTCGTCATGACGATCTGCGCCTTCTTGCCGTACCGAGGCATGAGATCGCGCCCGACGAGCAGGTTGAAGAGCTGATCGGTGCCGCCGAGCTCCACGTCACACTCGAGCGCGACCGAGTCGTACGCCTGAAGGAGCGGATAGAGGAACTCGTGGACGTGGATCGGCCGGCCGTCGGCGTAGCGCTTCGAGAAGTCGTCGCGCTCGAGCATCCGCGCGACCGTATATTTGGCGCAGAGCTCGACGATTTCCGACGGCTTGAACGCGTCCAGCCATTCGGAGTTGTAGCGGACGACGGTCTTTTCGCGGTCCAGGATCTTGAATGCCTGATCGGTATAGGTCTGCGCGGCGGCGCGGACCTCTTCCCGGGTTAGGCGCGGGCGGGAGTCGCTCTTGCCCGTCGGGTCGCCGACCATCGCGGTGAAATCGCCGACGAGGAAGACGACCTCGTGCCCGAGCTCTTGGAACTGCCGCATCTTTTGCATCAACACCGTGTGCCCGAGGTGGAGATCGGGTCGCGTCGGGTCGAAGCCCGCCTTGATTCGGAGGCGCTTGCCGGAAGCGAGCCGCTCCTCGAGCTCGGCCTTCACGTGCAGGTCGACGACACCACGACAGAGCTCGGAGAGAACATCGGCCGACATTGGGGCTCTTTACCACAACGCCGGCCAGACCAAGGTTGATGGAAAACTGCGCGGGCCTCGCTTCGATGTCCGAAAACGGCGAGAACGGGCAACGAGCGTGCGCTACATCGTCCGCGTGCCTCTCGACGGTGATGTTTGCTATCGCGCGCTGCTCGCGAAGGACGAGCGATTCGACGGCGCCTTCTTCGTCGGCGTCGAGACGACCGGCATCTACTGCCGCCCGATTTGTCCCGCGAAGACGCCCGGACGCACACGATGTCGCTTCTTCCTGCGCGCGATCGAGGCCGAGCAGGCCGGATTTCGCGCGTGCTTCAGGTGTCGGCCGGAGCTCGCGCCGGGACAGGCACCGGTGGATGCGGTGTCGCGCTTGGCGAGCGAGGCGGTGCGGAGCATCGAGGCCGGATTCTTGGACGAACACGGTGTCGACGACCTTGCCGAAAAGCTCGGGGTGACGGGCCGACACCTGCGGCGTGCGCTCGAGCGCGAAGTCGGCGCCACGCCTGTCGAGCTCGCGCAGGCGAGGCGGCTCGCGCTCGCAAAGCAACTACTGCACGACAGTTCGTTATCGGTGACAGAGATTGCGTTTGTGTCTGGGTTTTCGAGCTTGAGGAGGTTCCATTCGGCGTTTTTGGAGCGCTTCGGATCCGCACCCAGGTTGATGAAAAGGAGCCAAGTCCGCGGGGCTGGAACCTCTATTGCCGTGAGGCTCGACTACATCCCGCCGTTCGATTGGGCGTCCATGTTGGCGTTTTTGAAGCAGCGCGCGGTGGAAGGGGTCGAACGGGTTACCCAGGTTGAGTATCGGCGGACGTTCCGCACAAGCGAGGGGGCGGGATGGCTTTCGATAACTCTCTCGCCACCGCGCTCGCTCCGCCTCGAGGTCCACGCGGCCCCAACGCGCGAGCTGAGCTCAGTGATCGCGAAGGTGCGGAGGTTGTTCGATCTCGATGCGCGACCCCACGCGATCGCAGAGCGCCTCGGAACGCACGAGTGGTTCGCGCCCTTGGTCGCAGCGCGACCCGGGTTGCGTGTTCCGGGCGCGTTTGACGAATTCGAGCTCGCGGTGAGAGCCATCCTTGGACAACAGGTGTCCGTCCGCGCGGCGACAACCCTATGCGGCCGACTTGTCACGCGCTTTGGCTCGACGTCCGGCTTGGAGATCGCCGGCTTGGAAATGTTGTTTCCAGCAGCGAAGGTTCTCGCGAGAGCGTCCCAGGTTGATCTTTGCGCGCTCGGTTTGACCCGACAGCGCGCGGGAACGATCCTTGCGCTCGCGCGCGCTATCGCGTCGGATCAGATCAACCTGGGGCCGTCGTCTGATCCTGAGCGCATCGTCAAAGAGCTCGAGAAGCTACCTGGTATCGGTCCGTGGACCTCGCAATACATCGCGATGAGAGCGCTGAGATGGCCGGACGCGTTTCCTGGAGGCGACCTCGAGGTGCGTAAGGCATTGGGCGTTACCGCGAGCAGCGAAGCGTCGCGCCTTGCGGAGCCGCTGCGTCCCTGGCGCGCCTACGCAGTGATGCACCTGTGGGCGGGCGCAGGCGGTCCCAGGTTGGAAAATGAACCGGTGAAACCACGAAAAAGTACCCTCGCGCGCCGCCGCTGAGTGTTTGTCTCCACAGCGAACGACATGCTTTCGCCGCGGGCGATGCCGCTGCGGCCTAAAAAGATCATGAGAAACCGAATCATTCAGGTTTACGTGCATCCCGTTGCAACGCCGGTTGGCCCGCTCACCATGGTTGCGGAGGGTGACGCAATCTCCGGCTGCTATTGGGACCCGAACGACAAACGCATCGGCGCCGCGTGCCAGCACGACGCCGCCAGCGACGCGCTATTAAAGGAGGCAACGCGACAGCTCCATAGCTATTTCGCTGGTCGGTTGCGCGCGTTCGACCTGCCGCTCGCCCCCCACGGTTCAGCATTCCAAATCCGCGTTTGGGACGCCCTTCAGACGATTTCTTACGGCGAAGTAGTCTCGTACACGGCGATTGCGCGAGCGATTGGCGCTCCCACTGCCGTGCGAGCCGTTGGAACGGCGAATGGTAGAAATCCGCTGTCCATCTTCATCCCCTGTCACCGCGTCATCGGCGAAGACGGTTCCCTTCGGGGGTATGCCGGTGGGCTCCAGGCGAAGGCCTGGCTTCTGGACAGGGAGCGGTCCGGCAACCTGGTTCGACAAAGCAACCTGGGACCGCCTTAGCGCGGCTGGACCATCCTGCTGCACCTCTTGGCCTTCGCCCCCTCCCAGGTTGCGGCTGGATGCAAAATCGACCGAGCCGGTCAAATTTGACGCAACTCGCGAGGCCGTTCGTCGATTCACATGCATGTCCAAATCGCGTCAAATCCTGCCCGGCCGGACGTACCTGATTACTCGCCGCTGCACGCAGCGGCAGTTCTTGTTGCGGCCCGACGAGAAAACCAACGCCGCGTTTCTGTACTGCCTAGCGGAGGCCGCCGCTCGGCACGGCATTCTAGTCGTGGCATGGCTCGCGATGAGCAACCATTACCACGCGGTCTTGCACGATCCGTGCGCCCGCCTGCCCGCGTTCCTGGAGCACTTTCACAAGATGGCGGCGAAGGCGCTGAATGCTCGTTGGGGCCGCACCGAGAACCTCTGGGCAACGGAACAAACAAGCGTCGTGTGGCTCCCGACGCCGCAAGACGTCTTCGACAAGGTTGTGTACACCCTGGCAAATCCGGTCGCCGCCGATCTCACCGAGCACGCAATGGATTGGCCGGGCGCGTCGGCACTCGGACACCTCGACGGGAAAGAGCTGACGGTGCACCGTCCGAGCTTCTTCTTTCGCGAGGATGGGACGATGCCCCCTGTCGTCCGCCTGCGAAGCGCGCGACCGCCGGAGCTGATCGGCGAGGTCGATGGGTGGGCACGCAGCGTTCGAGCCGCGATTGCAGACATCGAACGAGATGCCAGGACCCGACGACAACGCGCGGGAATCCGGGTGGTGGGTCGCCGAGCGGTGCGGAGAACATCACAATCGGCTCGCCCGACGAAGAGGGAGCCGCAGCGAAAGCTGAGGCCCACCATTGCGTGTCGCACGGAGGAGCGCCGACTGGCCGAGCTCCGAAAGGCACGAGAATTTCAGGCTGCCTACCGATTCGCCCGTAACCGTTATGTCGACGGCGAACATTACGTCGTTTTCCCCGCTGGTACGTATCTCTTTCGTCGACTCGGTGTTTGTTGCGCGCAATACGCGCCCGGGTGACCGACGCAAGATGGGCGAAGCCTTCAACGCTTCGAACGTCGACCGACGGCCACAGCTCCACTGGGCCTCTTACTCTATTATTGATATTTGCCGCTCGCGGCGCGCCGATGGGACAACTGGGCCGTCGAGCCCAAACGTTACCCCGTGGCAGAACGCGCGCGCGATGTCGTTTTCGAGCGGCGCCGGATCAACCTGGGACGGGTAAAGCCGCGGCCGTTAGGGGCTTAGGGTTTCGCGATCGTCCACACGTGATGGTCGACCCATTCGCCTTCTTCGGCGACCAGCTCCACGCAAGATTTCGAGGGGAACCCGGGAGGAATGTCGATGCTTGGTTCGACCCAGGTTTCCGACGGGGCGATGGTGATGACGCCGAGGTCCTGCCCCTCCACGAGGACGCGAACCGTCGCAACCTTGGTCGCGACGGTGCGGACGATGAGCCTGCCTCCCCCCGCTGGCATCGGGAGCCGGAAGCTCTCGCGGTAACCTGGGGGAATGATGCGCCCCGCATCGAACAGATCCCGCCCCTTTTCGTCGGGATCGGGCAAAACACGCCATGTGACGAAGCCGATGTGCGGCGGATGTTCGTAACCTTGAGGCCGCTCGCTCAGGAGGTCGGCGGTGTCGAGCTCGCCGACGATGGTTTCATCATCGGTCATCGAGCGTGGGTAACTCGCGCGTTCGAGCGGCCCCCACTCGCTCCGATAAATAACCTTGGACGCACCACCGCAGATGACATTCCCCACGACGGGAACCTCGGTGACGTACCGTCCGAAGATGATCGGGAGGTCGCCCCACCAACCTGGGTAGATGGCCATGTAGTTTGGACGCTCCCCCTCCTCCATCCGCTCGATGAGCTCGATGGCGGAGCCGAGGCCGTACTTGGTGGCGCGTGCAAACGGATATTCGCGGTAGCCGCCGAGCCCGATGATGTCGAGACCAGGAAGGTCGGACGCGTAGGTGATGGCGCCGGCGTCGCCGACGAGGACGCGCGTCGGCTTCGGGTCGGTGAGCGTCTTGAGTCTGCGGCCAGCTTCGATCTGTTGGTCGCGGATGTTTCGCGACGCACGGGAGAAGAACCAGATTTGGTCCCGCGTATTCGGATGTTGGTGGTGCCAAAAGAGCATCACCGCGAGCGCGGCAACGCCGGACCGGACGGCCCACGAGATGCGGCCTCGCAGCGACTCGCCGTAGTGGCTCGCCAGCGTGGCAACGCCCATGCCGGAGAGCAGGAGCATCCAGGCGACGCCGCTCATGACGTAGCGCTCGTTTTGCCAGCGCACCTGCCCGTTCAGAGCGACAACCATGGTCCAGGTTGCAATCTGGACCCACAACATCGCGGCACGCAGGCGCAGCTTCTTGTGCGCGAGTGGCACGAGCGCCAATAGCGGCACGATGTACCCGAAGGGTCGCTGCCCTTCGACCATTGGGCTCTCGTCCGCGAAGTGGTGGTGCGCCATCCGCGTGAGGACGTACTTGAGGTTGAAGATCCAATCCTCGTACTTGGCGTCTCGGTCCATGTACGGGTGGTGGAGCGCGAGCTTCGCGATGGCGCCCGCCTGTGACCACTCCCCCGTGAAGACGCGGTTCGCAAACGCGAACACCGCGAGCGCCGCCACGGGGATGATGGCGATCAGCGCGCCAGCGGACAGCGCGCGAACCGGGCCCAGACCTCGAGCGAGCCAAAGCGCCGCGAAGGTGAAAACGACGACGCAAACGGCTGACTCTGGCCGCGTGAGCACGAGGAGCGCCCCCGCGAGCCCGAGCACGACGGCGGCACGAAGCGCCTGTTTGGCGTCAGCCCGCACGCGCTCGAACCGATCGAAAGCCATGGAGGCGAGGCCCCAGACGCCGAGATGAAAGGCGTTCTCCATCCCGCTGAAGAGAGACCAATCGAGCGCCCCGAGCGACATGACCGCCGGCGGGAGGAAGTACTTCGCCCAAGGCCCGAGCGGACGCGTGTATCGCGCTGCCGCGATGAAAAAGACGAGCATCGACACGCCGGCGACGCCCGCGGCCCATTGCATCAGCGACATGTCGCGGAAGCCGACCAGCCAACCGATCGCGAGGACGAACGGATACGTGATGCTCGTGTTGCCGCTGGAGTACCCGTTGCCCGGGCTCCACTCGAACGGATGACCTCGCGCGGTAGACCGCGCGTAGTCGAAATGGATGAAGACGTCGTCGAGCGGGGCCGACCACTCGCCGCCCGTTTGCTCGAGCATCGACTGATAGAAGACCGAGGCGACGTAGGCGACGACCGCCGCGCACCACACCGCGTACGCGCGCGAGTCGAGCAAAGGCCACGTCTCGACCAAGCGCTCGATGACGGCCTGGACGCGCTTTTTGATGGGCCTTCGCGCCTCTGGCGGCCTGCCTTGCGGGTCGGTCACGACGAAGCGCCGCCTATAGCATGAGCACCGCTCGCGTTGACCCTCCCGGCGGCTGTTATGTATGGTGCGCTTATCCGCGGCCCCTGGGGCGTTCCCCGTGCGTGGTTCGTGCGCGGTCGCGTAGGGGGCTCGACGCGGGTCCTCGGCGCGGTCATGCCGGAGCACTCCGCTTTCGCATGAAATTGCGCGAAACTGCGCGAAGAAACGACGATGCGCTGGTACGTCGACATCAACTCCATCGGATCGAGCGCCCCGACGCACCGCTACTGCATCGACGCCGAACAGTGGCAGAAGGCGCTGCATTCGGTTCGGGCGTCCCGCGGCGACGACGCACCGTTCGGGAACTTCTCGATCGAGCTGCTCGACGACGGATACCGCGCGATCGATCCAATCACGCGCACCCGTTACATCGTGCACCGCGCGCCTGACGACGCCGTCGCCACGCAGGAGCCGACGGTCCTCGGTGAGACGAAACCCGGAGCATCGGCGCGGATTTCGACGGGCAGCTCAGCGCGTCCGCGACCTTCGTCGCGGGGGCGAGCGCGGAATCGGGCACCTTCCATCCCGGACGACCCCGTGCCGCCGGTTACCGTCGCCTCGTCGGGCGGCGACGCCCTCGACGACGGGTGGTCTCCGCCGACGAAACCGGCGACGCCAGCGGCGCGGACGCAAAAGTCGCACCCGCCGGTGGGTGGGGTGGTTAGTGCCGGCGATTCATCAACCTTGGTGCGTTCGGACGGGGCCGCCGCGACGAACGCCACGCTCGCGAGTGCGGTGCAATCAGCGCCCGTCGCGGCGATGAACGGCGCGGACCGGAGCGTGAGCCCCGCCGCACCGAGCCAGCCGCCGATCGTCGTGCCCCGACCCATGCAGGCGGAGACCGCGTTCGAGCGCATGACGGGCGGAGCCGCCGTCCCCCTCCCTTCGAGCGTTTCAGCGACGGCAGAGGTCCCGACCGAGGTGCTTCCGTCGTTCAAGGTGATGTCGCGGCGGTCCGAGGATCCGACGCCGAGCTCTCCCCTCACCTACCGCGAGATGGCCGTCTCGGTGGCGACGACGACCACGCTGCGCGACGCGGAGGCGATCGCTCGCGCGCAGTTCGAGGTTCTACGCAACGCGATCTCCGGGGCTCCGAAGGGGAAGTACATCCAGCTCGCGGTCTTCGATCACGAGTTTTCTGGCAAACCGCAGAAGGTGCCCCTGGTCACGTTGTCTTTCCGTGACTGGCGCAATCCCGAGCCCGAGCTTCGGTTCCCGCAGCGGGACGGAAGCGCAAGCCTGCGGCCTTCTTCGCTTCCGCCGGCCGCGGGGCGGTCGATGACGCCGCCACCTCAGAACCTCGCGATTACGACCCAGGTTGTTGATGCGGCTATTCCGTCCCAGGTTGTCGCGCCGGCCACCCAAGTTGTCGCGCCGGCCACCCAGGTTGATCAACCGGCGGCAACATCCGCTCAGGCTTCAGCGCCGTCCCAGGTTGCTGAAGCAGAGACCCCCTCGCTGCGCGAACCGCCGATCCGTCCCGCCAGGGTGATCTCGATCGGCGACGATGCAGCGCCTTCCGGACCAACCTCGGACGCACCAATGCCGGAGCTTCGGGCCGAGGACGTCGCGCCCCTGCCGGCGCCGATCGCGATTCCGGCGCCGACACCGTCGGAAATTCGCCGGTCCGCGAGCGACATGGCGGGCGACGACGAGCGCACGTTGGTGAAGCCGTCGACCCCGCCGCCGCCGGACGACATGCCGGAAATCGAGGCGCCGGACCCGGACACGGGAACGCCGGCCTCGGCCGTCGTGTCGGCGGCGTCGGAAGTCTCCGCAGCTTCGCTGGTGGCGCGGCCGGCCTCGGTCCCGCCACCGCCCCCGGCCAGGCCCGCATCGATCCCCCCGCCGGATGGCCGACCGGCCTCGATTCCGCCGCCGCGAAATCAACCTGGGTCGGTTCAACCTGGGTCGATTCCCCCTCCTGCCGGCCGCCCAGCCTCAATTCCGCCCCCCGGAAATCAACCTGGGTCCGTTCCGCCTGGCCCCCGCCCCGCCTCCATCCCACCGGACGCCACCCAACCGATGACGGCCCAGGCGTTGCAAATTCCCAGCGCGCCACCAACCTCGGTCATCTCGGGCCCCCCAGTTTCCCAGCGCCCCGCCACTTCCCGCCCCCCTCCCTCCGGTCTGGTGATGAAGACGCCGGGCGGGGAGCGCAAAGGTGGCGACGACCTCCTCACGGATCTCTTCGAGGCGACCAGCGACCTGAGCTTCGTGCGCGATCCGCTCGAGGGCGCGGAGTTCATCATCGACCTGGTGTTCGAGAGCATCCCGAGCGTGGTGGTTTTGGTGTCGTTCTTCGACATCAACACGCGCGAGTTCGTCGTCGTTCGGCAGGGGATGGTGCAAACCGAGGGCGAGCCGCTGCCGACCATCGTGCTCCGTCGCGCGTCCGAGTTCGCCGACCTCATCGCCGCGACGATGCGCTCGGGTCGAACGAGCGTGGTCCACACGCCGAACACCGAAGCCGTGCAAAACGATCCGCGCTGGCGCGCGCTCGGCATCGTTCCGTCGAGCCTCGCCTGCACCCCGGTCATCGCGGGCGGGCGCTTCCTCGGTCTGATCGAAGCCGCGAACCCGGTCGACGGCGCGCCGTTCACCGAGGGGGACGGCCACGCGCTGACGTACATCGGCGAGCAGTTCGCCGAGTTCCTGTCGCAGCGCGAGCTCGTGGTCGACGAGGCGACGGTCTTGAAGCCGAAGCTCGCTCACCTCGCACGTCGCTAATGAACGCGCGGATGTAGAGGATTCGTATGCAAGAGCGCCCGCAGCGAGAGCGCCTCTTCTACTTCGCCCTCGTCCCCGCGATCCTCGTCGCGGTCTTCGTCCTTGGTACGCTCACGCTGCGTATCACGCCGAAGATCGAGGACGCGCAGCGCGACGGCGTCCTCAAGCTCACCTACGACCTCGCGGGCGAGCGCGCGCAGATCCTCGACGATCAGATCATCCGCCAAGACAATGTCGTCGCGGCGTACACCGACCGGGCCGAGCCGTCGCAAATCGGCAAGCGCTGGCTCTCCACGGCGGCGCGCGAGACGCCGAGCGTTCGCGCCATCCTGGTCATCGACATGTCGACGGGCGACCACGAGGTGCTCGCCTTCGCGTCGCGCAACCCTTCGCGCGAAGACGACATCTTTCGCAGGTTGCTCCTGTCGAGGCTGATCGCGGAGATGAACTTCGACGATCCGACGGACGAGCTCCGCCACCTCCACGAGAGCGTCGACGATACCCAATACCTGCTTTCGTACTGGCAGCGAACGCAGGGCAATCGCCGTCACATGGTGATTGCGTGGCACGACGTCGATCGCGTCGTGAAAGACATCATGCCGCAGCTCTTCCGCGACCCGGACAAGGGCTCGGCGCGGATGAACGTGATGGACGAGCGCGGGCGCATCGTGTTCGGCCCGCCTCTCAAGGTGGGCGAGCCGACGGTCGGCCGTCCCTTCCCGACGACGCTCTACAACTGGCAGGTGCAGGTCCGCCTGGCGAGCGACGAGGAGGTCCGTCGCCAGGTCGAGCGGCGCCGCTTCATCGAGCTGTCGCTGGTGCTGGTCGCGGGCCTGGTGACGGTCGCGGGCCTCATCCTCGTCATCACCTCGTCGATGAAAGAGCGACGCCTCGCGAGCCTGAAGAGCGACTTCGTCGCGAACGTGTCTCACGAGCTGAAGACCCCGCTCTCGCTCATCCGCATGTTCGGCGAGCTTTTGCTGCTCGAGCGCGTGACCAGCGACGAGAAGCGAAAGCAGTACCTGCAGATCATCGTGGGCGAGAGCGAGCGGCTCACGGCCCTCATCGAGAACGTCCTGGACTTCGCGCGCGTCGAGCGCGGGAAGATCGACTACGACTTCGCCGAAGGCGACGTCGGCGAGGTCGCTCGCCGCGCGGTCGACATCTACCGGTTCCGCGCGACCCGGGAGAACATCGAGATCGACCTGCGGGTCGAGGAGGGGGTGCCCCCCGCGCGCATCGACGCGCGCGCCCTCGAGCTCGCGGTCATGAACCTCATCGACAACGCCCTGAAGTACGCGAAGGACGGCGAGAAGGTAGGCGTGGTCGTGGAGCGGGCCGGCTCGAAGGTCGCGGTCCGCGTGAGCGACTTCGGCCCCGGCGTCCCCAAAGAGGAGCAGGACCGCATTTTCGAGCGGTTCTACCGGGGCGCCGCGGCGGGGACGACCCGGGCCCGGGGGAGCGGGATCGGGCTCGCCCTCGTCCGATATATCGTGGAAAGCCACGGCGGAACGGTGCGTGTGGAGAGCCCGACCCAACCGGACGGGAGGGGGACGACCTTCGTCATCGAGGTCCCGGCGCTCGCCGCGCTTGCAACGCCGTGAAAGCCCGCGCCATGATAGCGGCCAAAATGCCGTCTGGGGCTTCGGAAACGAGAGCGATCGCTTCCCGCGTCGCGAAGATCCTGCGCGACCGCGGAAGGAACGATGAAGCCATCGCGATCCTCAGCTCGTCGGCGGCAGCGTTCGGCAATGACGCCGAAGGGCAAGCGCTCCTCGCGGAAGCGCTGCGCATCGATCCGAACTCGTCGCTCGCGCGCGCGGCGTTCGAGCGGATGGAGCAGGTAGCGGGCGATCACCGCAACCTCGACGAGGCGATCGGCAAGTACCAGCACGACGATCTCGCGAAGCTCGAGCGCGCCCTGCGACCCGGCGTCTTTCTCAAGGCGCAGGTCGGCTTCAACAACAACATCAAATACAAGGGCGCCGAGTACCACGTTCAAACGGAGGACTCGGGCCTCGACAAGCCGCACATCATCACGCACCTCTTCGCGGACGGCGGCCGGGTGATTCGGAGCCACAAGCGGTCGTACGCGAGCGACGTGTCGCGTACCGACGTGTCCACCTTCGTGCGCACCTTGATGAAGGGCCAGCACATGGAGATGGTCCTCACGCTGCGCGAAGGAAAGTTCGACGACATCATCGCGGGCCGCGCGTCGGGTGGCATGGTGGTGCTCGAGCAGCCTCCGAAGGTCGATCTCGATCGGATGGGGAAAGCTGCGGCGGAGCGCCGGACGTCTCCGAAGGGCGCGACACCTCCCGCACGGCCGAGCGCGCCGGACTCCGCGCGCAGCTCCGCGCCGCAGATCGCGCGGCCCATCAAAGTCCCCGCCGTACCGCCTGCGAACGCACCGGTTCGCGCGCGTTTGCACGTGACGCGATCGCTCTTCGGCGGTCCCGACTTCTGGGACATGCGCGGCGACGAAGCGATCATCGGCTCGGCCGGTACGATCCAGCTCGAGAGCGAGCGCTTCTGTCATCCGAAAGAAGCGATGGTGACCTTCGATCCGAACCCGTCGTCGGGCGGCTCGCTAATCCTCGCCGACCTCGACGGCGGCAACGGCGTCTTCGTTCGCATCCACCGCCGCGTGGAGATCGGGTTGCTCGACGAGTTCATCGTGGGCGATCAGCTCCTGCGCCTGGAGCGAAATCCCGATCCGAACGACGGCCCCGGTCCCGGCCCGACGTACTTCCGCTCGTCGCTGAAGTGGCCGAGCGCCTTCCGCGTCGTTCAGGTTTTCGAAGGTGGCGGCGTCGGCGCGGTCTCGATGGCGCGCGGCACGACGCTGCAAATCGGCTCTGCGCTCGACTACGCGAACGACATGGTCTTCCGCGGCGATCCGCTGGTCGCGCCGTACCACTGCGTGATCGAAGAGCAGGCTGAGGCGTTCATTCTCTCGGACCTCGGCGCGAAGAGCGGCGTGTTCGTCCGCGTCCACGGCCGTCACCGCCTCACGCACGGCTCCGAGCTTCTGGTGGGGCGCACGCGGCTCGTCGTGGACATGAGCCCGAGCGACGCGCGGTTCTCCGCCCTCGGCTGAAGGCCGGCGTCGCTCCGACTTCGGCGTGCGACGCCGCGCGTGGCAGGCCATCCTTGATCCTCGCGAAGGGGCCCAGTAAGCCCGGGCCCATGAAGGGACGCGCTCTTTTCGTCGCTGGTGTTGCCGCGCTCGGCTACGCCTGCAGCCCCGCGCCGCAAACGAACCTCCCGGAGGAGACGGCTTCGCCCAGCGGCAAGCCCGGCCCCGACGGCACCGCCACGGCACACACGCCCGCGGCGAACGCTCCCTTCGAAAACCCGGGAGGCATGTGGCTGCCGGAGCAGCTGGCGCTGCAAGCCGACACCTTCAAGAAGGTGGGCTTCTCGATCGATCCGATGATGCTGACGAAGCCGACGGAGTTTCCCCTCGGCGCCGTCGTCTCGCTCGGCGGATGCTCGGCCAGCTTCGTCTCGCCCGACGGCCTCATCATCACCAACCACCACTGTGTCATCGGCGCGCTGCAGGTGAACTCGAAGGAGGGCAAAGCGAACCTCCTCAAGGACGGCTACCTCGCGAAGACGCGCAACGACGAGCTGTCGGCCGGTCCCGCGGCGCGGGTCTACGTCACCCAATCGATGAAAGACGTGACGACGACGATGCGCGACGGCCTCGCGACCATGAAGGACGACATGGCGCGCTACCAAGCCATCGAAGACCGGACGAAGAAGCTCGTCGCCGACTGCGAGAAGGGCCGCGACGGGCTCCGGTGCTCGGTGGCTTCGTTCTTCGGCGGCGGCGAGTTCCGACTGATCGAGCAGCTCGAGATCCGCGACGTGCGCCTCGTCTACGCGCCGCCGGAGGGCGTCGGCAACTTCGGCGGCGAGATCGACAACTGGCGCTGGCCGCGCCATTCGGGCGACTTCTCGTTCTACCGCGCGTACGTGGGCAAAGACGGTAAGCCCGCGGACAACAGCGACAAGAACGTCCCCTACCGCCCGACGCACGTCCTCAAGCTCGCGAAGGATCCGCTCGGCCCCGGCGACGCCGTCATGGTCGCCGGCTACCCGGCGCGCACGAGCCGCCTCACGACCGCGGTCGAGACGCGCGAGGCGGTGAACAGCGATCTTCCGTACACGGTCGACTACTGCGAGGCGTACCTCGCCGAGCTCGAAGCGGTGAAGAAGGCCGACCCGAAGGTCGCGATCAAGGCCGAGCCGTTCGTGCGGGGCCTCGCCAACACGCTCACCAACGTGAAGGGGCAAATCGAGGGTCTCTCGAAGGGCGGCCTCGCGGAGAAGAAGGCCGCGGAGGAGGCCGAGCTCAAGAAGTGGATCGAGGCCGTACCCGCTCGTAAGGCGAAGTTCAAGGACTCGGTCGACGAAGCCGGTCGCCTCGTCATGGAGTCGCGAAAGGCGATCGACGCGGATCGGACGATGCGCGAAATCGGGCGCCTATCGCGCGCGTATTGGGCGGCCTACACGATCGTGCGCAACGCCGAAGAGCGCGCCAAAGACGACGCGCTCCGCGACCCCGACTACCAGGAGCGCAACCAAAAGCGCCTCGAGCAGAGCTTCAAGCAGATGACGCTGCAGTACAGCCCGGCGATCGACGCCGCGATGCTGCGCCTCGCGACCGAGCGCGAGCTCAAGCACCCGGTGGAAAAACGTGCCGGCCTGGGCGACGCGATCCTCGGCAAGCGCAAGCCCACCGAGCTATCGGCGGCCATCAAAGGCATCTACGACAAGACCAAGGTCGGTGACGAAGCGGCGCGGCTGAAGCTCCTCACCAAGGCGACCGTCGCGGAGCTCGAGAAGAGCACCGACCCGATGATCAAGCTCGCGCTCGCGCTCCGTCCGAAGTCGAAGGACATGGAAGAGCGCGACAAGAAGCTCACCGGCGCGCTGCTGCTCGTTCGCCCGCTGTTCGTCGGCGCAATGCAGGAGCGGCTCGCGGGCAAGCTCGCCCCCGACGCGAACGGGACGCTCCGCATCACCTACGGCACCGTGCGCGGCTACGCGCCGAAGCCTGGTGCACCGGTCTTCACGCCGTTCACCGTGCTCAGCGAGGTCGTGAAGAAGAACACCGGCAAAGACCCGTTCGAGGCGCCTCAGGCCCTGCTCGATGCCGTCAGCGCGAAGAAGTTCGGTCCCTACGTCGACCCGAAGCTCGGCGAGGTGCCGGTGAACTTCCTCGCGGATCTCGACATCTCGGGCGGCAACTCGGGCTCGGCGACGCTCAACGCCCGCGGCGAGCTCGTCGGCCTCGCGTTCGACGGAAACTACGAGTCGATGGCGTCGAACTGGATCTTCATGCCGGAGGTGACGCGATCGATCCACGTGGACCTTCGCTACGCGCTCTGGGTCATGGACGCCGTGTCGAACGCCGACAATCTCCTGCGCGAGATGGGCATCGAGCCCGCGGTCCAGTAGCCGCGCGGCTCAACCTCGCCGCGTGAGGAAGACCTCCTCGTATGCGCACACGTTCTCGAAGCCGAGCGCTCGGTAACACGCGAGCGCCGGCTCGTTGTCGGCGAGCACGTTGAGCCCGATGACCTCGACGCCGTCGAGCGCGCGAATCACGGCGGCGCAGGTCTTCCTCGCGAGGCCACGCCCGCGCACCTCGGGAAGGGTCGCGACGTTGCCGAGCGCGGCGACTCGGTATTCGCGCGACACGACGTGAACCCCGGCCACGGCGACCCACACATCACCGTCTCGAACACCGAAATAGGCGCCGGTCGAGAGCATCCGCGGCACGAACCACGATCCGGGATACGCGGCTTCATAGAACGCGCCGATCGACGGCAAATCGCCGGGACCGATGCGCTCGCAGCCGGTGATGTCGACCGTCGCGACCGCGTCGCGATTTCGGAGCTCGAGCTTCGCGTGGAGCCCATTCGGTTCGACGTCGAACCAAGGCGCGAGCGATTCGGCGAGACCGACCGCGAGGTGCGCATAGACGCGACGCGGAAGCTCGCCGGCGATCGCGGCGACGAGCTCCGCGAGATCGTCGGACGGCTCACGCGCGAGCGCGAGCAACGTCGGCGTGTCCGCACCTTCGTAGAGCAGCGCCGGCGCGGGCGCGCTCGGATGCGCGAAGTACGTGCAGCTCGAGAAGAAGAAGTCGTCGAGGTCGCCGATCTCGTACAGGTGGACACCCGGATCCCGCGAAAGTCGCGCGGCGATCTCGGCGCGATCAGTAAGCCGGCGCGGATTGGCAAGGACCATCGCGCCGACTGACTTACCTCGATCGTCAGCCGTCGTCCTCCTGCGCGAACACGAGCGGCTGCCCGCCTTCGCTGAGGCAGGCGCAGCCGCCGCCCTCCGCCTTCGCGATGCCGAGGTTCTTCGTGGCGAGCGTCACGAGGTCGTCCGGGTGATCGGTGTCGTCGGGGAAACAGGCGGCGCCGATGGAAAGAGGCCAACCTCGTCGGTGTGCTGCGAGACCCAGCCGCCGCGCGACGCTGGCAGCCTCGAGCCCACCGGCACCCGGCAACACCACGCCGAGCTCACCGCCGTCGAAGCGCGCCGCGAGATCGTGTGCGCGGAGCTCTTCGCGTAAAAGCGCTCCGACGCGACGAAGCAGCGTGTCGCCGATCTCACGGCGGCGTTCCGAATTCATGCCGCGAAGCTCGTCCACGTCGAGGCATAACACCGTCAGTGGATCCTTCGTTCGGCGCGATCGCGATCGTTCGTGCGCGAGGCGCGCCTCGAACTCACGGCGATTCGCGAGCCCCGTCAACGCGTCGTAGCGCGCGAGATCCTCGACTTCGCGCTGCAGCCGCAGCGCATGCCAGACGACCGCCGCCTCCGCGATGAAACGCTCGAGCGCGGTGACGCGCTCGGCGCCGATGGACGCGTTCTGGAACCGACAATCGGCGAAGAGAATGCCGAGCACCTGCTGCTTGACGGCCACCTTCGCGAGAACGAACTCGGAGGCAGGATCCAGCTGCTTCAGCGCGGCAGAACGAAGCGGGTCGGCGCGCCGTTGTAAGGCTCGTGCGCCGGAGAGGACCTCGGAGACCTCGTCGGCGCGATCCCCCCGCGTGAGCTCGATGCCGCGGATTCGCTCGGTGAGCGCAGGCGCAGGCGCGACGTTCGTGAACATCGGCGCGCTCGTCGGTCCTTCGGCCTCGAGCTTCGCGTAGACGCGCTTCGCTTCGCCCTCGGTCGCAGGCCCCAGCGCCAACATGCCCACGAACGAGCCCTTCGCGCGATCGAACGCGAAGAGCGCGGCGCGACCGAAGCCGAGCGCGGAAGGTGACGTCACGCCCGCGAGGAACGACGCGAGCGCGCTCTCGACGGTCGGAGCCGACAACATCGCGTCCGTCGCTGCCCGAAGCGCGTCCGCGCGCGCGAGATCGGAAGCGACACGCAGCGCGCCGCGCAGCAGCGCGTCCTTCGGCAAGACGTCTTCGAGCGACCTCGTCAGCGCGGCTTCGACGCCGAGCGCGAGGTCGGGCGGCTCGATTCGCGTGCTGCGATCGTCGTGCGCAACGACGACTCCAGCAACGGCGCCGGCGCCTTGGATGTGGACGGCGACGTGGCCGTGCGCCAGCTCACCGAGCTTGACGAGCTGCGCAACCGCGGGTGCGCTCGTCACGCCGTCGCCGAGCGTGATGTCGATGCGCACGTGGTCGAGCCGCTTCGCGAGCGCGATGAGGCAAGGGGGAACCGTCGCAGCACGGACGGCCTTGGACAGAGCAACTGGGAGGTCGGTTCGATGAGGGTTGATTCAAACAGCTAAGCGTCCCGATCGACCATGAACAAGCCGGACGCCCGATGCGTTTTTCCTCAGCGCGCTCCATCGAGGCGGCATTCACCCAGTTTTGCGCCCCTATGAAAAACCGCGTGGCATCACGCGGCGGGCCCAGTGATCGAAATGATGGCGTTGCGCCTCGAACAACCAACCAATTCGACGCGCCGTGGCTGGCGTTTGGTTTCGCGCCCGCCGCTCCGACGGACCGTTCGAGGTCCAACGATCTCGACGATCGCGGAACGAGTCGCTCGCTATATGCTCGTTCGACGATGCGCTCGTTGGATGGGGTGGCGCGATGAGTGCGATGGAACGTGCACGCGATCCGAGCCGCGTCCGCGCGCTCCTGGAGACCATCGATCGCGAGGCAACCCAGCCCTGGACGATCATGGAAGTCTGCGGCGGCCAAACCCACGCGATCGTCCGCTTCGGGCTCAGCGAACAGCTCTCCGAGCGCGTGGAGCTCCTGCACGGCCCGGGCTGCCCGGTCTGCGTCACGCCGATCGAGATGATCGATCGCGCGCACGCCATCGCGCTCGATCCGTCGGTGATCCTCTGCTCGTACGGCGACATGTTGCGCGTGCCCGGCTCGGACGGGGACTTGCTCTCGTGCCGCGCGCGCGGCGCCGACGTACGAATCGTCTACTCGCCCCTCGATGCGCTCGCGCTCGCGCGAAAGAACCCGACCCGCCAAGTCGTGTTCTTCGCCGTCGGCTTCGAGACGACGGCGCCGGCGAATGCAATGGCGGTGCAAGCAGCCGCGCGCGAACGTCGCGACAACTTCAGCGTGCTCTCGTCGCACGTCCTCGTCCCGCCGTCGCTCGCCTCGATCATGCAGACGCCGGGCTGCCGAGTGAATGCGTTCCTCGGTCCCGGCCACGTGTGCACGGTCATGGGAACCTCGCAGTACGAGGCCATCAGCCGCATCTTTCGCGTACCGATCGCGATCGCCGGCTTCGAGCCCGTCGACCTACTCGAAGGTGTGCTCGCCGCGGTTCGGCAGCTGGAGCAGAAACAAGCGAAGGTCGAAATCACCTACGACAACGCCGTTCGCCGCGAGGGCAACGCGCTCGCCAAGAAGACGCTCGAGGACGTGTTCGAGGTCTGCGATCGCAAGTGGCGCGGCGTGGGCCTCTTGCCGAAGAGCGGGCTGCGCTTGCGCCCCGAGTACCACAGGTTCGATGCGGAGCGGCGCTTCGAGGTCGGCGCTTCCCGCGCCGCGGAGAGCCCCCTTTGCATGAGCGGGCACGTCCTTCGCGGCATCAAGAAGCCGACCGACTGCCCCGCCTTCGGAAAGCAATGCACGCCGGACATGCCGCTCGGTGCCACGATGGTCTCCTCCGAGGGCGCATGTGCCGCCTATTTCCGCTTCGGCAGGCGCGAGCTCGGAGGTGCCGCGTGAGCGACGCGCGCGCCCTCGCGGAATCCGCGCGTCGCAAAGCCGACGAGAGCACACGCGTCGTCCGCGCGTTCGTGGACGACCACGCCGACGCATTCGCGCGCTGTGCAGCGGACGTCGCCGCGCGCTTCGAAAAGGGCGCGCGCCTCTTCGCGATCGGAAACGGCGGCAGCGCCTGCGACGCCCAACACCTCGCCGTCGAGTTCATGCACCCCATTCTGGAGAAGCGGCGTGCGCTTCCCGCCGTCGCGCTGACGACCGACGCCGCGCTCTTGTCGGCGGTCGCGAACGATCACGACTTCGCTTTCGTGTTCGCCGACCAGCTGCGCGCGCTCGCGCGTGACGGTGACATCGTGCTCGGCATCTCGACCAGCGGTGACTCGCCGAGCGTGGTGCGCGCCTTCGAGCTCGCGCGGTCCATCGGCGTGCTCACCATCGGCTTTGCCGGTCGCGACGGGGGCCGCATGACCAGCGTCGCCGACCACCTCTTCGTCGTGCCGAGCTATTCGATCCACCGCATCCAAGAGGCGCACGGCGTCGCGCTCCACCTGCTCTGGGATCTCGTCCAAGTGTCGCTCGGCGCGGAGGATGTGTTGTGACGAACGACGCTTTCGGCGCGTGCCCGACTCCCCTCGGGCGGTACGATCGCATCGTCCTCGGGCACGGGAGCGGCGGCACGCTCTCGGCGGCGCTCGTGAAAGAAATCTTCCTCGCCGCGTTCGACGATCCCACGCTCGCCGCGCTCGAAGATCAGGCGACCCTCGCGCCACCGCCCGCCGGCCACCGCCTCGCCGTCACGACCGACGCATTTGTCGTCTCCCCGGCCGAGTTTCCAGGCGGCGACATCGGCGTCCTCGCCGTCGCCGGCACGGTGAACGACCTCGTCGTCGGCGGCGCGCGTCCACGATACCTCACGGCGTCGTTCATCCTCGAAGAGGGCACGCCGATCGATCTCGTGCGGCGCATCACCGCATCGATGGCGTCGACCAGCCGGCACGCAGGCGTCGCCGTGGTCGCCGGCGACACCAAGGTCGTCGAGCGCGGTAAAGGCGACGGCATCTTCGTTTCGACGACCGGCGTCGGGTTCGTCCCTCCGGGTCGGGATCTCTCCGCGAGCCGCGCGCGCCCCGGCGATCGCGTGCTCGTCTCCGGCACACTCGGCGATCACGGCATCGCCATCATGTGTGCACGGGAGGGTCTCGAGCTCGAGACGACGCTGCAAAGCGACGTCGCGCCCCTCGGCTCGCTCGTCGAAGCGATGCTCGAGGCGAGCCCCAACATCCGTTGCATGCGCGATCCGACGCGCGGCGGTCTCGCGAGCGCCCTCACCGAGATCGCCGAAGCTTCACGCGTCGGCGCGAAGCTCGACGAGGCGCCCATCCCGCTCAAACGAGAGGTCCGCGCCGCGTGTGAGGTCCTCGGCCTCGATCCGCTCTACGTCGCCTGTGAAGGGCGCCTCGTGGCCATCGTCCCGCCCGAGGACGCCGATGCGACCTTGCGCGCGATGCGGGCCCACGAGCTGGGTCGCGACGCGGCGATCGTCGGCACCATCGTCGACACCCACGCGGGGCGCGTCTCCATGCGTGCCGCCGTCGGAGGAGAGCGTTTCGTGATGCGGTTATCGGGAGAGCAGCTGCCGCGCATCTGTTGATGCGCGACGACGGAGTCCACCATGAGCCACAGTCTTCGAGCCGACCCCGCAGTTTCCGACGTTCACATCGTATGGATCACCGCGGGCCTCTCCTGCGACGGCGACAGCGTGGCCGTCACGGGCGCGACCCAGCCGAGCATCGAGGACGTATTGAGCGGCGCCATCGTCGGGCTGCCCCGCGTACACCTCCACAATCCGGTGCTCGCGTACGACGTCGGCGAAGACTTCATCAAGATCATGCGCGACGCGGCCGACGGTCGCCTCGGCACCTTCGTCCTCGTCGTCGAAGGATCGATTCCGAACGAGAATATCCACGGAGACGAAGGCTTCTGGGCCGGCGTGGGGATCGACCCTGCGACCGGACAACCCATCAAAACGACGGAGTGGGTCGACAGACTCGCCCCCAAAGCCGCTGCCGTCATCGCCGTCGGAACCTGCGCCACCTATGGAGGAATCCCTGCCATGGCGGGCAACCCCACCGGCGCAATGGGCCTACCCGACTATCTAGGCTGGAATTGGAAATCGAGCGCCGGCGTCCCGATCGTTTGCGTCCCCGGCTGCCCCGTCCAACCCGACAACTTCATGGAGACGGTGACGTATCTCCTGTTTCAATTGGCCGGTAAGGCGCCGATGATCCCCCTCGACGGCTCGCTTCGCCCGAAATGGCTGTTCGAGCAGACCGTCCACGAAGGCTGTGATCGCGGCGGCTATTACGAGTCCGCCGATTTTGCGACGAAGTACGGTCAAAAGCAGTGCATCGTCAAACTCGGCTGTTATGGCCCGGTCGTCAATTGCAACGTGGCCAAGCGCGGATGGATGAACGGCGTCGGCGGCTGCCCGAACGTCGGTGGCATTTGCATCGGCTGCACGATGCCGGGATTCCCGGACAAGTTCATGCCCTTCATGGAAGAGCCACCCGGCGCGAAGATGTCGTCCACGGCGGTCGTCATGTACGGCCGTACCGTCCGAGCCCTCCGGCAGTTCACGCAACAGCAACTGAACCAAGAGCCCTCATGGCGCCATCCGCGGCCGGAGCTCACGACCGGTTATCGGGAGGAAGGCTGACATGACGAGCGCCACACCGGAGGCACCGAAAAACGATCTCGTCGAGATGTCGTGGGACCCGATAACGCGCATCGTCGGGAGCCTCGGCATTCATACCAAGATCGATTTCGGCAACCGCGTCGTCCGCGAGTGTTACGCGACGTCGAACATCTTCCGCGGCTTCTCGATCTTCTTGAAAGGGCGAGATCCGCGCGACGCGCACTTCCTGACGAGCCGCATTTGCGGCATCTGCGGCGACAACCACGCAACCGCGTCGATCTACGCGCAGAACATGGCGTACGGCGTTCGGCCGCCCCACCTCGCCGAATGGATCGTGAACCTCGGTGAAGCCGCCGAGTACATGTTCGACCACAACATTTTTCAAGAGAACCTGGTCGGCGTCGACTACTGCGAAAAGATGGTTCGCGAGACGAACCCCGGCGTCTGGGACAAAGCCCTGACGACCGAGGCGCCGAACGCCGCCTTGCACGGATACCGGACCATCGCGGACATCATGCGGGCCTTCAACCCATTCGAAGGCGCGCTGTACAAAGAGGCGTTGAACGTCGCGCGCTACACGCGCGAGATGTTCTCGTTGATGGAGGGGCGGCACACGCATCCGTCGACGCTTTATCCCGGAGGCGTCGGCACCGTCCCCTCCCCTCAGCTGTTCACCGATTACCTCGTACGGTTGAGCCGCTATGCGGAATATTGCAAACGCATCGTCCCGCTTCACGACGACCTCTTCGACTTCTTCTACGCGGCGTTACCCGGCTACGACCAGGTGGGCAAGCGGCGCATTCTGCTCGGGTGTTGGGGCGCGTTCCAAGACCCGGAGCATTGCGACTTCCGGTACGAGACGATGGGCGCGTGGGGCAAAGAGATGTACGTCACGCCCGGCATCGTCGTGGACGGCGCGCTGGTGACGACCGACCTCGTCGACATCAACCTCGGCCTGCGCATCCTGCTCGGCAGCTCGTTCTATCGAGATTGGGAAGGCAAAGAGCGATTCGTCGACAAAGACCCGCTGGGCAATCGGATCGACGAGCGGCACCCGTGGAACCAAACCACCCTGCCCAAGCCGGAAAAGCGCGACTTCCAAACCCGTTATACGTGGGTGATGTCGCCGCGCTGGTACCACCAGGCGACCGGCGAGCACCTCGCGCTGGATACCGGCGGAGGCGCGCTGGCTCGCCTCTGGACGACGGCGCTCGCGAACAAGGTCGACTTCGGCTACGTGCGCGCGACCGGTACGAGCGTGAAGATCACGCTCCCCAAGACGGCCAATCTCCCCGAGACCGAGCTCGAGTGGAAGATCCCCCAATACTCGAACACCATCGAGCGAAACCGCGCTCGCAGCTACTTTCAGGCCTACAGCGCGGCAGCGGCCTATCATTTCGTCGAGAAGGGTTTGGCCGAGCTCCACGCGGGTAGAACCGATACCTGGACCCCGTTCACCGTCCCCGAGGAAGGAATCGGTTGCGGGTTCCACGAGGCCGTTCGCGGCGTCCTCAGTCACCATTTGGTGATTCAGAAGGGCAAGATCGCCAATTACCATCCCTATCCGCCGACCCCGTGGAATGCGAGCCCGCGCGACAGGTTCGGCACCCCGGGCCCCTACGAAGACGCGGTCCAAAACACGCCCATCTTCGAGGAAAACCCGCCGGAGAAGTTCAAAGGCATCGACATCATGCGCACGGTTCGCAGCTTCGATCCGTGTTTGCCCTGCGGCGTGCATATGTATCTAGGCGACGGGCGACAGGTCTCGGTCCGTCACGTTCCGACGTTCGGGCCGCGCCAACACCCGGAGGAGACGTGACCGATCCGCCGGCGGACGACCCGATCGGCGAGATCGAGGCGCTCGTCGCGAGCATCGAAGAGCTGCCCGACGAGGCGCTGAAGGCCCGCTCGCGCGCGCTCGTCTCGGGTGTCCTGGCGCTCCACCGGCGTGGGCTGGTGCGCATGCTCGAGGTGGTTCGCAAGCGCTCGACGGGGATGGCCGACGTGATGAAGGAGCTCGCCGACGATCCGGCGGTGTCCAGCCTGCTCGTCCTGCACGACCTTCACCCCGCCGACCTCGAGACGCGCGCGGTGGAGGCGGTCGAGCGGCTGCGCGGCGCATATCCCGACTTGAGCTTCGACCGGCTCGACGCCGGGAGGCTGCGCGTTGTCATCGGCGCGCGCGGCGGCAATCCCGCATCCACCGCGCGCGCGGTCGAAGCGTCGATCCTCGAAGCCGTCCCGGATCTCGTCGCGGTGAATGTCGCCGTCGCGGCCGATCCGCCGCTGGTCACGCTCCGTCGCAAAGGTGCATCCTTGTGACCTTCGACGGTATCGATCGAATCGCGCGGACGCTGCTCTACGAGGGGTACCTCCTCTTTCCGTACTCCGCGACGAGCCTGAAGAATCGTTTGCGCGCGTCTTTCGGCGAGCTGGTTCCGGCGGGGAATGTCGGCCGCACGGCACAAGCCAGCGAGACGATCGTGGAGGTGGGCGCACGCACATCATTGCAATTGCGCGCTGCGTTCCTCCAACCCGTGAAGAGGCAGGTATTCGATGTGAGCGGCGCGCCGATCGAGGCAATCGAGCGCGGCGACGCGCGTTGGTTCTCCTGGCAAGAGGCGCGCGAGGTCGTCGTCGAGCACGGGCCGCTGGAATGGAACCGAATCGGCCCGCACGAGCGCCCGCTCATCTTGGAGCTCGGAGCCGAGCCGATCGACGAGACGGAGGTCATCGCAGGTTCCGACGGTGCACCGCTCGGCTCCGTTCGGCGCACCGCGGAAGCACTCGAGGCGCGGCTCGCCGTCTCGGCACGCCGAGACGACGATTGGCCCGAGGGCGTCCGTATCCTGACGATCGAGCTACGAAACGCCTGCCATGGAGCGGGCGATGCGACACTTCGAGTCCTCCACTCCGCGCACGTGGCGGCGCGGGTCGAGGGCGGCGCGTTCGAGTCGGTCATCGATCCGCCCGAGCGATTACGAGCGGTCGCCGATCGCTGCGAGAGCGACGGCGCGTGGCCGGTGCTCGTCGGCGCCCACGGCGATCGCTCGCTGACGCTCCACAGCCCGATCATCCTCTACGACTACCCGGAGATCGCGCCGGAGAGCCCCGACGACCTCTTCGACGGCACCGAAAACGACGAGCTTCTCTCGCTGAGCATCCTCAGCCTGACCGACGCCGAGCGCCGCGCGATGGCCTCGACCGATCCGCGCGCAGCCGCGCTGCTCGCTCGGATCGAAGCGCGGCGGGCACACCTCGAGCCATTGCATGGATCCATTCGCGCAATGCACACACAGCCGTCGACCCGTCCGATGCAGGTCCGCGCAGGGGATCGCTTCGTGAAGGTCGGCGACAGCGTCCGCATTCGTCCGTCCGGGCGCGATCCATTGGACACCGCGCTCGCAGGAGCACGCGCGACGATCGTCGACATCGCGGTCGAGGTCGGCGGACGCGAGCACGCGGTGGTGGTGTTGGACGACGATCCGGGCCGCGATTTCGGCCTCGCTGGGCTCGGCATAGGCCATCGATTGTTCATCGACGTCCGAGAGCTCGAGCCATGAGCGCCGTCCTCGTCGCCGGTGTCGGCAACCTCTTCCTGGGCGACGACGGCTTCGGCTGTGAGGTTGCGCGCCGCCTCGCATCGAGGCTCGGAGCGCGAGCGGAGGTCCGTGACTTCGGCATTCGCGCGCTCGATCTGAAATACGCGCTCGAGCGTCACGCACACGCCGTCGTCATCGACGTCACCCGCCGCGGTGGCTCGCCCGGCACGCTCTACGTGCTGGACCCTGCGACAGAAGAGCGTGTGAGCGATGTCGTTGCGCACCACGGAATGGTGGCGACCGACGTCGTGCAATGGGCAGTCGAACGAGGCCGACAAGGTGACAACCCGCGCGCATTGCGCATCGTCGCGTGCGAGCCGGAGAGCTTCGGCGACGAGGAAGAAGGACGCCTCGGCTTGAGCGATCCGGTCGCCGCGTCGGTCGAAGGCGCGGTGCGAATCGTCGAAGACCTCGTCGCGGAGCTCGCGGGGGAGAAGCCGTGCACGAGCTGGGGCTGACCATGGAGATCGTGGAGATCGCCGTCGAACGCGCGCAAGGTCGCAGCGTAAAGAAGCTGCGTGTCGAGGTCGGAAAGCTCGCCGCGGTCGTCCCCGACTCGCTCCGCTTTTGCTTCGATCTCTGCGCAAAAGGAACGGTGCTCGAGGGTGCGGAGCTGGTCCTCGATTGGGTGCCTGGTCGCGCCCGTTGCGGCTCGTGTGGAGCGGATGTGTTCTTGAAAGTCCCTTATGGGCAGTGCACCTGTGGACACTCGGATCTCACGTTGCTCTCGGGCCACGAATTGATCGTCGCCGACATGGAGGTCGTCTGAGATGTGCGGAACCTGCGGCTGCGAGGAAAACGCGATGCACGACCACGACGATGGGCACACGCACGACCACGAGGGGGCGCACACCCATTCTCATGGTAACGACCATGGTCACGACCATTCGCCGCACGACGACAAACGGCTGAAGATCGAAAGGGCCGTGCTCGCGAAGAACGATGGGTATGCGTCGTTCAACCGCGGATTCTTCGCCGGCCGTGGGATCTTCGCGGTGAACCTGCTGAGCTCGCCCGGCTCGGGGAAGACGACGCTCCTCGAGCGCGCAATCGGGGACCTGGCGCGCGATATGGCCGTATCGGTCATCGAAGGTGATCTCGCGACGGACCGGGATGCCGCTCGCATCCGCGCGGCCGGCGCGCCGGTCGTTCAAATCAACACCGGCGCCGTTTGCCATCTCGACGCGCACACAGTCGGCCACGCATTGGAGGATCTCGCGCCCGCACGCGGGTCGGTCCTCTTCATCGAAAATGTCGGCAACCTGGTTTGCCCGGCGATGTTCGATCTCGGCGAGCACGAGCGAATCGTCCTTTTTGCGGTCACCGAAGGTGAGGACAAACCCATCAAATATCCGCACATGTTCGCGCGGGCCTCGCTCGTTTTGCTGACGAAGGTCGACCTGCTCCCGCACCTGTCGTTCGACGTCGAGAGCGCGCTCGGCTTCGCCCGAGAGGTCAATCCACGCGCCGAGGTTTTGCGAGTCTCGGCGCGCACCGGTGCGGGCATGACCGAGCTCTACGATTGGCTACGAAAGCGGAGTGAACCGGTCCTCGGAGGTGTCCGATGACACAATCGAACCTTTCGCGCGAAGAGCTGGAAGAGCTGATGCAGACGCTCGCCAGCTTGTCCGACGTCCTCTACACGAACGATCCCGAGCGCCGCCAAATCGTCGTCCCATCGGGCACGACCTTGCGGACCGACCGCGCCAAAGCAGAAGCGCGCTATCAGGCATTGGTCGAACAGATCCCCGCGATCACCTTTACGGTGAGCCTCGAAGAGGGCGCACCAGAGATCTACGTCGGCCCGCAGATCGAGCAGATCCTCGGCTTTCGTCAGGACGAGTGGATGGCGGATCCCATTCTTTGGTTCGCCCAATGCCACCCTGAAGATCGCGACATCTGGCACCAAGAGTTCGCGCGGGGCATCCAAACCGGGGGACCCTTTCGCGCGACGTGCCGCGTATTCGCCAAAGACGGGCACACCGTGTGGCTCCACGGTGAAGCGCGCCTCGTCCGCGACGATGCGGGAAGGCCGCTGTTCCTGCAAGGCATCGCCTTCGACGTAACCGACCAAAAACTCGCGGAAGAGAAGCTGAAGGAGGCGCAGGAGTTCCGCGTGGTGAACGAGCGCCTCCACGCGGTCGGGCAAATGGCCGCGAGCATCGGCCACGATCTACGAAATCCGCTCGCGGCGATCCGCAATGCATGGACGTTCGTCGAGCGAAGGCTCGGCGGCACGGACGGGCTGAAAGACGAAAAGCGCGTGAAAGAGATGAGCGCGATCATCGACCGCGAGCTCGGCCGGTGCTCGACGATCTTGTCGGAGCTGCTCGAGTTCGCGCGTGATCGGCCGCCGCACCGCCAACCGGTGAACCTCGCCGCCTTGTTCGACGAAGTGTTCGCCGTCGTGTCCAAGCCGGCCGAGTCGATGCGCCTCGTCAACGACGTGCCACCCGATTTGCCCGTAGTAAACATCGACTTCGATCAGATGCGCCAAGTGCTCATCAACCTCGTGCAAAACGCGGTCGAGGTCATCGCGAAAGACGGCGTCGTACGCGTGCGTGCCATTCGTCAATCGGACGAGACGGTCATCGAGGTCATCGACAACGGAAAAGGCATTTCCGCCGAGCTCAAAGAGAGCATCTGGAAACCGCTCTTCACGACCAAGAAACGCGGAACGGGCCTCGGACTTCCGATCGTCGTGAACATCGTCGCCCGCCACGAAGGCCGCGTCTCCTTCGACAGCGCGCTCGGCAAAGGAACGACGTTTCGCATCACCCTTCCTCACCGCGAAGCTTCCCAAGAAGAAGCGCCGGACGAAGGCGGCGCCGCCGAAGCCATGCTCAAGGGGTAGAAAGCTTCACGACCAGCGACTTGTGCGGAGCCCCATCGGGAAGCGGCGCGAGCGAACCGTGCTCGAGGACGTGCTCGGCGACGCAGTCGGGTCTGCCTTTTCGACCGAGGACGATGCGAGACGCCGAGAAATCGCGCGCGATCTCCAGCAGCACCTCGGCGATCTTGGCTTGGCTCCGCACGAGGTGAACCGGGGCGGAGCGGACGACGACGTCGACCTCGACCTTGTCCGCGTCCTCGTGTCGGGACTCCAGCACCATATCGAGACGGCGCCATAGCTCCGGATAGGCCTTCTCGACGGCAACCTGCTGTTTGTCGGAGAAGCTCAGCGCGCCGGTCTTGTCGAGCTCCTGCTGCGTGACGACATACACGAGCAACGTCGACAGCCCTCCTTCGCGGTCCGAGAGCATAAACGCGGTGCGCACGGCATCGTCGCCGTGGGTGGTGAGGTCGTGCCCGACGATCAGGTCCACGCCCTGAGCGTAGCCGGTCCCCCGCGATCAGGAGAGAGCATCACCTGGGTCCGGCGGCCCATCCGGGTCGAGCTCCGCCGCGACCTGCTCGAGCAGCTCCGACAGCTCCGACGCCTCCTCCGGGGCTAGCTTCGTCAGCGCAAATCCGACGTGGACGAGGACGTGGTCACCCACGGCGGCATCCACATGCTCCAAGCAGACGAGCCTGCATACGCCGCCGAAATCGACGCGCCCCATTTTGAGCCCGTCCACCTCGCGCAATTCGACCACGCGGCCTGGGACACCGAGACACATGCTGCGGGATCAGAATCGACGCGCTCGCCACACCCGTCAAGCGTCCGACGCGAGCGCCACAGCGAGCTGGCCGAGGCAGAGACCGCCGTCGCCCGGCGGCACGCGGCGCGGCCAAAACACACGAAACCCACGTGCTCCGAGGCGGTCGCAACATCCTGCCAGCAGCAAAGAGTTCACGAAGACGCCGCCGCCGAGCGCGACGACGTCGAGGCCTGTCGCGCTTCTCGCGCGCTCGGCGACGTCGACGATGATTGCGACGATCGTGTCGTGGAAACGTCGCGCGATCACCGAAGCATCCACACCCGCAAGGGCATCTCGAACGACGGCCGCGACGAGCGGTCTCGTGTCGACCGTCGCAGGATCGGTTCGATCGTCGATCTCGAATGGATAAGCAGCGCCCTCGTGCGTGTGTGATGCAGCCCATTCGAGCTCGATCGCAGCGCGCCCTTCATAGCTGCTCCGTCCCGCGACACCGGCGAAACACGCAATCGCATCGAACAACCTGCCGACCGACGACGTGTTCGGCGCGTTGATACCACGGGAGGTCGCACGCGCAATGGTCTCCAGCGTCGCCGGGCGCGCGAATCGCTCCAACAATGCGCGGGCGCGCGCGTCGTCCCAAAGCGCGGCATCCTGCAAATGGGCAATCGCCATTCGATATCCCTCGCGGCTCGCGCGGTCCCCACCGGGCATGGTGACATAACGGAAGTGGGCGAAGCGCCGCACCGACGCGGCGTCGCCCACGAGGAATTCCCCACCCCAAAGCGCACCGTCGGCGCCGAGGCCGATCCCATCGAACATGACGCCGATCGCCCGGCCTTCGTATTCGGCATCGGCGAGCGTCGCCGCGAGGTGCGCGTGGTGATGCCCCACCGCAATCAGCCTCGCGCCCGTCTCGGCAGCGCGGCGGATTGCATATCGGGTCGATTCGAAGTCCGGGTGCAGGTCGTGCACGATGCACCCGGGCCTGACGAGGAGGAGCCGCTCGTAATGGGCAATCGCTCGCTCGAAGTCGTCGAGACACGCCGGCCGCTCGAGCTCGCCGATATGGTGGCTCACGATCGCCCGCGCGCCGAGGCCGTAGGCGAATGCGCTCTTGTAATCACCGCCCACCGCCAGGACCGGTACCTCTGCTGCGAGGCGCGTCGGAATCGACGCCGGGACCGACCCGCGCCCCAGCCGGAGCATCATCGGGACACCGCGCTCGACCTTGGCCACCGCGTCGTCGACGCGCACGGAGATGCCGCGGTCGTGATGAAGAAAGAAATCCGCCGCGTCACCGAGGACCATTGCGGCCTGCTCGGCGCTCGTCGCCATGGGCTCTTCGGTGACGTTGGCGCTCGTGAGGACCAGCGGCCCGCCGACCTCTCGCACCAACGCCGCGTGCAGCGGCGTGTACCCGAGCATCAATCCGAGTGTCGTCGCGCCGGGAGCAACCGCCTCGTCGATGTGTGCGTCGGGGCGACGCGATAGGAGCACAATCGGCGCCTCGGGCGATTCGAGCAAGACCCGCTCGGCGTCGTTCAGGAAACAGAGCATTTCGGCTTGCGCGAGGTCGGCGACGCAAAGGGCAAATGGCTTTTCGTCGCGGCCCTTCATTCGACGCAATCGCGCGACCGCTTCGGCATTCGATGCGTCGCAAGCGAGGTGATAACCGCCGAGGCCTTTGATGGCTCCAATCTCGCCCATGCGGAACGAGTTGACCGCTCGACGGACGGGCTCCTCGATACCCTCGCAACGCGATTGCCCGCGAACGTAGAGGAGCGATGGCCCACACGTGGCGCACACGATCCCTTCGACGTGGAAACGCCGATCGGTCGGCGCTTCGTACTCGCCTCTGCACGCCTCACACGGCTGAAAACGAGCGAGCGTGGTGCGGGCGCGATCGTAAGGAGGCTCGTTCACGATCGTCATGCGCGGCCCGCACGACGCACACGATAAAAGCGGATAGCCGAAACGGCGGTCGGTTCGGTCGGCGTATTCGCGAAAGCATGCTGCACACGTCCTCCGATCCGGAGAAATGAATGCATCGGGCTCGCGCTCGACCGGGCTGTCGACGATCGCGAAGGAGGTCGCACCCGACGACGCGGCGTCGGCGGCCTCGATCGATTCGACGATCGCCCCCTCGGGAGGCTCCCGACGCAGGCGCGCCACGAATGCGTCGAGCGCCGCTGGAGAGCCTTCTGCACGAACGAGGACGCGCCCTCCCCGATTCTGCACGGTGCCCTTCAGCCCCAGCGCGCGCGCCAGCCGATACACGAAAGGGCGAAAGCCGACGCCCTGGACGACGCCGCGGATCTCGATCGAAACACTACGCACGGCAGAGCGGCCATCGTACCGCCACGCCGCGCTGTCGTGCGCGCTACCAGTCGAGACCGAGCAGAGCGGTGAAACCGTTTTGCACCGGCAAAGGCGTCGTGGCAGCCGGTTCGAGCTCGGATTCGAGCGAGGACAAACGCTCCGTCGGACAGTTGGGGAAGAGCGCGGTCCTCAGCGAGCTGTGAAGCGCCTTGCGCGATTTCCCGCTGGCGTCCAAATGCAGCACCGCGCGAGAGCCGGGCTCACACTCGCGCCGCGATCGAACTTTCAACACGTCCGCTTGCCGCGGATTGTCCTCGACGGCATTGGCCGAATGCTCGAGGACGACCGACACGCTGAGCGGCGTCACGCTCGACGGCGGCGCGACGTATTCCGCATCCGTCAGCGCGGTCATACTCGAGCTCGCTGCGTCGGCGGACGCGACGGCCGCTTGCTCCTTCGAGGGCGGCGGCTGCGTCTCCGGACGCGAGGTGGGAGCGCTTGCGCACCCGAGCGCGACGCCGATCACCGGACCGCAAACGTAGTGAACGTAGCCTCGTCGCATGGCCGCCTCCTGTCGAATGAGCTGTCACGTCATCGGCAGTCCGGATCGTGCACGCTCTCGAACGCTCGACGCAACCCGCAGCCCAAACGTCTCGTGCGCAGCCGTCGTCCTTGTACGCAGCTGTGCCGATGTTGGGCACCTTCGGCCTGAGGGCAAATCGCTGTGGCGTCGCACCACACGGTCATCCGTCGAGTACGAGAAGCCGCGCGACCTCGTTGTCCTTCAAATAGACACCACCGATCTCCGCGAGGAGCGGGCTCGTGGCAGCGAACACTGCGCGCGTGGTCTCGAGGCCGAACCCGGCGTGGCCACCGGTGACGATGACGTTGTTGCCGTGAGGGCGATGTCCGCCAAGACGTCGTCGCGGTGGTCGGTTGCAGGCACCCGACATATCGCTTTCTCTGGACCGATCGGCGTGAACCCGCGCGTCGAATCTGCCCAGGGCAGAACGGGTCCTCGCGGGCGTCGTCGGCGGCGTCTCCGCACAACCGCACAATCAATTCCTTGCCGCACGACCGATCGGAGCATCCTGGTCGACTGTGATCACAAGAGCCGACGCACGAAGCCGCTTGCGCGGTTTTGCAATTAGATGAACGTGGCAATGGGATTTGGCGATGACGGCGGCGCTTGTTTGCCTCTCCCAGATTTTCGCGGAAGCACAGGGCGACGTTCAAGAACGCATCGTTTTGAGAACTGGCATTCCCACTGCACCATCACGGCGTCGGTTCCGGTTGCCTCCGACCGAAGATGTTCGGAGCGGTGCCGGCGAGGAGGAAGCGAATGAGGAAATTCAATTTCTGCATCTTAATGTGCGCGCTGACCTGCGGGCTCAGCGCGGCGGGATGTGTGGGTGAAGAGACGATCGACGAGGAGCTCGACGAAGAGGCCGCTCTCGCTGCCAAGTCGGGTGCACACTTCGTCGGGGACCCGACTTGTGTCCAGTCGGGCGACGTACTGACGTGCAGCGGCTCCGTGGCCGGGCTCGGCAATCAACCGGTCACGGTGGATCTCGACGTAACGAGGATCTGCCGGAACCGGGGAGGAAACGATCCGCCTGGGCAAGTATCGGACTCTAGCGGGCCCTATCCGCCGAACAACGGCCGAATCGACTTCACCGTTTCGGTCGATGCCGATTGCCCAGGCAAGATGACGCCAATTTTCACGTCACCCGCTACCATCACCATCCTACAGAACGGTACCGAGGTATTCACCGGGCAGATCTTCTTCTGACAATCAATGGGGAGTGGACGCACTCCCCATTTGCTGAGGACCGGATGATGCTGCATGAACGGTATGCAAAGGGGAACGATCCCGAGCGGGTGTAGACCGCATGGGCCGGCTTCGGAAGCGGTCGATCATTTCGCGCGCGTGCTGGAGCGGGTGCAGTTGGAGTGTAAGCTCCACCAATCCGATCGGACGGCCGGAACCGCCCACGCCGAGCGCGTTGATGAAGTGGCGCAACGCGCTTTGCTGTCGTGCGAATATCATTACGAGTGCCGCGAACGGCAATCAATATCGCTTCAACGCACGTGCACATAGTGACGGCCAAGCCAGCTGTTGCGGCTGAGCTCGTCAGAGCATGTCTTCTACCAAGCCGAGAGTCCTTAAAGAGCCGCTCGCCGAGCCCCGACCGGACTGGCTAGCGAACGCTGCTCTCCTCGGTGACCATGCTGCCGTCCGGACCTCTGGTCACGCACACCCGCTTCGCTGTTTTGCCAGAGCCCTTGGTCGTGCAGGAACGCACGCCGCTCGGCGCCTTCACCCCGACGGTCGACGATTGACCTTTCGCAGGTTGCCTCTTCGGCGAGACCGCCGCGGTCGGCTTGGCGGTCGTGTCGCCCAGCGCCTTCAGCGCTTCCGAATCGATCGTGACCGTCGGCGGCACCGCGAAAGATGGAGGCTCGTCGGCCCTCGATGGAACCCTTTCGAGATCCGACGCGCTTGCCTGCTCGCGCTCGGGCGTTGGCGAAAACGAAGATTGCGCACGCATCACTTGCAGGAAGAGACCACCGACGAAAACCAGTGACCCGATGGCGAGCCCAAACTGCCCGGGTCGCGTCCGCCGCGCAACGACACCTGCAATCGTTGCCGCGACCGCGACCGCCGATGAGCCCAGCCCGAATACGAGGACGCGATGCATGTTGGCCAGGTACGCGACGCGTCGCACGAAGACTGGCAAGGCTGCGTCGGCTGCGATCGTCCCGGCTTGTTGCAGGTTGTAGAGCGCAAGCCCGAACGGGGCCAACGCCACGATCGCGAGCACGATGGCCACCGAGCCGATAGCAAGGCCTTTCGCCGGGCGCTGCATCGCCGGACCCGCTGTCGTTTGCGACCAAGCCGGTCCAGGGACAACCGACTGGGAGCCGGGGACGGCTGGTGGAATCCACGGAGGGTTGGTCGATTGGATTCGGTCGGTGCTGTGCAGCTCGCTCATCGGGCACGCACAGTAGTCGCTGACATCGCCTGTCGGTACTCGGGTTCCGGGGAACCCAAACAAGCCCGAAACCTGGGCCTCGCCGAGGCAAGCGTTGGAGGCTCGGGTTTCGACTGCGGCGACAGGCTTGTCAGCCTTCGAACCAATTCGCCCGAAGAGGGCGAATCATCGACACCGACTGGCGGTGATTGTCTGTGTAATGAATGGACCACCACCCAACGGACCCGCTCCGACGAATAGCGTCCCGAGCCGGGCTCAAACCTGCCAGCAGCGGTCTCCTTCCGTTGGAGTCTGCCCGGGCCACCTTTGCACCTTCCGGCGGCGACGAGCCAGGGTCGACAGCTGACGCGCAATCTGCTTCACGAGTGCAATTGGCTCAACGGCGTGCCACAGATAGTGAACGTTCCAGGCTCATTGGCAGAGGCCGTTCTGCCTTCCCAACAACAGAGCGACGGATACCAGCATAGCGAACGGACGGCCAGCGACTTCGGTCGGTAGCTCGTCACCCGAAGTCACGCTCGGTGACATCGGTGGCCAGTCTTCCTCCACGAACCTCCACGGCGCGCCGTGAGCGCGGAACGCGTCGTTCGCAGCCATCGTCCACTCGGCCGCGAGGTCTCGCCCCCTGAGTGGCGTCTCTCTCAAGACTTGAACGATGAGCCCGCGCGTGGACGTCAGGTCGCCAATGCCGACGCGCGCTGCACCGTCTGTGCCCTCGCCGGAGGGTCGCGCGCGCCGGAGTCTGTCCGTTTATTGCACGCCAGCTATGGATCGGTCATGGCGCGGGCGGTCGGAACCGGCTGACGAAGGCGTCGAAGTAGCCGACCATCGTCTCGCCGAGAACATCACCCGTCATGCCTACGACGATGATGTTGCCCTGTGCGTCGACGGCAATGCCGTCACCGGTATCGGTATAAGCGGTGCCGACTTGGTGGTCCCACAGCACCGCGCCGTCTGCCGAGTACCCCCGGACGATGACGTCCTGGGCGCCCGAGCTCTCCTGGCCGGGAAGTGAACCTTGGCCCGCGAGGAGGACGTTGCCGACGGCGTCGATGGCGAGGGTGTTCGCGCGATCGTCGTCCGTTGGACCGAAGGTCTCGTCCCACAGGAGCTGACCGTCGGGTGAGAGGGCCTCGACGAAGGCGTCGTGGTCGCCAGGTTGCACGAAGATCTCGCCGGCGACGAAGACGTTGCCCGCGCCGTCGACCACCACAGCGTTGGCGTCGTAGTGTCGGTCCGGCGCCCCGGAGAGACGATCCCAGAGGACCTCGCCGTCGGAAGCGTAGGCACGGACGAAGGCCTGGCGATACTCGCCTGCGTGCCCCTCATCGACTCCGGCGACCACGAGCCGCCCAGCCTGATCGACGACGATCGCGTTGACCTTGTCGTAGTCCACCTCGTCGTCGGTCAGTGCAAACTGGCGATCCCAGAGGAAGGATCCATCATTGGTAAAGGCGCGGATGAAGGCGTTGGGGTCGCCGACGCCACTCTGGCCGGAAAGCAGACCGTACGTGGTACCGCCAGCGTAGACGTTGCCGTCCTCGTCGACGGCAATCGCAGCGGCCTCGTCGAAGCTCGGCGTGCCGAATTGTTGAGCCCAGAGGCTCGAGCCGTCGTGCCCATAGGCACGAACGAATGCATCGGTTTGTCCGTAACCCGCCGCCTCGAAGAGGGCGCCGTCCGTCCTTCCTGCCACGAAGACGTTCCCCGACGCATCGACGGCGACACCGTACGCTGCGTCCGCCTCGGAGGTGGTGAGCACGTCGTCCCAGATGATCGTGCCGTCCGGGGCGAGGGCGGTGACGAACGCGTCGACGTCTCCTTCGACCGTGGGATCGGAGTAGTCGACAGCGTACCCGACTACGAAGATGTAGCCCTGCTGGTCGACAGCGACGGCCTGGGCGAAGTACCCCTTCTCCGCCTCACCAAATTGTTGGGTCCAAGCGAGCGGCGCGCAGACGCGATCGGATGTGGCGGTGCCCGGCGTCACCTCCTCGTCGCCCAGCCCGCACTCCGTCCACGGCGCACATGCCGTCGCAGGATCGCCGTCGCCGTCAAAAGTGCCTGCAGTGCACGGCTCGGCGCCCCCCGCTCCCCCACCAGCTCCAACCGTCTCATCCCCGCCCGCGCCGGTGGAGCTGTCGCCTTCATTGCCACAGCTGGAGGCGAGGAGCGCCGTGGAGCACGCGAAAAGCAGGATAAACGATGCGCGCGCTACATGAAGCATGGCGTCCTCTGTCAAGCGAAGCGTACAAAGGTGAATTCAGGCGAGGGACGACTGTATACCACCGCAAACATGCCCGTGCGCCCCGAAGACGTGGGTCCCAACGGAGCCCTCGCCCAGGTAATACCGGACCCCCCTCCTTGAAGCACTGCTTTGCGGGGCCACCGCACTCATGCCGGGCCTCGCCCCCAGGGCCGGCCGCTGTCCGACGGGGCGCGCTCACGTTGCGTCGCAACAACAAGAACCGACAACGAGACGCACCTCTCGTTGTCGCTCGTTTTATATCCGTAGCGAGCGCACGCCGTCGCGACGGAGTCGTCGCCCGAGTGTGTCGGGACGCGCGCTCGAATCGAAAGTCGCGCGCGCCTGAGTCTGTCAGTTTTATGTCCCTAAAGCGTGAGCCGATTTGGGTCCGAACGTCGCACCGATGTTCCGATGTGGGGGTCGTATCGCCCGAGCTCTTCGCGTTGAGAATGTTGCACTTGCGGGGCAAATGTTCCGTCAACTCGCTCCTAATCGTGATAATTGCAAGCTTGTTTATGCGCTTCTTGCTCCTGCGTAGGCACTGCTTCCTGACGGGTGTCTCGGTGGTCGTTGGGACCGCGGTGGTGGTCACGGCGTCGTGCGGCAACGACGAGGCACCGTTTCCTTGCGACGCAGACGGCACTTGCTCGGCGGGGCTCGAGTGCATTCATGAGTTCTGCATGCAGCCCTGCTCCGAATCCGCAGATTGTCCCGAGGCACAAGTCTGTGCAAGTCAAACGCTGGAGAACGGGTATTGTCGCGACGCATGCGATATCACGAATCCACAATGCGACGAGGACGGATGGTCGTGCGAGTCGTGTGCGGCGTTCCCGCCTGATTCGAGCGTAACTTCATGCGGTGCCGTCGGCCCGGGTCAGAATGGTGACCCCTGCGATTACGCCGAGATGTGCGGGCGGCCATTGACCGTCCCATCTCTGGCGCCGGGCGTCGATGAGCGCGAGCTTGCGACCGTGCCCCGTTACGTTCCCCTTCTGACCG